>NZ_FQZV01000036.1 GCF_900142145.1 Geosporobacter subterraneus DSM 17957 | reverse complement strand
AGTGACCTGCATCGTTGGCATATACATCACCGAAGGTTCTGTCTAATTCTTTTAATGCTACTTCTACTGCTCTTCTTGCATCGGATACGTCTTCTGCTCCAAATAGGATTAAGCAGCCATGGCCTGCGCCGCCCTTTGTATCTCTTGCCAATTCAATTTTGATGATCTCTGTGTTTGTAGCTTTTACTGCCTCATCAGCAGCCATGATATGAGGACCTGCTCCTGTACGGGCACCAATAATTCCGATAGAACGATATTTCTTATCTAAACCCATGGCTTCATGTACTTGATTATCCACGTTTGCAATTACCAATCCAATTGTATCGCCAATAGCTGTACCTACAAATTCAGTTAATGAACAAGTTTTCATTTCACACTTCACCTCTTTTTTCTCTTCTACTTTAGCACTATCTACCTTTTTCATTACTTCTTCCATGATCTTTTCGATTAATTGCTCTTTCATCAGCCTACACCTCCTTCAGAAAATCGTTTATTATGCTTTAGGTAATATTTTTTCTACGTCAGTGTGAGGTCTTGGGATGACGTGTACGGATACAACTTGACCAACCTTTTCAGCAGCAGCTGCACCGGCATCTGTAGCAGCCTTCACAGCCCCTACATCCCCTCTTACCATGATTGTGATCAGACCGGAACCTATTTTCTCGTAACCTACTAAGACTACATTTGCAGCCTTAACCATTGCGTCTGCTGCTTCGATGGCACCTACGAGTCCCTTTGTCTCAATCATTCCTAATGCTTCCTTCATCATGTTGAAATCCTCCTTTATCATTTATTATTAAAAGCATATTTTGCTTTTAAATGACTATATCTGGGCGGGCATACGCATTTTCAGCAAGCGTTTTCCATCTGATGTAAAAAAATGCATCCAGCCTTTCTTTCTGATGCAGCGATCTGTAGTTTAAATATATCATCCTTCACCCTTTTTTCACTGACACTATCTTGTGAAGCTGTTATAAATACGTGACATTCCATCAGAGAATAATTTGCAGGATATTATATGAGGAAATATCATTTTTAAAAAAAATTATAATCCGATGAGACTTTTTTGATTTCGAATGATATTTTTTATATATTCTAACAATTTAAAAAAGTCCAACTGTTTTTCACAGTTAGACCTTCGAAGAGTAATTATTTGCTATTTACCGTAGGCCTCTTGGAGGATTTTCACGAAATCTCCCTTTGAAGCTCTTCTTGGATTGTTGATCGTGCACATATCTGCCGAGGCATTGCTTGCCATTTCTAATAAATGCTTTTCAAATACATCGTTAGCGATGTTTGCCTCCGCAATTGTTAAGGGAATGACTAGCTGTCTGTTTAAAAACTTTACTGCTTCTATCAAGCTTGCGATGCCCTCTTCAATATTGGATGCTGGTAGCCCTAGCCCTTTAGCCAAAGCTGCATATTTTTGTTCAACGCCGTGATTTACGGCATTAATCGTTCCTAACCCCGCATTAAAGCGAATGACATAAGGTAAAAATATTGCATTGCTCCTGCCGTGGGACAAGTGGAATTTTGCTCCTAAGGTATGGGCCAAGCTGTGATTTATCCCTAATGATGCGTTGGTAAAAGCGATTCCAGCCATACAGGAAGCACTATGTAACTTTTGTCTTGCCTCCATATCATTTCCATCCTTATATGCTCTTAACAGGTAGCGAAATACGTGGTGAATGGCTTTCTCTGCGTAAATATCTGTAAAGTCATTAGCCAATGATGAAGCATAGGCCTCTATGGCGTGGGTTAATACATCCATCCCCGTATCTGCGGTCACATGGGGTGGTACCGTTTTTGTCAAGGCACAATCCAACAGAGCCACGTCAGGCATCATGAGATCTTCGCTCAATGGAATTTTCAAATCCTTTTCACGATCGGTGATCACTGCATAGGAGGTAACCTCAGACCCAGTTCCGCTGGTAGTAGGTATGGCCACAAAGCAGGGTTTTTTAATGTTTTCAATATCTATGAACTTTTCCTTGGTGTGGATGCACAGCATCATAATAGCCTTCGCCGCGTCAATGGATGAGCCACCTCCAATAGCAATCATGACGTCAGGCTTCATTTTCAAAATGCACATGAGTCCCTTTTTTACGGTCTGTAAGGATGGATCCGGTTCAACCTCTGAAAATATCTCATAGGCTACCCTATTTTCATCTAATAACTGGGTGACTTTATCAACTAATCCCAGCTTCACCATAAATGGGTCCGTTACGATAAAGGCCCTCTTTCCATTGATTTTGCGCAAATAATTTATCGAGTTTTCTCCGAAATAAATCTCCGGTCTAACCACAAATTTTTTCATACATATCCTCCTAACTCTATCTCCTTTATAGTATCTATTGATTTATACCAATATGCTTGTCCTGGTGCTATAGATAGGCTCACCTGCATATCTATAAATGCTTATTCGCCATTCCTTATCTTTAGCCTTGATAAGAATTTGTTTGCTGATGACAATATTTTGTGGTGTATAATAGGAAGAGTACGACGTAAGGCGGAACCCCGGGGGCGTGGTTCCCTACCATTGAAATATGTCATTCATGCGTAGTGGCGGGTTTCCATGCCCGCCATTGGGTTTTCAACCCGGTTGGTCACGGAGACCCAACCCTACTTTATCATCCTCATAAAGTTGTCACCCTGAGCGGAGCGAACGGGTCTAGAATTTTAAAGGTCAGATCCTTCACTCCGTTCAGGATGACAAATCATAAAGCGGGTTGCAGGAATCTTGCTGCCCGGGTGGACAGGGTCCTCCACCCCTACAACCTAATTCCAATACATATTTGGACGGGTGCACACTGTTCGCCCCTACATCCCTCACTATCATAGAGATGTCATCCTGAACGCAGTGAAGGATCTTTGGTTTCTGTTTTAAAGATCCTTCGTTTTACTCAGGATGACAACCATATAGAACCGTACTATGACGCATTTTTCTGCATATATGGAATAAAAAAGACCCACTGCCTGTGCTTCGCTAGGGGAACCTAGTTCCCCTTCGACGGCTGCAAAGCAGCCTAAGCACCCCTCTTACTACGGCAGGGGATTTCATCCCCTACAACCCCTGCTTTTTTCTACCATTGCTCCTGATTTCTTCTATCATAATGTTTATATTTGTCTTAACCGATTGATGTTGATTTCCGATACCCATAGGTTGTCAGATAATGCTGCCTCTGCAATAGTTTGGGCCACATCCTGCGGCTTCATGAATGCTTCAATATTATACCCGGACCTGCTATCATTCCAGAAGGATGTTTTCATGCCCCCAGGATAGATGTTGATAATATCTATATTGGTATGGGTTAATTCATCCTTTAAGAATTCCAGAAATCCCCTGGCGGCCATTTTACCGCGTTATAAATAGTCTCATTTTTCTTACCTTTTAGTGCCGCTGTCGATAATACGCTGACGATTCTTTTTTTCATTTTTATGGTTTATATTTCTGAATGATCTTCTCTGCTGCCTTTATGCCATCTACAGCTGCCGATACGATTCCTCCTGCGTATCCCCCGCCTTCTCCTACGGGATAGAGTCCTGCCACATTTAAACTCTCCATGGATTCCTCGAAGCGTTCTATGCGTATGGGAGCTGAGCTTCTTGTTTCTACCCCGGTCATTAACGCATCAGCTAGTGCAAAACCCTTCAGTTTTTTATCCATCTCAGGGATAGCCTCTTTCATAGCTTCTATTACAAAATCCGGCAGACATTTGCTAAGATTTGTAGGAGTAATTCCTGGCAGATAAGAAGGCTTTACTGCTCCAATTTGCGAACTAGGAATACCCTCTAGGAAATCACCTACCCGCTGGACCGGGGCGTAATAATTGCTTCCTCCCAGTTTGAATGCCTCCTGTTCCCATTTCCGTTGAAATTCTACTCCCTGCAGAGGGTGATCCCCGCCAAAATCTGCTGTATTGACCTGAACCAAAAGAGCACTATTGGCATTTTCCCGATCTCTAGCATACTCACTCATCCCATTGGTTACCACCATTCCCGCTTCAGAGCTTGCCGCTACCACCATACCCCCGGGACACATGCAAAAAGTATATACTGCTCTCTCCTTTGTACTTTGATAGGTTAAGCGATAATCTGCAGCCCCCAGCCTTGGATGTCCTGCAAACTTTTTATACTGGGACTGATCGATCAATTCCTGGGGGTGCTCAATACGCACGCCAATGGAAAAGGGCTTTTGTCTGATCTGTACACCCCGTCGATAAAGCATTTCATAGGTGTCCCTTGCGCTGTGACCGATGGCCAGTATTACATTCTCTGTGTGAATCCATTCCTGTTGGTTTACTTCCACTGCTTTAATTTTTCCATTTTCAATCTGCATATCTGTGACCAAGGTGTCAAAACAGATATTTCCTCCATACTTCTCTATCTCCAATCGGATATTCTTCACTACATCCTTTAAAATATCGGTTCCGATGTGGGGCTTATAGGAGTATAAAATCTCCTCCGGTGCACCCGCTGCTACAAACTCCTCCAGGACCTTTCTAACCCGTATATCCTTGATTCGTGTGGTAAGCTTGCCATCAGAAAAGGTGCCTGCCCCGCCCTCTCCAAACTGTACATTAGATTCCGGCTGGAATTTTCCTTTTGTCCAAAAATCCTCTACATCTTTGCTTCTTCTATCCACATCCCGGCCTCTTTCCAGAAGAATGGGTTTATATCCACGCTGGGCTAGTATCAAACCGGCAAACATGCCTGCAGGCCCTGTACCGATCACAATTGGCCTATTTTCCAGTTTTTTTTCGCCCCTTGGGATTTCCCGATACTCTGCGGCTGGGGCAGAAGTAAGGTTCTTATGCTTTTTTAAGACCTGGGCCTCATTTTTTAAAGCAACATCGACTGTATATACAAAAAATATTGCATCTCCTTTTCTTGCATCAATAGATTCCCGGTAAATCCTATAGTCCACCAGTTCCTGAGGCTGTATTCTAAGCTTTTTGATGATTTTTTCCCTGATACTATTTAGATCCTCATGGATGGATAATTTAATTTCGTTGATCCGAATCATTTGCTATACTTCCCTTCTTGTTATCCTCCACCCTATTATACCACAGGGAAGAAGAAAAAAATCCAGAGAAAAAGAGCAGCCTGGAAGACTGCTCTTAGATATCTTACATAATAGATCTAATAAATACTATGAGGATAGCCACTGGTGCCACATACTTGATTAGGAAACTCCAGAAACCGGCTAATCCAAACTGAATTCTTCCATTGTTCGTAGCTTCTGCAAGGGCTTTATCAATTCCCCAGAACCAACCTACTACAAGGCTCAGCATCAAGCCCCCTAGAGGAAGAAAAATATTGCTGGCAATAAAGTCATAGGTATCAAAGAAACCTCTTTCCCCTAAAACTTGAATGTGTGCCCAAGGGCCGTTAGACAGAGATGCAGGAATACCCATCAAGAATATAACTGCAGCCAGGGTAATAGTTGTAATCTTACGGTTCCACTTCCACTCATCTACTACATAAGCAACACATACTTCTAATAGAGAAATTGATGAAGTTAATGCGGCAAATAATACTAGTATAAAGAAAAGGATTTCAAATAATCTGCCAAGAGGCATTTGTGCAAAAACCGCCGGCAGTGTCACAAACATTAATCCGGGTCCTTGTCCAGGCTCGAATCCGAAAGCAAATACTGCAGGCAGGATAGCCAAGCCAGCCAACAATGCAACCCCAGTGTCTACCAATGGGATAACGATGGCACTTTGTGGAATATTTTCTTCCTTGCTAAGGTAGCTTCCATAGGTAATCATACAGCCCATCCCTAAGCTTAGAGAGAAAAATACTTGTCCCAAAGCATTTAATATTACTTCCATATTTATTTTTGAGAAGTCCGGTGACAGCAAGAATCGTACGCCTTCAGATGCACCTTCAAAGGTTAGGGATCTGATGGCAAGTATGATCATCATAACAAATAGGGCTGGCATCATGATCTTGCTGGCTTTTTCTATACCTCCGCTGATTCCTCCGAATACAATAGCCAAGGTTAAAAACATAAATACTCCGTGATATGCAATCGGTTCTACTGTTCCTCCCACCAACTGGCCAAACATATTTCCAAGGGCAGCTGTATCCGCAGTATGAAGAGCCCCAGTAGCCGACTTAACTACATAGTTGATTACCCAACCGCCGACTACACTATAGAAGGATAAAATCAAAAACCCTGCCAAAACCCCAAGTACACCTACCCAGGTAAAGGCTTTGCTGATCTTTCTATAAGCACCAATGGCATTTAGCTGCGTATGTCGCCCTAACACCAGCTCTGCTAACATCAAAGTAAATCCAACTAGGAACAAAATGACAAAGTACACTAAAACAAAGGCTCCTCCTCCATTTTTACCTGCCATGTAAGGAAACTTCCACAGATTCCCCAATCCTACCGCCGACCCTGCTGCAGCAAGGATGAAGCCAATTTTAGAGCCCCACTGCTCTCTTTGGCCGTTTACTTGATTAGAATTCATCCAATCGACCTCCTCTTAGATTTTTGGTTTTAGGATCAATACGCGTATGTTCTGATATAATATCATAAAATTCTCATAATTCCTATATATTTTTTGAAAATCATATGTAAAAAATGTATGAATTATATTAAATATTTTGTATATATAATAGTCATCCCCCCATAAAAGGGATGACTATTATATATATCCATATTAAAGAAATCTTTATTTAAAAACCTCTGCCAGCACCTCCGCCGCCAGAACGGCCTCCCCCACCGGAGCTTCCACCGCCAAAGCCTCCGCCTCCACGGCCTCCACGGCCTCCAAAGAGGATCATGCGGAAGAACATTCCTAGGAAGAATCCGCCCAAAAATCGATGATCCAGCCAAAGCAAAAGCAGTATAAACAGTATTCCCATAATGCGAAAGATCGCAGGTACACCCCGGTTTTCAGGAATCCTTTGCCCTGCAGCTCCCTGATTGATTTCCGTTGGTGGATAGGTACCTAAAATCGCACCGTTCTCATAACCATACTCCTTATTGGTCTCCTGACTGAGAAGATAAAAGGCTCTTAGTAAACCTTCTGAATAATTGCCTTGGGATAGAGCGGGCACGGCTGCGTCTAGTATTTCTCCTGCTTTCCCGTCGGGAATGGCACCTTCCAAACCGTAGCCTACTTCGATCCATACACGGCGCTCTTCTAAGGCCAAGAGCAATAGTACGCCATTATCATAGCTCTTATTACCGATGGCCCATTTCTCAAAAAGACCTACAGCATACTGATTGATTTCTAAATCTTGTAGGTTTGGGACGGTTGCCACTACAATCTGAGGCCGTTCTTTCGTTTTTTCATAATTCAGATTGGCTCTAAGAATGGCATTCCTCACCTCTTGAGACAATACACCAGCAAAATCTGCCACATAAAACTCCCGTGTAGGCTCCGGATATGCCACATCTGCAAAAACAAACATTCCGTTGAATAAAATCATCATTAACAGCAGTCCGCTTAACCATTTCATTTTTTTCATGAATTCACCGCCTTCCGGGAGTTTTAGTATCTTCTTGTATTGGTTTTCTGCAAGATCCCAACATTTACCGGAAGGGCACAAGGAGAGATCTCTGAAAAAGTCCTGGTTTTTGTCATTCTGAATGAAACGAAGTGAAATGAAGAATCTTTGAAGTGGCTTAAATGCTCAGATTCTTTGCTGCGCTCAGAATGACAATCCTGTAGATACAACGTATTATTTGACTTTTTCAGTGACCTCCACAGGGGCCCTACCCTACGTCCTCATATCTTTTAATGAATCCACCTCAATATCTATCTCTTTTTTCAAACTGATTAATTGGAAAAATTCACCTGTGGTGCCTGCTGCGCCCCTTCTGCCGCCTCAAAGTACCGTCTCGGCTCAAAGCCCATCATCCCTGCAAATAGGTTTCTTGGGAAGGTTCTAATCGTTTGATTGTAGCCTCTAACTGCTTCATTATACCTGTTTCTCTCTACATTGATTCGATTTTCAGTGCCTGCAAGCTCATCCATTAGTCGGGTTACATTTTCTGCTGATCTCAGCTGCGGGTAGTTTTCCATCACTACCAACAGTCTCCCCAGTGCCCCTTCTAATGCATTGGATGCAGCAACCCGTTCATCTACGGTAGTAGCCCCAGCCATTCTTGCTCTAGCATCGGCGATGCGACCGAAGACCTCTTGCTCCTGAGCCATAGCACCCTTTACAGTTTCCACCAAATTGGGGATCAGGTCAAATCTGCGCTGAAGACTGCTTTCTACAACAGCCCACTGGGCATCCACCTGTTCTGACCTTGCAACCAGCGTGTTATAAGTACTGCCAAATAACCCTCCTAATACTAAGAGGATAGCAACTACTGCTATAATAACTTTTAACGTTCCCTTCAAGTTCATCCCTCCTAAAAAGTCTGTTGTCATTTATTTTTAGAATACTCATAATATTATTCTACTAGACTTCTAATTATTCATCAACCTCAGAGGCTATGGCAGCATAGAGGACATAGCGGAAAATTCCACTATGTCCTCTATGCTGCCTGCTCATCTTCTATATCTCTCGTCGATTTCGCACATTAGTTCAACCTTTGGCGTTGAACCTCCCCCTTGAAATTCCGATGCCAGCCATGCATCCACCAGTTTCTTAGCCAATGCCACACCTACAATCTCGGCGCCCATGGTCATGACCTGAGCATTGTTGCTTTTTCTAGCTCTTTCTGCAGAATATACATCATGACAAACTGCAGCCCTTACCCCTGGAACCTTGTTGGCGGTGATAGCCATGCCGATTCCGGTTCCACAAAGGATAATTGCCCGTTCATAAGTCCCTTTTGATACCTCTTCTGCAATTTTTAGCGCCACATTTGGATATAATACAGACTCTCCTTCATGGCTGCCAAAATCATCATAGGCAATACCCATGTCATCAAGATGCCTCATGATTTCAACCTTAAGTGCATAGGCATTCTGGTCGCATCCAATTGCAATTTTCATCTATTTTCCCTCCTTTAGTTACATTTATTATCCATAGTTGTTTTAACGATTTGATAAAAGTTTTCTGAGCTTAAGCCAAATCTTCCGACAAACAGTCCATCTACATTTTCCTGCTTTGTCAGCGGCCCGGTATTATCAGGACTTACAGAGCCACCATAAATGATGCGGATCTCTTGGGCTACATCCTTGCCATATTCCTTTTCCACAATAGAACGGATATATCCATGGATATTTTCCACATAATCTGCACTGGCCGCTTCTGCCTGTCCAATGGCCCATACCGGTTCATAGGCTAAGATAATTTTTTTCATTTCCTCAATCTGCAGGCCATTTAGAGCCCATAGGATCTGGGTATGCACTCTCACATTTCCTACATGCTCCCGCTTATCCTCTTCTGTTTCACCGATGCAGATTACCGGAGTCATATCATATTCTAAGGAAAGTCTTATTTTTTTATATACATCCTTATCGGTCTCACCAAACATGGCTCTTCTCTCTGCATGGCCGATCTCAATATAGCTGCAGCCAAGCTCCTTTAGAGACAACGGTGGTACCTCCCCCGTAAAAGCACCGCTTTCCGCTATGCAAATATTTTGCGCTCCCCATTTAATATTTCCCGATTTAAGCTTGTTTGCAACCTTAGAAATCAGAGGGAAGGTAGGTAGTACAAACATATCCACCGCTTCTATATGACCTACAGACCGATGCATGGCTTCGGCTAATGCTTCCCCCCTGTAAATAGAGTGAATATGCATTTTCCAACTGGTACCCACGAGTGGTTTTCTCATAAAATTCTTCCCCTTTACAGGAACAATCACTGGCCGAAAGGACAGTGATTGTTCCACCATAGACTCACTATTATGGCATATTTTTATAAAACATTTCCAAAATGATACAGCTTGACGCCGCCCCCGGATCTACATGACCAATGGCCCTTTCCCCTAATCGCATTGCTCTGCCTTTTTTAGCGATCAGCGGAATGGTAGAATCTCTTCCAGACTTGGCACTGTCCAGCATTTTTTCAAAGGCGGTTTTCGGTTCCACGCCTTCTTCTATCGCCCCTGCTAAAGTATCCAAGGCAGGTCTTAAAGCATCTACCATAGTCTTTTCCCCGACAACAGCCTTACCGCGCATTTCAACAGCTTCTATGCCTACCTTTAGCATATTGTAGAATTCATTGAAGTCTACAGCATCTTTTCCTGCTGCAGGCTCACCCATTTTCATAAATAAGCTGCCGTATAAAGGACCGGCAGACCCGCCGACTTTTCCAAGCAACGCCATGCCGATCTTTTTCATGAGGATCGTCAGGTTTTCCTTCTGCCACTCGCCAAGGTTTTTGGTTACTTCTCTAAAGCCGATACTTAGGTTTAAGCCGTGGTCCCCATCTCCTATGGCAGAATCCAATCCTGTCAAATAGTCTCTCTGCTCTTCTACTATGGCAGCCAAGTCTGCAATGACTTTTACAAAATATGCTTTGTCCAGTACATAGTTTTCGTACATTGACAGTCCCTCCCTTGCTGAGTATTCTTGCCTTATATTATTATTTATTTTTGAACAAAATATGGTGTATCACAAGGATAATCTAACAGTTCCTTTAACTCATCATCTAATTTAAGCAGTGTAACAGACATACCTGCCATGTCCATAGAAGTTGCAAATGGTCCTACAAAAGCCTTATGAACCTTAATGCCCTTTTCTTTCAGAATTTGAGCTACTCTTCTGTAGCAAATATGTAAATCCAAAAGTGGAGTGGCACCTAAGCTGTTCACCAGTACACTCACCTCATCACCTGACTCATAAGGCAGGTCAGGCAGAATATGCTCCATGATCTGATCAATCACTTTATCAGCTGGCTCAATTTTACCTCTTCTTACTCCAGGCTCTCCATGAATACCCATACCAATTTCCATATCTTCTTCACCCATCTCGAAAATTGGCTTTCCGGTAGATGGCAATGTGGCAGAAGATAATGCAACACCCATAGATCTTGTATTGGCATTTGCTTTCTCAGCAGCCGCTTTTACCTCATCCAGGTCTGCTCCAAGTGCAGCTTTTGCAGCAGCAATCTTAAATACATAGAAGTCTCCTGCAACCCCTCTTCTGTCCTTGATTTCTTTAGAAGAAACTACATCATCTGTAACCAATACGGTTTCAACTCTAATTCCGTCCATAGATGCCATTTCTGCACCCATATCAAAGTTCAAAACGTCACCGGCATAGTTTCCATACATGTATAAGCAGCCTTTTCCAGCATCAACTGCTTTTACAGCATTGTAGCATGGCTCTGGAGATGGGGATGTGTTGATGTTTCCGATAACGGCGGCATCTGCAAATCCTTCCCCTACATAGCCTAGGAACAGCGGCTCATGGCCGGATCCTCCACCAATAATAATACCTACTTTGTTTTCAACAGGTGCCTTCTTGCTAACAACCACACGTCCGTCATGCTCTAACAGCTTTACATATTGCTCGTGGGCTTTTACATACCCTTCCAGCATTTCCTCTACCACGTCATATGGATCGTTGATCAGTCTTTTCATTCTTTTTCCCCCTTTTTCTTATTTCACACAGTTTCACTTAAACCTACAGCATCATCAAGAAGCAAGCTATCACAACTATAATCCATTTTATTGTTATGAATTATAGATTGTATCTTTTATAGGATAAAGGATAATATTAGAGCTCCCAATGTACCCCCAATCACTGCCGAAATAAGTGTAGGCATTGCTTTGCTTAAGCTGGCTCCTGAATAAACGGCTCCTGCCAACAGACCAAAAGCTGCTGCCCATGCCATATCAATCCATGCCCCACCGCTCTGATGAATCAGACCTACACCGTGATTTAACGTCCAAGTGGTACCAACGATAAATGCGGCTGCCAACCATCCTCCGGCAGGTCCAAAGGCATCTACCAGCCTCCCCCAACACATGCTGATCATAAATGGGAATATGAACCCTCCCACGAAGGTTGCAATCATTAATCCAGGCGTCATCGATTCTCCCCCTTTCATATCCTTCTAATCAATCGTCTATGCTTCCTGTTTGGACTCCTCCGCTTGTTTTGCCAGGTCATTTTGAAACATCACTGCCACTACACCGCCGGTCATACCTCCTAAAATCACAATTACAAGGGTTGGTATGGATTCTATCAGTGGTTTAATAGAGCCTGCAGAAAAAACAGGTCTTAAAGTCCCACAGATAGCAATACCCAAAGCCATATCTACAAAAGCCCCTGGATTATCAATAATTCCGATAAAGTGATTTAAGAACCACATGATGCTAATGATTGCAAGAGCAGCAAACCATCCCCCGATTAGTCCATAAGCACCTGCTAAAGCTCCCCACACGCTCATAACGAACATACCTGCGATGGCAAATCCTACAATTGAACGAAACATTTTCATCTTGTCCCCTCCCTTCATTTATTAATATTTTCAAGATTAGTATTTCATGCGCTTTTCTTTTTAAAATCCAATAATTTATTAATGCAATCATTATGCCAAGCAATCGGATTTACATTTCCACGATTGCTTGGGGATTTTCCTGAATTTTCAGTATTCGTTCCCATTAGCTATTGGGGAATTTTTACCCATGGGGAATTTTTCCCAAAATCAACTTTCCCAATGATGCAAACTTTACAGTATTCCTAGTAACTCCTCAAGAGCCTGGGCTTCATCCTCTCCATCAATAGATAAAATCATCGTTTCTCCCTTACTCAAGGCAAGACTCATCAAATTCAGGATGCTTTTAGCAGATATAAGTTTTTCGTTTTTCTTAATATAAATATTGCTCTTATACTTGTTGGCCACTTTCACAAACTCACTTGCCGGCCTAGCATGAAATCCATCTTCTCTTTGAATAGCAACTTCCATCTCTATCACCTAGTATCCCTCCTCAAGGGCTGTTAGATTTTATTTAAGTCTTTGCTTGCTACAGCAGTTCGAATTATATCCTCAACATCATCTGAAATTGTAGCTTGTATAACGGCGGCAATAACACCTTCTACCAGAGGAGCATTCACGATAGTAATTTGCTTCTTGATTTCGTTATCCACTAGATCAATGGCCAATTCTGCATTCATAATGGCACTTCCCAGATCTGCAAAAACAAGTACCGGTCCTTGATCATAGGCCTCTTCGATAGCAGCCTGTATTTTCAGAGGATTCGTTCCAATCCTGTCTTCATCAACGCCACCGGCTTCAACAATTTTTACCATTCCATTATTCATTTGCTCCGCAATGTCTTTAACTCCCTGGGCAACCTTCTGGCTGTGAGAAACCACAACAAGACCTAACACTTTCAGCACCCCCTTTATTATTTATTCATCTACTATCTTTTCATCATTTCACTTAGTTATATGCAAGCATCGTGCCATTGAAAACAGTTATAAAGCTCGGTTTGTTCCGAGCTTTAAATCAAATTATATTTTCGTGCCTTTGCTGCAACTGTCTTGTGATTAATGCCCAGGGCTTTACCTGCACGATGAAAACTCTTATGCTTTTTTAGCGCCAGAGCTAGTAAAGATTTCTCTACTTCCTCCAGGGTAGGTATTTTATCTCCATCTTCCCCAATTGTAACGGCTGTTTCCCTAAAGCCTGCTTCTCCCTTCTCTATACCTATATAAGTGGGGAGATCCCCTACAGTAATCATCTCGTCTCTTGTGAGAGTTAATCCTCTTTCTATTATATTTTCCAGCTCTCGAACATTGCCGGGCCAGTCGTAGGCTTCCATACAGGCAAGGGCTTCCTTGCTGATACGTTTTTGGCTGATCCCATATTTGCTGCATATTTTATGAATAAAGTGCTCTACGATGATTGGGATATCCCCTTTACGAAGACGCAGGGGCGGAAGCATGACAGGTATGACATTAAGACGATAGTACAGATCACTGCGAAAGGTTCCCTGCTCAACCATTTCTTCAAGATTGCGGTTAGTAGCCGCAATTACACGCACGGATATCGGAATTGTTTTTGTACCGCCTATCCGCTCCAATTCTCTCTCCTGCAGCACACGTAAAAGCTTAGCCTGCATTTCTTTATCCATGTCCCCAATCTCGTCTAAAAAAATCGTTCCTTCATCTGCTAATTCGAACTTCCCAAGTTTTTGTTTAATCGCACCGGTAAAGGCCCCCTTTTCATATCCAAATAACTCACTCTCCAGTAGATTATGAGGAATAGCCGAACAGTTTACACGAATAAAAGGTCTGTTTTTTCTGCTGCTGGCATAATGAATGCCCTTGGCAACCAGTTCTTTTCCTGTGCCGCTCTCTCCGCGAATCAATACGGTGGCATCAGTCTCTGAAGCCTTAGAAGCAATAGATAGTGCCTCCAAAAGTACTCCGCTTTTTCCCACAATGATATCAAAGGATTTATTAATCTCATGCTTTTTACTGAGTTCTTCCTGTAGATATTTGGTTTTAGCCGATAATTCCTCTATCTTTTCTGCCAGTCTTTTGATTTCTGTTATTTCCTTCGACAGGGATACCACCCCGTTCATTTCACCATCAATAATAATGGGACTGACATTGGCAATTATTTCAGTACCATTTTCTTTGCGTATGATCTTGCCATATTGAGGGGTTTTTTCCTTTAATACCTGCATCCGTATCCCTGTAGGCGATACTTCACGGATATGCTTATTGACCACTTCTTCCTGCTGAATCTTCATAATCCTTTCATAGGCGGGATTGACATAGGTTATCACCCCGTTCCTATCCAGCATGCAAATGGCATCATCAACATTTTCCAATATATGCTGAAATCTTTGCTGGAGGTCCTGTACACTGCGAAGCTCCGAGGACAGGGATTCTAGCTCAGAGATATCCTGAAAAGTAGCAACAGCTCCAATAATTTTCCCATCGGCAATAATAGGCGTCCGATTGGTCACAATGGTGCTGCTCCCAATTCTCTGTTTGAATGCAATCTGCTCAATACCTGTCTCTAATACTTCATAGAGCTTAGAGTTGTCGATAATATCATTAGCTTCCTTCCCTAAAGCCTCCTTAGCTGTTATACCGGTAATCCGCTCCGCTGCTTTGTTAAATACGCTGATTACATTGTTATGATCTACTACAATCAAACCGTTAACAATACTGTCAAATACTTTTTCACTGGCAAGGGTATTGTGTTGAATAATATTGTCAATCTCATCAAGATTGCACTGCTCCAACTGAAAGGACCCGCCTAAAAAAGCAGCAAAGGCCTCAACGGCTTCTTCTGTCCGGTCCTGATCACTAAATACATAAATAATTTCTCCTTCTGTAATTTTCATAGAAACCAAAGCCAGCATGCTGTTTCCCGGTATCACGCTATTATCTCTTTCTCTTCTTATAAATAATCTGCATTGATATTTTTTCATAAGTTCTTGGCATTTCTGCACAATCATTGCAGCAACTCTCGTATGAATTCCCTTACTATAGGTAATTTTGACTTGAATTTCTTTTCCCATAATGTCCGCCCCCGATTAAATACAAATGGTTTTTATTAAATATTCTATCTTTTCATACTTTTTCCTTGTCTACCGCTGCCTTTTAATAGAATTTTCTGTGAATGCATACTAAACCAAAGCTTTAGACATGCTATTTATTAGATAAAATAAATGAATAACCATAAGGAGATGATGAAATGCAATATGAGCGAGCACAACAAATACTGAGCTCTGAAAAAACTATCCCTGTATTCTATGAGGGCAGCCCCATTTGGATTGAGAAATTAAATGCACAGGATCAAACGGCTGTAGTAACCTTAGAATCCGGTCAAATCACTGTTCCAGTAAGAAGTTTGGAGGAAGGTCATCTTTCCTAGTATAAAAAAACACTGATTGCTCAGTGTTTTTTTATTGGATAAGAAAATATAAATTTATTTGTGCTTCAATAAAAGTAATTTCAAGACTTAATGCGTTTTATAGCATTATTAAGACAATAAAAAAAGCAGGGGTTATAGGGGATAAAATCCCCTGCCGTAGTAAAAGGGGTGCTCAGGCTGCTTTGCAGCCGTCGAAGGGGAGCTAGGTTCCCCTAGAGAAGCACACGCAGTGTGCCTTTTTATAGCTTATTAATCATGCTGGCCATGTAGCCTGCACCAAATCCATTATCGATATTCATCACCGCTACACCGCTGGCACAGCTGTTCAGCATACAAAGCAGGGCTGAAAGTCCATTAAAATTGGCTCCATAGCCAACACTGGTAGGCACCGCTAAAACGGGCTTATCTACTAAGCCCCCCACCACACTGGCTAAGGCGCCTTCCATCCCTGCTACTGCAATGATCACCTTGGCGCCAGTTACACGGTCCAGGTTTCCTAGAAGCCGGTGAAGTCCAGCTACTCCTACATCATAAATCCGCTCTACGCGATTACCTAAAAACTCTGCTGTTATCGCAGCCTCTTCAGCTACTGGTATATCGGAAGTTCCTCCCGTCACAACAGATATATAGGTTTCAGGCAGTTGAATTTCCTTTCTCTTAATTGTAATTATTCTAGCTAGCTTATGATATACTGCGTCTTCACATACCTCTTTTACCGCTTCATATACTTCCGGATTGGCTCTTGTGGCCAATATATTGTTATTTCTTTTGAGCATTTCTACAATGATATGCTGGATATGCTCTAGCTGCTTCCCCTCGCAGTAAATTACCTCTGGATAGCCGTTTCTCAGCTCTCGATGATGATCGACTTTAGCGATCCCGATATCTTTGTAAGGAAGCTCCTTCAATGCCCCCATCGCCTCTTCAACACTAAGGCTTCCATTCTTTACCTTCTCTAAAAGTCTTTTAATCTCTTGCATAATACAGCTTCACCTCACTATTCCATCGTTCATTTTACCGGTTCTATAGCCTTCCAAATCTAAAGCTGCGTATTGAAAGCCCAGTTCTTTAAAAACCTGGTTGATTTGCTCCAGCTTGTGTATTTTAAGGATCTCTGCAAATTCCTCCTTAGCCACCTCTATACGGCCCATGTTTCCATGCAGTCTTACTCTAACCTGTCGGAAGCCTAAACTCATCAAGTAGGATTCTGCCTGATCAACCCGCTGGAGATCTTCCTCCTTGATCTCCTGACCGTAGGGAATTCGTGTCAACAGACATGCATAGGGTGGTTTATCCCAAGTGGTAAGTCCCATTTTCTCGGACAACTCTCGAATCTCCTGCTTCGTCATACCAGCTTCCAGTAAAGGGCTTCTTATGTTTAATTCTCTTAAAGCCTGCATTCCAGGGCGATAGTCTGCAGCATCGTCCTGATTGGTACCATCAGCCACCCACTGGTATCCATTTCTTGCTGCGTAGTCCTGTATATCGCTAAAAACATCTTTTTTGCAGAGATAACACCGATTGACCGGATTATACTTTAACGCCCCATTTTCTAAGGTTTTTGGCAGCATGATATGCTTTGCCCCAATTTTAACTGCCAGTTCCCTGGCTTCCGTCTCCTCCCATTTGGCGTGAAAAGGCGAAGTAATGGTTACGGCAATCACCCGATCCCCCAAAGTATCCTGAGCAACTTTTAGCAAGAGCGTGCTGTCTACGCCTCCTGAAAAAGCAACTACTACACTTTCCATATCTTTGATGATCTCAACTAATCGATTGTATTTCTTCTGCATATAAACTATTTCCTTCCATTTTTTTTAATCATAATGGCCTCTAATACACCACCTGCTATATTCCTTGCCTTATCTGAAATACTATTAACATATTCGAAATTTCCCCTGGGGTCCACATCACCTATCTTCATACCGGATTTCACGTATATACCTTCATGGATCAATCCCCGTATCAGGCCTTCTATTCCTGCCTGAACTGGCTGTTCGCCCACAAAGGAAATCACCTCTGAAACAGAAACCCTATCCCCTATGTTTTTCATATGTCGGATAAAACCCTCTTGGGGAGCCCGGAGTACTCTCTCCTGAGTATATCCATCTATATCCCCCGGAATACCAGTGTCTGCTTCAGCACTTCCCTCAAAATATATTCTCCCTAGGTTATGGCCTCTGTTGGTTTCAACAACAATATCCACATCCTCACCTGCCGTAAAGCCCGGTCCTAATCCAATAACTACCTGGGCATCCTCCTTTTTAGTTCCAGTGTTTTTCTTTGCCAATATGGCATCTACAAGGTAGGGCGCCTGCAAGCTGACCTGTATGCTGCACTGGGGATCAATGATAATAGGTATTCTTCCCTTACCTAATATCTGCATGGTTTCTTCCAAGGATTCACCAGCCTCCGCAGTAATCCCTTCTACACTCCATGTTTTCTCATAGATTGCACTGGCAAAGGATACTTGCCGCCGCACACAGGTAGGCTGTGAAACTTCTGTCATGATGACAGAAAATCCGGATCGAAAAAGCTTATGTCCTACGGCCGTTGCCAAATCCCCTGCCCCTTTTATGATAACCAGTTCTTTAACTCTCATGTTCATTATCCTCAATCCTATTTAAGACTTTTTATATGTTCCAGTTTTCCCTGATGTCAGGTCAACTGTATTTCAGCCAGAATGCTAAAGGCAATATCCATAGGCGTCTCTCCTCCCAATTTGAGCCCGCCTGGTGCGTATACAGATCCTAAAACTTCTTTAGAAATGCCTTTTTGCTGAAGATTGGTCATTACATGCTCCTTTTTATTTTTGCTGCCTACCATGCCAATTTAGGCAGCCCCCGATTGATCACGGCCTCTAAGGCAATCTCATCTTTATCCTCTCCCAAATGAACAATTTGGATAATGACAAGGCTCACATCTTCTACACAGGCCTCCATTAGCCAGCCTGATAATATCTTCCTTACGAATTTTTTCGCCTGCGGCTACCCTTGGATACACCAAATCCAGTATTGTTACCTTTGCGTACATTCCACAGGCAGGTATACCAATCACGGGTGTGTCATCTTTCATATAAGCCATGAGAAACATGGCCCCAGGCAGCACTGGAGACCCATATTTGATAACCTCCGATACAGAGGCAATGGCTTTTGGCGTCACATCATCAGCATCTACAGCCATTCCGCCTGAAACTAATACTACATCGCATTCCGCTGCCGCTTCCAGGATTTTGCTTTTAATCACTTCTTCATCATCGGGAACAAAGCTAACGAAGGTTACTGTTCCGCCTAGCCTCTCTATCTTTTCCGTCAATACAGGACGGAAAGCATCTTTGATCAAGCCTTTATAAACTTCGGTTCCCGTAATAACCAGTCCGGCCTTTAAGGGTTTAAAAGGAAGAACCGAGACAATTTCTCCAGCTTCCCTTCTGATTTTATCTGCTTCTTTCAGAATATTCCCTTTTACCGTCAGCGGGGTTACCTTTGTCCCGGCAATCATCTCTCCCTTGCCTACAATGGTGTAGTTCGGCAGAGTAGATGCAACTACATCATCCAAGGTGTTCAATGCAATCAAAGCATCTACATTTACCTTTAGCAATCCATTGACTGTAGAAAATAGGTTTACTCTGCTTTCTGAAGGCTCTGAGGCTTCTACATTCCTTCCAGCTAATATCTTGCCTAGAAATATACCTGCTTCATCCTCATGGACATCATCCTTGTCCATATCGATCACCTGCAGATGGTTTTTGCCAAGCCTTCTAAGTTTATCTATGTCCTCTGCAGTAACTTTATGCCCTTTTTTAAATGCTCTGCCTTTCTTTTCTCCCGGCACAATCTCCGTAATGTCATGACATAGTATTGTCCCAACGGCATCCTCAACTTTTACCTTCTTACTCTTCACTGGACTACCCCTTTCACCAAACCCCTTACTTCAATACCTGCTCTTTATACGCATAAATCATGGGTTTTTCATATGTATTACCTATCATTACTCCTTTCAACATTGCTCCTGCCCCTTCCAGCAATAGGTCTCCAATCATTTTCGCTTGTTCCAGATTCTCTTCTGTTACTTTGTTTAGAAAAAGAGTTTTGGAAATAGCTTTAGGCAGCTTCCCGACCAATCCTTTGGGATGGAATAATATTTCTACCCGCTCCTGAAGGGAATAGGAGCTTATATCTGGAAAGGATTTTTGCAGAAGGAAATAACGATGCGCTTTTTCTGCAATCCTGCTGCAGGTAAAGGCATCCATTCCTGTTAATATGATTATCCTATCCGCTTCAAAAGGAAGACAGGGCTCATGGTCATCATAGAGCTTAATAGATTGTCCACGACAGCCATCGGCTTCCACAAAGATACCATAGTCGGAACATACTTGCTTCAGCATTGGGAACCATCCTATGGGAAGCCCCAGCAGTTTGCATTCATCTTCTAAGGTATATGCCGCTGCCGCTGTAATCAAAGCATCTCCTGCCTTTCGAAGATCTTCTGCCAACCTATGCAGATCAGAACCCAGAATAATCTTTCTTCCTTCTGGTGGGTAGATTTTTGTCGTTGTTGTGTGCAGTACCGGCAGGCCTTTATCCATCCATTCTGTAATAATCCCTTCGATCAGAGAAGTTTTTCCTCCACATCCTACGAAAGCAATCACTTCACCGACTTTAGGCGGGAAAAAGTCAATAAATTTATACAAAATCGCATTTCACATCTCTTTCTTAGACGTTCTTTTCTTTATTATATCTTTTTTTCATTCTAAATGAAATCTGTAATCATAATATATAAGAATATAACCCCTGATTATAGTTTTTTCTACGAGAAACATTTCCGCATCCTATAATTCCAAATTTATAAACTTTCTCGGTCTTAATCAATACACCCAAACCTCCCCAATTTTAATCACGCCTATTATTTTATTGCCCCATCAGCAGTTTGGGTACAAATAACGTCAGCTGTTTTCTCCTCAAATATCACTGACAAGATTCATCACAAAAAACTTCTTCCTGATCCAGTTGGATCCCTATGTGCTTTGCACTGGAATAACACACAGGGATTTTGGGAAAATAATTTTTCTTGTACATAGCTTTCACAACATATGTAAAATGAACTATGTTCCATAGTTCATTTTACATAATCTATTAACATAACTCCATTATGGATAGGTCATGCTCTTCTATTTTCCAAGCTGCTCTAGATGCCTCCCAATATGCTTTCTCAAAGCTTCATCATATTCTGCTTCATGCTGTTCAAGTGTATAAAAAAAGTCCTCGCGGAATAAATATTGCCCTGATGCATCCTTCGCCTGAAGCAGTATCCCATAGGTTATATGCAAGAGCTGTCGTGCGTTGTTTTCATTCATATATTGACTCAGTTCATGATCATTTACTTTTTCCAAAGGAACAATCCCCTCAATATCTGTAGTCACATGATAATAAGCCCTTGCCTCGTCAAAATGTTCCAAGGCATATTGATGCATTTTTCTATAGAGATTTGGATTTTTCTCTGCAACTACCCTCACGGCCTCCAGCCAATTGGTACCCGCAGTCTTCACATGAAATCTGCCCTCGGTGTATCTGCCTATAGTCTGAAATACAGAGAACTTATCACTTCCGGAATGGATGCTGATCTTATATCCAAAATGGTCAGCAATCTCTGCATGCACCTGGAATTCCTTTTCAAATTGATGTATGTCACCGATATAGTCTATACCCTTTTGGAATTCACCGCAGAATCTTGGAGCCATGCTATTGATATCCACCTGCCGGTCATAGATTTCCCTGGCCACAAAGTAATGGGCCTCCGGTGTAGTAGGCGTTACCGTTTCATCGATTGATACTTCAAAATCTATTTTTTGATCTCTGTGTTTGATTTGTTTTTCATAGATTGCTACAATAAAATCAGCAGCAGCACCGTAAATCAATACATTTTTCATTAAGTTTTCTTTACTGAAGCAGATTTTGCTGTTCCTAAGTTCGAAGCATTTATCTAAGTATCTGGTTTCATATCGCTCTCGAACTGATTGAGGCAACTGATAATATTTTTCTTCAACCTCAGTATCTGTTAGTTTATCTATGGTATTATCTATCATTTCTGAGCAGTCAAGGGTGATCATGGTAAAACCTAAATCTAACGCACTTTGAATATCCTCTTCTGTCTTCAGATGATCACCATCTGCGCCAAAACCATCCTTATAACCCTCTTGGAAAACAGCAAAACAGGCAGCATCCAATACATTTCTATAGGTTCTGTTAGTTAAATTTAACTCCCGTATACTCTGCTGGGCTAAGATTGGCCTTATTTCCCTTCCTTTCACTGCTTGAATATGGCCAGGTGACGCAATCCCGAGGCGGTCTCCCAGTCCAATCGTTGCAATCTCCTTTCCAAAAGCACTTGGTTTCGTATAAGGAAGATATTTATTTAATACTACCCGATTTAGATGACTGCAATTACAAACCTTGTAATCATCATAGGCTTCTCCCTCTAGCTCCTGGAAAAGGGGCCCGCTCCCTTGGGCTAAGATTACTTTTTTTTCTGCAGCTTTTACCATAATCATCTTAACCATATCCACTTCAACATAGGATTGAGGGTAAATTTTCACCCCATCCAGTTGAATGTTATGTCGATTATCTTTCAGGGCAGCTGCAATTTTTTCATAAATATCCATTTTTTCTTCCTCCTTCGGTTTAATTTGCATGTAAACATATTGTATTTCTCGTATTGTTAACGTGTGCATTTCTTGTTGAATTTTTCCGGTTCAGAAAAATATATTCAGTACATTTTCTTCTTTTGTGCTAATCATATCACAGAGATGCACACGTTAACAACACTTTTTGTATTTTCGGGCAATTTATCAAAAAATCTTGAGGATGCCCCCAAGACTTTTTATCTGTTTATTCTATTTAAAATCCTCTCGCTGAGGGGTAAATGCATCTACGGCAACTGCATCCTCCAATGCTGTCACACTGTGAGGCATATTGCTGGGTATGTATATGCTGTCTCCCTGTTTGACTACCTTGGTCTCTTCTCCCAAAGTAAATTCAAAACTCCCTTTTGCAATATAAGTAATTTGCTCATGAACATGGGCATGTACAGGCAAGCTTACCCCTTTTTCAAAGGTCACCTCTGTCATCATTAAGCCGCCGCCATAGCTAACCACCTTCAACACAACACCTTCAGCAGGCTTTCTGATCAATGCTTCCTCATTTCTAAAAAACATGTGAGTCCCTCCTTTTTCCTGTAATAATGTATATCTCAGAGTAAATATATCAGATTTTTACTATCTTGCATAGGGTCTTTAAACAAAGATAAAATCCCCCTTCTGCCAGTTGAAGGGGGTATTTAGGGGAGGAGCTTGAGGTGGAAAACGCTCCTTGTTCCTGATTAGTAAAGAGGCTCTGGTCTTTGAATAAAATGGAGGATATTTCCTTCAATATCTCTAAAGAACACTGTCCCAACACCATTGGGGTTGATCTTTAATTCCTCAACAATCTCCACCTGATGCCTTTGAAGATTTTGGTATTCCTTTTCTATATCATTGGTACCAAAAGCCAGGTGTCTGACGCCTTGGTGTTTATTTGTTCCCTGTTCTGTCGAATGTTCAGCAGGGTATATTTCAATCATGCTCTGATCCTCTAAGAGCAGGAAGAATGTCGGCATTTCCTTTTGATTGTTATATACAATCTTAAAGTCAAATACTTTTACGTACCAATCCTTTAATTTCACTGTATCTTTAGCACAGATACCCACATGTTCTAAAGTTAGCATCTTCTCATCCCTTTTCCGATGAATTATTATCGCTGCACTCTTCCGGAAGCATCGCCCTTCATCAGAGTCTCTACTTCTTCTATGGATACTAGATTGAAGTCTCCCTCAATCGTATGCTTTAAGCAAGAAGCTGCAACTGCATATTCCAAAGCATCCTGATTGCTCATGCCGGAAGACAATCCATAGATTAGACCTGCACCAAAGGAGTCTCCTCCTCCTACACGGTCTACAATACGAACATCATATCTTTTTGATTTATAGAATTCTTTCGTATCATACATCATGGCAGACCAACCATTGTCAGAAGCTGAGAAGCTCTCTCTTAAGGTAATGGCCACATATTTTAATCCAAAACGATCTGCCAGTTCCTGGGCAACTTTTTTGTATCCTTCATCACTTAAATGTCCACTGGTAATATTTGTTTCTTCCGCTTTGATACCAAATACTTTTTCAGCGTCTTCTTCATTGGCAATCACCACGTCACAATATTTTACGATTTCTCCCATAACCTTGCCGGCCTTTTCTGTGGACCAAAGCTTTTTTCTATAATTTAAATCAACGCTTACGGTTACGCCGGCTTCCTTTGCAGCTTTTACTGCTTCAAGGGTAATCTCAGCACAATTATCGGATAAAGCTGGTGTAATTCCTGTAAAATGGAACCACTCCGCTCCTTCAAAAATTTCTTCCCAGTTGAAATCTTCTTTTTTCGCTTCTGCAATCGCTGAATGCGCTCTATCGTAGATTACTTTAGAGGGTCTTTGGGATGCTCCCTTTTCACAGAAATAAATCCCTACACGGTCTCCACCTCTAGTAATCAAGCTGGTGTTTACACCATATCTTCTAAGTTCATTTACTGCAGATTGGCCAATTTCATGCTTTGGCAGTTTGGTTACAAAATATGCATCTTTACCATAGTTTGCTAAAGATACAGCAACATTGGCCTCTCCGCCTCCATATACTACGCCAAACTCTTTGGACTGCACAAATCTGTCGTAGCCTATAGGTGCCAATCTCAACATGATTTCTCCGAAAGTAACAAATTTACCCATTCTAATTTCCTCCTTATTTTCCTCTTGCCTTTTTAACTTCTTCTACAAACTTCGCAGCCGTCTCTGTTACTAATTCATAATTTCCTGTTTTTGCACCTTTTGTTAAATCACCGCCAGTACCTACTGCTACAGCACCAGCCTTAATCCAATCCTTAACATTGTCCAGGTTTACTCCGCCTGTAGGCATGAAGTTGCCCTGTGGAAGAGGTCCTTTGAACGCACTGATAATAGAAGGTCCGAATGCACTGCCAGGGAATACCTTAACGATCTCTGCCCCTAGCTCCAATGCTTCTACAGCTTCCTTAACTGTCATGATTCCAGGCATTACAGGTACTCTATAGCGATTGCACAGTTTTACTGTCTCAGGATTTAAGCTTGGACTTACAATATATTCAGCCCCTGCCAAAATACAAGCTCTCGCAGTTTCAGGGTCTAGTACTGTACCGGCACCAATAATCACATCTTCATCCTTATAGGCCTGTGAAAGCTCTTTGATTATATCCACTGCCCCCGGTACTGTCATCGTAATTTCTAAGGCCTTAATACCGCCGTTCTTCACAGCTTCTACGATTTTCATACCCTCTTCTTTCGATTCAGCTCTGATTACAGCAACTACGCCACATTCTACGATTTTTTTGATCGTTTCAATTCTTTTCATATACTACACCTCCATATAATTTCCGGGAGAAAACGTTGTCTGATGTCTTATGGCTTTATTGTATCGAAAAACACTCCAAAATGCAATAGGTTTTTGTATGAATTATTATTTTTTTCTTCTGTCAATTATTGTTTTCGCTAGGGAAACTTATAGTTCCCTTCGACGGCTGCAAGTCAGCCTGAGCACCCTCCTTAAACCAGCAAAGGGGCTTCCCCTTTGCAAACCCCATTGTCTAGGGAATTTACTGTTTTATAAATGATCTGCAATTATAAAACAGTAAATTCCCTAGACAAAAAAAGGTGCTGATCAGCACCTTTTTTTATTGGATAACTTATTCAATTTGTTACTATAGCATTCATCTAAAGGAACAGTATCTACTTGGCAATTTTCTACTTTCTCGATATTTGCTCCATACCATTTAAGATATGTTCACGCATATAATGTTTGGCCTGTTGAGGGGATTTTTGGAGAATGGCCTCCAATACTTTCTCATGGTATATAATTACCTTTTCTCCGCTTTCCGGAATATCCTTAGTCTCCTGGTAGCCTTCTTTAATGGAATCGTTAATAATCGGTACAATTCTTTGAATAATAGGATTTTGCGTACTCTTCGCAATAATGTTGTGAAAGCTTATATCCGTTTCTGTATGATCTTTACCTTGCAGGATTTCTTCTTTCATTTTGTGGAATACCGTCTGCAGCCTGTCCAGATTCTTTTGTGAAGCCCGTTCAGCAGCCAGCGCTGCCATCTCAGGCTCAATAATCAGCCTGGTTTCAAACAGGTACAGGAGCAGATCCTTCTTATTCATGAAGGTAACCCCTAATGGATCGGCTGCAATCCCAGGCTTTTCACAAACAAAAGTACCCTTTCCTCTACGGATCTCTAAAATATTCATAGAAATAAGAATTTTGATCGCCTCTCGAATAGTAGATCTGCTAACATTGAGCTTTTCTGCTAAATCTATCTCATTTGGCAGCTTATCACCGGGCTTTAGTTCATGATCGATAATCATCTTCTTTATATTATTCGCTACTTTCTCTGACAGTAGTACTTTTTCGAACATAGTTTTTATACACTCCCTGCATGCTTTACTCTATAGGTAGTATATCATAAATTAGCAGGCATGCATGCATTTCTTTCGTGTAGAATCATGGTGACTTCTAATCATTTCCGTAATAATATGCTAAAAGACTGCAGATTTTACTTTTTCTGCAGCCTTTTTTTACAACTCTTATTGGGCTATGTTCCCATACATTTCTACAATCTCCCCATAATATAAGGTATGATAGGTTTTTTCAGCTACATCCTTTGGATAGTGGGCTGCCAATATAGATGGATCTAATGCCTCTGGATTCATTTCCTGTTTATATACAACCTTACATTCCATATGTAGAAAGGCTTCTTCAATGACAGGAGAATCTACAGCCTTTGCTTTGATAGGTGTCAAATTTGTCTCTTTAAACTTGTCATAGTCACGACCTGATTTTGTTCCACAAAAGCCCATAGCTTTGTTGTATCCTTCATCGAAGAAATTTACTGTGAAATGATTGCTCTCCTCTAAGAGCTTATAGGTATGTCTGGAATCTCTGACCATCGCCACAAATATAGGTTTACCCCATGCAAACATGATGCTGCCCCATGCAATGGTCATGGGGTTAGGCTTCCCTTCATGTCCCTGTGCTACTAGCAGTACCCGGCCGCTTTTTAGAACTTCCAATAACTTCTCTGCGTGCTGCGGAAACTCAATTATTCTCTTTTCCAAAATCCCTCAACTCCTTTATATATTCATAGGACAAGTCCTGTATTTATCTATATTCATTAGACTCGTCATATTCATTTCTACCCGAAAAATCCCAAGATATATCTTAATTTATTCTTCCTAATAAGAACTTCTTTGCATAGGTTGTCCAAAACACTGGCAATGCTTCCTTTAAAACCAGTATACCCATACCAAAAAATAAAAGTCCCGCCACTGTATGAAGTATAGGAATTGGTACATATCTAGTGATGTAGTTACCGAAGTATGCAGCAATAAATGTTACCAGCGTCAAAGCCAGAGATGCACCTATAAAAATCGGCAAGGGCTGCTTATGCTGGGTCGTCAGGGTAAATACAGCTAACTGTGTCTTATCTCCCAGTTCAGCTAAAAAAAGCATTGTAAAGGCCACAAAAGAAAGCTTCCAGTTCATGTAACATACCTCCAGTATTGTTGATTTCTTTTAAAAATGATATTTCTGATAAAGATACAAGAAAAGACCCTTAACCTGAGGCAAAAAATAATGCACTCACGTTAAAGGTCTCGCATCCATCCAGTGGGATAAAGCCAGGCACATCGCCAGCATGTTGACTTTATCTAGTGAAAATCACTTGCTACTCCCCTTTATCGTCCAATCGGTTGTATTATATCATAGGCTTCCCTGTTTTGCAATGGATGCTGAAATGGATATTTCTTTTATAGTGTTTCTAATATGGATTCATATAAATCCTCTGGAGAATCGGCTTGTACCATTTCATCATCTACAAAAACATAAGGCCCCGAGGCACAATCGTCACAGTATCCCCAGCAGGCCGCTACTTCAATCTCAATCTCAGGTCTTTCATCTTTAATCTTTTCAATTACTTCATTCGTGTCATAGCCATAATTATTTTGACACACTTTAATCTTTGTCATTATTTTCTCTCCTTTTTAATGAAGCTTATTCTATAAATATTATTGTGTGTAGGGCAGTTATTATACAAGGTTCATGAATTAAATTCTTATACTTAATCTTTTCCCATGAACACAACAAAGCACTTTTAACTTGGAGTATGAACTTCTGTCTTTTACATTTCAAGTAATTACTTGAACAACATTTAAAAAAATACTAGTTCAAAAGCTGACTTCAAAAGTAAAAGCTTTTAAACCAGTATTTTTTTCTTATGCTTCTTATGCTAGATCTCAGGTTCTATTGGGTTTAACATCACCTCGATCAGTTCCTGGGCCCTACACAAATCACCTTCTCGTACATATATTTCTACATTATTCGATACTCCCGTTACGATTTGTAGATAAGAGTCAATTCCTCGCTGTTTTGTGAAAGGAGGTATGTTATTGTCACTTAACAGGCTAACCATCAAACTCGCTTCTACTCCATGGGCTGTAGTTAACAAAACCCAGTTCCCGTTCCTAGTCGGCGTAGACTCTTTTTTTATTATTGGCTCATCCTGCACCAGTGACACCTTACAATCATGACATTTCTCATACCCATTACGGTACTCGGTACTACACTTCGGACACCAAGGCATAGGCCTTTCCTCCTCTCCGTTTACAATACCTTAAGCGGATTTTTTAGTTGCTGCAGACAGAAATTCTTTGCTTTTTAAGATATTTACCCTGGGATACTCATGTCAATCGTAAATGGGATAACTTATATGGCCTATGCTTTTATAAGTATTAGGTTCTACCTAGAAATGTACATGCACCAGCCAAAATTTGATTCCTTTATCGCTCCACCCCAAATCCCATGGAACTCTATACCTGTCTGTATTATGAGAATTAACCAGTACAGAGCCTTTTGTATCCGCTCCTGATATTACAGAGATATGTATTACTTTTCCACCTTTCTCATAGGCTACAAAATCTCCAGGCTTTAACTGATAGGCTGCCTTATAGACTTTTTCATAAGTACCATGGGCAACCAAGGATGCTCTTCCGCTGTAAAGCATGTAGTTTTTGAATGCCTCCGCGTTCACCCAGGCCTTACTGCCGCCTTTCTCATAATTCCAGGCAGAGGTTTTCTTAAATTTTCCTCCTTCATATAGAATTTGGGAGGCATAGTTGGCACAGTCTCCGCCGTAGGGATTATAATTTTTATATTTTTTATTATATCCAAAATCACTTTCCTTTGCTGCCCCTGCGTATTGGTCCGCATAAGTCATAGCATTAGCTCTTCTTTCCATTAAAGGCGTCGGATCTGGTTTTTGTGCAAGGATATACTCACGTATATTCTCCCTTTTTTCTTGCGCTAAATACAATGAATTGGAAAAGGGATCAGAATACCATTCTTTTCGAATAAGCCATTGCTGGTTCTCATTTTTAATCATATCCAGCGAATGATAGGTGCCAATTCGAAAAGTGTTTACAGTTAAAGGATCATCCACATATACATATTGATAGGTTGTAGACACTAAAAGATTGCACTTGTATATGGATTCTTTTTCTTTGACACTTCTGAGAACTGTCTTCGCTCCGATATTAACAAATCTCACACCCTGCTTATCAGCCCAGTCGTGAAGATACTTCATCTTTTTCTTTTCAAATTCCAGTGCCCATATGCCAAGCTTCGTATCCTGGTCATATAGGGTTTCTAGAGCAGTTTGATCTTTTTGAAGCATAGCCTGACTTCTTCGAATGAAAATCTGCATAATTACATCTTCCAACTCTTCTTCTACTTCAGCAGATACCGCCTGTGTGAGCCTATTTAGATAGTATCCCCCTGATGTCAACACTGCTAAGACAGTGAAAATAAGCAGCAGCCGAGCTAACGGTTTTTTTCTGTATATTGATAAGTACACTACATTCCCTCCTTTGAATCCCTATAAGATTATATGTGGAGATTCATCAGGCTAGGATAAAAATTAAAAGTTTCTGTAAATCTTTACAGAAACTTTATTCAAAGAGTTCTATTCCCAGCGTATTATAAAATTCTTCATCAATATCATAGCTTTCCTGCATTCTATTGTCTTTCCTGAATTTCTTAACTAGCTCTTTCATATTCTCCCCGTATATCCCGTCAATCTCATGGGGATAATAACCTGCTTGCTTCATCTGTTTTTGTACTGCATATACATCGGCACCGCGATCGCCCGGTTTTATTGTACGGAAGCCATGATCAAAGGGACCGAACACACCACCATGAACAAAAACAGTAGTACCTACCTTAATCATACTGTACAGTTCTTCTACATCTGCGTTGCCCATTTGAATACATCCACTGGCAATCACGATACCATCGTCGGATGCATTGGTAAGACCATGTATTCCATAATTACCCCAGGGTACATTTAGGCCCATCCACCTTGGGCCGAATCCATCTTTCCATTTACCTTTTGCTTCTACTTGCCACGTTCCGATCGGTAGTGCAGCGGAATTGCTGTCAATGGCTATATCGTATTCTCTTAAGATCTCGTTTTTCTCATAGTCAAATAGAGTCAGCGTGTTTTCATAAATATCCACGAATATTGCTAGAGCATTATAATCGGGATTATCACGTATAACCTGTTCTTCCCAAGCTACATATTCATTTTCTTGAGAGATTCGAATAGGAATATTCAGCTTTACTTTATTCCCTGTATATGTAAAAAACTTGCCACTGTATAATAACAATGTTACACAGGTCAGACAAATCATTGTCCACAAGAACCACTTTTTCAATTGAATCCCTCCTCTGCATATTTCATTATATGCGAAGGAATTCTATTGCTATTACTATGAATTCTGTGCTACAGGCATGTGCTCTCTATTCGATAGATTTACCATGCAGTTGGATACATTTTGAAGTTAACATCATATATCCATTAGACTCTTGATATTAGGCTAGTTCACAGCTGTTCGATATAATAGAATGGACGTTTATGCAGTTATAAAAAGTAAATGATCAGCCATCATATTTATTATTCTGCCCTGTAACTGCGACATTTAATGGGAATAATGCGGCATTAGCGGTCGGACCGGGTCCACCGACCCTACAGACCAGCAGAATAGCAGGGTTCTGATGTAGGGTTGGGTCTCCGTGCCCAACCGAATAGATAAAACCTTGATGGCGGGCATGGAAACCCGCCACTACCCATAAATGACATATTTCAACGGTAGGGAACCACGCCTCCGTGGTTCAGCCTTATGACGCACAAATAACTAGAAGCACTTTTTTCATCATTGCACCCTGCAAAATAAGGATAATTCTTATTACACAAAATTCTATTCTTTATTATTTTTTGATCTAGAATTTGCCACATTGGCAATAAAAATGGTAATCATAGCATAGAACAGCATAACAGCACTTCCGATTGGCATTGCCCTAACACTTGAAAATAAAAGGTTTATGAAAGCAAAATTCCTCCCGCAAGGATTCGTCCTATGATTATTACAATAAAGAAGTGACAGAAAACCTTCATTCATTCCTGTCTAGCTTTTTATCAATTTGATTTAACTTAAGTTCAATTTCCTGAAGATGCAATTTTAATAGGTCAACTTTATCTTCAAGTTTTTTAATATCTTTAGGCACTCCGAAGGCCACCTTATAAATCAGATAACCTATGCCGATTATGATTAAGAATATCTCTGCCATCTCAATCTCTCCTCATCCGTGGCTTATTCTGCTGTTGTCTAGTACAGGATACAATTAAAAACTCCGGTATATCAACTTTTAAGTTTGATTCCCTTTTCCTATTTCTTGATAAAGCTTTAGGAGCATATTTGTTGGGAACAAACGCTGTTCAAACAGAACAATTATCGATAAAACAGCTTCTATTACCCCGATGATAAAGAATAATGCATGCAGAAAATGGACTCCCTTCAGCATGATACATTGGACAACAATCCAAATGACTAAAGCCCAGCTGAAAATACTGCTTATATAGCCTTGAAAACCTGATCTAAAAAGCATTGTTAATGCACTGCCGATATTTCCAAGGCCAATAATCGTAAATAAAATAATTCCCGGTATTAAATAATCGGTAAAAGGCACATTTTTCAAAGCCTCAACCGGCATTCCCAGCGGCTCCTGAGGATTAAGAATAGCAGCCATACCCCCAAATAGGGCTCCTACTCCTACAAATATATGTAACGCAAACAGCAAAGGATATACCAGCTTCATCTCTATTCTCTCCCTCCATTGCCAAGCTTAGAGCACAAGATCCTTAGGATTAGTCGTCTCTTGACTCAATTCCTTAAAAAAATTACTGTAAATACTGGTTACCTGTCCTAAGACTTCTAAAGTTATGTACGAATATAAGTTTGTAAAAATTGATCTCAGTACTTGGGGAAGAAAACCTAAGGAAGACCATCACGAGGTAATTGAAAGGCACGCCAGGGAGGGTTGGCGTCTGGTTCAGGTATTTGCGCCTGCTACATCCGGCTATGGTGCAGCAAACCATTGTGAATTGATATTTGAAAAACAAAATAATATCTATTTCGCTGGCATATGATCTAAAAAATAGCTTTAGATTCCCATGCCTTAGCTAGAATCCTTTTGTGTCTTTTTTCTTAAGAAAACCTGCTAAACCACTGCCTAGCAACGTTAATACAGAATAAATAAAAACCCATATTAAAAAAGTCTCATTAAACACTAAAAAAGTTGCCATTAGCCATCCTAAAAAGCTTATACATACCGGGATATAGATTTTTCTTGTCAGTATTTGACCTATGATTCCAAATATAAAAGATAAGACAGGAAAGATCAGCATCACCATCAAAAACTCCATTTCATATCACCTCATAAATTGATATTGCTTGTTTCTCTTGCAGTACCTAAAAAATACAATCAAATATATTATCGATAAATTTCTCAATTTTTTCTCTATTGGCAAAATCTATACCCGTGTGTTTTTTTATCACATTATTTCTCAAAAATGCGACCTGCATTGAAGACATGAGCATATGCATAATCATATAGATTTCTTGATCAGTCTTAGATTCACCATAGGCCTCTTTTAGGATTTTCAAATATACCTTGGCTGCCTGATCGCTATTATCTCCAATAAAACCTGCCGTTAAATCATTTATCATTGAAATTCTAGATATTCCTGGATTTTCTACGATAAACGAAGCCGCTGATTTGAAAATACATCTCAACCTTTCAATGGGTTCCATATCCAGGCTATGGGATAAGGGTTCAAACTGATCTATCAACTGGTTTACAATTCGTTGTACACAGAGCTCTATAAGCTTTTCCTTCGTTTGAAAATGATAATTGATCAATCCGATGCCGACTCCTGACTGCTCAGCTATATCGCGGATTGTAATTTTGCTGATATCTCCATACTGTTTAATAAGCTCTGTGGTGACTGCAATCATTTTTTCCCTTGCTTCTAATTCACTTTTTGCCATAAATACCCTCCTGTGTGAAGATGTTCAGTATCCTTTGAGGCGAGCTTTTGTTTTAAAGCAGATCTTCCTCTATGAAGCCTGTTTTTTACAACAGACAGTGAGCAATTTAAAGTTCTGGAAATCTCATGATAGGACAATGCATGGATATCCCGCATAATAATAATATTACGCTGATCCGTCGGAAGTTCTTTTATTGCATCTATTACGATGCTCCCTAGCTCCTTGACATCCATCACTTCTTCAGGAGTTTTGGACGGATCCATAATCTCTATTTTAGTGCATCCTCCTGTAGTTTCTAATTCTCTGTCTAAATAGTAATACTTATGCCTTCCTTTCTTTCGGATGAAATCTATACAGGCATTGACCGTAATACGACAAACCCATGTAGCGAAAACAGCGCTTCCCTTAAAACCTACTGCGGATTTGTAGACTTTTATAAATACCTCTTGTGTTATATCTAAAGCGTCATCTCGATCACCCAACATACTGTAGGCAATATGATAAATCTTCTTTTCATATAGTTTTACCAGCTTTTCAAAAGCTACAGGATCACCGTTTCTATAACCTTTCATCAATTCCTGTTCATCTCTATTCACAACCAATGCCCCCTTGTCTGCTTTATACCACCTACATCTCTCTCATATCTTATGATGCAGTAAAAACACCTGTCTTTATCTCTTGTCTCAAAACTGAACAATGTACAAAACACCGTTCAGTAAAATGATATCATCATCCTGTATAGCAGTCAATAGGTTGCAGCTCCACAATATTATCTAAATCAAATAATTTAACCTCTCTTTATCCTAAATCTCTAAATTATTTTTTTGTAAATGAATAAACTTCTATTATCTGGCCAAAATATAGTTAGTGAGAATATAGTGATGAGGCATTTTAGTCCCCCTTTAGTGCCACAAAGTCACTGTATTCTCATTTTTATTGTGTTCAAATCAATCAGGCTGAGCAGTCTGTTCAAAGGATTGCTTCACTAAAACCATCTTTAGCAATATTGAGCCATGGTCTTCCCATGAAAGGAGAAGCGCTCGGCCGTCACCTGGAGATGCTGGTGCATCACTTTAGAGAGATGGCAATCCAAGAGCATGGCCGTTTTGTAGACAAACAATAACCCATGTATAAAGTATCACTGAACATTATTTCCTAAGCTCTGGGCAGATAGGGTTTTTATGAAATTTAAAAAGAGAAACGGCAATCTTTATAAAACAAAGGGAACTCTAAGATGAATTCCCTCTGTTTTATCTATGAGGCAGCAAGCTCTCTAAAAAATAACTAAAGCACACTGCCTTCATTTTATGAATATTTGTCTCCATCTATACATCTTTTTTATATTTAATCTCTCCGTTTATAATAGTCATCAATACCTCTACATCCTTAAGCTGATCAGGATCAATCGTGAAAATGTCTTCTGATAAAACGGTGAAGTCCGCTGCCTTTCCAAGTGATATTGAACCCTTGAAATCCTCTTCGAAGGAAGCATAGGCTGCTCCCATTGTAAAGCCGTGGAGTGCCTGTTGAACCGTCAGACGCTGCTCCGGCATCCACCCAGAGGGTGGATATCCGTTCAGATCCTTTCGTGTTACTGCAGCATAGATACCAGGCATCACATCTAAAGGCTCTACGGGACAATCAGAGCCACAGGCAACATAAACACCCTTTTCCACCATGGTTCTCCAATTATAGGAAGTCTTTGCCCTTTCTTTTCCAATCCGCTGTTCTACCATATGCAGATCATAATGTATAAAAATGGGCTGTATGTGTGCAATTACTTCTAGTTCTTTATATCTGTTTAGCAGTACTTCATCGGTAATCTGGCAGTGTATGATGCCATGCCGGGTGTTCTTCCTAGGATTGATCTTCTGTGCTTTTTCGATGCTATTGAAAGCCATATCCATAACCCTGTCTCCGATACAGTGGATGGCTACCTGAAGCCCTGCATTATGCGCAATCAGTACCAGTTGATCCAGTTCATCCTGAGTATAAACACTGATTCCGCAGGTTTCAGGAGCATCGGCATAGGGTTCTCTTAAATAGGCAGTCCTAGCACCCAAAGAGCCGTCACACAGCAGTTTTAGAGGACCAATTTTAAAAAACTCATCTCCTTTTCCCGTACAATACCCCAGCTTCAGGAATCTCTTCAAGTCCTCAAGATTTGGCAGCAAGCACTGCTCGTATATTCTTATTGGCAGCCTTCCTTCTGCTTGCAATGCTTTATAAGCTTGTATAACCTTTTCAAAGTCCTTTGCTGCAAGAGCACCAAAATCATCGGTTTGAACAGAGGTAATTCCCTGCTTCAGGGCTAGGGCTGCAGCATCCAAAATCATTTGCTTAATATCCTCAAGCTTTGGCTCCGGTATATGTGCATCAATCAATTGCAGCGCATTTTCTCTAAAAATCCCTAGGGGTTCCCCGGATTCATCCACATCAAAATGACCTCCCAGGATTTGAGGTGTATCCTTTGTGATACCCATGACTTCTAATGCTGTGCTGTTCACGATGGCCACGTGTCCACAGACTCTGGCCAGTCGGATCGGATATTCAGTGCTGATCTGATCTAAATCATATCGTGTGGGGAATCTGTGGTTCGTAAAATAATCCTGATTCCAACCTCTTCCCTCCATCCATCTATTAAGACTAAAGCTTTTTCCTTCTGCGAAATCTCTGCATCTCTGAAGGATGTCCTCTATGGATGCTGTGCCTGAAAGGTCTATTTGCTGCAAACTCGCTCCAAAATGCAGCAAGTGCATATGACTATCGTTAAATCCCGGTACCATCATTTTATTTTCTAAATTGACCATCTCTGTGTGCTGATCTTTTAACGCCATTACATCTACACTCTTTCCAAGCATTACAATCCTGCCATTCTGTACTGCTACTGCTTCTACCTTTGGATTTTCTTCATCCATGGTTACAATATTGCCGTTATAAAAAATCCGATCCATGCTTCACCTCCTATTCTGAATTTCTACGTACTCCTATCATACCTATAGAAAGAAAGATTTACAAGGCATAGATGTCAGAGAATTCTATATCTATTCTTTCTACATTGATCTCCTGCACTACAGCAGCCTCAGCTTCTCCATTATCCTCTCTTGTGATCAGTACTGCCGGGAGTCGGATGATAAATTCACTGCCTTTACCCACAATGCTCTTAACTGCGACAGTTCCCCCATGAAGCTCCACCAGAGATTTCACAAGGGATAGCCCAATTCCGCTGCCTTCCTTTTCCCGGCGCAAAGACCCATCTGCCTGTCGGAATCTTTCGAAAATGATATCCTGCTTATCTTGAGGAATCCCTATTCCCGTATCCTTTACGGTAATCACGACCCAATCATCGCTATCATGAACCACCACTTCTATTTGCCCCCCTGAGGGAGTAAATTTAATAGCATTGGATAACAAATTCATCATAACCCTTTCCAGCTTATCGCCGTCACAGGCAATAATTTTTTCTTCGATATCCGTGTCAAAGATTAGGGTAATCCCCTTTGTTTCCACAAAGTCAGCAATGGATAGCGTGATATCTTCCACAATACGGACAATATCGCTATTGACTGGATTTAGCCGCATGAACCCTGAATCAAGCCGGGTAATATCAATGAGATTGTTGATGAGCTTTAGTAACCGATAGCAGTTTTGCATCATGATTCGAGTATACTTATCCAGAGAAGAACCATATGCACAGTCTGCATTTACACTGGTTCTCATTTTCAACAGTTGGACGCTGCCTAATATTACATTAAGGGGTGTCTTCAATTCATGTGAAATCGTAGAAAAGAATTCAGTTTTTAAGCGGTCATATTCTGTAGCCTCATCTAACAGGCGATCCTTTTCTATCACTGTTTTTTGCAATCTCTCCGTCTTTTTTCGCTCGCTGATATCCCGAACCACGCTGATGATATACATCCCGTCCTCTTGACGGAAGGATGTTCCACCTATTTCAACATCGATGACAGTACCATCGTGGAGAATAAGCTTTTCTTCGATAAAGTCTACAGTGGTTTCCATAGCAGTTAATTTTGCTAATCTTTCTGCAGCCCGCTCTTTACAATCGGAATGGAGGTTGAAAAACAAATGGGTTTTTATATCCTCCACATTTGTACAATTCATCAGTTTGAATGCTGCACTATTTGCCGCAATAGGCTCCTCCCCTTTGTGCAAAATCACAGCATCCGGCAATAATTCAATCAGTCTGCGGTGATACCTTTCGCTCTCTCTTAGCGCTTGCTCTGCAATCACCTTCTCGGTGATATCCCGATGACTCCATACCTTTCCATAGAAAACTCCATCCAGGATCAAAGGTCTGGATACCCTTTCAATTAATCTGTTATCCTTTGTTTCTAAATAATCGGTGAACTCATTGGGCATATCCCAAATCTGTTTTGTTATTTTCTCAAACTCATCAGGATCAATAAACTGTTTTTTACCGATCTCTACCAACCCTATGCAGCTTTCTGTATCAAACATATATGGGAGGTTAAACATTTTATAAAAAAGATTATTTGAATGTATGTGGGTTCCATCTTTATGGGTCACGATAATTCCGTCTCCAACTGCATCTAGAATCCCCTTCAGCTCCTTCTTTTCCTTTCTGAGCTCCATCTCTGTTTTTTCCCTTATCATGACCTCTGAAAAAAGTCTCTGATTCGTTTGATGCAACAGACCATAGGGTTTCCTTAGGCTGGATTCCACTAGGGCTTTGTACATACAGTAGACCGCTGTTACTTTAAAAATATGTCCTGCTAGATGCGTAATGTCCCCCATTTCCCCTGAAAATAAAAAAGTGATCTGTGCAGTATGTGTGGCCAAAAAATACCTTATCATATATTTTGAAATATTTTCTGACATTTCCTTTTGATTCATTATAAATAGCAGGAGGGCAAAAATAGAAATGCCGAGTAATAGGTATTCAAGCATATATTGGAAAGCCGTAAAACCTATGCTATTGATATAGCTTTCGGGAATCATATTCCCTCGGTATACCAGCAGCAGCAATGCTGTGGAGATCCCTAAAAAGCTTATGAATACTTTATTAAAATTAATTTTGCACCTTAGGTATCTCATGCAAATCAACAGGGATATATATTCCATCCCACTGCCAATTAACCAAAACTGGGAGGACAGATTGTAATGATACACATAATAATAATTGGATTCCATGAAAGTAATAATGTGCAGAATGAAAAATATGGCTACAAATCCTTGTGCAATCCCTAAAAAAATCAGCCAGTTATTCTCATTGATATGATAGGTATTGAACGCTATAGTGGCCATTGTAAAAGCAACAACTGCCCCGGTCAACTCTATCACGCTGTGGTAGAGTCTATAATCATATAAGCTTAAAGCAATGAATCCAGCCAGCAATAGAGCAGCAGGAAGCTGCCTGAAGATTTTTCCTTTGCCAGCCTGATGTCCTTCAATCCACTTGTATGTATCATTATATCCAATATAGCTTCTTTTCTTTTCTGTATCTTCCATGGTTGTTACTCCTTTCCCCGCCAAAGTGCAAATATTCGTATTTTGACCAGATATAGGAATAATTCAATAAATTACATTTTTTCCCTTCTTTCACCAAATTAACCAGTCTATTAATTATTTTAGATGAGATGCAATACATAAAAATATCCATCTGCATAGGTATGGGGATACCAGGCTGATGGATCATTTATTCTAGAATCTTTACTTCTATCCATATTCTAAGAATATCTGTTAAGTGGATCTTTTCCACGAATAACTGGTACTCCTTTCCGTTAACCTTCATAATTCTACGGTCGATAATCGCTTCAATGAGGTCGATATCTATATCCTTCACTTCTTTTCCTATAAGTTTTACATATTTTTCTTTTATATGCTTTTCTAAAGTAATTGCATCCATTTCGTTACCTTCAAAAACCAATTCAACCTGGATTTCCTTCAGGATAATTTTCTGTTGGTTGATGGATTCTTCCAGTTTTTCCAGCCTTAAATTCTTGTCTTCTATCGTATTCTTCAGCTCCGTGATAATCTCATGATCCTGATCCAGCCGATAGCTAACGAATGTACTGATGCTCAGGATTCCAATTAAGCCTCCTATAATCATCCCCGTAATAAAAACAATAAAAAGGGCTGTCCCTCTGTTCTTTACTCTCCCCATAACCGAGTACACTCCCGAAGCAGTTTAATGAATATGCATCCCAGATTGGCGCCGGTTAGCGCAGTGAAAATATAGATAATCTGTTTGATTACCGATTTCATTTCACCTTTTATGATTCCTTGCTCTATCACTTCAAAGGAAGGAAAGGTTCCTCCCAAAGCTACTGCTACAGCCCAAATCTTGATAGATTGGGAGACATCTATCATGGTATTAAGCGGAGGATGATTGTTGAGTAACGCACTAAGTCCTGCAAAGACACTTGCGCCTATAACGACTCCAAAGGCAATAAAAAAATTATATATAAGATTGGCGGTAAAATGAAACATCTCAAAACCTGCCTCTCTAAAGTCTGTTAGTATAGCATATGACTGTCAGCGGTATCTTATCACAAGACATACACAAATTACAAAACCGGAACGTTATTCCGGTTTTGTTTGTTCCAGCTCTTTTATTCCTATTTTGATGATTTTTGGTGCTGCCAAGTAACGATCTGTGGAAACCACTTCTGAGCGAACCACTTTTCCATCTTGGTACACTGTTTTAACCAACTGAGATCTGTACCCTATCTGTCCCTTTTCTTTGACAACTTCCTTACCCATCTCAAGGGCAGCATCCTCTTCATACTTTGTGGTTGGTTCTGTTTTACTTAAGACTGTAGAAGTCAATTTCACTTCTTTTCCTGTTTTTGTGCTGAACAGATCAAAGGTAACGCTATTTTTTCCAGCGGCTGCCCGTATATAAATATAGGCGTCTGTATTGTTTTTAAACTTTAGATCCTTACTTCCCCAGTCAATAGCAGCGTCCCGGCTTAGAGGTACATAAGGTACTGTCAAGCTGTGGCTGCTGCGCTCCACGACTTGCAAATCCGCCATTAGCACTGCGTTGTATAGAGTTGTGGATACTTGACAAATCCCTCCGCCAACGCCAGTATCCAGCCTTCCATTTACATATATCCCTGCCTCCTTAAATCCACGGGCAGTTGTTCTTTTACCTACAACTTCGTTAAAGGAAAAAACTTCACCTGGAGCAAGTACCTTTCCATCAATAAAACTTGCAGCTAATCGTATATTGGAGGATCGTTCTACTTTTCCTGCATCAAAGGTAGTTGTAAAGCTAGCTACCTTTTCTTGCACACCCTGTTGCCGCAGCATATCACCTGAAATCTGAGGCTGAACTTCTTTTAATGTCAGATAAAAGGTACTGTTTTCTTCCTTTAGTGCATTTTCCATAATCTCCGCTGCTAATTTTTCCCGGTCAAAAGCGAAGCCGGTTGTACCTTCTTGAATAATAATCTTTCCCTCCTGATATACAAAGCGTGCATCCTTAGGCTTTGTTAGAGTTGAATCGTCAAATGTCTTCATGGCTTCTTTAAATAGATCTTCATCAAAGCTATAAGTTATGGTAAATCTTTCACCCTTTTCTTCTATACTTCTGTATTGACTAAATCTACTTAAAAGTCCCATCTCATTATCCAGAATCGCCCCTATTTGCGCCTTAATATCTTCTGTATCAAAGGCAAATCCCAACTGATCCAATGTAAACTCCCGTTGTTGGTTCTCCGGTACGCCTTCAAAGATGATCATAATCTTTTTGTTTAACTGTGTCTCTATTTTTTCATCAATAGCCTTTTCCACATCCTCTAAAGTCATTCCCCCCAGATGCAGCTCCTCGATCCAAACATTTCTCGGCAAAACAGTGCTCATCCGACCAATGGTTTCTATACTATACCCGTATGCGGGAATTGCCAGACTAACGCACAAAATCAATATTAACAGTAAAATATTCTTTTTACTGACAATCTTTATCATAAACTTATTCCCCTTTCCTCTATTTTTCTTTCGATTGCTTCACAACCTGTACTTCCTGTCCTATCATGTATATTTCAGCTGCACCTATAAATATGAATCATTCGTTATTCTTTCTATATTATTTTTATACCCACTATTTATTAGACGAAAGAATATAAACATTATTACAGATTTTATTCAAAAAATCTCAGACCAATTTTTTCTTCTTCAGCTAAAAAAAGAAAAACATCTTTACCAGTTGAGGATATTGCATAATTCAAAAATTGAAATTGTGGATAAAAATCTGTGAAAAATCCCAAATTGACCCTAAAAAAGGTTAGACAACCCCTATAAAACTAAGTTATCCACAGTTTTTTCAATTTTTATTATGAATGCATCCCTCCCATTTTTACATTGTTAGTTTTATGCTGCATGATTCAATTTCTTATCAGCCTTTACCATCTTAGATGCGATGATGGCAATACAGGTTAAATCCATGAATACTTTCGATTTTTTAATCCCTGAAACTCTAAGATTATTCAGGGCATAATGTTCTTTGCCATCACCAAAGAAACGTTCTACAGAAGTTCTCATG
>NZ_FQZV01000115.1 GCF_900142145.1 Geosporobacter subterraneus DSM 17957 | reverse complement strand
ATATACTAGTGAGCAAGGAATAACCTATCGGTTAGAAAATTAAGCCTAGCGGCTTAGGTTTTAAAACGCGTCCTTAAGGACGCCTTTTTTATTTTGATTAGGGAGAATATAATATGGATGATATAGATAAAGGGGGGTATTAAATATGAAAAATTCAGTATTTTCATCAACTAATGCCATGATTATGGCTGCACTGGGTATTGTTATCAATATTGTATTAGGTACAATTGTACAAACCCTGCAAATCCCACTGCTGTTTCTAGACACTATTGGTACTATCTTTGTAGCATCTATCTTTGGTCCATGGGCTGGTGCCTTAACGGGGGGACTAACGAATATCATACAGAGTATGATTACTAATCCAAAAGACCTGCCATTTGCTCTTGTAAATATCGCTATTGGTATTATAGTTGGCCTTGTAGCGAAGCGTTGGAAGTTTGATTTAAAGGTTGCAGGAATCACAGGGTTTGCTTTGGCCATCATAGCACCGTTGATCGGAACACCTATTGCTGTATGGGTATATGGTGGACTAACTGGAGGCGGAACAGATCTGATCTTCGCATGGTTATTAAAGAGCGGACAAAAAATATTTACTGCTGCTTTTATTCCTAGAATCACAGGGAATTTTATTGATAAGATTGCTAGTTGTCTATTGGTTGCAGTTTTGATTGAAAAGCTGCCAAAAGATGTATTAAAAGGCCAGGTTACAAAGGGTGATATCATAGCCGATGAGCTTTCAAAAGATGCATAGAGCAAAGAAAATACTTTTTACTGCCCACTGTATTCTCAATCAAAATGCAGTAATCCGTCAATGGGAAAGAGCAAAGGGTGGCTTCAATACATTTATTCAAAAAACCTTAGAAAATAATATTTCCATTGTGCAATTACCCTGTCCGGAATTTACATTTTTGGGGGAGGATCGTCCTCCTATGACAAAACAGGAATATGACACAGAAGCATACCGAAGGCACAGCCGAGAAATATTAGGAATCATACTTAAGCAGTTTCAAGAATATCTAAACCATGGATACCAGATCGTCGGAATTCTAGGAATTCAGGGAAGTCCTTCCTGTGATACATTGAAACAAAAGGGAGTTTTTATGGAGGAACTGCTGGCAATGCTGGGGGAACAAGGTACTCATGTGAAAACTTTTGATGTGCCGGAGGATTATCTAGAGGGAGAAGAGCATTACATATTAAAGGAATTCCAGGAATTTATCCATCAGCAATAGATGAAGGTTTCTGTAGGGGCAGACCCATAGGCGTCAACTTAACCCATAATTTGTCATCCTGAGCGGAGTAAAACGGAGTCGAAGGATCTTTAAGCTAG
>NZ_FQZV01000008.1 GCF_900142145.1 Geosporobacter subterraneus DSM 17957 | reverse complement strand
CAAACAACCTTGCATTTGAAACGGGTAACACCAAATGGTGGCCCAACCAGCTAAACATCGAATCGTCCTTGTGGAGTGACACGCTTTTTCACGGATAAGCCTCTACTATGGAAGGGATCCAGGAGGAATGCACATCTATCTCTCTGACAAAGAGATTATAGCACGATGTTTAAAAAATTCAATGTCTGGTGTCACTGATTCATCTGAACAATAGATTTAAAGTTGTCAAAGAACATTCGGGTGGGTTTTTGAGCCCTAACCCTATATTTATCTTACAAGGAGGATAAGATAAAATGACTAATGAAAAATTGAATAAATGTTGCTGCGGAGGCACAGTAGAATCAACATATAAAATAGAAGAAAACAATTTGTGCCCTATATGTAAAACATCAGGCGCTGAAGTTAAAAATATTACTGTTAAGCATTTGGTATCGGAAACGCTAACAGAAATGGTTGGAGATACAGATTATTATTTATGTATGGACGAAGAATGTGATATTGTCTATTATAATCCAGAAACAAATATCAAATTTAACAAACAGCAAGTGAAAGTGCCAATATGGTTTAAAAAAGATGCAAATCCCAAATATGCTTGTTATTGTAGTAAAGTAACGGAGGAACAGGTTATAAATGCTGTCGTAAAAGATGGTGCTGAAAATATGAAAGATGTGTTGAAACTTACCGGAGCAATGAAAGATGCACAATGTCAGAAGAATAACCCATTAGGCAAGTGCTGCCATCAAATAATTCAGGATGCAATAGATAAGGGACTAGCAATTAAATAACTGTACATTTATTTATGTCATATTTTTTTATTAAATAAGCAAAGCCCAAAGGATATCCCTCTAGGCTTCGTTTCTATGCATGTTACAATTGAAACGCAAATAGATTCTATGGTATAATAATGATAATAATTATCATTTGTGTTTTTCTGTAAACTAAAGACTACTCAGGTTATAAAACCTAAGACTATAAGGGGAACTATTTATGAGTATATTAGAAAAGTTACATACATTGCTTATTTTACTTGCTGTTATAATAGGACTTTTGTTAGGTCAAATACCTGTTTTAGAAGTTAATGCTGAGCGGTTTATTGTTCCTTTCTTGCTTCTAATGCTGTACGGCTTATTTTTAGGCATTCCAATTAAAGATCTAAAGAAAGCCTTTGAAAATGTTAAATTTGCAGGAACGAGTTTAACAATAAATTTTATCTGGACACCATTACTGGCATGGGGATTAGGTGCTATATTTCTTTTTGATCAACCAGCCCTATGGGTTGGTTTTATTATGTTGATGGTAACACCATGTACAGATTGGTATCTTGTTTTTACTGGGATAGCAAAAGGAAATGTTCCTTTATCAACAGCTATATTACCAGTTAATCTTATTTTACAGGTTTTACTGCTACCTGTTTTTTTGCTTCTTTTCGCAGGAGTGATGAAAACTGTTGAAATGTCTTTCCTGATAGAAAGTATTTTTCTTGTGCTTGCTTTACCTTTCTTGCTTGCCAATGCTACGAGATTTATTTTTAAGAATCGACAAAAGGTATTAGAAAAAAAGCTTATACCTTTTTTTGAAACAGGTCAAATTGTTTTATTGAGTTTAGCTATTATGGCGATGTTTGCTTCACAAGGAAGATATTTAATTGAAAACATAAATGTAGTATACATGCTGCTTATTCCTGTTTTTCTCTTTTTCCTGATTAATTTTATGCTTGGACGTATTGTTAGCCGTTTATTAAAGTTTTCATATGAAGACTCCGCAAGTTTAAACTTAACCACACTAGCTAGAAATTCACCCCTGTCTTTAGCTATAGCTGTGGTTGCATTCCCAGATCAACCTCTTATAGCCCTTGCATTAGTTGTTGGTCCGTTAATTGAATTGCCTTTATTGGCAGTTACTTCTCAAATTCTCTTAGGGATTCGTAAGAGAGGATTGATTCAAAGTAAAGGCTGAATGTAAAAACTTGTAGAGTACAATAACATTGTACTGAGTCTTTTGAGAGATTTTTACACTAGAACCTATAGTCTCAGCCAAAGGTTTATAATGTCTATAAAAAAAGCCATCAGATAAAAAATTCTTATTCTGACGGTTTTACTATGAAATTAGAATGTGAGAATTTATTGTTAATTAAGTTTCTGCTACAATGTTTCCCATTTCGCTGGTATCGTAACCGCCAATATGGTTGAATTCCTCTTTGAATTCTTTAGAACGCAGTATTTCCAAGATAGCTTGTATCTGTGGGATATGCATGTCTTCTTTTTTGACTACCAGTTCATACCGTTCTTTTTGCAGAGGGATAAAGTCAATACCATCCACTTGTTTTGCGATTTTTTCATGACCAACTGCAACATCTGCGCCGCCTCGGGCAACAGTACTTGCTACCGTTATGTGGGACTGCGATTCCCGCTGATATCCTTTGATTGAACTGCCGTATATACCCAGCAAACGCAAGTGTTCATCAAGCAGCACACGGGAACCGGCTCCTTTCTCTCGGTTGATCATTGAAATATCAGTTCGTTTAAAGTCATTCCAGTTCTTGATATTTCTTGGATTACCTTTAGCAACGTATAAGCCCTGCATACGGTAGGTTAAATGAATAATTACAGCTGGAATTCCAGGAAGTAATCTCCGCACATAAGGTACATTATATTGTCCTGTATCGCCGTCCCACAAATGTGCAGAAGCAACTTGAATGCTGCCTTGATATAAAGCGGTGAGGCTGCTGTAGCTGCCGATGTAAGCACGAAGAGCAGGCCCCCCATGGGGGTGTTGTTCTACGTAATTTGATAAAACATCCAGCATGATATCCTGACCGCAGATAACAAAGCTTTTTCCATAGAATTCTGTAGTATTAAAAAAATTATGTGGATGGTGTCCTTCTTTATCTGAAAGAGTAAATGATGCTTGAGGTGTTGGTTGAATATTTTTAGAACGCGCGATATATTCTTCTACATCATCCATTGTAAATCTGACTTTTCGACCGACTTTGTAAGAATTTATTTCTCCGCGCTTGATAAGCTCGTACACAGTATTTTTAGCTATTTTAAGTATATCGGCAACCTCTTGTGCCGTCAGTGCATTTTTGTTCTCCATATCAAAACCTTCCTTATTATTGATATTATTAATTTGGATTATATCACGTTTCGTTTATTTTGACAACGTTTTATTGATGGGTTTATTGACACATATGTGAAAAGTGATTATAATAAATATACAACATAACGAAAAATGATGTAAGTGCATAATATAAAATGATTCGTTTAAATTCGTTGTGAATAGGTTAATCAAAAGGAGAATGATTATGAAAAGAAAAATGGTGGCATTAGCACTTACCCTACTTGCCATTGCTCTAGTTGGATGTACAAATAATGGAAACTCATCAACAGCAGGGGCACAATCGACCACAAAACCGGAACTTACTGTAGCAGCAGCAGCCGATTTGACAAAAGCATTTACTGAGATTGGTAAAGCATTTGAAGTAGAAAACAACTGTACAGTTACTTTTTCTTTCGGTTCTACAGGAACCCTTTCGGAGCAGATTGCAAATGGAGCTCCCTTTGATGTCTTTGCTGCTGCAAATGAAAGTGTTATTGATGAACTTGATCACAATGGGCACATCATTTCAGAAACAAGATCCCTATATGCCTTGGGACGTATCGGAATTACTACACTGAAAGACAGTACAATCAAAGCAACTACCATGGAAGAGTTACTAAATCCCAAAATAAAGAAAATTGCCATTGCCAATCCTGATCATGCTCCTTATGGACTGGCGGCAAAGCAGGCATTAGTTAGTGCAGGGCTTTGGAAAGTGCTTGAACCCAAAATGGTGTACGGGAAAAATATTTCCGAAACCCTAACCTTTATTACCACGGGGAATGCCGAAGCAGGTTTTATTGCTTTGTCCCTGAATGACGAAGATACATTAAATTTCAGTCTTGTTGATGCAGATATGCATGAACCGCTTCGTCAAGCCATTGCTGTGATTGAAGGAGCAAAAGAGGAAGAACTGGGAAAAAAATTTATAGAATATATATTGAGTGATAAAGGACAAAAAATTATGAATACATACGGGTTTGTTCTTCCGGAGGAATAAAAATGGGTGATATCAATCTGTTTCCCCTTTATCTCTCCTTTCGAGTTGCAATCACAGCTACAATTTTTAGTTTTTTTATAGGACTGCCTATTGCTTATTTCCTAAGCAGAGGAAAAGGAAAGCTTCTGGATTTTATAGATACCCTGACCAATTTGCCGGTTGTATTGCCGCCAACAGTACTGGGATATTATTTGCTGGTACTCTTGGGACGGCAATCCCCTATTGGGATATTTCTTGAAAGCAATTTTAATATTATGATTGTATTCACTCCGACAGGTGCAGTGATTGCATCGGCTGTTGTTGCAATTCCCTACCTGATAAAATCCTCTAAAACAGCCTTCCTTGAAGTGAATGAAGATTATTTGAATGCAGCACGGCTTTTAGGAAGAAATGAATTCAATATTTTCTGTACTGTGATAGTGCCGATTGCCTGGAGGGGGATTGCCGCTGGCATTACCATGTCTTTTGTAAGGGCGTTAGGGGATTTTGGCACAACCCTAATGGTATCCGGAAGCATACCTAATAAAACCATGACCATGCCCATAGCCATTTATGATGCATTGCAGGCTGGAAATAAAATTATGGCAAATCTTCTTGTCCTCATTATGACAGGTGTTGCTGTTGTCGTATTATTTATTATCAATATGCTGGAAAGAAAAATGAAAAGAGGGTGAGTCCATTGCTGGAAGTAAATTTTAATAAATCATTAGGGCATTTCACGTTGAACTCATCTTTTAAAGCGGACAAAGGTGTCTTAGGAATACTGGGCTCATCAGGATGCGGAAAAAGCATGACCCTAAAGTGTATTGCCGGACTTTATAAGCCAGATAAAGGTATGATTAAGCTGAATGACAGAGTTTTATATTGTTCTGATTTTAAAATAAATATTCCGTCAAGAAACAGAAATATAGGTTATGTATTTCAGAATTATGCACTTTTTCCCCATCTTACAGTACAAAAAAACATTGCTTATGGCGTAAAACATTTGGAAAAGAATGAGCGGCTTGCAAAAGTAGGCGAAATGATTGAGCGGATGCAGCTTAAAGGTTTAGAAAATAATTATCCTTCTCAGCTTTCCGGCGGTCAGCAGCAAAGAACAGCACTTGCCAGAACATTAATACGGCAGCCGGAATTATTATTGCTGGACGAACCCTTTTCCGCATTGGATACACACATAAAATATCTCCTTGAAAAAGAGTTGGTATCCATCATAAAGGATAACTTTGACGGGATCGTACTTCTCGTAACCCATAATATTGAAGAAGCATACCGTATATGTGATAATATCATGGTGATAGATCAAGGTCAGAACCTTCAGTACGGTAAAAAAGAAGAAATTATTCATTCCCCTGCAAATGTATCTACTGCACGAATTACAGGCTGTAAAAACTTCTTGGACGTTACGGTATTGGAAGAACTGGAGCATGAAGTTGTTCTGAAGGCAAAAGATCTTGTTTTTAAAGCTGAGAAAAGAAATATTCCATATTCAAGAAATATGGTTGCCGGTGTTCGGGCACATCATTTGAGATTATCTTCAACAGGGGATTACGGGGGCAGTAGCTTTGTATGTGATATTGTTGAAAAAATAGAGGGTGTGTTTTCTACAACAGTTATTGTAAACTGTATGGGCTGCACGTTTCAGGTGGAAGTAGCAAAAGCAGCCTGCCCCCATCTATTAGGGTGCGGAGGCAAGAAAATAAAGCTGCACATTCCTCCTCATCAGGTCTTTTTGATGAAAAGGGAAACTTAGCTGAGATAAAATCCGTTGACTTTTCGTGCATTTGACCAGATGCTTCATGATCATTATGTTTGGAGGTAGCGAATGACAGAAAAACAAAGGGATAAAGCATCCGCTTGCGAAGTACCAAATGGTATATGAGAATTTTTTAACAGGCCCTAGAGAATTCAAGTCAACTATGATTTGTTTTTCAAAAAACTAGTGGCTTAACTATGAAATAATACAAAAATTGTTTTTACCAATGTATCGTTTTATAACCAAGATATACTACTAAATTGTCTTTCTAATACGTACTATACTTTATGTTAACTATGACAGTATTAGAAAGGATAGAAAAATGGGTAGAAAAGCATCGGTATTTGTACGTGAACTAACTGCAGTTGAAAAACAAAAGATTACTTCAATCAAGAGGAAGAGAATTATCCATTGTTCATTAAGGCAGAGCGTCGATATTGTACTGCTTTCATCTGAAGGCTGGGAAGTAAAACTCATTGCACACAGAGTAGGCCTGGATCAAAGTAACGTAAATACATGGATCAAGGGATTCAACAAGGGTGGCATCGATGCCCTTGGTGACATACCAAAGCCAGGTAAAGGCAAAGAGATAACAAAGGATATCAAATTAAAGATCGCTACTATTGCTTTATCTGATCCTAAACAGCTTCGTAAGCCTTTTACATCATGGACAGTTGAAACTATCCGCCAGGAAGCCATTAACTCAGGTGTTATTGCAACTACATCCTGGGAGGCTACCAGAAAAGCTCTTAAAAACTGCGGTATAACGACTCAAAGGAGTTGTACCTGGAAAGAAAGTAAAGATCCTGATTACGAGTCTAAAAAAAAACATCATAGAGCTTTACATGAATCCGCCTAAGGATACAATAGTTCTCTGTATTGATGAAGATGGGCTACTATCTGTTAGGCCTTATTCAGGGAGTACTTGGGCGAAGTATGGGTATCCGAAAAGGATAAGAGCCACATACTCAAGAACTGAAAACGTTGTACAGGTGGTTGCTGCCTTTAATCCTCATGAGGGTACAGGGTTTGCTAAATGCTATGATACTAAAAATTTTGAGACATTTTTGGACTTTCTTACGGAGGTTGAGAAAAAGTATCCCGAAACAAAAATTCATATTGTATGGGATAATCTCTCTGCACATAAGAAGGCTCAGAGAATATGGAACATTTATAATCCAGGAAGTTTATTCAGTTTTCACTATACGCCGAGTAATGCGTCTTGGCTTAACTTAATAGAACCATGGTTTGGTACTATCAACAGAAGAGCCTTGAATAACTCGGATTACCAAACACGTGAGCATTTAATCATTGCTCTTTATCAGGCCATATTTTATAGTAATGCTCATTCCAAGCTAAACAAATGGAAAAAGCGTGATGTATCCTGATTCGTACTTAATTATTTGTGATATCTTATGGTATCGGGCTGACCCCCTATTATTGGACACAAGCTTAAGTTTTCTTATGAATACATAGTATTTTACTTTTTTATCAAGGTATATCTTTTACTTACGGTCTGCTCTTGACATTGAGCCTCCGCATCCATGATTTCCTAGCTCTGGGGCAAGCCAAAAATCATAGAGCATTACCACCACTAGGCTATCATGGATGCCCTCAATATCAAGAGTTCGCTTTGCCAGACCTTTGTTACAGAAAAATTCTTAGTTCTCCAAAATCTCCGCCGAGCTGAAGGAGCTTCAGAAGATAAAAACGCAGTATACCGAGCAGCAAGCCAGACAAGACAGCTTCCAGAGAAGAATCGAGGACATGAAGAAGTTTCTGAAAACCGCAGACTGCAAATTGTCGGAATTTGATAACCAGCTGGATGCGGGGAAAAGATACAATTGAATTTTTAGGACTCTGGGAACAATTATGTAATCCAGACTTTAAACCTATCGAATTCGATAGGTTTAGAAAAGAAGCTGGATACAATGTTTTTACGTTATCTCCACAAAAGTGGATAGAAAATACAAATGCTATTGGCATCGTATCCAAGTCAGGTCGTTATGGCGGAACTTTTGCCCATTCTGATATTGCTTTTGAATTTGCATCCTGGATATCTGCAGAGTTTAAACTCTATATAATTAAAGATTATAAAAGGCTAAAAAACGATGAAAGCAGTCGACTTTCCCTGGGATGGAATCTCAATTGTGAGATTTCTAAATAGAATTATGCCATAGACAAGGGGACGGTTCTTGCGTCTTGACGAATATGTCTTTTATTGGTAAACTATGACTATATACGTGGAGCAAGACAGATATGTATTGGCTTTGGCAAGGTATATACATCTACCATCCAGGGTCTTTTTTTCAAAGACAAGGATGTAGTCGTCAAGAGATATAGAGAGTATGTGAATGAAGAGTGCAAGTATAAGGTGAATAGGATTCTGAAGAGTTAGACAGAAGAACCGTCCCCACGTCTAGAACTAGAAGAACCGTCCCCACGTCTATGATTTTGATATTATTAATGAACTGGATGAGGAAGATTATATCCGACAGGGCAGCCATCGATCCAAGTCTGTAGCAATTACAGAAGAGGGGATGAAATTAGCAAAGGAATTACTGCTTAAATACAACATATTAGATTGAAAGTAGAAAAATATAAATGAGTCTATATATTACATATATTTCTAATTATAAAAGTGATGAGTCTAAATTTACATATTCTTCAAAAATCCTGTTCTTTACATTATGCAGGTTTCTACTTCCTTTGTTTCGTTTTTTCGGGGCCGTCCTTGGTAGGAGTGCTTTTTTACCTTTTCCTCTACCGTTGTTTTGCCGGAAAGGCTGTGATATTCTAAGGGATTCTCGGCGATGAACTTGTCTAAAGCTGACTTTGCATCTTCGTCCCAGTAATAATCAACAGCTTCAAGTTCAGCCACGGCCTTGGTAATCTGATCATTCTCTCTTTTTATAGGTGCCTGCAGAGCTTTTAGCTTACGTCCGTCTAGATGGTTGGAATGACAGACAATAAATCGGTACGGAATATCGTAAAGGAAATCGGTTAAGCTCTGGATTTTGTAGATAGCAGCATTCTTTTTATCATGGAGAGTGCCTACCTGGACCCAAGCTTCAGGTGCTGATAAGGCACTTAGCTTTAGTTCTTCCTCTAGATTGAAGTTTCCGGGGAGTCTTGAGATAAAAATGGTCTTAGGCGCCTTATCATCTCCCTTTGCCAACGTTAGCTTATCTTCTGTAACAAAGCTGCTGTCTGATGTATAGATGATATCTTCTATGCCGGCTTGACACAAGGTCTTACGAATATTCTGGATGAAAGCATTGTTCCAGGTTTTATCACTGGTATTCCCATTTAAAATTTCACCACCTACAAGGACCTCCTTGTTTGTATTGGCAAGCCCAAACATCATTAAAATGTTTAGCTTGAATCCCGGGTCCAAATCGTGGCAGGATTTGATCCGGGCACAGGGGATCGTTATCGCGGAAAACATGAAGATCGCTCCGGAAAATTTGCGATGGTATGCTGCTTTTCACAATGAGAGTCATCACCCGCACATCCACCTGATTGCTTACTCCATCAATCCCAAAGAAGCCTATGTCACAAAGCAAGGGATAGAAAACATGCGGGGAAGTCTTGAACGGGAAATCTTCCGCCAGGACTTGATGCAGATTTATGAGAAGCAGACGAAACGACGCAATTCCCTGAATAGGCAGAGTCGTGAGGCCATGCAGGACATCATTACTCAGATTCGTTCGGGGATATGTGAAAATATAAATATAGAGGAATTGATAGCCCGCCTTGCTGAAAAGCTTAAATATACTTCCGGTAAGAAGCAATACGGTTATCTGAAGGCTCCCCTCAAGGAACTGGTTAATCAGATTGTCGATGAGCTTAAAAAGGATGAAAGAGTGGCAAAACTATACGATAGTTGGTACGAAATGCGCAATGAAGTTTTAAGCAACTATGTTGACAAGCTGCCGCCGCCTCTTCCGCTTTCACAGCAGAAAGAATTCAAGAGCATTAAAAACATGGTGATTGCCGAAGCGTTAAATATCGGCAGTCACCATTTCACTTTTGAGCCGGACGAGGAACAGGATATATCAATAAAAGATGATGGTGATATTACTGCTGCCACCACATATTTTGAGAAATCTGCAAAGCTCTTAGGACGAATTCCCATGAAGAAGAACTACCAGTCTGTTTATTTGGTGAACTGTGGTACGGTTCACCGTGAGCTATGCAGTGAACTCCCCACTCTAAGAAATATTCAACATCAGACAAAGAAACAAAATAGTTTTATTGATAAATAGCATGAAAGGTGGAAGATGAGATGAATTTAGAAAAATCAAGGAATGCGGAGTACAAGAAGTGTGCAGCTTTATTGTCTCTGCTGGTTGGATTGGATGCTGATACAGAAGAAAGGGTTTGTGGATGTTTTCAAAACATGGGAATAAATAACTTTTTTCTTCATCTCGAATCACTTGAACTTGGCTTATCCCAGGAGACTTATGAGAAGCTGAAAAGCTTAAGAATTATTATTGAGGTATTTGGTGAGGAAAGGGGGCAGGCATAACATGAAGAAAAATATGCAGCATACCGAAAGCTTTTTAAAAGGGCTGACGACTTTAACAGGACTGCCCTACAAAAAGGTTCGGCAGTATGCAAAAGAAAACAACCCTTTTAATATCTTGGAACACCCTCATATCATGGAACCAAATGAAAAACAGCTTGAAAAGATAGGGCTGCTCAATGAATTCATAGCTTCTTATAACCTCCTGAAAATCTACGAAAGTGAGAAGAAGATTATGCTTAATTCATCAACCGTATCTGGACAGTATTTTTTGGCTCTTTTGGGTGGAATAAAGGATAAAGAAAGGTTCATGGTTGCTTTTCTGGATAATGGCAATAACGTGATTGAAACAAAAACCATGTCTGAAGGAAGTGTCGGACAAGCCGTTGTTTATCCAAGAGAGGTATTGAAATATGCCATTGCCTGTGATTGCAGGGCAATAATCTTAGCCCATAATCATCCTGGCGGCTCCACAAATTTTTCTCCGGAAGATAGGGCATTGACACAGAGATTTGTTGATATTTTTCATCCTCTTGAAATCAAAGTTTTAGACCACATTGTTGTAGGCGGAACACGGAGAAATTCCTCATCAGTGTAACAGTAAAGCAAATTATGAAGTGAGTGCATTAAGCAAATCGGCGGTGGAAGAAAACCAGGATAGTTGTCAGTATACTCATTCATTTTAGGCCGTAGACGGGGAAAAACGATTGCAGCTAGTTCAGTATATCTATTTTGAGCTTATAAAGTCTTGCTATGCAAGGCTTTATGAGCTTACGGGCATAGTTATAGTTAGATATATTTCCATTGATGGAAAGAAACCAATTGAAAATTTTCTTCAATTATGAAGGGAATACTTGCCATTATTCGTAGTTTCGAATATAATATATTTTGTATGATTATAACTTTTAAGAGATATGTCAATGGGATATATTGGTTAAAACAGAATGCAAATGCCTAGCTGTAAGTTGAATCAGAACGGTTTGCGATTAGGTGGGGGGCTTTCGGTAGAAATGTCAAAAAATAAGTTAGAGAAGCCATTCAGGACGATGAATAGATATATGGAACAAATGGATAGAATCAGTAGCTTGACAGCAATAGCATCAAGGCTTAATATAGCAACCATGTTTGAGACGCCTATTAGTCGGTTGCTTCAACAGCAAGACTATATTGCCAATCTTTTTAAAAGCACAGAATTTGCTTCTGCATTTTCATATGCAGAGAAAATGGACAAACTCTTCCCGCGTATTGAAAAGCTTGTATTGCCTAATGCTGCGGTTTTTTCTGAAGTACAAAGAGTTTTAGATATTGTCAATACGCCTGCAATCAGAGAGGCAATTCTTTATGCAAATAGGATTGAAGGCATTATGCCTAAGCGTTTAGGCAGTATGTTTGAGAATTCTATAGCAATCCTTGAGAGGATTAATTTTAATAACAGCAGGCTGTCGTCCATTATAGATTCATTAAATACTTATCAAAACCTTTTCCAAAACATAATAAATACCTCTGCTTATAACAATTTGTTAGGAAACTTATTTCCTGAAGGTGAGTATTCTCAGTTATTCAACGATTTTGATAGTGAAATTGATGAGGTATCTTTAACCTCTATCGAAGAGGAAGAGCTTGCAAATGATATTACAGAGATTTATTCTTCTTCAAACTGGCAGCAACGACTAAATGCAGCAATAATAAAATGGCAGGAAAAAAATCCTATAGTTATGCGGGTTTTACAAGCAATTGTTACGATAATTACCATAATAAGTGGAATAGTAACGATAGCCGGTTTTGTGCATCAGGCTACCGTCGTTTCAGATAAAGCAGCAATAAGAGAAGAACCTTCTAAAACAGCTCCAATTGTATATACCGTTACAAAAAATGAAATCGTCACGATAATTAGCGAAGAACGGTACTGGTACCAGGTCGAATATGTACCTCTAAAAGTTGAGGATGAAGATAAAAAAACTGTTTACAGGGGATATATTGCTAAACGGACAACAGTGAAATCCATTGAAACGAAGTCTACCAGCGCTGCTGAAGATGATGGTTTGGAATAAGTAGAAAAGTTTTGGATGGCAAGAAGAAGGGGTGTTTATTTGAAGCAAGTGAATTCTTTAATAAGATGCATACTGGATTTTTATAATCTCCAAAGAATGGAAAATTCAGTAGTTCTTGAACGTATGAAAGAGGGCAATAGTGAGGAATGGGTAATGGACAGGTGATGAGAAATGGAATATATTACTGCGAAAGAAGCTGCTGAAAAATGGGGCATATCCCAACGGCGGGTACAGGTTCTGTGTGAACAGGGCAGAGTTGATGGAGCCAAGCGCCTTGGCTGGGTATGGGCAATTCCTAAAGATGCCCCAAAACCAGCAGATGCAAGGTTTAAAAGAGAAGAAACCAGGACTAATGAAAAGAAGATAGATGCTAGGACAGGAGGGGTTAGGCAATGAGCGAAAAACTGCAACGCTTTACCAAACTTTTAAGGGACATGTTTGAGTTGGAGAAATCAGATCTTGACTTTGGCATATACCGCATCATGAATATCCGAAAAAATGAGATCAATAACTTCATTGAAAATACTCTTGCCAGTGAAGTTAATTCCATACTATCGAAATATGCTACCGACAACAGCCAGGTAAGAAAGCGTATTGAAGAAATTGAGAAACAGTGTGAAAGCGTAGGGGTTAAGGTAGAGGACAGCAAGCTGAGAGAAGAATATGCCGAATATAAGGCGCAGCTATCCTCCGGCACAGGAGTTGCCGAGCTGGAAAGTGATGTTTATTCAGCTTTATATAACTTTTTCAGCCGTTACTATGATGAAGGAGATTTCATCAGCAAACGCCGCTATAAAGAAGGGGTTTATGCTATCCCCTATGAGGGGGAAGAAGTAAAGCTTTACTGGGCCAACCATGACCAATACTATATCAAAACCAGCGAAAACTTCAGGGATTATTCCTTTAAGGTAGATGTACAGGGAGAAAAGTATACGATTCATTTTAAGCTGGTTGACGCCAATACCGAGCAAAATAACAACAAAGAAAGTGATGACAAGAAGCGTCAATTTATCCTGCTGGATGGAAACTTCCTGGAAGCGGAGGGTAATGAGCTTACAATAAAATTTGAATATCGTGTTCCTGCAAGTGAGCAGGATAGCGTAAACAAGCTGAAAGATAATACTAAATTAAATAAATCCGCCGTTGATAAAATTAAAGGCGTCGTTTCAGAAAATACCGACTTAAAGCACTTTGTCTGGGCCATAAATAGCCTTGCCCCAACAGATAAAAATAAGACCCGCACAATTCTGGAAAAGCACCTGGAAACCTATGTTGCCAAGAACACCTTCGATTATTTTATTCATAAAGATTTGCGCGGTTTCTTGAACAGGGAACTGGATTTTTACATAAAAGCCGAGATCATGCACCTGGACGACCTGGATACCGACAATGAAGTGAAAGCAAATGCCTACCTGGCTAAGGTGAAGGCCATTAAAAAGGTAGGCCGCATCATTATTGACTTTTTGGCACAAATAGAGGACTTTCAGAAAAAGCTGTGGCTTAAGAAAAAGTTTGTGGTTGAGACAAACTGGTGTATCACCCTTGATAAAATTGACGAGAGTTTCTATCCTGAAATCGCTGCCAATGATGCACAACGGCAGGAATGGGTGGAACTGTATTCCATCGATGAGATTGCCGGGGACTTGATGACAGTGGCTTATTCCAATCCGCTGACCGTGGATTTCTTAAAACAGAATAAAAACCTAGTGCTGGATACAAAGCATTTTACAACAGAATTCAAGGAGAGGCTGGTTGCCAGCATTGAAAATTTAGATGAGGAAATAAACGGTCTGTTAATACACAGTGAGAATTTTCAGGCATTGAATTTATTACAGGAGAAGTATCGGGAAAAGATTGATTGTGTTTACATTGACCCACCGTATAATGCAAAGTCAAGTGAGATTATGTATAAAAATGGGTTCAAACATTCATCTTGGAACTCAATGATTTTTAATGGATTAATAAAAGTAAAGACATTAATGTCAGAAAATGGCATTATTGAATTTGCCATTGATGATTACGAACTAAAACATTCTTTGTTATTATTTGAAACTGTTTTCGGAGAAGATAATTTTATTGCTAATATAGGAATAGTACATAATCCAAGAGGGAGAAACGATGATAAGTTTTTTGGTACTTCCCATGAATATATGACGGTGTTTGCTAAAAATATAGGTACTGCTGAGATAGGTTTATTTGAGCTAAGTGAAAGTGATATTTCTGTTTATAATAAGACAGATGGAATTTCGAATTACAGTACAGTACCTTATATTAGAACAGGAAATAATTCATATCGCTTTGAAAGGCCAAATTTGTTCTATCCAATATACTATAATCCAGAATCTAATGAACTATCTTTAGAGAAAAAAGATGGCTGGATAGAATTACTTCCTATAAATTCTAAGGGGGAGGAAAAAACTTGGCGTTGGGGAAGGGAAACATTTCTGGAAAGATGTAAGACTGAGTTGGTTGTAAAAAAAGATGGTCAAGATTATAAAATATTCAAGAAACGAAGATTGGAAGGGGCTGGGAAAAAGCCTAAAACGATTTGGGCTGATTCTAAATACGATGCCTCAAGTCATGGGATAATGCTTTTAAGAAACATGTTTGGATTAGGAAACCATTTTAGTTATCCAAAATCATTATACACAGTATATGATGCCCTATTTCTTATTTCAGAAGAAGAATCCATAATCCTCGATTACTTCGCCGGCTCCGGCACAACAGGTCACGCAGTTATAAATCTCAACCGCGAAGACGGAGGCAATCGTAAGTATATCCTTGTGGAAATGGGCAATTATTTCAACACAGTTACCAAGCCGAGGATTAAAAAGGTTGTTTACGCTAAAGATTGGAAGGACGGCAAGCCACAAAACAGAAATACCGGTGTTTCACAGATTTTTAAATACATCCGTCTGGAAAGCTACGAGGATACATTGAATAATATCGAGCTTAGCCGCACGCCTGAGCAGGAGAAGCAGCTAAGGATGGACGCAAGCTTCTTTAACGAGTACCTTGTATCCTATATGCTGGACATTGAAAGCAGGGGCAGCCTCTTAAACCTTGACCGCTTTAAGGAGCCTTTTGCCTATAAAATGAAAATTGCCGAGAACAACGAGACAAAAGAAACAACCATTGATTTGGTGGAAACCTTTAATTACCTCCTTGGCCTTGCTGTTACGAGACAAAAAGCTGCTGCCCGTTTTAATGCCGTCCCTGATCCTAAGGGTGAATATGAAAATGCAGTAATGCTCACAGAAGACAAGGAAGGAAAGTATATCTTTAAAACAGTGGAAGGCATTATGCCCAATGGGGATAATGCCCTTGTCATCTGGCGTAATCTTACCGAAGATCTAACAGCCGACAACGCTGCTCTGGACGCTTTCTTCTTGAAATACCGCGCGGAATCCGGGTGCATGGAGTTTAGCCTCATCTATGTCAATGGAGATAACAATCTGGAAAACCTCAAGGGCGAAAAAGAGCAGTGGAAGGTCCATTTAATCGAGCTTGAATTTAAAAAGAGAATGTTCGAGGGGGTGTGATGATGGGGGCAAAAAGGACCAAGAAAGCAAATAAAGCCATCAATCTCAATGACTGCCTGGTGCTCAACAAATACTTCCTTTTCCTCTTTGGCAAAAGAGATTTCAGGGAACTGGCGGAAGACATGCGGTCTGCCGATTTGGAAGGGTATAACGAAGAGAACACCTCCTATTTCCATGAATTTATAGTACGCAAGTATGTTAAGCTGGGCTTTTTAAATAAGGACAAGCTGAAGGAATATGATGAAAACATCTTCCGTTATGTCCAGCATATCGGCGAGGGCCGGGGCGGGCTTACCCTCAAATATTTCCAGTATCTTGCCCTTCTTTTTACCGAGATGTATCTTGATAGGTACTTCCTGGATAGGGAGAACTTTGTTGCCGACTTAAATAATTTCCTGCATGAATTCAATTCTGGAAGCGATGGAGAAACAATTTCGGATTATACACCGGACAGCTTGAACAAGCTGGCCTTTATGTGTGCTACAGGTAGCGGCAAGACGTTAATCATGCATGCTAATATCCTGCAATTCCAACATTACTTTAAGAGGGCACAGGAATATAACAAAAGCTTGACCCTAAATAAAATTATTCTTCTTACACCTAATGAAGGTTTATCCCACCAGCATATTGAGGAAATGAAGCTTTCAGGCATCCGCTGCCGCCTCTTTGAAAAGGATACTCTGCAGGAAAAAGACGAAGTGCTGGTTATCGACATAAACAAGCTGGAAGAGCAGGGGAAGGTGAAGACTGTTTCTGTGGACAGTTTTGAGCAGAACAACCTTGTCCTGGTTGATGAAGGGCACAAAGGTCTCTCCGGGAATGTGTGGTACGATTTTCGCAGCCGGTTGTCAGAGAACGGGTTTTCTTTCGAGTACTCAGCGACTTTTAAGCAGGCGATCAAGGAGGAAAAAACAAAATCGGAAGCTGAGGCTCTTGCTCATCAGTACGGCAAGGCCATTATATTTGACTATTCCTATAAGTACTTCTATAACGACGGCTATGGCAAGGAATACCGTATTTATAACCTGAAAGAGAGTCTTTCCAGAGAACAGCAGGAGCTGTATTTAACGGGTTGTTTACTCAGTTTCTATCAGCAGATGAAAATTTACCAAAGCGAGAGAGAGGCCTTTGTCCCCTTCAATATTGAAAAGCCACTCTTAATATTTGTGGGCAACAGCGTGAATAAAACCGTCAGCAAGGACGAATTAACCGACGTGCAGGAAGTCCTGGCCTTTATTAACGGCTTTACGGCAAATAGAGAAAAGGCCGTAAGCCGGATCAAAATGCTGCTGGATGACAATACCGGGCTCCTTGATGAAAGAGGACAGGAGCTGTTTTACGGCGATTTTTCCTATCTGCAAAATCTGTTTCAGCGAGATGCTGGATCTGTTTATGACGATGTGTTAAAAATCGTTTTTGAGGCAACTTCCACAGGCAGGTTACACTTGGTAAATTTAAAGCAGTTGGGCGGAGAAATCGGCTTGCGGATCGGCAGCGACAATGAGTTTTTTGGGGTCATCAACGTTGGCGCCGGCGGCGACAGCGAGCTGATTAAGAATATTGAAAAAGGAAAGACCGGGATTGTTACCGATGAAAACCAGTTTGAGAACGAGTCTCTGTTTAAAAAAATAAACGATAAAAATTCCAAAATTAACATACTTATCGGTTCTAAAAAGTTTACGGAAGGGTGGAACAGTTGGCGGGTTTCCACCATGGGGCTGATTAACTTTGCCAAAGGAGAAGGGTCCCAGGCCATCCAGCTTTTTGGCAGGGGGGTAAGACTTAAAGGTTACGGAAACTGTCTCAAGCGCAGTTCCAAACTGGACTACCCTGCCCATGTGCCGAGGTATATTAACAAAATAGAAACCTTAACTATATTTGGGGTAAAAGCCGATTATATGGCACAATTCAAAGAATATCTTGAAAAGGAAGATATGGATCTGAATGACTCCATCAGAGAATTCAAGCTCCCTGTAGTAAGCCGTTTTCATGATGCGAAGGATAAACTGAAGGTGATTAAGGTCAAGGACGGCATCAATTTCAAAAAGCAGTCGAAACGGCTGATCCTTACCACTCCTTCAGACGACTTTATGGACAACCTGGTCAAAAATAAAGTCAAGGTTGATTATAATGCTGCCATCCAAAGTCTTACTTCTACCAGGAGTGAAGATGTAAAATATCAAAAGGACGAAGCTGTATTGGAGCCACATCATATCGCGTTCTTAGATGTGGATAAGCTTTATGCCGAACTGCTGCAATACAAAAACCAAAAGGCTTATTACAATATCAGCATCGAAAAGTCATTATTGCCGGAAATACTTAAGCTGAAGGGCTGGTACACTTTGTTTGTCCCCAAAGCGCTGATGGAAATCGACAGTTTTGATAAAATCGGCAGAATCAATGATATATGTGTTATGCTTCTGAAAAACTATCTGGACAGATTTTTTAAATATCATAAGGCAGAGTGGGAAGCGCCGCACCTGGTTTACGGAGACTTAAAAGCCAGTGATAAGAATTTTATCGATGCGTATAATATTACTCTTTTTAACAAAGAGAAATTCGACGAATTTGCAGAGCTGATTGAGGGAATCAGAGAGGCCTTGGAAAAAAACAGGCGTTTGGGCAAGTACGAGGATAAGCATTTGAATTTCCGCTATTTTGATTTTTACAGCCACCTTTACACTCCCCTTATCTCTATAGATAAAGGAATCCGTATCGAGGTTTCGCCTGTAAGCCTAAACAGCGATGAAAAGCTGTTTATTGACAGGCTGAAGAAATATTGCGATGATAATCCATCTGCTTTTATAGAAAAGAGGTTGTATCTGCTCCGCAATAAGAGCAAAGCTGGTATTGGTTTTTTTGAAGCAGGAAATTTTTACCCGGACTTTATTATGTGGATTGCCGAAGATGACAAGCAGTATATTACCTTTATTGATCCTAAGGGCATAATGATGCTTGAAAAGAACATCAATAACCCCAAAATACAGTTTTACAAGGTTATCAAGGAAAAAGAAGCCCAACTGCAGCCGACCTGCACCGAAAAGCAGATTATTTTGAATTCCTTCATCATGTCCGGCACACCGGCTGCAGATGCTTGTACACATTATGGCGTTAAAAAAGTTGAGCTGGAAGACAAAAATGTGCTTTTTTTGGAGGATGATGATTGCATAGAGAAGATGATGAGCAAGATATGTATGGAATGTTCAAAACCGGCGAGCATGGAGAGGCATGGGGCTAAATGAGCTCAACAAGGTTTGTAATGTGGGGCGATTAGTTTATCGTAGCAAAGAGGTGCGGAAAAGTGGCTGTTAATTATATAAAATGCCCTAAATGCGGGTCTAAGAATTCGGTTAAAATCGTATATGGAATGCCAAGGTTTAAGCTTTTTCAGGAAGCGGAAGCCGGAAAAGTAAAATTGGGCGGCTGTTGCATTATAGAAGGCGGTCCGGAATACCACTGCAAGGATTGTAATAATGAGTGGAAACGGGAACAGGTGCTTGACGTCGCATACGGCCAGATCAGAGGGCTTAAAGCATCAGTGGGTGGTTACTTCGGCGGGTATTATCATGTAACTATTGATTTTACAAATCTTAAAACTATGTGGCTGTTCAAAGAGGGCGGTTCTGAAGAAACCAGTACAAGATCCATCCGAAATAAAACGGCACAAGAATTTATGAAGTGTTTAAAAGAAATTGATTTGCTGAATTGGAAAGCCAGATACATAGAACCAGGAGTCTGTGATGGTACTCAATGGAGCATTGAAATAATTACTAGCCGGAGAACCGTCAAAAAGTATGGCAACAATAAGTTTCCGGAAGAATGGAAGCAATTCTGCAAGATGATTAAAAAAATAACCAGAAAGGAATTCGGGTGAAGCTTATGAAAGCTTATCAAATAAAAATCGAATTGATTGATTCCGAGCCACTAATATGGAGAAGGGTAGTTATCCCGGCGGATGTTACCTTCAGACGCCTGCATGACACGATACAATTTTCAATGGGTTGGCGGGATTATCATCTTTATGAGTTTGAGTTCCCGCAGGAGAAACTCAGAATTACAAATGACGAAGAATCCTATGAGGAATTCAAATTTTACTTTGCCAAGTATAAAAACAAAAAGCCAACAAAAAAGGAAGACCCTTATGGCATTATAGCCAGGATAATTGAAACAAACGTTAGACAGTCACAGACGGTCAAAATTGACAAGTATCTAGAAAAATATAAGACCCTAGAGTACATTTATGACTTTGGCGACTACTGGAGACATAAAATTGAATTGGAAAAAACCAAAGAAGATTATGAGTTTGGTTACCCTATAATTCTTGAAGGCGAAGGAGCTTGTCCGCCGGAAGATGTAGGTGGACTTGGCGGTTATAAAGAATTTCTTGAAGCATGGAATGACCCTAAGCACCCGGAACATGAATCAATGCGGCAATGGGGAGAAAGCCAGTATTACAGTGAATTTGACATTGACTTTAGGAATGATCTGCTAAAGACATGCTTGAAAATCAAAAAAGTAAAGTAGCGAGGGATGCAACCATGATAAAAAACAATAATGCGTGCAGTTGCGGATGCTATTCGCAGGATTTAGTTCACACCAAAGAGAATTGCCCAGTTTGCACTAATATAGGCGAAGCAGTAGGAAAATATACCAATTCCGGCTTTGAAGACATATCATAGCTGATAAGCTCCTGGGCCTGGAGATTCATTATGGCCAAGTGTCTGTGGATTCCCCTACCATCGATGAAGAAGTTTTACATAGAGGCATATGGATGCTTTCAATTCCCTCATACGGGATAAGGGAGATTTTGTGGACAAGTTCCAGTCTAATATTCAGCTGGTGATGGGCAACCGGGCCAAGCAGATGGAAATATCAAAAATTGAGGAGAGGATCTCGGATTAAAAAAAAAGAGATGATAGGCTTCATAGAAGAAAATGCAAGACGCGGGTCAGATAATACGGACTTTGACGAGCACTATGCCAAAATCTCCGCCGAGCTGAAAGAGCTTCAGAAGATTAAAACGCAGTATACCGAGCAGCAAGCCAGACAAGACAGCTTCCAGAGAAGAATCGAGGACATGAAGAAGTTTCTGAAAACCGCAGACTGCAAATTGTCGGAATTTGATAACCAGCTGGATGCGGGGAAAAGATACCATTGAATTTTTAGGACTCTGGGAACAATTACGTAATCCAGACTTTAAAGCTATCGAATTCGATAGGTTTAGACCGGAATCGACTCCATATCAAATTTCCATAACCTATGCCAGTGAAGCAGAGGTGCTGAATGTCGCTCTATTTGGAATAACGGCTAAACAGTGGCGTGACGAAAATCTTGATAAAAGCGAAAATATCAGAGATTATGCCCCATTGAACCAACTGTTAGTTTTAGCGAATATGGAAAGCTATAATGCCATTTTGATTGAGCAAGGCAGACCTCAAGCAGAAAGGCTTCAATTATTGAATCAACTAGCTTTTTGAAATTGAATTTGAAAAACAAAATATAGATGGTGGAAATTGTGAAGAACTGCCATTTTGAAAGAGGGAACCCTGATGGATGAAAAAAATGATAAGATAACAGAAGCGGCTCTAATAAGAGCGCTAGAAAATGCAAAGGCCTTTAGCCAACAACTGCAGAAAAACAGAGAGAAGAGGCTTTGGAAGAAGGTCGATATTCCATGCAGCCTTTTTGATGCTATTAACGGTTTGACAAAAGCTGAAATGGATACAATCCGCAAAAACTATGATTTCAGAAATTTAAGCTCTCTCAAAAAGGCAGAGCTGGCATCGGAACTTGCTAAATTGGTTCCTTTGAAGTTTAAGAAGGTCATTTATACATTGGATCAAAGCAGGTATAACTTTATCAAAGTAATCATTAAGAATTCGGGAGTTATACCCGATGTGGGTATTTCTGTTTCGAGTGCGGAAGCATTCATGGAATTTAGTATCATTTTCCCTGGATTATATGACGATCAAAAGATATTGTTTATGCCGAATGAACTGATAAACATTTTCTCCCAGATAGATAGTAATGAGTTGGAAAACATTGTACAGCGAAATACCGAGTGGATACGCTTAACCCATGGATTGCTTTATTACTATGGTGTCATGGACCCATGGACTGTTAAGGAGAAGATCAGTGGGCTTACAGGGCAGGAGGTTGACATTCTGGAATTTATGAATGTAATGTCCTTTGCCTGTGATTTCTATGGACAGGCCCGTTACACGTCATATGGATATCAGGATGAAAGAGTTTTCGATGCAAAGAAAATTGTTGAAGAACATAGAATGAGACCGGATGTTGAGTATTACCCTTTTACAAAAAAGCAGCTGTTAAAAGCCGGTGATCCGGGTTATGTTGACAAAACACCGGAGATGAACAGCTTTATCAGTTTCCTTTTAAAGCATTACAGGCTATCTGATCAGGAAACAAACGAAATTGCATTGCAGATAACCAATATGATCAATGCGGATTCAAAACCGACGCTGATTATTCAATACCTGCTGAGCTGGATGGAGTTTCCGTCGTTTGAATTTGTACAGCAGTTAACAGCAAGAATAATGGAATTATATAATAATACCCGCCAGTGGGTATTAAAGGCACATACTCCCAATGAGTTGTTCCAGGAGGAAAGGAAATTCTTAAAACTTTTGCCTGGTGAACCTTTTAAGATAAGTCAGCAAAATTCGAAAGTAATTGATCAGCAAACCCGCACCAAGGTCGGCCGAAATGATCCCTGCCCTTGCGGCAGCAGAAAGAAATATAAGAAGTGCTGTGGAAAATGAAGACAGTGCTGCCAAGGGGATACCATCCTCATGAGGCATCTTTTTTGTATCATCAAGGCATGTAAATCCATAGCCCTGTTGCAACGGCTGAACACCTGATAAATAGCGGAATTGCAGGATTATAGGTGAAATATGTTTTAACGTGAGAGGATGCTTTCGCGTCTTTCCTTTTTGATAGAACATAAATGGTCTCGCCTATTTTATATAAATGATGAAGGAATGTAAAGTAGTTTTTCTAAAAAGGGTACAGCAAAGCTAACCATTGGTAAAATCCGAACAACGGCTTCTCAAAAAAGTTGAGTTTTATCTACCTAGGCAGCGATGCTTCGATGTGAGTTTTTGTCTTTTCTCCATGTTTGATGATATTCGGGGCTCTTAAATACAAATGGCTTTTCATCACGGAGAACCGCGAAGATATAATGGAGAAGCTTGTGCATAACGGCTACAAGAGCCACTTTTTTCTTCTTGTTTTCACATTTTTTATGATAGTAGTTTCTCAACACAGGGTTAATTGCATCACCCTTTCGGGTTGTCCTAATATAAAAGAAACACCTTTTAAAAACTATAATATTAAAAAAGATGGCATCAGCTTATATGTTTATCTTCATAAATAAATGGGAAATAAGTGAAAAAAACTTTGAATATGACACTAATATGAAGGAGAGATATAATGAGCAAAGTGTATTGCATTAGAAATTCAGGGGTAGATTATGATCAATTAGGAAAGGATGCTCTAAAACTATTAAAAACAATCATGACAGAAACTGGACATCAATTCGAGCAGGAGGTACCTATAAAGGTTCACTTTGGGGAAAAGGGTAACACCACCTTCATTCCTGCGAAATGCTATGATGCAATAATTAACTATTTGAAGGAAATAGGGGTATCACCCTCCTATATTGAAACAAATGTATTGTATAGGGGATCAAGGACGACTTCAGATAATCATATTCAAACAGCAAAGAAACATGGCTTTACACAAATCCCTATTATAATCGCAGACGGGGAATTGGGTACAGATTACGACGAGATTGAAATAAACAAAGAATACATAAAGAAATGCAAAATAGGGAAGGGTTTTGGAAAATACAAGCAATTTATTGTTATGAGTCATTTTAAAGGACATATCGAGGCAGGATTCGGCGGAGCCCTCAAACAGCTTAGTATGGGTTTTGCTGCTCGAGGAGGAAAGCTAGAACAGCACTCTGGAATAGCCCCTATCGTTGCGGCTGAAAAATGTATTGGTTGTGATCTTTGTGTAAGCAAATGTGACTTTGATGCCATATACAGAACCGATACCGCTGTGATTGACGAATCCAAATGTGTTGGCTGTGCCGGTTGTATTGCAGTCTGTCCTAAAGGGGCAATAAGAAACACCTGGGGAGGTTCAAATTTTCTGGAGAAGCTTTCAGAATATGCTTATGGGGCATCAAAAGACAAAGATATTATCTATATTACCTTTGTACACAACATTACTAAGGATTGCGATTGTATGGGAAAAGCAATGGAACCAATTGCAGAAAATATTGGTATTCTTGCGTCTAAAGATCCAGTTGCCTTAGACACTGCCTGTTTAGATTTAGTACAGAGAAATAGCAAGAAGTTGCTGTTTGAAAAAGGAAGAGCTTCCCTTCAACATGCTGAAAAAATCGGATTAGGCTCCGTGCAGTATCAGCTGGTAGAAGTCAAGTAAGATTAACGTTAGGACTGCGGTTTTCTCCCTATTATTTTCAATAAGTCACAAGGCCAAAGCCTTGTGACTTTAATTATACCCTACAACATGAATTGATTGGATAATTTTTAAAATCTGACTGTCCACTCAAAGGGTGATCTGAGCCAGCATCTGGTACATTGACCTTGTCAAGTAAAGTGTGTAAACTTTTTTTAAGGCAGAAATTTTGTGATCTTATCACCAAATAATATGACCAATTGATTTAATACCTTGGACCAATTAGGAATGGCCCGATTCCATTTGCTCACGATATTCATTGTTCGAAGGTAAAAAAGTTTGTATACTGCTTCATCGTTAGGAAAAGCCGCCTTTATATTGATTACTTTCCTTAAAGAGCTGTGGTAGCTTTCTATAGCATTGGTTGTATAGATAATGTGACGAATCTCTCCAGGAAAATCATATAAGCATAAGACCTTATCCAGATTGTTCTCACATATTCTCACAGCTAATGGGTATTTTTCCATCCAATGTTCACACAACACTTCAAAGGCATCTTCAACTTCTCTGCGTGTAGCAGCCCCATAGATAGCTTTTAGATCGCTGCAAAAGGGGCTGTCTATTATTAAGAGGAGATAGGTTTTTTATTTTTTTGTATCATAGCTGCATCTTTTATGCTGTAGAGACAAATGATTTGTTTATTTGGAAATCATAGGCGTCAACTCAATCCAATTATTTCCAAATAAACCTTAGAAGCATGTCATTCTGAGCGTTAGCGAAGAGTCTTATAGAACATAAGCAAGATTACTTTTGATTATCAGAATATATCATCTAGCTTAAAGATCCTTCGACTCCGTTTTACTCCGCTCAGGATGACAAATTATGGGTTAAGTTGACGCCTATGATTTGGAAATTAATTTGAAGATTTTATATTATCATATATATTTTGCTAGTAAAATTTGATAAAATTCATTTGAAAGGTTTAGAATTTAATAATCTGAGGATGTGGCCAAGTGAATTCTATCAAAAATAATGAATTATATAGACAGGGCGAACGTTTAACTACTCAAGAAGAACTGTTAGCCGCTAAATTTTCTATTATTGCCGATGCCTTTGTAAATACAAATAATTTGAATAAGAATGATTTTTTCAGCCGCGTTTTTGAAACTGCATTTATTCTCATTCCAGAGGCACAGAAGGGCTCCTTCTATGAGCTTGAAGGAGAGACGTATAAGCCTATTTTTTGCAAGGGGTACGACTTTGAGCTCCTTAGTCAATTGACATTCAGCAAAGATGAAGCTTTTATCGATTTTGAAAGCACTCCTACACAAATGATTGATGCCTATCAAGTAAGTATTAAAAGACGGGATGACACCTTGTTTTCCGAGAAACAGATTGATATATTTAAAAAACTTGGAACTTATTCGGATTTTGCATCGTTATATGCACCTATAAAGTTAGATGAGTTAAAAATCGGATTAATATGTATTGAGAACTTTGACGAAAAGGTGTTTTCAGAGACCTCGAGACTGGTTTTGAAGATTTTTGCTCAGCTCATCTCCAATTTTTACTCCCTTAAAGTACATCAGGAACGTGAAAATAAAAGAAATAAAGAGATCATAAGTGCACTGGTATCAGCCATAGAAGTAAAGGATGTATATACGGAAGGACATGCAAAAAGGGTTTCTGACATAAGCTTGAAGCTGGCCAGAGCTATGGATGTTCCTGCAAATAGACACAAGACAATTGAAACGGCTGCAATCTTACATGACATTGGTAAAATAGGCACTCCGACTGAAATACTCAATAAGAAATCAAGCTTAACGAAAGATGAATATGAAATTGTTAAGAGACATCCACTAGATGCAAAGAAAATACTGGAGAAAATAGAGGGTTTTAAAGAAATTGTAGATCTAACCTATATGCATCATGAGCACTATGACGGTTCTGGCTATCCGGCAGGTTTGTCTGGTGATAAAATTCCCATTGAAGCACAGATTATTCAAGCTGCAGATGCATATGATGCTATGACCTCAAAAAGAGCCTATAGAGACGCAATGAGCATAAAAACAGTGATGAGTATTTTCAAAGCAGAAAGAGGCAAACAATTTCATCCTGCAGTAACAGATGCCATGCTTCGTTTATTTAACGAGTAGGTTAATATCGCTTTCAGTCAAATAGAAATTCTAAAAACAATAGATCTAGAAAAAGTAAATGATAAAGTAAATTGTAAAGGGATAGAAATATGCTGGTTAAAGGAGCTGATAAGTTGAAACGGGAAAATTTAGAGCTAGCCATACAGCTGCGTCATGAGTTGCATCAAAATCCTGAAATCTCAAATCATGAAGCCTGGACCAAACAACACTTAATAAACTTCTTAAAGGGATACACAAATTTAGAGATCGTTGACAGAGGACTTTGGTTTTATGCCATATATCATGCAGGAGAGGATAAAAAGAATATTGCATTCCGTGCGGATTTCGATGCAGTACCAATGGATGAATATATAGATATACCTTATGGGTCGAATAATCCGGGCGTTTCACATAAATGTGGACATGACGGACATGCTGCATCCCTTGCAGGCTTTGCACTGGAGATTGACCAGAATGGTGCAGATAAAAACATTTTCTTTCTATTTCAGCATGCAGAGGAAACCGGGGATGGTGCCGCACAGTGTGCAGCTTTTATCAAAGAACGCGGCATTGAAGAGATTTTTGCATATCACAATATGAGTGGGATGACCTTGAACTCCGTCAATGTAATAGACGGCACCAGCAACTTTGCTTCTAGAGGAATGACGATATATATGGAAGGAGTTCCTACTCATGCCAGTCAGCCAGAGCTTGGCAGAAATCCCGCTTATGCTATTGCCAAGGTCATTAATTCCATTCCTGTATACACTGAGAAAGAGAGTAGCCGGGGAATGGTATTATGTACAGTGATACAGGTGAATATTGGTGAAAGAGCCTTTGGCATAGCAGCCAGCAAAGGAGAGTTGCTTCTGACGATCCGTGCACAGTACGAGGATGAACTGGATGAGCTTCAGCGAAACCTCGAAAACCTCGCACGAAAACAAGGAGAAGAATACGGTCTTAAAGTATTATTTTCATATAATGATGTTTTTCCTGCAACCTCAAACCATAAGGAAAGTACCGATAAGATCCGTCATGTTTGTAGGAAGAAAGGCTTTAATTTGGTTGAAATGGAAATAGGATTTAGGGGTTCTGAAGATTTTGGACACTATTTGAAGGAAACTAAGGGGGCAATCTGTTATATAGGGAATGGAGAAAATTATCCCCATGTGCATACCAACAATTATGACTTCCCCGACCAGATTATTGAGACGGCAGTGGAGCTTTTTAAAGGACTTGCTGAACTGTAACAAAATTTACATAAGCATCAAAAATTCCAATGTTTTCAGTAAGCGTGTTCTCATAAAAAAGGAGAACTCCTGCATCATAGTAGGACTATTTCATGAAAAAGACATGCAGTGATTTGCAGAAAATGTTCAATGTTCTATATTTTGTGGAAAAATTAGAAAATTGCATCCAAAGTATATGTACAATATTTGGTGATATTGTTATAATATAGTTAATATTTCTTAGAAATAATAATACTATCTTAACAATATGAGTCAATGAAATCACCTGCCTTTTTAATTATTGAATCTAGTTAAAGTATTTTATTTCTTTGGAATATAATACGATTACGTAGAGGAGGGTATTGAATGAAAAAAGGCCAAAAAGTAATGTCCTGTTTGCTGGTAACTGCTTTATTGATTTCACTTTTTTCATTTGCAGTTGGCCCAGCTCCATTTGGTGTTGATGTAGTTTCTGCAGCTACAGCGACTGCCGGCGCAACACAAGCAGCTACACCAAAAGCGACTGCTACAACTACAAAATCTGCTACACCATCTGTTTCATCTTCAAAGGATAGATTGCTCACCCTAGGCTCTTTCGGGGAAGATGTTAAGCAAGTACAGACATGGCTTAACAATGTGGGCTATAACCTAAAAGTAGATGGTATTTTTGGACCGAAAACGTTAGCTGCTGTAAAGAGCTTCCAAAGCAAGAATGGGCTTGTGGCCGATGGTGTATTTGGACCAAAAACTTACGCTAAGTTAAATCCACCAGCAGCACCAGCAGCGGAAGTGCCTGTAGCAGAAGTACCAGAAGTACCAGAAGTACCTGCTGTAGCAGAGGGCAAAATAGTTAAGCTAGGTTTAGGACATCTTACTTCAATTGGTAAATCAAAGGATTTGGCCGTAGTAGATGGCAAAGATGTATTGCCCCTTGGTCAAGTTGATACAGTAATCGCTGCTGTTGGCTTTGACAAGGATGGCAAGGTAGTAAGTGTAACTATAGACAATGCTCAAACAAAGGTCAACTTTGACAAAGAGCTTAAGCTTACCTCAGATGTAAAAGCAGAATACAAGACAAAAGTTGAGTTAGGCGACGAATACGGAATGATCAAAGCTTCTAAAATCGGCAAGGAATGGTATCAACAGATAGCTGAACTGGAAAAATGGATGATCGGTAAGACGGTTGCAGAAATCAAGGCTATGAAGACAAAGAAAGTAGATGATGCTCATCCTTCAGTTCCTGATATTGCGGAGCTTACTTCTTTGGTTACAGTTACAGTTCAGGACTACATAGCATGTGTAGAGGAAGCCTATAATAACGGTATTACGCTGCAAGTTCCGGCTGAGAAGGTAGGTCTTGGTACTGATATCTCTATCGCTAAGTCCAAAGGCTACAGCTTAGTGGATGGTAAAGAGACTCTTCCATTAGCTCAGGTGGATACTGTAATAGTTGCTGCAGCTTTTGATGTAAACGACAAAGTTGCAGGAACGATTATCGACAACGCCCAAACTAAAATTAACTTTGACAAAGAAGGTAAAGTAACTTCCGATAAGAAAGCCAGCTACAAAACAAAGGTTGAACTGGGTGCTGATTATGGAATGATTAAAGCTTCCAAGATTGGCAAAGAGTGGTTTGAACAGTCAGCTGAGTTGGCAAAATGGATGGTAGGAAAGACTGTTGCTGAAATTAAGGCCATGAAGACAAAGAAAGTAGATGATGCTCATCCATCCGTACCGGATGTTCCTGAGCTCACTTCACTGGTTACTGTGACTGTTCAGGACTACATCAAATGTGTTGAAGAAGCCCATCATAAGGCAAAATGATTTTATTCATTAAATCCCCCGTTTATGGGGGATTTTGCTTTTTTGTCTTAGTTATTGGATTTTAATGTGCTTGTGATCCTTTATGATTTAGGCTTGTATAGAAATATAGCTTATGTGTGTTATCAAAGGGTAGAAAGGGTATATTATATTGACAGCAGCAGACACTAAAAAGGGAACGAAGTGCATTTATATCGAAAAAAGCATCATGGAAACCATATTTTTGATTTGTGTAAAATAAAAAGCTAGAGGAATATGAGGTGATATGATGACAGAGAAAAAACTTACGGCAACCAGCCGAATATTGGCGCATGGAATTTGGCAAGACTTGCTGAAACCCTATTACCGTTACTGCATGTTGATCAGGAGCAGGCTGTCAAATTGGCACAGGATGAGGTTACAAACTTTTCTGAACTGTATCACTGCAATTGGCTGGCGGGCATGCGAGCAAAGCTGGGAATATTTAATGAAGAGCCGGAGGATGAAACCCTTGTTGAAGACCTGCTCAGTATAATGCACAAGTATCGTGCCGACTATACCAATACCTTCCGGGCACTAACCCTTGACAAACCAGAGGATACGGGACTTTTTGACACCACAGAATTTAAACAATGGCATGAGCAGTGGCAGGCGAGATTAGGAAGACAGGAGGAATCCAAAGTATCCTCACAGCAGTTGATGCGAAAATCTAATCCTGCTGTCATTCCACGTAATCACAGGGTAGAAGCTGCGTTAGAGGCCGCAGTGAAACATGGAGACTATGGGGTGATGGAACGACTTCTCATTGTGCTTTCAAACCCATATGCCTATGCCAAGGAACAGGATGAATATACGACATTGCCTGAGGAATCTTCCCGTCCCTACCGAACCTTTTGCGGCACCTAGTATAGGGCCAACAGAAGTATAAGATTTCTTCTGGTCTTTCTCATACAGAAACCCTCCGTACTTCGAAAGGAGGGTTTCTGTATGAAAAGCTTATTTAAATATAGCGGCTAAGTTCTCCTGATAGGGTGGGTAGACAATACCTTTTTCAGTAATAATGGCAGTAATTAAATCCCCGGGGGTTACGTCAAAGGATGGATTATAGGTCTTCACTCCTGCAGGAGCCATCGGCTGTACATACCATTTAGATGTTATTTCTTCATCCGGTCGTAATTCTATATGAATATCTTTCCCGGTTTTACAGCCCATATCGATGGTTGACATAGGTGCACATACATAGAAAGGAATGCCATAGTACTTTGCCAAAATTGCTACACCGGAGGTTCCAATCTTATTCGCTGCATCACCATTGGCAGCTACCCGGTCACAGCCGACTAGTACGGCCTGGACTTTTCCCTCCTGCATGACGATGGAAGCCATGTTATCACAGATAAGCGTAACATCCACATCTGCCTCCTTTAGTTCCCACGCAGTAAGTCTTGCACCTTGCAACAAAGGTCTGGTTTCGTCGGCATAAACCTTAAAATTATAACCCTGGGCCTTCCCTAAATAAATGGGTGCCAAGGCCGTACCAAATTTTGCAGTAGCGATGGTTCCTGCATTACAATGGGTGAGAATTCCCCAACCGGGCTGCAATAGGGAAAGACCGTAGCTACCAATAGCTTCACATACTTTTTCATCCTCTACCCTGATTTTTTCAGCTTCTTCCTTTAGGGCCTGTTTAATCTCCTGAGGTGTTTTACCTGTTTCCCTTTTAAATCTGGCTTCCATTCTATCTAATGCCCAGAAGAGGTTGACAGCCGTTGGACGGGAAGTTGCCAGATATTCTTTTACCCTTTTAAAATCCTCATATAAAGCCTCAAAGGTTTCTGCTTTTGAAACTTTAGTACCAAGATAAACACCAAAGGCAGCGGCAATACCTATGGCGGGGGCTCCACGAACCTTTAACTCATAAATAGCCTCCCATAAATCCTTCATCTCTTTGATTTCTAAAAATCTCTTCTCGTTAGGAAGAAGGGTCTGATCTAAGAGAATGATGCTATCTTTTTCATCTGCCAAGACTACAGATTGGATAACACTTTGGTTTGTGTCAACTGTTTTTCCCATATTTTAGCCTCCCACTAAAAAATTTCTTCAGTTTCTTTAAGAACCCTCACATAATCGGTGCCGACAGCTATGTTTTCTCTTTCAAGAATGAAGCGTTTTCCAATAGTGAGAGCTATCTTTTCTGCTCTAGCTCTTTTTGTCACATCGCAAATAGAAGTGATATCTCTTACATGAGCAATACCCAGAGTTCTTCTACAAAGCTCTAAGCCAGCTGCAGCAGAGGTATCCCGCATCACTCCGTCCAGATAATACTCTGGAAATCCTTTGTACCTTGCCACAGGCTCTTTAATTTTTTCCTTCCATGTAGTCATGAACTTGTCCCTAAACAGATCTGTAACATCAATGATCGTTTTTGCAAGCCAATCTTTGTAGTCCTCTTTCTGTTCTAAATCCTCTATTGTAGCATCTGCGTGCAAGTAAGAAAAAATGAGATTGGCAAGGACATTGCCTACATCATAGCCTGCTGGGCCATAGAAGGCAAACTCAGGGTCGATAACCTTTGTAGACTCAGGCTTAACGAAGATTGAGCCGGTATGAAGATCTCCGTGTATTAGGGATTGGGCATGGGTCATGAATTCAAACTTCAACTTAGCAGTTTCTAAGCGCAGCTTTTCATCCTTCCATAATTCATTTCTGGCAAATTCAATAGTAGGAGGGAAAACATCATTCCTTGGACAGTCAAAGAAGGGTTCTGTATAAACTAGGTCTTCAGTTATTTCACACAAATCCGGGTTAATAAAGCTGCCTACCAGCGCTTTTTTCTCTTTGTGATTCATCACTACGTCAGAGGTTAGCAATAGGGTGTTCACCATAAAAGTAGTGATATGATCTGCGAAAAGTGGGAACTTCTCATAGTTCATCAGGGCTGTCCGCATGATCCTGTGATCGGAGAGGTCTTCCATTACACAGCAATTCATAACAGCATCATAATGATATACTTTAGGAACAAGTCCGGGAGCTAAATCATACTGGATACGCAGGATTTCGTATTCTATCCTGTTTCTATCAGTGGAAACCTTAAATTCATCCGAAATTCTGGCTACTGGCCCTGCCTGCTTGATGATAATAGATTGTCCTGTTTTATGATCTACTACCCTGAAGACATAGTTCAGATTCCCATCACCTATTTCTTGACAGCTAAGGTCAGCATCCTTTTTAAAGCAATCTAGCATAGTCTTTACATACTCTACAACATCCGATTCCTTCATGGTAAAATAACTGCTTGTAAAATCTAACATTACTGAATCCCTCCATCTCCTTAGTGTAATAACTTCCCCTCAATATCAGAAAGCTATAGTGTTTGCAGACTATCGTCATGATAGTATTTTCGCTGGGGATTAAAAAAATCTATATAAAGCTTGTAAAGGGAGACTTTATACAATCTAAATTATATAATAAATTCTGCTATTTTTAAAATAATTATTCTGCAGCAGTTTAAGTTGTAACATGATATGCCTGTGAAAGAGTCTTGTTATCTTTTCATCATTTTCCGACATAAACTTTATAGTGATGATAGATTGGTGGTTATTGCCGATTTTGTCATGGGTCTTTCTTTTCTCAATGGGCAGGCAGTGGGTCTTATTATAGGCAGCAATGGCTGTGAGAATATGCGAGAATCATTGACAAAATATGAAATTATGGAAGGAATATTGAAAATCAGGGCGAAATAGGTCTTAAGAAACAAATATATAGATTGACCTATTCCTTTGTGCTTAGTGATTCTGAAAGAATTATGAGGAGGCTGTTATGGAAAACGATTGCACGGAAAATAAGGCTGCTGGCAATACTTTTCATATGAAGAAATCAGGACTTACAAAAATCCTGATCATTGATACGATCATGAACAATTCACAGGACACCATCTACTTTAAGGATAGAAATTCTAATTTTATTTTAAGCAGCAAGGCCCATGCATCATTGTTTGGCATTGATGATCCTGCAGAGGTGATTGGGAAAAGTGATTATGATTACTTTCCTGTAGTATGGGAGTACCTACTTGCTGTGAAGTACAAAATGTAAATGAATTATTTGGCAAATCTGATGAAAAGCTTAATTACTCTAAAAAGGCAGGCAAAAATACGGTTACTTAAAAAGATAGGGCACTCAATATAAAGACAAAGTAATCAACAGTTATTTTGTCACGAAACCTTCCGATTGGGAGGTGTAATGTTGTCTTATTTATGCTTCGAGGGGGATGCAGCGTGAAAAGGCTCGATTATGACAAAATGGACAAAATAATCAATAAAGCCACCACTGTTATAAACATTTGATATTCGATAATACTTTCTTTATACTGCTGCAGAAAATAACTAATATTTAAGAACTATTGCTCTTAGGACAAACTGAATAATCAACCTTCAAAATCAACCGAAAGGTTGATTTTGTTTTTGACTTCAAGAGCTACAATGATAGCAAAGGAGATGATTGATTATGAGTGAAATCATAAGTGTAAGAAATCTAGAAAAAAGCTATAAGGAAAATAAAGTGATTAAAGGGATATGTTTCAGTAGGGAAACTCAAATTCAATTTCGGTTAAAAGCAGCGGATATCCTAAGAAAACTGGGAGATTACAATCAATCCATCGAACAGCTGCTGCAAGCAGAGGAATATATGGAAGCAATGAAGATTATGCTGGAGCTTCCTCAAAACATGACGCTCTACTCCTATGCTGATAGGATTCCTGAAATGGTTATTGTTAAAAATCCCGATTTTGCGTATCAATGTTTCTTTTACCATTATGCCAATATGGAATTTGAAAAATGCAGAAGGTTATACGAGGTATATAAGACCAATATGTCTGAGGATTCAACTTTTTCTGCATTCAGGTTTTCTAATATATTTGTAGAGGATAGCTTTTGCATCAACGAAATCGATATTATGGATATCGAGGATATTGCTAAGCTGCCACTGAAGGAAACGACGAAAGCACTGATTCTTATAAAAGACGCTTCTTTTCTATATACCCTGTGCAGGTATGATGATGCGCTGAACTTTATTAACCAAGCGATGAGCTGCTCAGCAAGCACCAGCAACTTGTACATTAACTTTTTTTCCTTCAGCATCAAATCACAAATATTGGAGGATATGGGAGAATTGAATCAATGTGAAGCATTGTATGAAGAAATGGATAAAATACTGAGATCCAATCGGTATATTACTATGTTCAATACTAGCTTCTATATTGGAAATACAGGGGTTCACCTTTATAAAGGGCGCGAAATCTTGGCTAAAGTAATAAGGCAATTTGAATCTGACTTTTACAGTGGGCTGAATTATGATGAAAAAAACCATTATAATGAGATCGTGAAGCTTTGCAACGCAGAAACAAAGTCTATTCTCAGTGAACGGGAAATAGACGTATTGATGGAAATAACAAGGGGTGCTTCCAATAAGGAGATTGCAGAGCATCTCTGCATTTCTTTAGCTACGGTCAAATCCCATATTATTAATATTTACAGCAAGCTTCAGGTAAATAATCGGGTTGCAGTCATTGAAACAGCTAAAAAGCTTAAGATCCTGTAGAGGATCTTAAGCTTTTTAGCCGCCGCCAACCGGCGGAAAGATAGATACAATATCATTATCCTTTAAGACTGTATCTAATTTTGCACCTCTTCCATTGATCATAATAATTGCTGCTTCTTCTTGAGCGATATTTAAGCGATCTATGATATCTTTGGGCGCAGCGCCTGAAGCTAAATCCATCCTCATCTCTTTTTCACGGTTGTTTCTAAGGGTTGCAAATAGTTTTACCGTTACCTGCACCATTCTCACCTCCTATTCTCAGTATACTATAAGTAGGACTCATCACCAAGGGGTGCATTCATTGAGATATAGTAAGTCCATAATGCGGTATGCCCTTTAAATGTAAGGTGAGTTATCAATCTACGGACAGGCGATGATGCGCCTTGACCAAAGACATTCGGCACAGGATGGGCTGTTGCCCCAACAATCCATCTCATTGCTCTCTGTATAATTGCAGCCATCCAGAGACTTACAGTCCGTACATGAAGGAAAGAGATTTTCATCAACAGCCCGCCTAAAGTTCACATATCCAGGATCTGTCCATATATTTAAAAGCTTTCTTTCATTGACATTGCCCAAATAACAAGGATATATTTGCTTTTTCCGTCCGTATATATAGCACTCATAAGTATGCATTAGAGCATAACAGGGGCTGATATTGCCTTGATAATTGATACATAGGGATTTATCCTTCACAAATTTACAGCTGCGCTCAGTACGCAATTTCATATTGGACATCTGGGCAAAAATAGTGGTTCTTAAGGATTCTTTACCAAACATACGTCCTGTGTCATCTATGTCATATACGATTTCATCCTTCATGGATTCATGGTATGGCAGCAAATTGCTGATTATGATCTGACTGACCTTAAGATCACAAGCCATGCGAATCAGCTTGGGCAGATTGGCATAATTCTTTTTCATAGCCACAAACTCTATACCCAGTTCTGGCTTCCTAACCTTTCTTTCTTGCTTCATCGCCTGCAAATTGGAAACATTTTGTGTGACACTTTGAAAGTCGGCTCCCTGCCGAATTTCATTATACTCACCCTCATCGGGGCTGTCCAGAGAAGTAAAGAGCATATCCAATTCTAAATCAATCAATTTCCTAATGTTCTCCTCCACTAAAAAAGAACCATTTGTAATCATTTCTACCCTTAATCCAAGATTTTTCACAGCACCCAGCATATCGAAAATTCTTGGATGGGACATCGGTTCCCCAAAGCCGCCAAAGTGAACAGATTCCAGGTTCGGTAATTCCTTAAGATTCTTTAGCACGTTTTCAAAGGTTTCCCAATCCATATGGATAAGTGCGTCCTGCCAGGAACTGCGAATACAGGTGATACAAGAAAAATTGCATTCTGTAGTGACCTCTAAATATATTCTTTTTACATCAGGCAGTAGAGGGATCAACTGGTATCCTCCCTCCGTTGAAACGAATATAGCCTCTTGTTCCTTATCCATGGATACAGGCAGCTTTAAATGACCATCTTTATCAATAAGAACCTTCTGGCCAACCGCAAATAGTTCTGTTCCCAAATGCTTATTTGATTCTTTCATTCACTCTCCCCCTACAGTTTGTTTTGGAAATTCTACTTCTTTTTGATTCTGAAATTTGCCTCGTTATTCTGGTTTTTTCCATAAAACCCCAGTGCTATCCTATAGGGACCAGGACAACCCGGTGGTAAAAAAGCTACCCGATCACCGGGATGGATCACATAATCCAAATCCTGAACGAAACCGTTTACAAAAATAACTTCTATTTCATCCCATGGGATTTCTAGCTTTTCTGCCAGTTCCCTACCGGTAATGGGGGAATCCAGATCCATGATCAAAGGAATCTTGCCATGCTTTTTTCGGAACGCTGCATCTAAATGAAGAAAGCCTCTGACCTCAATTGATTTTTCAACTTGTTCGGACATAAATCTGACCTCCCTAATGCTTAGCTTCATATTTAAAAATAGCCTCATTTGATCTATTTAATATGAATATAATACGCTAAAATAGGTATAAAGGGTATTGAAAAGCATTAAAAAATTGAAGCCGGAACGAAGTCCGGCTTTTTCACTACAAGGATATCATAACCCCCTAAAGCCACGATGGCCAAGAGCGGAGATTCAATTAAAAGTTATAAACCTCATCAATTTCTTCAGGTGTAAAGTCCCAAACTACATTGTGTGGAGCACATGGCTCATATTCGAAGAATTCAGGCAGACGGTCATGGGCATTGGTGAAGCCGGCTGCTTTATTGAAGGCACGCTCAACCTTAAGAACCGATTCGCCCAGTTTGTCAACATCCGCTGCAGTTAATTCTGTGCCATATTGTGCGTTGATCATATCGATCAGCGCTTGATATCCGCCAGGATTGTCAGCAATACCGAAGTAAACAAACAGACACATACCGGTACTATCTACTGCTGCAGTTCCAATTTGCATTGCACGAGCATATTCGATTTGTCCATCCTTCTTAAGCGGATCAATATCAGCACCTACCTTAAGAATGTTACCGGAAATACAGTAGCCTGCAGTATGGTCAGCACCCATAGGCGTAGTAGCATAGGTTAAACCGATACCTTTAATAGGACGTGGGTCATAGGCAGGGATAGCCTGATCTTTTACTACAGGTGTCCTAAATAAACCACATACCTTACCTACAACAGCAGTACCACCGCCAAGAATTCTTCCTAAGGGCGTTGGTACGGCAATCTGCTTAACAGCATCTAGCACAGCTTTGCCATCTCCCCAAGGCAATAAACCGCCTTCCATAGCGGTGGCTACAGCAACGGCTGTTTCGATACTGTCAACACCGATATCATCCATTGCACGGTCAATATAAGCAATCTCATCTAAGTCTTTGATGCCGGCATCGGCGCCAAGACCCCAGATGGTTTCATACTCAAAACCGCTGGTGATATATTTTCCATCTTTATCCGGATACCACTGAGAACATCTGATGATACATCCAGGGTGGCAGCCGTGGGATACCTTGCCTTCACCGCCGCGCTCTGTGATGGTAGCATTTAAGGTTTCGCCGGAAATGTTATCGTTATGTTCTATACGGCCAGATGTAAAGTTATTGGCAGGAAGACCGCCGGCTTCGTTCAAGATGTTAATCAATACGTCTGTACCATAGGCAGCCAAGCCTTGACCAGCAACTGGATGATCTAAAAGGGCTTTTGAGAATACTTTTGACGCTGCTCTAAATTTCTCAGGATCTGCGATCGGAACTGCACCGGCACCCGTATCATCAATTACTACAGCTTTTACTTTTTTAGAGCCCAGTACTGCGCCTAAACCGCCGCGGCCTGCGCTGCGCATATTGCCCTCTGGATCTTTAAAGGAGATATTAGCAGTAGGCAAACGATGTTCACCTGCTGGGCCGGCTAGAGCGATGCCTACTTTTTCACCGTACTTTGCACTTAAAACTTCAATGGCCTTATAGTTGCCGCAGCCACCGAGAATTTCTTCTGGAGCTTCTTCAATCGCTGCCCCATTAACATCCATCTTTATTACATAGAATTTATCATCTGTAGGCATTCCTTCGATTACTAAAGCTTTGATGCCTGCTTTTGCCATTTTTTGTGAGAAAGAGCCACCGGAGTTACTTTCTTTAATTGTACCAGTTAGAGGACTCTTAGCGCCAACAGAAATACGTCCAGAGTTAGGAGCTGTAGTACCACTTAGTAAACCTGGAGCAAAGATGATTTTGTTGTTTTTTCCTAAAGCATGACAGGTAGGTTTAACTTCGTCGGCAACAAAATTGGAAGTCAGCGCACGTCCTCCCAAGCCTGCATATTTAGCTGGAACTTCTTCGATAGTAACTTGTTTTGTAGTCATGTCTACTCTTATAAATTTGTTCACAAAATTACCTCCTCTAAATAATTTTTATTCTTTTACAAGAAAACACTGTATAATAATATAAAGAAGCAATTATTATGCCAATCATCAAACGGAAATCCTTTTCCTATAAGTGTATTGAAAAATAACAGTTTTACCGTGCGGAATTCTGAATATTTCTGAATTTTTACAATGAATGTTCCAATATAGAACACAAATCAGAAAAACTATGTGGTCTAAAATGGCACACTGTTCAATTTCGATACAATGAGAGCGGGTATCTGTTTGAAGATTTGATCGATTCCTAAAGGAGAGTAAGAATGTCAAATAATAATATTGAAAAAATAAAAAAGCTGCTTGAAGAAAAGAAGAAGACCGGAAATAAAAAAGGCATTGCCGGAGAAAGGCCAAATAAGCAAATCGGAAGATATCAAAAGGCTTTTAAGAATACGAAAAGGGGAGGATTAACTGATAAATAAAAGGATGTAAAAAGCTCTATGGTTTTTGGATATATTGTGGGTTAGATAGAAGTTATGACATTGAACAAAAAGGAAGAGACTATTTTCTTCCTTTTTTTGTAAAGAAAGTATATCCTCTCCCAAGAAAACAGTGAGTCAAAAAAACTTGAGACAGTGGAAAAAAATAATCATGTGACGGGAATCACATAGAAGACAGAAAAAAAATGGTATATTTTATATATGATAAAGATTATCATTTGAATATTTGTATAAAGACTTTTCAAATTTATTTCGGAAGGCAACAGCATAAAGTTTGCTTTACCATTAGAGAGAAGGGATGAGGAGAATATGAAAAAAGAAATCAACGACATTGGACCTATGACAGCTCTAGAGAAGATAAAAATGGGGGAATATTTAAATCTTGATGATCAGAAAATCGAAAAGATTATGAACATCAAACTGAATTATCTTAGGGGAAATATTTCTCAAGAAGCGGCAAAATCAGAGATGAAAGCATCTTTTGACAGCGTAACGGCTCAGGAATTTGCAATATGCGAGCAATACCTTCAGCAGTATGGGATCTCGGATGATGTACTGGCAGAAAGAATGGATGAAATATTGGAAATCTTTGATGGTCTGTTGGTAAGCAACAAACTGGAGCTGCCCTTAGGACACCCTATTAGAACTTATCTTGATGAAGTATCTGCGATCAGAAATGTGTTGAATCAGATGAGAGATATGCTGCAAAAGAAATTTATCAAGAACCAATGGGCTGAAATATATGATAAACTAGAAGAAGTCAATATCCACTTTGCCAGGAAACAAAATCAATTATATCCTGCACTGGAGAGCAAAGGCTTTGATAAACCCTCAAAGGTAATGTGGACACTGGAAAATAAAATTAAAAATACTATCAAAAAATCGAAAGCATATCTGGAAAAGGATCAGGACAATGAGTTTTTGAAGCTGCAGGATGAGGTTATTGAAATGGTTGAAGATATGATGGTAAAGGAAGAGGAAATACTCTATCCTACTTGTTTGGATATTCTATCTGACGAAGATTTTGTGAAGATGAGGATAGGAGATGACGAAATAGGTTATTGTTTAATTGAGACACCTTTGCCTTATAAAAGTGAATCGAAACAAGATATGAAGCTGGATTCTAATAATGAACTGGTTAAGGATTTAGCATATGTACTTCAAAAACACGGTGTACTAATGAATCCGGCAAAGGATGAAGCCCTAGATGTGAGCCAGGGAAAGCTGACGCTTGAACAGATTAATCTCATCTTTAAGCATTTGCAGGTAGATTTATCCTATGTAGATGAGCATGAAATCGTCAAATTCTATAGTGATACGAAACACAGAGTATTCCCCAGAAGTGCAGGAGTCATTGGAAGAAAGGTCCAAAACTGCCATCCAAGGGAAAGCGTGCATACGGTTGAGGAAATCATCAGGGCTTTTAAAGCGGGAGAACAGGATGAAGCGGAATTTTGGCTGGAGATCGGCGGAAAGTTCATCTATATCATTTATACCGCTGTAAGAGATGAAGCAGGGAATTTTAGAGGAGTCTTAGAAATGATGCAGGATGCAACTCGAATTAGAAGCCTGGAAGGAAGCCAGAGACTTCTGACATGGAATCATAGAAAGCCGGAGGTTAAAAGTGAAGAGACAGCCCCTGCAGAGGCAAAGAATGAGTATGGGATTACAAAGGAAACCATTATAGGAGATTTGGTAAAGGAGCATCCTTTTGTTAAAGATTATTTGTTTAATCTGTCTCCGAAATATAGCAAGTTGAAAAACCCCATATTGTTTAAGACGATGTCTTCAATAGCAACCATCGAAATGATTAGTGAAAGAGGAGGCTTTGAGGTTCAAGATCTTATTCAAAGAATAGTGGAAGAGATTCGTTCTAAAAAGTAAAAGATTGGAGTTTTCGATGATGAAAATCATATTGATGACAATTGGAACCATTAGCCTGGGATTGGGAGCTGTCGGTATTGTTCTGCCGATACTTCCAACTACTCCATTTATTTTGCTGTCCCTTGCCTGTTACATGAGAAGCAGCGACAAACTGTATCATTTCGTGCTTTCAAACAAATATCTTGGGCCTTATGTGAAGGATTATGTTTCTGGCCAAGGGATTCCACTAAAAGCAAAAAAGAGGGCAATCTTTTTAATCTGGCTAACCATAGGATTTTCTACTGTATTCGTCATCGATAAAATCCTTATTAGAGGGATGCTGCTGATCATTGCCGGCGGTGTGACGGCATATATCTGGACGAGGAAGTCTGCAGAGCGCAATATAAATGAGCACTAGCCTACAAAATAGGAATCTATCAGAGGATAGGTTCCTATTACATTTTAATTAAAAAATACTCAGAAATGTAGGTTTATTATAAGAAAAATGTTATACTTTTATATTAGCTTTAGCAATGATTATGCTTATACTTTATCTGGATTAAAGGAGTGAGAGGATGTCTATATTTTTTCATATTCTTGGGTTTAATGTGGTACCGATTTTTACGATGATCATATTAGGTTTTGTCTTAGGAAAAAAATTTAATTTAGATATCTATACCCTGAGTAAGTTGAACTTTTATTTGTTTGTGCCAGGTTTTATTTTTTTTAATCTATATACCAGCAATCTGGATTTTAGTCTGCTGAAAGTACTTTTGTTTTGTGTTTTATATATGGCAGTCAATGATATTTTATCCAGATTCATTGCCGGAATCCGTAAGTACGATACCGATATGACAAATGCCTTCAAAAACTCTATTATGTTCAATAACACAGGAAACATAGGACTATCTCTGATTACATTAATTTTTGGAAACGCACCCTACATTATTAACGGGCAAAAACCCTATCTCAGCGAAGCACTGGCTACACAAATCATCGTTTTGGTATTTATGAATATAACCATGAATACAATAGGATTTTATAATGCAGGAAGTGCTAAAATGAAATTTAAAGATTCTATAGGTCAGATATTTTCAATGCCATCCATATATGTCATATCATTCGCCCTTTTAATGAAATATTTACACATTGATTTAACGGGAATACCTATATGGCCGGCTATTGGGTACTTGAAAGACGGACTGGTGGCAATGGCATTATTAACCTTAGGGGTCCAGCTTTCAAGAACAAAGTTTGATTTCGGAAGTATAGATGTTTATATTGCTGTAACTGTGCGGCTCATCCTAGGACCGATACTGGCGCTGGCCCTAATAAATTTATTTGGTTTCTCTAAGGTTACTGCACAAACATTGCTGATTTCTTATTCTGTACCAACAGCAGTCAATACGGCATTGATTGCAGTTGAATGTGACAACTGTAAGGACTTCGCATCTCAGGTGGTTGTAGTATCAACGGTTTTTAGCTCTATTACTTTGACATTGGCTATTTTCTTCGCAAGAATTATATTTCCGGCCTAGTGATTTTTTATTGCTCCTTAAAAAGCAGACTTTTAAAAGTCGAAATTTTGTGTATAATTTATTTAGGGTTACAAGTTATTAGAAGGTGGATATATCTATGGCAAAGAAATTATTCGCAGATTTAGAAGCGGGTTTTAGAAAATAAAACAGATATTAACAGCGATGATTCATTTATAGAGAAGGGATGGTGTGTAATGCCTAAATTTGCTCAACGTATGACAGCCATGGAGAAATCCGCAGCGGTTATTCGAAACTTATTCAGCGCCATGAATGATCCGGAGATGATTTCTTTTGACGGTGGTGTCCTGCTAAAGAAGCCCTTCCAATCGATATTGTCCAGGATTTGTTAACCAAAAAAGGAGTTAAGGGAAAGATTGAAAATGTTATGATTACCAGCGGGGGCCTTGAGCCGATGAATCTTGTGTGCCAGCTGTATATTGATCCCGGTGATGTGATTTTAGTGGAGTCACCTACATTTGTACATTCCAAAACCCTACAGGCAGAACTCTGTCCCTGGACAGAAGACAAAAAGTAGCTGAATTAGGCAGCAAGTATGATGCGGTAATTTTAGAAGACGATCCTTACAGAGATATTCGTTACAGCGGCAGTGATTTGTTACGGATTAAAGCCTTTGATGAAACTGGCCATACCCTATTGGCCAATAGCTTTTCGAAGATATTTTCACCGGGGAGCAGACTAGGCTATGTGCTTGCCAGCCATGAGGTGATGTCTAGGTTGTTCAATGCAAAGACAGCAACCAACTCACATTCGTCTACTATCCCCCAAGTAATCTGTTCCAAATTGAAGTAGAAATTAAAGTGAGTCAAGTGGCATGAAGCCATTTGACTCACTTTATCAATATATTTGTCCTGGGACGAATTTTGATCTAAACAATCAGGAGGGATAAGGTGAGAGGAAAAATAAAAATTATCACGGCCATGCTTGTCTTCGGAAGCATTGGCGTGTTTGTGAAAAATATTAATCTATCATCCAGTGAAATTGCATTACTAAGAGGAATCATCGGAAGTTTATTTTTAATTTGCGCTAGCTTTTTTTCCAAGCAAAAGCTTTCCATGACATCAATAAAAGAAAATATAATCATGTTAGTATTATCCGGTGCAGCCATAGGTTTCAATTGGATATTTTTATTCCAAGCTTACAAATATACGACGATATCTAATGCAACCTTAAGTTATTATTTTGCGCCCATATTTGTTACGATGTTATCCCCCTTTATCCTAAAAGAAAAATTATCTCCAGGGAAAATCGGCTGTATTCTTACGGCAATGATAGGGCTGTTTCTAATTGTTAGTATGGGAGAGAAAAGTGTACTTGGGACGTATAATCATCCTGTTGGAATAGCCTATGGACTCTCGGCGGCAGTCTTATATGCCAGTATTGTACTTATGAATAAATTCATAAAAAACCTCTCTGGTTTTGAAACAACGGTCATTCAATTAATCATAGCAGCCTTAGTGCTTGCACCCTATGTTTTTATGAAGGAAAACATGGATTTAGGAAATATGAATGCTACAGCCATCATATGTATTCTAATATTGGGTATAATTCATACTGGAATTGCATACTTTTTGTATTTTACTTCTATTCAGGAACTAAAGGGACAGACCATAGCAGCTTTAAGCTATATTGATCCGATTTCAGCAGTCATCATTGCAGCAATATTCCTAGGAGAGAATATGGGTTTTATTCAGGTGATCGGGGGCATCCTCATACTGGGTTCCACTTTTTTAAGTGATCGAATAGATGCAAAGCCTTACAGCGTAAGCAATATTGAAGCCTAAGATATGCAGCTTAGATAGGTGTGCATAGTTTAACAACTTAAGAGAGTATGCAATTCTAAAAATATGAAAGGGTGTGATCCTTTGGGTTTTTACGAGGAAATTTCTAAGTACTATGATTATATTTTTCCTGTTGGAAAAGAACAAGTCAATTTTATCATGGGGAAAGCTGGGAACCCCCCAAAGATGATACTGGATGTTGCCTGTGGAACAGGCGGATATTCCATAGAGCTTGCAAGACGAGGATATAGGGTAACTGCAGTTGATTTGGATAGACGAATGGTAGAAGAATTAAGAAATAAGGTTTTAGACAACACCCTAGATATAAATGTCATCCAAGGAAATATGCTTGAGCTGGATAAAAAACTAGATGCCAAATATGACTTGGTCTTTTGTATCGGAAATTCTCTCGTGCATCTTGATGGAGAAAACGAAGTAGAAGAGTTTTTGAGAGTTATGAAAAATTTATTAAATGAGAACGGTAAGCTGGTCATTCAGATCATCAACTATGACAGGGTAATAGCCAAAGATGTTCGTTCTTTGCCTACGATAGAAAATAAAGATATAGGACTGACATTTAAGCGTAACTATCGCTATGATCAGGTCTTGCATAAAATTTTCTTTAAAACAATTCTGGAAGTTGACGGAAATGAAATAGAAAACGAAATACCATTACTTCCTATATTTGCTGATGATATTGTAAAAATGTTGGGTAAAGCTGGATTTACCGGTATTCAGCTATATGGAGACTTTAAGGAAAGCCCTTTTGATAAAAATAATTCCTATGCTTTAGTGCTGGTAGCATCCTAAAGAAGACTTTTATGAATTTACTAAAAATTGTAATTTTGCTATAATTTTACTATACAAAGGGGGTGAACTATGAATAAAATTGAGTTGATCAAAAAAAGACAGACGCAAATCCAAAGGATAGTAATCCTTGATATTAATGATTGCAGTGATTTTTAAGTTAAAAGAACTTTGAGATTACATAATAGTATTGATTTTTAGAAAAGATATTGTGTTTATCTGACATTTTTATAGAATAATAAGCACATCATAGGCGTCAACGTAATCCAATTATTTCCAAATAAACCTTAGAAGCATGTCATTCTGAGCGTTAGCGAAGAATCTTATAGAACATAAGCAAGATTACTTTTGATTATCAGAATATATCATCTAGCTTAAAGATCCTTCGACTCCGTTTTACTCCGCTCAGGATGACAAATTATGGGTTAAGTTGACGCCTATGATAAGCACATTAGTTAATGAAATGATAGGAGGATGAAAAGGAATGAAATTTTGTTGGGTTACAGTAATGGTTAAAAATATGGAGGAATCTTTAAGATTTTATCAGGAAATTGTCGGTCTTCCGATAAAAAGAAGGTTTGGAGCAGGACCAGGGGTAGAAATTTGTTTTCTGGGAGAGGGAGAAACCGAGGTTGAATTAATCTATAATGAGAACAGTAAAGAATCAACCTTTGGGCAGGATATTTCCCTTGGTTTTGAAACAAACTCCGTAGAAGAAATGATGACCTTCTTAAAAGAGAAAGGAATCGACATACATAGTGGGCCTTTTGAACCGAATCCCCATGTAAAATTCTTTTATGTTAAAGATCCAAATGGATTAAAAATTCAATTTGTAGAGAATCGATAAATATACATAAGAGAGTAATGAAAGCGCCGAGAAGCTTATGGAACTACGGAAGGATAATTAAGCATTCAAACCTCTTGTTTTAGCAAAATTATTCAGCATCTGTGAAAAACAGATGCTTTCTTATTGAACGGATGTGATAAAAATGTCATACAATAAAAAACTAGGTAAGTGTATATTATAGAATCATAAAAAAAATTCAATTACCCGTTGACTTTGACGCAGCGTAAAGGTGTATGCTTATATTATCAGGAGGTGAGAACATGGAATATACAGTACAAAAGTTGGCCCAAATTGCAGGTATCAGTACACGAACCTTAAGGTATTATGACGAGATTGGACTTCTTAAGCCGGCAAGAATCAGCTCGTCAGGATATCGGATTTACGGACAAAAAGAGATTGATCAGCTGCAGCAAATACTGTTTTATAAAGAACTGGGCGTAAACTTAGAAAGCATTAAAGACCTAATGACAGCTCCTGATTTTGACGAGGGAAAAGCTTTAGCAGAACATCGGGAGAAACTTATCGAAAAGAGGGCACAGTTAGATTTGCTGATTGCAAATGTAGAAAAAACAATTGCGTCTAAAGAAAGGGGTATTCTAATGAAAGATAAAGAAAAGTTCGAAGGATTCAAGAAAACATTAGTTGAAGACAATGAAAAGAAATATGGCAAAGAAGTTCGTGAGAAATACGGAGACGAAGCGGTCAATCGATCCAATAATAAGTTAAAAAATATGACCCAGGAAGAATATGAAGAGATAACGAAACTGGGAGAAAAAGTACTCGAAACCCTGTATGAAGCATTCCAAACGGGAGATCCTGCAGGCGAACTGGCCCAGAAGGCAGCGGATTTACATCGCCAGTGGTTAAGCTTTTATTGGGATCAATACACGAAGGAAGCCCATGCGGGAGTGGCTCAGATGTATGTAGACGATGAAAGATTTACGGCTTTTTATGATAAAAAGCAGCCTGGAATGGCAAAGTTCCTGAGAGATGCAGTACTGGTTTATACAGGGATGAAGGGGTAAAATGGGATTGATTGCAAAGGGCAAGCAGGGAATTTGTGCTTGCCCTTTTTATTTTTAAGCATTTGACTATAATTTACTGATGCTCTTCGTCTTTTCTACACATCTGTTAACAGCTTTAATAACAGCAGCCCGCAGGCCATTTTCTTCAAGACTGGCAATTCCTTCGATGGTTGAACCGCCTGGGGAGCATACCATATCCTTTAATTCTCCTGGATGAGTATCTGTTTCAAGTACCATTTTTGCTGCACCCAACACAGATTGCGCTGCAAAAACATAGGCTTGCTTTCTGGACATTCCATGCATCACAGCACTGTCTGCCAGTGCCTCAATAAACAGGTATACAAAGGCAGGAGAGGAGCCGCCTACGGCACTGGCAGCATCCATTAAATTCTCTTCGATCAACTCCACTCTACCAAAGCTCTCTAAGAGAGCTTTAATCTCTTCTTTTTCCTTCTCAGTAACAAATGGATTTATACTGAGCGATGTCATGCCCTCACCTATTAGCGATGGCGTATTGGGCATGGCTTTAACCATTTTGATGTCTCGGCCAAAACGTTTGATATTTTGGTCAAGGGTTTGCCCTGCAGCGACTAGAATGATAATTGCATCAGATTTTACAACATCCTTAATTTCTCCAATAATAGCTGCATATAGATGGGGCTGAACCGATAGAAAGACAACATCACATATTTCTGCTACAAGCCGATTATCCTGGGTAATATGGATATTATGTAACTTCTTTGCTTTTTCAAGATTTCCCATTGACGGGTTAGATGCATAAATCTGATTTGGCTTGATCTGTTTAGATTTTATTATTCCTTGAATCATTGCCATTGCCATATTGCCACAGCCAATAAAACCAATTTTTTTGTCCATAGAAATGATCCTTCCTAAGATACTTATGATGAATTGCATAGTATATTATAGCATGCCGGAAAAAAACAATACATATACTTACACAATGGATAGAAGAACCAGCTGAAACTCAAAATTATTTGCAAACTGGGTTATAGACAAACAAAAGCAGCCAGAACGAAAAGACTGGCTAAGGATCTTAATATCATCCGCCACAGCAATTGTAATCTCAGTAGTAACATAGTAATAAAAAATATACAAAATAAAAATGATAGAGAATAGCAATAGCTTTTAGGAGTAATCTGCAAAATACCATTATTTACAAAAAAAATTCTACCTTTTTTCAAAGGGATACATGGAGCCCTGTCGAAATCTATAAAAGTATGCACAAATTACCCAAAATAGATAAAATAACCTGATATGCTATAAGGAGGTTCTACCTTTGAAAAAATCCAAATGGCTAGCCGGATGCCTGGCTTTTACAGTACTGACCAGTTCAAACACTGTTTTTGCAAAAGGCCCTGAATTTAATGATATTGGGGCATCCTTTGCAAAGACTTCCATTATCAATCTTTATAACAAAGGAATTATGAAAGGCGTTTCAAACGACCGATTCGCTCCAGATCAGGAAATGAAGCGAAAGCATTTTGCGGTAGTCATTGCAAAGGTGTTGGGTATTCAGCCGGTGTTTCCTGAAAAGCCTACCTTCGTAGATTTAGATGTATCACAGTCAGAGTCTGGATATGTGGAAGCTCTGGTTCAACTGGGGATTCTAGCTGGCAGAGGGGAGTCCAAATTTTGGGGTGACCGTCCTGTGATACGTCAGGATGCAGCAGTTATTCTATATCAGGCTTTTACCAATAATGGCGATATAGATACGAAGAGGATTGCCTATGAAGATGGGGCGAAGATTTCATCTTATGCAAAGGCTGCTGTAGCATTTGTAACGGATCAAAACTTCATGACCGGAAAAGGAAACATGTTTATGCCTCAAAATCTTCTTACCCGGGCGGAAGCCGCGGTAATTGCAAACAAACTTTTAGAGAGGGGAAATTTAGCAGGTGACTATTTTTGGGGTGTTTCTCCAAAGGTTATAGAGATAAAGGTGGGAGAACAAAAAGAAATCCAGGTATTGAGCCAAAAAGAACTTATAGCTTATACACCTGTGTTTGGAATAGATAACCCCGAAATTGGCACAATCTCTGAAAATGGCATATTTAAAGCAATAAAACCAGGAAAAGCACAGATTACTGTAAATCTTGGCAGCCGTTACCATGAGGTTGTAGTTACAGTCAAACAATAGGGGGATCAGCAAATGCTAAAACATAAGATACTGTTTGTAGTTTTCATTTTATTACTACTGCCCATAACAAGTCATGGAGAAACTGTCAGTTATAAGGTTGAACAGCATGCACCGGATGCAGGGTTTCAGCGGATGGAATACAAATCTTATCCTGGGGCTGTAGAGGGGCTGCTGTCCAAAAGTGAAGCCTGGGTTGGTTTTTTTCGCCAGGAGGGACGCGATATTACCGTTGATCTGGGAGAACGAAAACCGATCGGTGAGATTTCCATGGAGTTTCAACAGAATAAAGGCTCAGGAATCCTACTGCCTAAGTTTTTAGAGGCTTCCATATCTATAGACGGAGAACACTGGAGTTACTTAGGGCGGGTGGGACATTTGGTTTCAGCATCGGATACAACAGTGCAAAACCGTAAGCTGTTGCTAAGCTTCAGACCGATGGAAGCCCGTTATGTTAAATTAAGCTTTCCGGTAGATGTCTGGGTTTTCGCAAGGCACTTAACCATCAAGGAAGACGTGAGAAATACGACAATTGAGAGACCTGCCATCCTTGCCCAGGGAGACCGGTTTAAAGGTGCATCCGATCAGTACCTAAAAATACCGGCAATAGATGATATTCTATTAATTTACACTACAGGACACGGGGATTTAGGTCTTTGGAAAAAGGACGATTTTTTACCTCTAGTTAGTTATATGGATTCAAACAGAAAGGTGAAGGACCGTTTATTTGATACCTTCTTATTCCTGCCTTTTCCAGAGATGAAAAGCACCCAGGCAGCGTGGGAGGATTATTTAAAGAGTTTGTTTAAAGAGGGAGAGCAGCTGGATGCTCTGAATCAAGTAAGCCGGCAAATGCAAAATACCTATTCTGATCTAAATATAAGACCAAAAGTAATATTGACCATTCCCTATCCGGAAGCAAAGCAAGAGGTCTTTGCAGAAAACGTGTCTTTCAACGCTGAAACCATAGGTAGTAAAGCAGCTTTAACAAATCGTCAAAACGCAATTGAAAACTATCTGAACCAGTTAATGGCTGCATGGGAAACCGCTAAATATGAAGGGATTGATTTAGCAGGTATTTACTGGTATAAAGAAACTATGGACACTACAATTCCTGATGAAGAGAAGCTTGTACGGTATGCAGCAGAGCTTGTGCACGCTAAGGGACATAAGCTTTATTGGATCCCTTTCTTTGGCTCAAAAGGATATGAGAAATGGCAGGATTACGGTTTTGACTATGTGATATTACAGCCCAATTTCTATGCCAAGGAAGATCCACCCAAAGAGAGAATGGACAATGTGGCAGCTCTGGCGAGAAAACATCATTTGGGTGTTGAACTGGAAATTGATGATAAAGCATTAACCAATCGCTTCTATTATGATCTTTTCTATCAACAGCTGGACGCCGCTTCCGAATTAGGCTTGGATGAAAAGACAACCAAGGCCTACTATATGGGTGCAAAATCTCTGTTAAACGCATATAAGAGCAATATTGCACCGGTGCGAAAAATATATGATGATGTATACCTCTGGATAAAGGGGAACTATAAACCAAAGAACAGCTAGATTGATTCTAGCTGTTCTTTGGTTTATATAAAAGTACAGTCTAAGTTTTGCACGATGAATGTACAAATATTACGCTAACGAATCATTTTTCCTTTTGGTAGAATAAAGGTAAGGGGGGATTGGCTTGATGCAATGGCAGTTAGATACCAGGTGCAAAACGATTCTAGAATTATTGATCAGCCGTGAAGATTATATTTCCGTACAAGAGATCGGGAAAATCTTAAATATCTCTAAAAGAAGTGTATATTATGATCTTAACAAGATTAATGATTGGTTAAATATGCAGCGTGTTACCGAGATCCAAATTGAGAGAAATAGGGGAATATACCTTACTTCCATTACCCGTCAAAAAATAAGAGGGTTAATCAGCGATACCCATCAATCACATTTTTACACTTTATCACCAAGAGAAAGAACAGGATTGATGATATGTTCTTTATTGGGTTCTTCAAAGCCTATCTACATCGAGCAATTATGTCAAATATGTGATATAAGCCGAAATACTGCTTTTAATGACTTGAAAGATGTTCGAAAGAAACTGGAACGATATAGGCTGCAATTACTATTTGAGCCTCATGTAGGTTATAAAATTGAGGGCCCGCTCATTAAACAAAGAGCGCTGTTCTTATACTATTTTCAACCGCTAATTGATTTAATCACCAATAAACATATTTCCAATATGAGATATCTGCCATTTTATGATGAGATACAGGTCAATGAGTATCTGACAAAGTTAAAAACCATCGAATCAGAGCTGGGTACAGCCTATGTGGAGGGAATGCTTTTATCACTAGCCACATTGGTTTTTGTCATTTCCAATCGAGATGACTGTATTGAATTCGACGAAATCGGAATAGAAGAAGTATCTTCAACCAGAGAATTTCAAGTAGTTAGCCAATTTTTAAGTGAATTATCGCTGCAGGAGAGAATATATGTTGCAATACATTTATTAGGATCAAGGGTTCAAGTACCAACGGTTAAGCCCCAATCGATCGATACCATTAATTTAGCCAGGAATCTTGTGCTTGATTTTCAAAGGTTAGCCTGCGTAGTGTTTGAAGATAGTGATCAACTGGTAAATCTTCTGGCACAGCATTTAAATATGTCAATATATCGGTATCGATATGGAATACAAATAGGAAATCCATTAATGAGCGAAATTCAATCTAGCTATCCGGACCTGTTTGATATTACCCGAAAGGTTTGTAAGGGTTTACGGCAGACTTTGGGAGTACCGATTCCGGAAAGTGAAGTGGCTTATATTACGATGCATTTTGGGGGATTCCTCAATAAAAGAAACTACGGCAGTTCAAAGTGCAGGGTACTGATTGTATGTCCTAATGGCATCTCTACAGCCAACATGTTGAGGGGAGAGATTGAGAGTCTGCATCCGGATATTGAAATCAGTGCGATGGTTCCGGTAAAAGAGGTCGAGAGCTACTGCCCAAAAAGCGATTTTATTATTACAACTGTAGATATGAAGGCTCCAATTCCGGTCATAAGAGTAAGTCCAGTAATATCGGAAGAAGACAGGATTCGTATTCTTTCTAGGGTAGCCCAGAAAATATCCACAAATATCCATAATAATATCACATTGGAAAGAATTTTTAGAATTGTCAAGGAATATGTCCATCCCCAAAACCACAGTAAACTCAGGAATGACCTGCTAAGGGCATTTGAAAATGCTCCTCTTCATATACCCAGACCAGCCTCCTCTATACGGCTAAAGGATGTAGTGATTCCCAGTCGTATCCAGTTTAAAAATTCTGCTCGGGACTGGAAAGAAGCCATCATTGAAGCCTCTAGACCTCTGCTGGATGAGAAAGTGATAGAACCACAATATATAGAAGCCATGATTCTAAATATTGAAAAGTATGGACCTTATATCGTGATTGCTCCTAAGTTGGCCTTAGGTCACGCTTTACCTCAGGATGGGGTAAATTCTTTAGGCCTATCCCTTCTATGCTTGAAAGAACCTGTATCTTTCTTTTACATACCTGTCCATATCATATTTATTTTGGCACCTATCGACAAAAGCAGCCATTTAGGAATGATGAAAGATATGATGGAATTGTTTGCTGAGGAAGAAAATATTAATCACCTGCTGGCAATGAAGGATCCAGGCTGTGTATTGAAATTTATAGAAGAGAATATAAAAAAAGAGAATCTTGTATTGGATGAAGACTAGTACGGATATTCGACAAAAGCAGCTATAGTATTTTTTTGCACAATATAAGGTGTAAATATTGTTCTTCACAAACAAGGACCCTGTATCTACAATAGTAGGTAATAGAACGTCCTTCCAAAAAGAAGAAAATAATGAAACGGAGGACTAAAGGTGCATGATTTAATATCTCTTGACAATATAATCATTATTGACAGTGTAAAGGACTGGCTTGAAGCAATTGAAACAGCCGTACGGCCCCTGGTGGAAAACGAATATGTGGAGGAAAGGTATATCCAAGCCATCATAGATAATACAAAAGAATATGGTCCCTACTATGTGCTTGCACCAAATATAGCAATGCCCCATGCCAGACCGGATCAAGGCGTTCTTAAAAAGCAGATTGGTATTCTTCTTCTACGAAATCCCATCAAGTTTTCCGAGGATGGATACGAAGTTCGATTGATTATCACTCTGGCAGCCACAGACAGCAAATCTCATCTGGAAGCTCTTGGCAGACTCTCAGAATTACTGGGAAATGACGCCCATGTCAGTAAAATAATTGATGCCCAAGATAAAGAAGAGATTTATCGTCTTTTTCAACTCTAATCTTATTGAACACAGCCTAAAGCTGTGTATAAATAAAAAAAGGAGGTAGATTATTTTATGGGAGATTTCTTAAACTTCATCCAGCAGATTCTTTCTACACCATCATTATTAGTCGGAGCAATTGCACTTATTGGATTAATTTCTCAGGGGAAAGCTATCGAGGACGTCATTAAAGGAACCATTAAGACAATACTTGGATTTATTGTTATTGGTTCAGGGGCAGGAATACTTGTTGGAGCTTTGAACTATTTTGGTGAACTCTTTAACTTCGCCTTTGGAGTGCAAGGGGTGGTTCCAAACAATGAAGCAATCGTATCACTGGCATTAAATGATTATGCTTCGTCAACTGCATTGATTATGGCTTTTGGAATGTTTGCCAATATCATCATTGCCCGCTTCTCTAGATTAAAATACATCTTCCTAACAGGGCATCACACATTGTATATGGCAGCATTGATTGCAGTGGTTCTAACGGTAGGCGGACTTAAAGGCTGGCAGCTTATTCTTTCCGGTTCCTGTGTTTTAGGATTTACAATGGTCTTTTTCCCCGCTTTGGCACAAAAGACTATGGAAAAGATTACTGGGGATGATTCTATTGCATTTGCACATTTTGGAACACTGGGATATGTGTTCTCTGCTTGGCTGGGCAGTAAATTCGGCAACAAGTCAAAATCTACGGAAGATATTAAATTCCCAAAACGTTTATCCTTTATGCGGGATACATCTGTGGCTATTGCATTGACAATGTTCCTATTTTTTATGATCGTGACATTTATCGCAACAACCCACGCTGATTTTGATCCGGCGATGATTGGCGGCAATAACTGGTTCCTATTTTCAATCATCCAGGCATTAACCTTTGCAGGGGGCGTATATATCGTATTGGCAGGGGTCCGTCTACTTATTGCTGAAATCGTTCCGGCCTTTAAAGGTTTCTCAGAAAAGATCGTTCCTGACGCAAAACCAGCCCTGGATTGCCCCATTGTGTTCCCATTTGCGGAGAATGCTGTACTGCTAGGCTTTTTAGTATCATTTGCCGGGGGCTTAGCCGGACTAAGTATACTTGTATTAATGGGTGGTTCATTAGCATTAATTCTTCCTGGCGTAATTCCTCATTTCTTCTGTGGGGCTACTGCCGGTGTTTTCGGAAATGCAACAGGTGGTAGAAGAGGTGCGATATTAGGTGCCTTTGGTCATGGACTTCTGATTACTTTCTTACCAGCATTTCTTATGCCGGTTCTGGGATCTCTTGGATTTGCAAATACAACTTTTTCAGATGCAGATTTTACTGCTGTGGGAATTGTATTAGGCAATATTGCAAGAGTGATGCAGGGTTATGGGCTGATGGCAATTTGTATTGCACTGCCAATGATTCCAATCCTATATAATATTTTTTACCCGCAAAAAAGCAATACTCCTGCAGCGAATAAAGGGTGCTAAAAACACCCTTTCCTTTTATTGTCTATCTTTTATTGTCTATGGATAAGATGCTTTTGTACTCTTTTGGGTTATATGCAGAACTGAAAGAATCCATTGAATCATGGGATAATCATTAAATGAGTAAAGGGGAGAAGCGTATGGCGATAAAAAAAATACAGTGTGTATGTGGAAGTGGTCTAGGATCTTCATTCTTAGTTGAAATGAATGTAAAAAAGGTGCTTAATAAGCTGGGGGTTACGGATATAACAGTGGAGCATAGCGCAGCTACAGATGCCTACAAGGGGAGTGCAGATTTATTTATTTGCGGTAGAGATATGTATGACGTATTATCTAAGTTTGGTCCCTGCATAACCCTTAACAACATTATCTCTTTGCCAGAATTACAGGAAAAGTTAGGAGCTTTTTTAGCAGAAAAGGGTGTTATCAAATAGATAATACCCTGAGCCTGATGACAAACCCCTCCTAAGATCCTCTCGACTCCGTGACAAGGCCACTTTTTCTGAAATAGATCATTGAAAAAAGTGACCTCGTCAAAGTCCCTGCTCGGAAGCTTAGGAGGGGTTTATTGAGCAACATTACTTTGTCAACAACCTTTAACCGGAGGATGGTGAAAATATGGATGATTTAAAAAGGCTGTCTGCAAAAATTCGGTTGGAAGTCTGTAGGATGTTGAAGAAAAGAGGTTTTGGCCATCTCGGTGGAGCTCTATCCATCGTAGAAACTTTATCAGTTTTGTATGGGGATGTAATGAAAATAAATCCCCAGAATCCAGCCTGGGAGGATCGGGACTGGTTTGTTCTGTCCAAGGGCCATGCAGGCCCTGCCTTGTATGCAACCCTTGCAATTCGCGGATATTTTCCAATGGAAATGCTGGATACATTAAATGATAACGGGACAAGGCTTCCTTCACATCCGGATCGGATGAAGACGCCAGGGGTGGATGTGACTACCGGCTCCTTAGGCCAAGGCATTTCATTGGCTGTAGGAATCGCCAAATCCTTTCAGCTCAGCGAAAAGAGCAATAGAGTATATACAATCCTTGGTGATGGGGAATGCAATGAAGGGCAAGTATGGGAAGCCCTGCAGTTTGCGGCTCATCATAAACTTTCAAACCTAGTTATTTTTATCGATGAGAATCATAAACAATTGGATGGTCCTACACAAGAGATTATGGAATTATTTGACCTAAAGAATAAATTAGAAGCCTTCGGTTTTGCTGTGAAGAGAATCAAGGGAAATGACGAAGCAGAGATCAAAAAAACGATTCACCAGATGTTTGAGGTAAAGAATCAGGCTTGCTGCATTATCCTGGATACAATTAAGGCACAAGGGATTTCGTATTTTGAGAACCTTCAGGATAATCATCATATTCGTTTTTCAGGTGAAAGTGAGCTGCAACTAAATGCAGCCATCGAAATGCTTGAAAGAAAACTGAAAGGTGGAGGTAGACTAGGATGTTTCAGTTAGCTGAAAAGCAGCAGCCAAAGGAACTGCGGGCAGTCTACCAAGAAACCCTTATGGAGTTGATGGAAGAAAATGAGAATATCATTGTATGTGATGCAGACCTGGTGAATGCCTCAGGGACTGGAAAGTTGTTTAGAAAATATCCTAAACGGTGTATCAATATGGGAATCAGTGAAGCCAATATGATCGGTGCAAGCTGCGGCATGTCCTTAACGGGAAAAATACCCTTTGTTCATACTTTTGCTCCTTTTGCAACCCGGCGCGTCTTTGACCAGCTTTATCTTTCAGGATGCTATCAGCAAGCCAATATAAGAATATACGGTTCTGACCCTGGATTCTGGGCGCTGCACAACGGGGGAACCCACACTTCTGTTGAAGACTTAGCTTTGACGAGAGCAGTTCCCCAGTTAACAGTAATAGCTCCAGCCGATGCTGCTCAATTCAAGTGGGTTATAAAAAACACGATTGACAGGTACGGTATGTATTATTTCCGTTGTGCACGAAAGGCCGTTCCAGACATCTATAGTGAAGGCTCACAATTTGAAATAGGCAAGGGAAATATCATTTGTGAAGGAACCGATATTGCTATATTTGCTATTGGTGAAATGATAGCAGAGGCAATAAAAGCGAGAAAAATACTGGAAGAGTACGGAATTTCCAGCACCATCGTGGATATGTTTACGGTAAAACCACTGGATGAAGAGCTCGTCAGGGAAGTGTCAAGAGGGAAACGGGTTATTGTCGCAGCAGAAAACCACAGTAAAATTGGGGGCTTAGGATCGGCGATTGCAGAAGTCCTAGCGGAAAGTCCCATAGAGGCACCATTCATAAGCATTGCTATACAGGATCATTTTGGAGAAGTAGGTACCCAGGATTATCTACAGCGTAAATTTGGATTAAATGCCGATGCAATTGTCAGTAAAGTTTTAGAGAAGTTAAATATATAGAATTTAATCAGTCTATGATTGTTTGAAAAGTATCTATTCTTTAAATAGATACTTTTCTTTGCTTCAAGTAAAAAAAGCCTTTCTAAATAATTCACTAAATGGAAGAATTGTTACAATTATATTAAAAATTGCTAATAGGGCAGGGCATTCGTCGAAGGATGTAGAAATATTACTAAAACACGGGGCTTACATAATATCTATAAGGGGTGGACTATGAAAAAGATTACGAGAATCAGTATTACAATCGTCCTATTGGCTTTCATTCTACAGATTTGGATGCCACATGCTTCCTCTGATCCAATACATAGAGGGGAGCTTCGAGGACTGTGGGTAGCAACTGTATTAAACATCGATTACCCGTCAAAACCGACTGAGGAACCAGAAGTATTGAAGGCTGAAGCGTTAAAAATATTAGATCATGCTGCCGATATGGGATTGAATGCTGTTTTCTTGCAGGTTCGACCAGCCTCTGATGCAATCTATAAATCTCGGTATTTCCCGTGGTCTAAATATTTAACAGGGAAACAGGGGCAAGCGCCTAAAGATGGTTTCGATCCCTTGGCGTTTTGGATTGCGGAAGCCCATAATCGGGGAATAGAGCTCCATGCATGGATTAATCCTTATAGAGGTACAAAGAAAACTGCGGTAGAATTAAATCATGATCTTGCCTCATTGGACGCAACAAATCCGATTCGGCTAAAACCTGACTGGATTGTGAAACACACCGACGGCAATTTTTATTATGATCCAGGGCTTCCGGAGGTACGTCAGCTGGTGATTGACGGAGTACTTGAGATTATTGAGAACTACGATATCGATGGTATTCACTTCGATGATTATTTTTATCCCGGTAAAGACTTTAACGATAAAGCCGCCTATGAAAAATATGGAAAAGGCTATAGCAATATCAATGATTGGCGTAGAGAAAATGTAAATCTGCTGATACGTGATTTATCAGAAGCTATTAAACAGACTCAAAAAAACATACGGTTCGGGATTAGCCCTTTCGGTATATGGGCAAATAGTAACACCAATCCCCTTGGCAGTGACACCAAAGGAATGCAGTCCTATTATGATCAATTTGCAGATACCAGAAAGTGGGTAAAAGAAGGATGGATAGACTATATCGCACCGCAAATCTATTGGAACATAGGATTTGCAGTGGCAGATTACAGTAAGCTGCTGTCATGGTGGAAAGATACGGTCAATGGCACTGAGGTTGATTTGTATATCGGACAGGCTGCATATCGGGCCGGAAACCCTGATCCATCAAGTCCTTGGTATGGTATTTCGGAGATAGAAAAACAGCTCCAACTCAATACCCATAGCCCAGAAGTAAAGGGGAGCATCTTTTTCAGCTACAAATCCTTCGAAAACAATCCAGCCCTCGCTGGTGCAGTTAAAGCCTTCTATGAAAAGAAGGATGGATTTACTGTCAGGGTTCCTGTCAGTGTATCAAGACCGGCGGATAATATAAAGACAGGCTTAAGCCAATATTATTTAAACGGGGCCTCAGATCCGGAACAACCCCTATTTCTGAACGGGAAACCTGTAGAAAACCGATCTCCTCAAGGATACTTTGGCATACTTGTACCTTTGGAGAAGGGGGCAAATCAGTTTACTTTTTCACAGGAGGGATCCTATGTAACCCGTGTAATTTTTCGGGAGACGCCTTCTGCAGCCGCCAAGAAGTTAAGTGCTGCAGAGATTCCTGCTGCATCGGTCTTCCCGAAAGAGCAGGAATACCGAACACCGGGGGAAAAAATAACGCTTTCCTGTCAGGCGCCAATTGGCTCTAAAGTTACGGTAAACCTTGGGGGAAAAAGCTATACCATGAAACCATCGGGGTTATCAGCCAGTGGACAGGGGATTTTTGCTGATACATATACTCATGTATATACTATACCGACCTATGCAGGAACCCCTCGCATAATCGATCTAGGGACTCCGGTCTACACAATGAACTATAAAGGAGCTACTAAGACAAGCAAAGCCCCAGCGAAAATCGGTGTAGTGATGAAAAACGCTCCTTTTTATGCAGAAGTAGTAAAGTCCGTTGCAGATACCTATTCTACGCCAACGACGGGTAATGGAGCGGCCTATGAACTTTACAGCGGAATGACAGACTATGTGACGGGAATGACAGGGAATTTTGTTCGTCTATCTTCCGGACAATGGATCAATAAAAAGGATGTTAAAACCTATGCAACCCAAAGTCCATTAACTACAAAAATTCAAAAGGCGGAGTATAGTACTGGGGAGAAATGGGATACTTTAAATATTGACCTGTCAAAGCTAACAACTGTATTCTCCTCTTTTGACGGAAATGTAGTCAAACTTGATATATCAGCAGCAGCTGGAGGGGTGATACCCACCTTACCTGAGGAAGCTATGGTCTCTTCTGTTGCTGTTTTACAAAACACAAATAGTCTGCAGTACACATTAACACTTAAGAAAGATCATTTTATCGAAGGATATTTTATTGAAAAAACACCAACAGGAATAGCATTAATGCTGAAAAGGCCAGTAGTATCTGTAGGAGGAGATCAACCGCTTGCAGGGATTACTATCATGATAGACCCTGGGCATGGAGGGAGTGACACTGGTGCACTAGGACCTTTAGGTGCAGCCAATGCCGAAAAATCTATTAATCTAAATACTGCACTTAAGCTGCAGCAGGAACTGGAACAGCTTGGAGCCATCGTACTGATGACAAGAAATACGGATATAGATGTATCTTTAGAGGAACGCTTAGCTGCTTCAAGAAATGCAAGACCAGATTTGTTTATCTCCATCCATGCAAATAGTATGGGAGATAACGTCGACATCGCAAAGATAGATGGGTTTTCAGTATTCTATAGAGAAAAGCTGGCTCAACTAGCCTCGGAGAAAGTGTTTATGCATACCTTGGATACATTAAAGCGTAATAGCAAAGGACTGCATAATAAGAATTTTTATGTTACCAGAGGGACATGGGCACCTTCTATATTAATCGAAAGTGGATTTGTCCCAAATCCTTATGAGTACGAGTGGCTCATTAACGATGAAGATCAGGCTTTACTGGCAAAAACTTTAGCAGAGGCTATTCTACAGTACTTTTCTACGCCAAAATCACCTATAAAATAAAGTGCCGGTGATCTTAAGGATGCAATAGAATAACTCTATCTGATTCAAAGAATAAAATTATAGGAAGTAGGCATAATATTTTAGAGGTGAAATATTATGAAAAAGAAAAAAGATGAAGCAGTAAGAGATGAGCTATACAATCCTAAACTGACTGATGTCAATAGAGCAAGAGAAAGACAAGAAATCGTAGATCCTGAAAAAGGTCCTGAAAACAAGAAGAGAAAAAACAAGTAGAAATAAATGGCCCGCACTCCAAGCGGGCCATTTATTCTTCAACCTCCGCATGTTCTTTGTTCTTATAAAGAAGCTTTCGCAGGAGATTTACGTCATCATCAATAAATCGGTGTTGAATCTCAGCCACATCAAAATGAAACAGCTTAAATGTAAACTGTACAATATAGCCGATTGCCAGGGCTGTAATCAAAGTGCCAAACCCAATAAAGCCCCCCAATAGATATCCTGCAGTTAGAACACTGATTTCAATGGCATTTCGAATAAATCTTACCGATTTGCCGGTTTTTTTAGTGAGTGCCACCATAAGGCCATCTCTTGGACCAGAGCCCAGACCTGCACCTATATAGAAAATGCTGGCGATCCCGATTACAAACATTCCTAAAATCAGCATAAATAATCGAGGAATCCAACCTTCAAAAACAGGTATGAGATAGTTTAGCATCAATATATCCATAAAGTAACCAATAAAAAACATGTTTCCCACTGTCCCCCAACCTAATCTTTCTCCTAATAAACTGTCTACAATAATAAGGATAAAGCCTACCCCTATGCTTGCCTGTCCCATTGTAATGCCTAAGGTCTTTGAAAGGCCCTGATGGAAAACATCCCAAGGGGCTAGACCAAGAGCGGCGTTTATTGTCATCACGATGCCCACGGCATAACACAAAAGACCTGCAAATAACCTTGTGATACGAATTAGTGCGGTTTTCATACTGATCCACCTCCATAAATTGCTTTAAAAGATTAGGTATCTTTTATCTGATCTATTCAAAGTATAAGGCTGCTTTAGTTATAACAGTCAGACCATAACGATAACTCATGTCTAAAAATAGGGGCAGAATTAATTCTCTGCCCTTATTTTTAAACATACATTCCAAAATGATCTTGGATAAACATTCTTTTTAGTCGAATGTGCTCTTGATATTCATCTTCGCTTATAATACCATTCTCTTTCATTTTGGTAAGAAGATCAATCATCTGAATACAGAGTAATCTTAGATCATTTTCTATGGATAGGGTATTAATACTCATGTATCCACTCCCATCTCTGTAAAAAATTTTACAATTCTTTCCGCTCCGCTATATGTGTTATTCTATAAAAGGAGCGATTATCCTCTATTAGAAAAAAATGTTATTTATGCTAATATTTTGTAGATTTTTCTGTTGAAACGGAATTGGTTCAGGTATATAATACTATTATTAATAGTTAAATATGAATTGAGAGGTTATACAATGAATAACTTTGAGGAAATTTCCTGTAAAATCGAAAAGCTGAGGGACCATATGAATCAACTAATCATTCAAGACCCCGACCTCAAAGACCCTCGAATATTAATCATCAGCAAAGAGCTTGATGAACTCATTAACCAGTTTTGTAAACGCCTAGACAGTGAAGGTTAAACAATGATTGAGAAATAATCTTGATTCTACTATAAAGCCTACCCAGTAAACAAAAAGATCCCACTGCGGTCAATAGGACCTTTGAGAAGGGATTTTTTTGTAGTTGGTTTTTTGCACTTTTTAGTTATTTATTTTCTTAAAGAGATTTCCTTTAACTGAGCCTGTTTATTACGGTCTTTTACCTGTTGAATAGACCATTCGTTTTGAAACAGCAGTACAGGGTGACCATCCTCATCTTCTACAATCATAGTATCCATAGTAATGCTAAAGGTTTTTGGATCAAAATGATCTATTTCAACCCAACGGATGTATCGATAAGGAAGTCTCTCCATTATAATGTCCACACCGTATTCATGCTTGAGCCTATACTCTAAAACTTCGAACTGCAGGGCACCAACCACTCCTACAATCAATTCTTCCACACCAATATCCGGTCGCTTGTAAACCTGAATGGTACCTTCCTCTGCAAGCTGAGTAATTCCTTTTATAAACTGCTTACGCTTAAGGGAATTTTTCGTAAAGACTTTTGCAAAATGTTCCGGCGCGAATACGGGAATGCCTTCATACTGTAATTTTGTCTGATCCTGACATAAGGTATCGCCAATTTTAAAGATTCCGGGATCATGAATTCCGATAATGTCTCCCGGGTAAGCTGTCTCTACAACAACACGATCCTGGGCAAGAAATTGCTGGGGCTGGGCTAATCTTACTTTCTTGTTTTCCTGTACGTGATTTACAGTCATACCTTTCTCAAACTTACCGGAGCAGATTCTTAGAAAAGCAATCCTATCTCTATGGGTAGGATTCATGTTGGCCTGTATTTTAAAAATAAAGCCTGAAAAGTTATCTGATTCGGGATTTACGTTACCGATATTACTGGAACGGGGCTGTGGAGGTGTGGTAATGTTTAAAAAGGACTCTAAGAAAGGCTCTACACCAAAATTCGTCAGGGCACTTCCAAAGAATACCGGTGTTAGTTCTCCATTGAGTATTTGATCCAGGTTAAAGTCATCTCCCGCCATGTCTAATAAATCGATATCATCTATCAGTTTTCGATGGAGATCTTCGCCAAGTAAATCTCTAAATTTAACATCTGAAATATCACCAATAACGGCCTTGGCTATAGATTGCCCATGATTGCCGTCATTGAAAAGCTCGATTTGCTTTTTCTGTCGGTTAAAAACCCCTTTAAAATTTCTATCGGTGCCAATAGGCCAGTTCATTGGGTAAGAACGAATACCAAGAACTTGTTCGATATCCTCCAAAAGTTCGAAAGGATCCTTTCCAGCACGATCCAGCTTGTTGATAAATGTAAAGATTGGAATTCCCCTCATCTTACAAACATGGAACAATTTCTTCGTTTGATCTTCAACCCCTTTAGAGCAGTCAATCACCATAACAGCACTGTCAGCAGCCATTAAGGTTCTATAGGTGTCCTCGCTGAAATCCTGATGGCCAGGTGTATCCAAGATGTTGATGCAATAACCATTATAATCGAATTGAAGTACACTGGAGGTTACCGAGATCCCTCTCTGTTTTTCAATTTCCATCCAGTCGGATACTGCATGATTTTGTGCCCTTCTTGATTTGACAGATCCCGCCAAACGAATAGCCCCGCCGTAGAGCAGCAGCTTTTCCGTTAGGGTTGTTTTCCCTGCATCTGGATGGGAAATGATCGCAAAGGTTCTTCTTCTACGAACTTCATCAATAAAGCTTAAGATTTCATCAGCCATTTTTTCCTCTTCCTTTATTATAAATTGTGTTCAATCCTTCAGGAATTATTTTAGTATAACCTTTTAGATTTTATCCTTCTATTCTTTTTCTGTCAATTATCTTTCTATAAAAGCAGAAATTTTCCAATAAGATTGAAAAAACTTTATCGAGAATATTGCCGGATTATCGAGGTGATATAAGAAAGTGTTTTAAATGAGTGAAAACTTATTTTCAATAGATTTCTATTACCACAATTGTAAAATTTATTAATATTCTAATTACAAGGCCTATGGATTCAGTTTATAATGGGTATATGAAAAATTTTTCTCCATATTTTCTATCAGAGGATTAAAATCCGACAAAGGAGGACGAAAGAAATGGCAGTGAAAATATTAACCGATAGTACCAGCTATTTAAAAGAGCAAATCAGAGAAGAACTGGATATCCGAATGGTATCCTTGAATATTGCCTTTGAAGATGAAAGCATTAGAGAGATGGATATTGATAATGACAGCTTTTACAGCAAAATGGCTTTAAAGGGGATTCCAACTTCCTCTCAGCCCGCTGTGGGGGAATTATATGATGCCATGCTGAAGGTAGTGGAAAAAGGTGATGATTTATGCTGTATCTTTTTATCTTCTGAAATGAGCGGGACCCTAGCAACCGGTGAATTGGTAAAAGAAATGATCTTAGAAAAACATCCGGAAGCTAGGATTGAAATCATAGATTCAAGATCAAACTGCATGCAGCTGGGATTTGCGGTGATATCAGCAGCAAGGGCAGCAAAGGAAGGGAAAGCAATAGAAGCGGTGAACAGAAAAGGATATGGGCTAACGAAAAAGCTAAGTTTCATGTTTTGAAAATCTACAGGAGACATCTTGGCTAAGAGGGGGAGATTTGCTTCATGCCTAAGACTAAAAGAATAAAACTGTTTGCGGTATCCTGTGTCATTGTTTCCTTGCTCTCTATGATTTGTTTTTTCGACATAGCAACAGGACAGGAAGATCCGTTTGATGAGATACAGCAAAACCTGAAGGGTATCTCTGAAGAGGAACGGGAGGTTTTACAAACCCTTTTTCTCCTAGCACAGGAAATTGAGGAAATGAAGAGAAGAGAAGGGGAAATCGGACAGGAGATCAAAGCCATATATCAAGAAGTAAAAAACCTTGAAGATACGATTGCAGTGGAGGAGGCAGCCTTTGAAAGAAAAAGGGATGTACTGGAGCAGGTATTAAAGAGCTATCAGAGAAAGGGACCTGGATCTTTCCTTGAGATTCTTTTGGAATCCGATAATCTATCAGTTTTTCTAAGAAGAATAAACACTTTTCGGGACCTAACACGAAATACCGGTGAGCTTTTGACTTCCTTGGAGGAAAGCAAAGGGAAGCTGTCGGCGGAAAAGGTGAGGTTGTCGGAAAAAATGCTGTTCATAGAAGGAAAACAACAGGAGTTAAGGGTAGCATTGGAGAAGAAAGAACAATTAATAGAAAGTCAAGAGAGCTATCTCGCATCTTTAGCCGGGAAAAGAGCCTATTACCAGGAATATCTGACAAACCTCCAAAAACTATTCAAAGAGCTGGGAGGCTTTTTTGAAACCGTTGCAGAGGAGTTTGTGAAGGTGGTTGAAGAAGGGAATATACCCTCAGATGCATTAAAAACAACCATTACTTTTATGAACATTACAGGAACCATAGATGAGAAAACCTTCAATGATATTATCAAGGCCAATCCCCGCCTTCCAGAGATGACATTTCGATTTCTGCCTGGAAAGATTGAAATGACAATACCCGAAAAAAATCTGCTTCTAATAGGGAATTTTGCAATTCTTGCGGGAAACAGAATTGAATTTGCAGTCGAAGAAGGTACATTTTTTGGAATGCCCTTGGAGGCTGGAGCACTAGAAGCATTATTTCGGGATATTCATTTAATATTAGATCTAAAGCCCCTAATTGGCAAGAATATTTTGCACGCTGTAGAAATCCTGGAAGAGAAGCTCACTTTAAAGGTTATACCTATCATTTTTTAATACATTTTCTTGGAGGCGACTTATCATGATTGAAGCAAAGGATGTAAGTTTGAGATATCCTGACGGTACGACGGCTTTAACAAATATCAGTCTGAGGATAGAACCTGGTGAAATCGTGTATATAACTGGTCCAAGCGGTTCTGGAAAGACCAGCTTTTTAAAGCTGTTAATGGGTATTGAGTACCCTAGCAGCGGTTCCCTGCAGGTATTGGGGCAGACAATGTCAAAAGATCAGGCTGCAGTGATCCGGCAGCTGCGAATGCAGATGGGGCCGGTTTTTCAAGAATTCAAGTTGATCAAGGGTAGAACTGCCTTAGAAAATGTTGTAATGGGCATGCGCTTTCTGGGCCTTCCCACGAAGCAGATTTATGAAGATGCCTGTATTGCATTAGCGAAGGTGGGACTGGAGCACAAATCTCTAGCCTATGTTGAAAACCTGTCATGGGGAGAAACCCAACGGGTAGCCATTGCTAGAGCAATAGCCAGAAAGCCTGCTCTCATACTGGCCGATGAGCCAACAGGGAACCTGGATGTAGAAAATGCGTTAAATATCATGGACCTATTAACTTCTCTTAAGGACGAAAAGACGGCGATCATAATCACGACTCATGCAACACATTTGATAGACAGCAGTACAGAGGGAAAGCTGCTTCAGATGGAAACAGGAAGTATATGCTGGGAAAGGCTGGGAAGCGTTTAAAATGACAAATCTTTTACATAATATAGGTTATTTTTTTAGAGAAGCAAAAACAATTGTTCGATTAAACCTGTTGTCGAACATGGTCTCTCTGATTAGTACAGGACTTATTTTCTTTATTCTGGCCATGGTGGTTGCCGGATGGTGGATCAGTATAGATGTGATAGAGGTCATTCAGGGAGAGGCTGAGATCAACGTCTATTTTGACGAAAGCCTTAATGCAGCTGACTTACAGGATTTAATTAAGGGTATCGGGAGTATAGAAGGCGTACGAGAGGTAAGGTTGGTTGATGAAAAGGAAGCCTATGCAAGGATGGAAGAAATCCTTGGAGAAGAAGCCCGTGTATTGGAATTCTTTGAAGATAACCCATTTAATCCTTTCATAGAGGTAAAAATTCATCTGGAACAAATTACCTCCATATTGGAAAAACTAACTTCTACGCAGGATGTAGCCTATGTTCGGGATAACCAAGAGATTTTAGAACGCCTGCGAAGCCTGTCGAGGGTACTGGAGTTTTCAGGATATTTGGCTGCAGTTGCGGTGGGCATTTCTACATTGGTGATTGTTTCACATATGATTCGTCTGGAGATTTACAATAATAGAGAGCAAATAAACACCTTAAGATTGCTGGGTGCTCCTGAAAGCTTTATTGGGCTGCCCTTTTTAATTGTAGGAATACTGTTGACTTTATCTGGCGGACTAGTAGCAGCATCCATGTCTCATTTAGTACTAAATCAGATATATGCTCAAATGGCGGGTCCATTGCCCTTTATACCATTGCCGCCCTTTGCCGCGTTCGCAAGGAAACTGGCTGCTCTAATAATCTTATTAAGCATAGGATTAGGATTGACCGGCAGTTTGGTGGGGTTATCGTCAGAAAAGGGAAATTAATGTACCTAGGCTTATTGTGCCAATATATGATACATAAGTTATGGCAGCAGGATATTTGAACAGACAAGCCCTTAAAGGCCGTCACATTATGGGAGTGACTGCCTTTTCATGTAGCAAATTGTAGAAATCCATAAGAGAATAGTATGCTATAATTATAATAAGAACTTTCCGGCAGAGGTGGTATCTATGATTTCTAGCAGACAAAGAAAAATACTGGAACAATTAGTTCAATATCAGGATTTTATAACGGTAGAACAGCTGGCAAAGCAATATGACGTTTCCCATAGAACAATACGCCATGATATTCTTACGCTGGAGTCTAGTTTAAAAAGAAAAGAAATTCTTTTTATTCGTCACCGGAAGCATGGTTTGAAGTTAGAGCTAAGCAGTGATCAGTTAGAACAGCTGCATAGTTTCTTAGATCTAGATACAGAATACTTGTCCCCTGAAAGTCGTGCTAAAGAAATTGCAAAGGCACTATTGGAAAACACGGAAATAAACTTTGAAGAACTCCTGGAAGTATTCAAAATTAGCAATAAAACCTTGGTAGGAGATTTAAATGAACTAAAGAGTTGGTTTAAACAACAGCACCTCAAGCTTGTGCGAGAAAAGGGAAAGGTTAAGGTTTTGGGAAGGGAGTTTTATAAGCGAAAAGCTTATCTGTATTTACTGAAGGAAGAAACTCCAGGAGAGAAAATTCTGGACTATCTATTAAATGAAGAATCAAAAATTATGAATATACTCCAATGGAAAGAATGGTTCCAGCCTAAGGACATGCATTATTTGTTTGAGGTTGTTTCAGAGTTAGAGCAAATCCTATCCATTACTTTCTCAGATAACGGTTATGTTGCACTTATTTTACATATGTATTTATCCATGGAAAGATTGATGAAAGAGTATTTTATGGCCATGGATGAAGTGCTCCTAAATGAACTTAGTCAGACAGAAGAGTTTAAAGTAGCAGAAAAGGTAGTTAAGTTGCGAATAGAACCTTATTTTCAGATTCATATGCCTTTATCAGAAATCGGTTATATCACACAGCATATATTAACAGCTCAAAAGGAGTATCAGAAAGACCAGGAAGATGAGGCGTGCCTGATTCTTGCTAAACAGATTGTTATAGAGGCAGAAAAAACCTTTGAAATGCCGCTGTTAGCCAGTGACCAGATTATAGAAAGCCTGGCAATGCACTTGAAGCCTGCCATATATCGTGCAAAATATGGTATAAAGATTTATAATCCACTTTTTTCTGAACTGCAAAAAAATTATCGTTTGCTGCTGGATACAATTGTGGACATTACAAATATTATTCTGGCACCGAAGGGAATACAGTTTGATGAGCAGGAGGTCAGTTATATTGCCATGCACATTGGGGCCGGCATACAACAGCCATTACCGTCAGCACCGAAAAAGCGCGTTGCTATTGTATGCAGTTCAGGACTGGGAACGGTTAATATTTTACAAAGAAGACTTTTGGATATTGATCCGGAGATAAATATTGTAAAAAAATGTTCTTATAAAGATTTAAAGGATTTAACTATCGAAGATGTGGATCTGATTATTTCCACCATTGATATCTATTTTAATCTGCCAATTACTTGGCTTAAGGTATCCCCTCTTCTAATGGAAGAAGATGAAAAACGGGTTATATCTCTACTGGGCTTGACTGTTCAAAAGGGTGGCAGAGAACCACATGTACATCGTAAGATCCATGAAATAATGAAACTGATCGAGAGAAATGCAGATATAAAGAATCGTAGTGCACTAACAAGAGACCTTATCCAGTTTTTTGAAGGTACCCACCTTTATTCACAGGATAATGGTGAGCCATGGAAACTTACCCAGCTGCTGCCTAAGGAAGCTATACAATTGCAGGCAGACACACCCGCCACAGTGGAGGAGATGATTCGACTTGGTACAGGATCCTTAAAGAAAAGAGGTATCGTTGGCATTGAATATGAAGACAAATTGATTCAAATGTTAAGAAATCCAAACCACCATTTTGTTATTACAGAAGGTGTCATTTTCCCTCATGCAGCGAATGAAACGGGAGTTTGGGGTACGGGATTTAGCCTGACAACCTTTAAGCGAGCCTTTGTGTCGAAGGAAGTAGGAGTACCCGTATGGCTGATGATAACCCTTGCGGCTGAAGATAATGAAAAGCATGTTGAAGCGCTGGCTCTTTTAATTGATGCGCTCAATGATGAATCTTTTTTGACCCTATTAAAGAATACTCATCAAACTGAAGAGATTTACGAATGGTTTGAACGAAGAGAGGGATCTTTACGATGCATATGAAAAAGATACTGGTTGTATGTACCAGTGGCCTGGGGACAAGCTTGGCCATGAGAGGTTATCTGGAAAAATTCATTATGGAAAATAACTTGAATGTGAAAGTAGAACATGCTGATGTAGGTTCAGCAAATTTCTATGAAACCGATTTGATTATAGGAGCAAAACAAGTTATTGACTGTCTTCCAGAGCATAGCTTAATTGAGATCATTCGACTGGAGGACATTGTAAACCGCCAGTACATCAAGCAGCAGCTGCTCAACAGCGAAACCATTCAGAGTTGGTTGACGGAAAAAGAGGGGATAAGATGAATTTTTTAGATGGAATCAGCAGGGGCGTACTTGGAGAACCGGCATTTGTGCTTGGAATGATTGCATGGGTGGGGCTTATTCTGCAAAGGCAAGCTCTTGAAAGAGTAATCCAGGGAACTATAAAAACCATTCTGGGTTATATTCTCATTCAAATTGGTGCCTCCGCTGCAGGCGTGTCTCTAGGGAATCTCTCTTTATTGATACAGAGAGGTTTTCAAGTAATTGGTATTATCCCCCACAATGAGATTATTGTTGCGCTGGCACAGATTAATTATGGCAATTATATAGCGTGGATTATGCTGTTTGGAATGGTTGCCCATCTATGCATCGCAAGATGGAGCCCATTGAAATATGTTTTCTTAACCGGTCACCATATGTTATTTATGGCTTCTATGCTAGCCGCCGTACTGGCAGTATCATCTTTAAGCAAGTGGAAAGTAATATTTCTGGGTTCGCTCCTATTGGCCAGTGCCATGTCAATAGGACCTGCTATTGCACAGCCTTTTGTTCGAAGAATAACAAATAATAATTCGGTTGCAGTCGGACATTTTAATAGCTTTGGCTTTGTAATTGCAGGTTTAGTCGCTTCTTTTTTCCAATCCGAAAATATAGAAGAAAAGGAGGCATCTCCCCGAAATTTGAAGAGATTTCAAGTGCTTTTTCAGGATCATATTTTATCTACCACACTCTTCATGTTTGTACTATTTTTATTAGCAGGATTTTTCGTAGGCCGTGAAACCATGGGAGAGCTGTTTCTGGCCCGTCCTCCTTTTGTTATCGCTGTTATGCAGGCCATCTGGTTTGCAGCAGGAGTATATATTATACTTATGGGAGTTCGAATGCTGTTATCGGAGATTGTACCGGCCTTTCAGGGAATCAGTGAAAAGATTGTTCCCAATGGAATCCCGGCACTAGATTGCCCTATATTATTTCCCTATGCACCGATTGCATCTATTTTTGGATTTTTATTTAGTTTAGCCGGCGGCTTGTCAGCCATGCTGCTTTTAGTCATTCAATCCAACCAGTATACGATTATCATTCCCGGAATTGTAACCCATTTTTTTTCAGGGGGGGCGGCTGGTGTAATCGCATACAAAATTGGCAGGAAAAAGGGGCTAGTGGCAGCCTGCTTGGTTCACGGATTCTTAATTACTTTCTTACCCTACTTTCTAATTCCCATATTATCGGGTCTTGGATACGTTCGAGCGACATTTGGGGACTCGGATTTTGCAGTCATGGGATTTATAACCAAATGGATATTAGACCTCATATTGTAACGATGTGATTTTAGAAGAGTATCTTTATTATTGGAGATACTCTTTTTTTGCCACTTAAAGTGGCAAATAGATGGTATCGCTTTCAACCTGTTGGATCTAGTAAAATTAAATTGAAATAAAAATATGCACTTTCTCAATATCATACCCTAAGCAAATTTGAAAAAGTGTAATCAAACAAGGAGGAATGGGGATGTCTAGAAAGCCAAGTATATTACTTACTGTTATTCTAATGATGGCCTTGATGTTATCAGCATGCAGTCCGGCGAAAAGTCCGGCGGGATCTACAGATGCAGCTCCAGAGAAGAAGGACCTCAAATTAACTATTTATGCGGGATTAATGGAAGATCATGCAATAGCAGCAACGAAAGAGTTTGAAAAGCAAACCGGTGTAAAGACAGAGTTTGTTCGTATGAGTAGTGGTGAAACACTGGCTAGAATTCGTGCTGAAAAGGACAATATGACAGCCAGTGTATGGTTCGGCGGTCCAGTGGATGCATATATCGCTTCTATGGAAGAAGGACTGCTTGTACCATACAAATCTCCAAATGCAGAAAAATTCCCGGACAAATATAAGGATCCCGATGGTTACTGGACAGGTATCTACTCTGGATATCTTGGTTTCGTCTGTGATAAGGAATGGTTCGAAGAGAAAGGCTTAGAAATCCCAAAGTCTTGGGATGATCTTTTAAAGCCGGAGTTCAAAGGACAAATTGTAACGGCTCACCCAGGGTCATCAGGAACAGCATATACGATGCTAGCTACAATCGTTCAGCTAAAGGGTGAAGAAGCAGGCTTCGAATATATGCAAAAGCTTAATGGTCAAATTCGCCAATATACAAAATCCGGTACAGCCCCTGGCAGAATGGTAGGACTAAAGGAAATTCCAATTGGTATTACATTCCTTCATGATGCTATCAAATACCGTTTGGAAGGTTTTAAAGATATCGTTATTTCAGCGCCTGCCGAGGGTACTGGTTACGAAATCGGTGGTGTTGCTATACTCGCTAATGGTCCAGACCAAGAAGCAGCACAAATGTTTGTGGATTGGGCACTTACAAAGGAAGCACAAGAATTAGGAAGCACTGTTGGATCTTTCCAATTTTTGACGAATCCTGATGCAATACCGCCAGAAGAAGCAATGGTATTGAAGGATACAAAACTGATTGATTACGATTTTGATTGGGCAGGTAAAAATAGAAAGAATTTAGTTGAGAAATTTAACGAGGTAACAAAAACACAGCCACCAACAGAGTAAATCAAGACAGAAGCTCCTATTAAATATTAAAGAATCCATGTAGTTGCTACATGGATTCTTTAATATCATAGTCTGTGGGAGGAAGGGAGATAGTAATGGTACTAAAAACATCTGATAGAAAACTAAGATTGAAGACTGAAATAGATTATATTAAGAAAAATATGCGAGATCCTATTTTAATGGTTACGATTCTTGGGGTTATCGCCATTGTATTTTTGTTCATATTATATCCTCTCATTATTATCCTAAAAGAGAGCCTATATTATAAAAATACCCTATCATTATATCATTATAAGGAAATCTTTAGATTATCCTCTACGAAGGAGATATTGTGGAATACAGTTTATCTTGGTCTCATTGTCAGTGTGATCTCTACTGCAATCGGTTTTTTGTTCGCCTATGCTTCCGCCTATCTAAAAATACCAAATAAAAAAATCTTTAATGCAATAGCGATTTTGCCAATGGTTTCGCCTCCTTTTGTGATAGCCTTATCTACCATTTTATTATTCGGAAGAAACGGGTTTATCACTAGAGGCATTCTAGGAATGAGAGAAGCCAACGTGTATGGGCTAAACGGATTGATACTGGTTCAAACCTTAACCTTTTTTCCAGTTGCCTATCTTCTCCTGGTAGGCTTATTAAAGAGTATTGACCCCTCGGTTGAAGAGGCAGCCAGAGACTTGGGCGCTTCAAGAGGAGAGGTATTCAGATCCATTACACTGCCACTAATGGTGCCTGGCCTAGCTAATGCATTCTTACTGGTTTTTATTCAATCCATTGCCGACTTTGGCAATCCAATGGTTATAGGTGGGAACTATACTACTTTAGCAGTACAAATTTACCTGCAGGGTATTGGCAACTATGATATTGGCGGGGGTACCGCATTAGCGATAATCTTATTAATGATTTCCACAACCATATTCATGGTTCAAAAATATTATGTAGGGAAAAAGTCTTATGTTACTGTTACCGGTAAGGCATCAAGAGCCAGAGAGCTTATTGACAGCCCTGAGATAACGAGACCGGTATATATCATCGTACTGGGGCTAAGTGTATTCGTCGGGCTCATGTATATACTGGTTCCTATTGGTGCATTTATCAAATTATGGGGAGCCGATTACTCTTTCTCTTTAAATCACTTTAAGTATGTGATCAATTTGGGGATGAAGCCTATAAAAGATACCACATTCTTATCCTTAATGGCAACACCTATAAGCGGTATCCTGGCTATGATTATTGCGTTCCTGATCGTAAGAAAAAAGTTCCTTGGAAAGAGCTTTGTAGAAATGACTACAATGCTTGCCTTAGCCATACCTGGTACCGTTATAGGACTTGGTTATGTGCTGTCCTATAATACTAAGCCCTTAGTACTTACGGGAACAGCTACTATTTTGATTATTGCCTTTGTGATGCGAAGCATGCCTATTGGTATCCGGGCTGGGATTGCAGCCCTGCAGCAAATTGATCCCTCTATTGAAGAAGCTGCAAACGTGCTGGGGGCTTCCAGCTCAAAGGTATTTACTTCTGTAACCATCCCCATGATTCGGCCGGCATTTTTCAGTGGCCTAGTATATACTTTCGTTCGAAGTATGACTTTGGTTAGTACGGTTATATTCCTTGTTTCAGCCAGATACAATCTGCTCACAGCAGCGATTATGAACCAGATCGATGTAGGAAAAATAGGCGTTGCATCAGCTTATTCTACGATTTTGATTTTGATCGTCGCAGTAGTTGTATGGACAATGCAGTTTATTTTGTCAAAACTAGGTATTGATATCAGTGATATAGAAGGATAGGAGAGGATAGCATGAAATCACCGAAACAAGTTCATCTTGAGAATTTAAATAAGACCTTTATTACTTCTGGCAGAGATAAGGTTGTTGCTGTAAATGATATAAACTTAAAAATCGAACCCGGCGAATTTGCTACCATGTTAGGGCCTTCTGGCTGCGGCAAAACGACTACTTTGAGGATGATAGCCGGTTTTGAGATGCCTACCAGTGGGAATGTTTATATTGGTGAAGAAAATGTTGCCAATAAGACCCCTGACAAGAGAGATACGGCTATGGTTTTCCAGAACTATGCACTGTTTCCCCATATGAATGTATTTGATAATATTGCCTATGGCCTAAAAATACTAAAACGGCCAAAAACTGAGATCAAAGAAAGGGTAGAACGAATCCTGAAAATGATGAAAATGGAGGATTTTTCGGAAAGGGTACCTGCTCAGATGTCCGGTGGACAACAGCAAAGAGTCTCCCTTGCAAGGGCATTGGTTATGGAACCGGGGGTACTGCTCTTTGATGAACCCCTTTCAAATCTAGATGCTAAGCTAAGGATTCACATGAGGGACGAAATAAGGAAAATACAACAGAATGTAGGTATAACCTCTATATATGTAACACACGATCAGGAAGAGGCTATGGCAATGTCGGATAAAGTGATTATCATGAATAATGGTATAATAGAACAGCAGGGAAGTCCTCAGGAAATATATCAACGTCCCATAAATGAATTTGTAGCCAATTTCATTGGCAGGGCCAATATATTGGATGGACGGATCAAAGGCAAGAATGGGGATTCGGTCATCGTAGATATTCACGGAGTAGAATATAGTACAACTGCAAATAAATCCTTTGAAGCAGGACAGGAGGTTCGCGTAGTGATCAGACCTGAAGGGGTCATCGTAGGGAAAAATGATTTTGTTGTTAAGGTAGAAAAAAGCGTATTCATGGGTCAAAACCATGAGTACGGAGTAGATTTTTTCGGAGTGGGTATGGAGATCAGTGAAAACAATCCAACCGGGAAGACGATATATAGGATTGGAGATCAGATGGGAATAGGATTTGAAGCACGTGCATTACATATTCTCTAAGAAAGGAAATCTCGTCCATTATTATTGGGTCGGTTTTAGAATTGCGCCTTAGACAGAATTTTGGAAACCAAAAATTTTGTAATGATGTATTGTAAAGGGGGCTTAAGATGATCACTACCTATGAACTCATATTAAGGTTAATTCTCTCCGCGATTATTGGAGGATTAATCGGCATAGAGAGAGAAGCAAATAATAGACCGGCAGGACTCCGAACGCATATTTTAGTGACCTTAGGTTCAGCCTTAATTATGCTTATATCTACCCATGGATTCAATAATTTGCCAGCCACCGGAGATCCTGCCCGGTTGGCAGCACAGGTTGTCAGTGGTATTGGGTTTTTAGGCGCAGGAACGATCCTAAGAACGGGAAATAGTATCAGAGGATTGACAACAGCGGCCAGTATATGGGTATGCGGCGGGATAGGACTTGCTATCGGCGGAGGATACTACCTTGGCGGATTAACTACTGCTGGCATAGTTCTTTTTTCATTAATGAGCCTTGGTGTATTTGAGAAAAAAATCTTTACAAAGAAATACAAGGTATTGATTATACAATGCAGAGAAAGATTAGGCCTGATTGGAGATATTGGTCAGGTATTCGGAAGCTATAATATTATTATTAAAGATATTCAGATTTTCAGAAACTCCGATGATGTTGAATGCGAGAAAGAGGATGTATTAGAACCGACTATTATATTGGAAACACAAAATCTAATAGAGATACATTTTGCGGTGAAGGTTTGCAAGGATTTTGAAATGAAAGACTTTTTTGATGATGTTAATAGGATTGACGGTGTTGAGCAGGTTATATGGAACGACAGTAAAATAGCTTATAAAACTTGAAGTCAGTTTCCTTTAGTATAAAATGAGAGGAAAATGGATATGGGTAAAAAATACGTTTCGATAATTCTATCAACGATTCTGATGATAGCTGTTTTGGTTGGCTGTACATCAGTAAATGAGCCAAAGATGCTTCATGTTTATGCAGGCTTATATGAAGATCATGCCATTAAAGCCATTGAGGCCTTTGAAAAAGAGACAGGGATTAAAGTGAAATATGTAAGATTGTCTGCGGGGGAAATTTTGCACCGGCTGCAAAGAGAGAAGGATGCGCCCCGGGCGAGCATCTGGTTTGGGGGACCCGTAGACACCTTTATCCAGGCTAAACAGGAAGGCTTATTGGCACCTTATTTATCCCCAAATAGACAGCAAATCGACGATATTTTTAAAGACGAAGAGGGTTACTGGACAGGAATCTATGCAGGCCCCCTTGCCATTGTCAGCAATCGGCTGTGGCTGCAGCAAAATGGACTATCTGTTCCAAAATCATGGGAGGAGCTGCTCCAGTCGGAACTAAAATGGATGATTGCCATGCCAAATCCTAACACATCGGGCACAGGTTATACCATCTTAGCAACGCTGATTCAACTGTATGGCGAAGAGGCAGCCTTTGAATATCTAAGCAAGTTGCATGGGCAGATTGGCTGGTATACCACCTCCGGAAGTACTTCCGGGAGATTGGTGGGAATGGGGGATATGGGGGTTGCAATTCTATTTGCCCATGATGCTGTGAAGTTTTTTAAAGAAGGCTTTAATCAAATTGTAATCTCCTTTCCCAAAGAGGGAACGGGTTATGAAATCGGTGCTGTAGCCATGATTCACAATGGCCCTGAAAAGGAAGAGGCAGAGAGATTCATTGATTGGGTACTGACAAAACAGGCCCAGGAGCTGGGAAAACAAGTAGGAAACTACCATTTGCTAACCAATAGAGAGGCCCTTTCGCCAGCAGAAGCCTTTCCTCTCTCGGAACTAAATGTAGTTAATTATGACCATGAATGGGCTGGAGTCAATCGGCAAAAAATATTAAAACGGTGGAATAGTGAAATCTATAAAGAATAGAATGTTCCAATGATTAGCATAAAAGAAGACTTGTACTAGTCCTTCGATGGAAAGTTTGCAGCAACAGATTCCAAGGGAACGGTTATGAATAAAGGATATGATAAAAGGCGGTATGGGATTCCGCCTCTTAATTTATTTATTCATTTGATTCAACTGACTATTCTCATTGAGATAGCTTAATCGATTATTCAGAAACTGGATATGTTTTTCCATGTCTGATTTCATACTTTTGAACATTTGCTTTACCTGCTGATCCTCCGTTGACTCTGCCATCACAGCATAAGTTCCCTTTGCAGATTCACAGGATGCGACTGCCTTTTGCAAATCGCCTTGAACGGTCATTGGCATCAACCTCCTTTCGATAATTTTAGTTTAACCAAATCGTGTCTAATCATTCGAGATATGTTTTTAAAGCAGCAGCTCGAAACAATCTATTAACTTGCCAAGGGTAGGTTATATGAATAAAAAAGGGCTAGTAGCAGCAATCCTTCGCTTTTTTACTGATGGGAGAGCTTTTCTTTTTTTCGCTGTGATGTTATGATTGATTAGGGAAGGGGGTTGAATCTATTTGATCTATGCAAAAAATACAATCTATGTGATAGGAACAGCAAAGATCAGCAGTAATGATCCTATTTCTGCTATGTTTGATATGTTTTTTATCGGCATTATACTAGAAAGAGAAAACGGAAAAATCGTTGATCTAACCTGCAATATGGTTAGGGACGTAACAGCAGATTTTATTAAATCGATGTTGATTGATTACAATTTGATAGAAGATATAGATCAAATTGTAGAAGAAATCAAGGACAGATTTCATGGCATTGCTCAAAAGGCAGTAATCGCCGCAGTGAAGGATGCCCGAAATAAATATATGATGCTAAAAAAGTAATTGAAACCAGCTGAAGAATCTACTATACTAATAGTAGATATTCATAGGCGTCAACTTAACCCATAATTTGTCATCCTGAGCGGAGTAAAACGGAGTCGAAGGATCTTTAAGCTAGATGATATATTCTGATAATCAAAAGTAATCTTGCTTATGTTTTATAAGATTCTTCGCTAACGCTCAGAATGACATGCTTCTAAGGTTTATTTGGAAATAATTGGATTAAGTTGACACCTATGAGTAGATATTAAAAATACATATACGTTTTGTTTACTCGTATGTGGATTTGCCTCTATATACAACTGTAAATAAGACCCAGATAACGCTTTGTTATTCTGGGTTTTTTGTTTTTATTTTTTATTAGATAAGGAGCTGAAGATATGGAAGAGAGATTCTTTCATCAATTAGAAGAAATCATCAGAAAAAACCTGAACCAAAGGGGTATAGAGCATGTCCGGTTAATGGGACAACTGGAAGAAGCCGCAGCAGAGCTTTTCAATGGGAGCAGGATCTTTATCGTTACCGGATTCGCAATCCGTCAGGCCATGGCAGGAGAAACCGATGGTCCTATTGGAGCAGTAGCCTTAGCCAGCGCTTTAGAACAGTTGGGAAAAGAAACGGTTTTGATTACGGACTGCTACTCGTCCAGTCTGCTGCATCAGGCTTTGAAGGTCAAGGGAATGAAAACACCTGTAGAGATTATCAGCCATGGGGAGGAGTTGGATATGTCAAAACAGATACTCAAGAAATATCGGCCCTCCCACATCGTTGCCATAGAAAGACCCGGAAGAGCAGCGGATGGAAAGTGCTACTCCATGAGAGGTGAAGATTTAAGTGATTTAGTACCCAATACGGATATTCTATTTGAGCAGGCCAAACAGCAAAGAATTCCAACCATCGCCGTTGGAGACGGAGGAAACGAGGTAGGCATGGGAAAAATAAGGTCTCAAGTAATCCGTACTGTTTATAAAGGAGATCAAGTATGTGCAGTTTTTGCAACGGACATTCTGATTTTGGCAGGGGTATCCAATTGGGGTGGCCATGCCCTGGCAGCTGCACTTTCTATAAAGGCAAGAAGAATGCTGCTGCATGATCAGGAAGCAGAAATAAGACTCTTAAAAACGATTGTTCAGTCAGGGGCGGTAGATGGCTGCACCAAAAAACCAACATTAACTGTAGATGGCCTGAGCTTGAAGGATAATCTTGAAATATTGAATTGTCTAAGAGGCGTTGTAGAACTGGCTCTGTCAGCAGATCAATCTTTTTGTAAGTCTGTATCATAAAATGCATGGTATACCCATGAGCATGTATTTAATATCCTGGGTGATTGGCAAAAACCTTCCGGAAGGCATCTCTGATTTCGTTAAATCCTTAGGGATTCAGCAACGAGATAAAGTGCTGGACTACTGTTCCGGCAGCGGTATGATTGCAAAAGGAATCGCCGGACTGTTAAAGGATGGATTATTGGTTTATGCAGAAGAATACTACTTGCCACAAGATGGGTTATTTTGGTAATATTAATATTGTAGATTGAACAATACAGGATAACAGCGTTTAAGAATGGGAGGAGGAAACTTAGTTTTTGAGGTAGAGAAGCCTAGGATATATAAGCTAAAAGATGAAAATCTTAAGAAAATTTTAGGCAGAGGGATTAGATCTGTAAACGATACAAGAAAGAGGGAAGAACTTGAAAAATAAAGCAACCATTATTTTGGCCATTAGCTTATTAACAATGATAGGCTGTCAAAAACCGCAAGAACTGGATTCAAATAAAGGCAGTTCAGATAGCAGTAAAGTAGTTCTTGAAAATGGCAAGGGAGAGAAGGAAAATAGTTCAAATATTGAAGAGAACAATAGGATGAAAGAGTTTTCTATCACCGTAGAGGGTAAACAAATTTCTCTTATGGATTGGGATGACGAGGCAGACTTAGAAGACATTCTGGGAAAGGCAGAACAAGAAGATTTGTACCGGCTTGGAGCGGAAAGTGATACATTTGCAGGTTCATATATGAAAGAAATTCAGTTTTCAGGGTTGGCCATAAAGCTCTTCTCACCAAAAGATAACGGCACAAGATTCTATATCTTGAGTATGGAAACCGATGATTCAAAATATCAGACTATACGGGGAATTAAAGTTGGGGATTCCCTGGAGGACCTGTCAGCAAAATATCCTGAGTTAATACCCATACCTGATGGGAGAGAAGATGCAAATAATCGTGGGTATAGGTTCCAAGATGATGCCTATAACTATATAACCTTTGAGGTTGAAGATGGGGTTATTGTATATATCAGTATCTACCATGAATTTGCCTAGAAAAAGATGATCTTAGATTAAGATATTTAATCAAAGATCATCTTTTTTGATGCAGCCTTAGCGGATATAATAAAAGGTTCTTAATACTTCATAATAATCATTTGTCCTAAACCTTACGGTTGTTGCATCAAGCCGCTCTACTCCAGGGTAATGGGATGCATGGTAGGCCGAATGGTGTTGTTTAAAGCTTATTTCAATCTCGAAATTTTCAGGGATTTGGATTGCATATTTGCTCAAATCCTCTTTCAGTGCAGATTCCACATTCTTCTGGATTTTTTGCAATGCTAAATTGGGATGGATGGATATGGATGCATCTCCTATTCCCTCTATTACGGGGACTGTCTTTATATGCGGGTTTATTTTTTTAGCTTCTTCACAAACTGCTGCATCCCCCGTTACACAAACCAAGGGAACTCCGTGATAAGCAGCAGTATATGCATTCAGATGAAGTTCGCTAGCCTCTAAGCCATTAATTTTTAATGAATAGATATTGAGATTCATTGTATGAGCCAGAGGATTTCCAGCTGAGTGAGCACCTACATGAAATCCGGTAAATACACAGGCGTCAAATCCTTCGTCAATACCGGCCATCATACTCAGCGGATTTCTAGCCCAATCCCGTATTAATCGTACATTTTCCGGCAGCTGAGAAAAATCAATATTTCTAGCGGAGTCATGGGCATCCTTAACGGTGATTTCTTTAAATCCAGCCTCTAATGCCCCAGTACAGGCCGCATTTACTTCTCTTGTCATTTGAGCAGCAAATGGTTCATAGTCAGCCTTAGGCTTATCTGTTTCATCCCAATGAGCTATTCCGGTAGTTCCCTCAATGTCTGCACAAATAAATAATCTCATATTCATTCCCCCTTAATTTCCATATCTTTAACCAGTATACTATATAAGACCATAGAAATTCTACTTTCTCTGCATTTTTTTGTTTATTGAGTAAATTCTTTGCCGGAACATGCTATATCCGTTAGAAGGGGTCAATCCTCAGGCTTTTTTTAGAATATGTAAAACCAATGATTATTTAGCTGTTGGAAGGGGTAAAAAAAATATGACCTTATCAAATGCATGTTGAATAATGTATATTATCTACAAATAATACCAGAATAGCATTTTTTTCTATGTAATATTGTCAACTAATGGACAATATGGTATATTTAAAATGGTTAGAGAATCTAAACAACAATGGAGGGGGAAACATGAAAAAAAGATTGTCAATTTTACTTGTACTTATGTTAACGTTTGCCTTGCTAGTAGGTTGTTCATCACCGGCACCTGCGGCTACACCAGAGCCAGCGCCTGCACCAGCTCCAGCACCAGCTCCATCTGATGATACAGGTATCGTGAAGATGGGATTAGGACATATTACTTCTATCGAAAAATCAAAAGATCTTAATGGAGATGTATTACCGCTTGGTCAAGTAGACACAATCATTGCTGCTGTTGCTTTTGATAAGGATGGCAAGGTTGTTAAGGTAACGATTGATAGTGCACAGACAAGAGTAAATTTTGATAAGGAACTTCAGATTACTTCTGATCTAAAGGCTGAGAACAAAACAAAGGTTGAGCTTGGCGATGCATATGGAATGGCTAAGGCTTCCAAAATCCAAAAAGAGTGGTATCAGCAAATTGCTGAGCTTGAAAAATGGATGATTGGCAAGACTGTAGATGAAATCAAAGCCATGAAGACCGTTGAATCAGCACCAGATGTTCCTGAACTTGCATCTCTTGTAACAGTAAGTGTTGGAGATTACATTGCTGCTGTAGAAGAAGCATATAACACTGCTGTTGAAGTTCAAGGCGGAGCAGTTTCATTAGGTCTTGGTCACAACATCGATGTCAGCAAGTCCAAAGGCTATAGCAATAAGGATGGAAAAGAGACTCTGCCGCTTGCACAAGTGGATACAGTAATGGCAGCTGCTGCCTTCGATAAGGATGGTAAAGTAGTAGGCACATTAATTGACAATGCACAGACAAAGATTAATTTTGATAAAGAAGGCAAGATTACTACTGACAAGAAGGGTGAATTCAAAACAAAGGTTGAGCTTGGCGATGCCTATGGCATGATCAAGGCTTCCAGCATCCAAAAAGAGTGGTATCAGCAAATTGCTGAATTAAGCAAATGGATGGTAGGAAAAACTGTAGATGAAATTAAAGCCATGAAGACAGTAGAAAAGGATGCTGCACATCCGGCAGTACCGGATGTTCCTGAGCTTACTTCTCTCGTAACTATAAGCGTTGAGCATTATATCGAAGCGGTTGCTGAAGCATTTGCAAATGCAAAATAATTATTAAAGCAATTAACGGCTCCCTCACCTTAGGTGAGGGAGTTTTGTGTAATGGGGCTTCTTGTGCGTAGCTAAATCTTTTGTTATGATAAAAAGGGTGATGTAAATGAAACGGATAACAGGCAAATTGGCAATGCTGCTGTTGGTGATGCTATTCTTTTCAGGCTGCGGGACTGTAGCGGAAAAGGAATATAGTAAGTTTAATGACAGCTTTTATGATACCTTCGATACCTTAACGCAGGTAGTTGGGTATACTGAAACAGAGCAGGAGTTTCAGGCTTATGTTGAAAAGATTCATAGTAGATTTCAAGAACTTCATCGATACTATGACATCTATAACAATTATGAAGGCATCAATAATGTGAAAACTATCAATGACAATGCAGGAATACAACCTGTAAAGGTAGATCGGGAAATCATAGACCTGATCCTTTTTGCAAAGGATTGGTACAAAAAAACAAACGGAAATACCAATATCGCAATGGGTGCCGTGTTAGAAATATGGCATGAATACCGTGAAGCGGGGATGGATGACCCGGAAAATGCCGAGTTGCCGCCTATGAAAGTGCTACAAGAGGCAGCAAAGCATACAGATATCAACAAGATCATTGTGGATACACAAAACAATACAGTGTATTTAGAGGATCCCCGAATGAAACTGAACGTGGGTGCTATTGCGAAGGGGTATGCTACGGAGCTTGTAGCCCGAGAAATTATGGCAGAAGGCTTTACATCCGGTATCATTAGTGCAGGAGGCAATATAAGGGTACTTGGGAAGCCCCTTGATGGTGTCCGTGAACGGTGGGGAATCGGCATACAGAATCCAGACAAGCTAATTGTCACCGATGAACAGAATCTGCTGGATACAGTGTTTATTAACAACGCATCGGTCGTAAGCAGTGGAGACTATCAGCGGTATTATATCGTTGATGGGAAGCCGATCCACCACTTGATCGACCCTAAAACCCTTATGCCTGGAGAGTATTATCGTGCTGTGACAGTGGTAGCTAAAGACTCAGGAGTTGCTGATTTTCTTTCTACAGAAGCTTTCTTGCTGCCGCTGGATCAGAGTAAGAGACTTGTTGAAAGTTTGGAAGATGTAGAAATGATATGGGTAATGCCAGATGGTACTGTGGAAGCAACCGATGGAATGAAGAAAATAATGAAAAGTCATGGTGCAACGGGCGCCAAGGCGGAATAATGATTAAGCGGCGGAGAAGTTTCCAATTCTGCCGCATTTTTTTGTAAATACTACTGAACCTTAATATGAAGCCTACAGGAATCGTAACAATAAATTTATGCCCTCATATTATAATAATATACCGTAAAGCGTAATGATGGGGGGAAATAGAATGTATCATTTATATGCCAGTCAAAACCACAATAATCCTTTGGTTGTATCCATGGCGAGAGGGGATGTGAATGGGGACCGAGTCCCTGATAATATCTATCTGACAGGGATAAGAACCCAGGAAAGTCCATTTGTACAAGATATCACATTGGTTATTCAGGATGGGGCGACAGGACAATTTACCCGTATCCCGCTTCAATCAAATGCAGGCTATAATCCTGCCTTATTCTTAGGGGATTTTACAGGAAATGGGGTACAGGATATTATGATTAGCATTGCATCCGGCGGCAGTGGGGGAACTATGTATTATTATATTTATTCCTACGCAACGAATAAGCCTAAGTTGATTTTTGATTACAATGCTTTTAACGAAGCCTACCAGTATGATGTGATTTACAAAGATTATTATAAGGTAGATGTAATCGATCGTACAACGAGGCAAAAGTATATTATTGATATTTCTCAAAGAGGCAGACAGTATTTAAGCGAAATATATAATAGGAATGGAAGACTAAGGCAGCCAATACAAGGATGGGTAAATCCATTGAGCGGACTTTATCCCGTTGACTTTGATGCTAACGGTGTATATGAACTGCTTGCTTACCAGAGAATTGCGGGCAGATATAACGCTGATTCATTAGGATATGTAGAAACGACCTTGAAATGGGATAAAAATCAGTTTACTCAGTTACAGCAGGTAGTGTCGGTTTTTGGAGCACAGGAGTAAGCAAATCAACCGGGTTTAAAAATACAGGGATAAAAAACTCCAGCTAAATAGAGATTTTACGCTGCTTTGAGAAGTCAAGCGAGGATTCCTCTCTTGACTTTTATCAATGGAAACAATATTCAAATCAATAGTTTTTATAATTGGGGCTTATTTTAGCATTTAATAAGTGCTATAATCAGAATAAAATCTCTATTTCCAAGAGATGGGGGGATGTAATAATGAGTAGCGATGAAAAAATGAGAGATTCTACAGCCATAGGCTTTGCTTATGGCATAGCAGCATATACGCTATGGGGTTTTCTGCCGTTGTATTGGAAACAGCTCAGCGAAATTCCTCCAATGGAAATTTTGGCCCATCGTATTCTTTGGTCCTTTCTATTTGTGGCTGCTATTGTATATTTTGAAGGAACGATACATAAGTGCAAAGAGGTTTTTTATGATAGGACAAGTATTATGCGTATTGTTTACGCAACCGTACTGATCAGCGTGAACTGGGGATTATACATATGGGCCATCAATACAAATCATGTGGTCGAGGCAAGTATGGGCTATTATATGAATCCTTTAGTCGTCGTGCTTCTGGGGGTACTGGTTCTTAAAGAAAAGCTAAGCGGTTATCAAATAATATCTTTGATTCTGGCAGCAGCAGGTGTTCTGATTATCACCATTCAGTATGGACAGTTTCCCTGGATTTCATTAAACTTGGCAGTATCCTTTGGTCTATATGGATTAATGAAAAAAATGATACCCGTAGGCTCTACTGTGGGATTAGCCATCGAAACAGCTATACTAATGCCTATGACCCTAGGATATATATTATTTAGACAAATTGCTGGAATCGGAGCCTTAGGCAGCGTCACTAGGATTACAACCTTACTGCTCATTGGATCGGGTGTAGCAACCGCATTGCCATTGTTGTGGTTTGCAAGGGCAGCCAGGAGGATCCCTTTATCCAGCATGGGATTTTTGCAGTACATTTCCCCCTCCATCAGCCTCGTGCTAGGGGTATTCGTGTTTAAAGAACAGTTCACAACTACTCATTTTATCAGCTTCGGGTTTATATGGGCAGGTTTGCTCATTTATTCTGTTTCTCAAATAAAAAGCGTCCGCTATAAATCTGTTCAGAGTGTTCAAAGATAATTACTAGGTATTATGAACATTGTAGAAGAGATCCCATATTTGATTATGCCTATATTTTAATGCATTTCATTATTAAGATTCCTATAACTGATAGCTCAGTTGTGGGAATCTTTATTTTATTGCTGAAAAAACCAATGAAGTAGTTTTAAATCTGTTGTGAATAGGTAATATTAAAGTAGATGTAAATTCCTTAATAAAATGGAAGGGATGGTGAAAAAATGACAAAACCACAAACAATTAGTGTAACGAAACCCATTGTTGAAGATTTGCCGTCGGAAAAATTTGACGAACTGGAAGCCTTTATCGATAACATGGAAACGACCAAAGGAGCCTTGATTGAGATTCTCCACAAAGCCCAGGATATTTTCGGATATCTTCCACGGGATGTACAGCTCTATGTTGCAAGGAAGTTGGGTATTCCGGGAGCAGAGGTTTATGGGGTTGTGAGCTTTTATTCCTATTTTACAACCAAGCCCGGTGGAAAGCACACCTTAAGCGTCTGCATGGGAACTGCCTGCTTTGTTCGGGGAGCAGACAAAGTGATTGAAAAGCTTAAAGAAAAGCTGGGAGTGGAATCAAACGAAATTACAGAGGATGGACTCTTTACACTAAAAGATGTTCGCTGTATTGGGGCATGTGGTCTGGCTCCTGTAGTAACAGTCGGTGACAAAGTATATGGACGGGTAAAGGAAGAGGATATCGACGATATTATTAAGGCATATCGCGGTTAGGAGGTCTTAGAATGAAGATAAAATCATTGGAAGAGCTGCGCAAGATCAGAGAAGAGCATCAGGAAAAAGTAAGCTTGCGGGACCATGGTGAAGTAACAGGTGATAGAATTGAGATATTGATTGGAATGGCAACCTGCGGAATCTCATCGGGGGCTAGAGAAACTCTTAATGCCTTTGTCGAGGAGTTGAAAAAAGAAAAGATAGATAATGTAAAAGTAGTGCCGGTAGGGTGTATCGGGTACTGTCATTCAGAGCCTACAGTACAAGTAAATGTACCGGGACATAAGCCGGTGTTATACGGAAAAGTTAAGGCAAATAAGGTTCATGAGATTGTGGAGAAGCATATAAAAGGCGGAACACCAGTTGCACGATTGGAACTAGAAATTGATTTCGAAAGAGCTTAATTTGAGGGAAAAGATTTTCGTATTCAGTATTTAGGCTGCCTAGCAGTGTAATCTCAAAAGAAAGCTTAATATCGTAAAGGAGGTTAGTCATGGCGAAAACAAGAACAAATATTATGGTCTGCGGGGGGACCGGCTGTCTAGCTACTGAGAGTGACAAGGTGATGAAGAATCTAGAAGTAATCATTAAAGCCCGCGGATATGCTGATGAAGTGCAAGTGATCAGAACTGGCTGCTTTGGATTCTGTGAACAGGGGCCGATTGTGAAAATTGAGCCTGACAATGTGTTTTATGTAAAGGTTGGACCTAAAGATGCTAAAGATATTGTAGATGAGCACATTGTAAAAGGCAGAAGGGTGGAACGATTGCTATATGAGGAGCCTGTGGAAAAAGAAAAGGTCAATAAGCAGGAGGACATGCCTTTTTATAAAAAGCAGGTAAGGGTAGCCCTTAGAAACTGTGGATTGATTAACCCGGAGGATATATATGAATATGTTGCGCTAGGCGGATACGAAGCTCTGGGCAAAGCCATCACAGAAATGACACAAGACCAGGTGATAGATATCGTAAAAAAATCAGGACTTCGCGGCAGAGGCGGCGGTGGATTTCCAACTGGACTAAAGTGGGAAATCACTAAAAAAAATGAAAGTGATGTAAAGTTTATCATTTGCAATGCCGATGAAGGAGATCCAGGTGCTTTTATGGATCGGAGCATTTTGGAAGGTGATCCCCACAGTGTTTTGGAGGCAATGGCCATCGGCGCCTACGCTATTGGAGCGGACAAGGGTATTATTTATATCCGTGCAGAATATCCCCTTGCCATATCCCGACTGAACACTGCTATTAAGCAGGCTAGAGAGCTTGGATTGCTTGGGAAAAATATTTTTGGTACTGATTTTAGCTTTGATATAGATTTAAAATATGGCGCAGGGGCTTTTGTATGCGGGGAAGAAACCGCTTTGATCAATTCCTGTGAGGGGAAACGGGGGGAACCAAATTATAAACCGCCTTATCCTGCTGAAGAGGGCTACTGGGGGCATCCTACCTGTGTAAATAATGTAGAGACCTTTGCAAATATTCCTCCTATTATCAACAGGGGCCCAGAATGGTTTGCCTCCATGGGAACGGAAAAGAGCAAGGGAACAAAGGTATTTGCCCTTGCAGGCAAAATTAATAACGTGGGCTTAGTAGAGGTGCCTATGGGAATTACCCTTCGGGAGATTATTTTTGAAATCGGCGGGGGTATTCCAAAAGGAAAGAGATTTAAAGCTGTACAAACAGGCGGCCCATCAGGCGGTGTAATTACAGAAGAGGGGCTGGATACGCCAATTGATTATGACAGTCTATTGGAGCGGGGCTCCATGATGGGCTCCGGTGGGATGATTATCATGGATGAGGACGACAACATGGTCAATATCGCCAAATTCTATCTCGAATTTACCATGGACGAGGCCTGTGGACGTTGCAATACAGGGCGTATTGGTACAAAACGTCTCTATGAAATGCTTCACAAAATTACCAGCGGAAAAGCTAGGATGGCCGATTTAGATGCATTAAAACAATTAGCATATATGGTGAAGGACAGCTCTCTATGCGGACTATGTCAAACAGCTCCCAATCCGGTGATCAGTACCATGAAGCATTTCTGGGATGAGTATTTAGCCTTTATCAAGGATGAAGGCCATCCACAAGGAGAAGGAAGATATACGCCTAAAAATAAGATCGGAATGAAATCTTAAAATAAGCGAGGTGAAAATATGGCTGGAAATGAAAAAAAACATGAAGATAAGAAAATGATCCACATAAGGATAAATGATCAGGAGTTAAAGGTACCGGAGGGGATTACAGTTGTGGAGGCAGCCCACGAGGCAGGTGTTAAAATACCAACATTGTGCCATTTAGACTTGCATGATATAAAAATGGTTAATCAAACCGCCTCCTGTAGAGTCTGTATGGTGGAACTGGTAGATGCATCGGGAAACAGAAACAGACTGGTGCCTGCCTGCGTAACAAAAGCTCATGAGGGTATGGCAGTGCGAACCGATACAATTCGTGCGATAACTGCAAGAAGAATGGCTGTGGAGCTGCTTTTATCCAACCATCCCAATGAGTGCTTTACCTGCCCTAAAAATCTAGAGTGTGAGCTGCAGTCCCTGGCAGAGGAGTTAAATGTACGGGAAATCCGTTGGGAAGGGGAACGGATGGATTATCCTAAGGATCTGTCCAGTGATGCCATCGTTAAAGATTCAAATAAATGCATTTACTGCAGACGCTGTGAGACCATGTGCAATGAGGTACAGACCTGTGGAATCCTCTCTGGAATTGGACGGGGATTTGAGGCCTTTGTAGGTCCGGCTTTTAACATACCTATGGTAGAATCCTCTTGTACTTATTGCGGTCAATGTGTACAGGTATGCCCTACAGCAGCCCTTACGGAAGCCTATCATGTGGATAAGGTATGGGAGGCTATAAATGATCCTGATAAGCATGTGATTGTTCAGACGGCCCCTGCGATACGAGTGGCTTTAGGGGAGCTTTTCGGCATGGAGCCGGGAACCATAGTGACAGGAAAGATGGTAACAGCTCTAAAACGTATGGGCTTTGATGCAGTGTTTGATACGGACTTTGGTGCGGATCTGACGATTATGGAAGAAGCCTCCGAGCTAATATACCGTATTCAAAACAATAAGACGCTGCCCATATTGACCAGCTGCTGTCCTGCCTGGGTAAAATTTATTGAGCATCAGTTCCCCGAACTGTTGGAGGTGCCATCCACCTGCAAGTCTCCCCATATCATGTTCGGTACGATCGCCAAGACCTATTATGCGGAAAAGAATGGCATAGATCCAGATAATATCGTGGTGGTTTCGATTATGCCCTGTATAGCAAAAAAAGCAGAGGCCAAGCGACCTGAGCTTACAAAGGATGAACACAATAATGTAGATATTGTCGTAACTACTCGTGAATTGGGAGCTATGATTAAGGAAGCAGGAATAGAGTTTGTGAACCTTCCTGAAAGTGAGTATGATAGACCATTAGGCGAAACTACCGGGGCATCAGTTATATTTGGAACCACAGGCGGTGTAATCGAGGCAGCTGTACGTACAGCCTACGAATGGATGACAGGGGAAGAACTTAAAAATGTTGAATTTGAACAGCTAAGAGGCATGGATGGCTTTAAAAAAGCTACAGTCCGGGTAGGGGATAAGGATTTAAGAATTGGGATTGCAAGCGGCTTGGGTAATGCTAGAGAACTTCTTGAGGAGATTCGGGAAGGAAAAGACAAATATGACGCTATTGAAATCATGGCCTGTCCTGGCGGATGCATTGCTGGAGGAGGACAACCCTACCATCATGGAAACTATGAAATTGTAAAAAAACGACAAGAAGCAATTTATCAAGAAGATAGAAATAAGAAATTAAGAAAGTCACACGAAAATCCAGAAATACTTAAGCTGTATAAAGAATATTTAGGGGAACCTTTTGGAGAAGTGGCTCACCGACTGCTGCATACCCATTTTGAAGAAAGGGAAAGAATATAAAAAAAATAAATTCTTTATAAAAAACATGACAAACAGCTGTCATGTTTTTTATGTTATGATAAAGAAAAAACTGGGAGGTACATTTCATGGATTGATCCCATGGCTCATGAATGCTGAGGACAATAGCTTGATATTAAGAGATCGAATAGGATTAATGGATTAAAATATAATCTTAAGTCATAGACCTTTAGTAAAGTATGTGCTAATAAAAACAGTTCATAGGAATGTACTTAATTCGAATACACATGTATACTATATAAAAACAAAATATGCATTATTTTCGTGATTTCCATTGCAATACAAGTCAAAAAGATATACAATGATAAATAAATCTTTTCAGAATTTGAAGAAAATAGATAGAAGTGTTGCAATCGGAGGGATGGAAAAAATGCAAAAGATAAAGATTGGATTATTAGGATTTGGTACAGTAGGGAGTGGTGTGTGGAAGATTCTTCAAGATAACAAAGTAATTGTTGAGAAAAACTGTGGTTATGAGGTAGAAGTAGCAAAGATACTTGTTCAAAATATGACAAAGAAAAGAGAAGGCATAACACATACAGATATATTTACCGACAATCCAAAGGATATACTTGAGGACCCGACCATTGAAATCGTAGTTGAGGTAATGGGTGGCATTGAACCTGCAAAGGAGTATATACTGAAAGCCATTGAGAATAAAAAGCATATCGTAACAGCGAACAAAGCGTTAATTGCATCCCATGGGGATCAGTTGATTCTTGCGGCAAAGAAAGCTCAGGTTGAATTATATTATGAGGCTAGCGTCGCTGGAGGCATACCGATCATCCATGCAATTAAGGAAAGTTTATCAGCCAACCGAATTTATAATATCATGGGAATTCTTAATGGTACCACCAACTACATTTTAACCAAAATGACAGCAGAAAATATGGATTTTGAGACAGCACTTAAGCAGGCACAGGATAAAGGTTATGCAGAAGCAGATCCGACCAGTGATGTGGAGGGATACGATGCAGTTTATAAACTGACGATTTTGGCCAGGCTAGCTTTTGGTAGCTATGTTCCTTTTGAGGATGTATATCGAGAAGGCATTACAAAAATTACCCCTATTGATATTGAGTATGCGCGGGAATTGGGCTATGTGATCAAGTTGTTAGCTATTGCTAAGGAAGAGGACGGGAAAATTGAGTTGAAGGTTCACCCCACCTTTGTACCGCAGGAGCATCCTTTAGCAGCGGTAGGAGACGCCTTTAACGCAGTATTTGTAAAAGGAAACGCCGTAGGAGATCTGATGTTTTACGGTAGAGGCGCAGGTGATCTGCCCACAGGCAGTGCAGTCTTAGGGGATCTCATAAATATTATTAAAAAGAAGGACTTGCAAAAGCGTCTTTATGAAAATGGCTTTGATCAAAATGAAAAAAGAGTCATTAGCATGGAAGAAAGCCAATCGGAATACTATATTCGTTTATTGGTTAAGGACATTCCCGGCGTCTTTGGAAAAGTTGCCACAGAATTTGGCCGTCATCAGGTAAGTCTATCCTCTGTTATCCAAAAGGGAAGGGAAGAACCTTCTGTGTCTTTAGTATTTATTACCCATGAGACAACTGAACAGAAAGTACAAATGGCATTAAAGGATATCGTAAATATTCCTGAGGTCGTACAGCTGGCTAACCTGATTCGTGTAGAAAAGAAGAATTGAAATATAACGATTGTAAAATAGGAATCATTTAAAGGCCGGAAAATAGCCGGTCTTTTCTTTAGAAATCTTGGGGGTGGAGACTTGGAGAGGGAAATTTTCGCCAAAAACATACTTACCCGGGTAAAAGAGCCAAAGAAGTGTTTTAACGCACATTATAATATGAATCTTTATAGGGGATGGGAACATGGCTGTATTTATTGCGATTCACGAAGTCAATGCTACGGTATTGAATGCTTTGATAGGGTGCAGATTAAAATCAATGCTTTAGATATTTTAGAAAAGGATTTAAGGAGTAAAAGAAAGAAGGCTCTCATTGGCACTGGATCCATAAGTGATCCATATACGCCAATAGAAAAAGATGTCCAACTGACTATTAAAGTTCATGCTTTGCATGAGCTTTATACAGATACTGAAGCGAGGTAGTGCTGATGTTTGTTATAGAACCTAAAGATCAACAGAATAAACCCGTTAAGATTTGGCTTCAGGATCATAGCCAAATCGAGGAAGGCTGTTTGAAACAGGCGATGAATCTTTCTCAGCTTCCTTTTTTGAAGCATTGGGTTTGCCTGATGCCGGATACCCATGAAGGCTTTGGGATGCCCATTGGGGGAGTTGTGGCGCTAAAGGATACCATTATTCCTAATGCTGTAGGTGTAGACATCGGCTGTGGAATGGCTTTTGTAGCTACAAACATTCATAAGTCGGAGCTCAGGGAGAACACATACAAGCAGTTAGTTGGAGATATTATGCGGGATATTCCTACTGGCTTTGCCCATCATAAGCAGAAGCAATGCAGTCCCGTACTGGATGAGGCAGCAAAACATTTGGGGCCATCGCCAAAGGAACTTGTAGCCGAGATAGATAGAGGCTACTATCAGTTGGGAACTTTAGGCGGGGGAAATCATTTTATTGAGATTCAAGAGGATGAGAAAGGATTTCTGGGAATCATGATTCACTCGGGCAGCCGCAATTTTGGACTAAAGGTTGCCAGCTATTTTAATCAGAAAGCAAAGGATTTAAATGAAGAATGGAACTCGCCCGTGCCAAGATCCTTTGATCTGGCTTATCTGCCAACAGAAACCCCTGAGGGGAAAGCCTATATCCAGTGGATGAATTTAGCCCTTGATTTTGCAAGGGAGAATCGCCAGAAAATGCTAGAGGTGGTAAAAGGAAAGCTGGAAAAAAAGCTTCCCCATATTGCTTATCATAGTGAAGTGAATGCCCATCATAACTATGCAGCTCAGGAAGCGCACTTTGGAGAGTTGGTTTGGGTTCATCGAAAAGGAGCGATTCGTGCTGCGAAAGGTGAGTTAGGCATCATTCCCGGTGCCATGGGCAGTTTTTCTTATATTGTTGAAGGTTTAGGAAATGAAGAGACCTTTCAAAGCTGTTCCCATGGGGCAGGAAGGCGAATGTCCCGATCCAAGGCCAGGCAGGTGTACTCGGCAGAAAAAACCATTTTAGATTTGAATCATCAGGGTGTCGTATTAGGGAAAACCAAAAAATCCGATGTCGCTGATGAATGTCGATGGGCTTATAAAGATATTGATTTTGTAATCTCTCAGGAGCTAGACTTGATCAATCCTGTAAAAAAGCTGAAAACTATCTGTGTCATCAAGGGATAGTTGTTGTTTGTAAGATTGTTAAAACGCTAAAACTCCTGGGTTCAAGTTCAACCCAGGAGTTTTAGCTATTCGTTCAGCTTTAGTTCTCTTGCTACAATTTTATCTAATATTTCAGCTGCCTTTATAATGACTTTGTCACAGCCGGAAAACAGGGAACGGTGGTCTTTTTTAAGCCCTTTGCAGTCGATATTTCCCATGACTTTTTCATAATCCTCAAAGAGTTCCTTTGTAAGGGCTTTAATCTTACTGCTTTTGTGGGCAGTATCTTCTACGAATAACTTACTCAATACCATTACGGCAGCAGTCAGAGCACCGCAGGTACGCTCAACAGCCATGCCGCCGCCAAAACCGGCTGCCATCCTTAGGCTTGCAGTATCCAAGCCGAGATGATAGGCTTCATTAGCGCCATACAATATTTTCTCAGCGCAGTTAAGATTTTTATCTTTTTCAAAGCCTTTTTCTATCATTTTCTTTAGCATATTATTGATCCACTCCTTAACTGTTTCAGGGGTCCTTTGGCAAAAACAAAGGACTTAAACCGATATAGCTATATAATTATGTATAGAGAATAAAAATCCTTCCTAGTTCGCAGAAAATTATTTTATTCATCAGCACTGGATTGAAGGTGCTTCTTTGAGATAGACTTATGCAAAATAAAAATAAGTAAAAAGATTAAAGGATCGATTGTTGGTAAAGCTATAGAAAAATGTTATTTTTTGATATAATAGGATAAGCAAAATATGGATCAAAGGAGTAGAATGAACATGATTGACATAAGTATTTCTGATAAATTGCGGGAAGCCTGCCCTACCTTAACCTTAGGCTGTATTCAAGCGAAGATAACCATGAAGGAACTTGAACCGCTGCTTTGGCAGGAAGTAGAGGAGGTCTGCGTTCGGCTGAGCAGTACCATGGTTTCTGAGGATATTGCAAAGCTTAAGGCCATTAAAGATGCAAGAACTGTATATAGAAAACTGGGACAAGACCCAACCCGGTATAGAGTATCTTCAGAGGCACTGCTTAGACGGGTGATTAAGGATAAGGGCCTTTATCAAATTAACAATATTGTAGATATCAATAATCTTATATCAATGCAATCCTATCATCCAGTATGTACATACAATCTGAAAAAAATAACAGCACCTTTAAAACTTACCGTTGGAGATAGTGGTGAAACCTATAGCGGCATAGGCAGAGGCCAGATCTCCATTGAGCATATTCCTGTTTTTGAGGACGCTTTAGGTAAGTTTGGCAGCACTACCTCCGACTCAGAGCGGGCCATGGTTACCATGGATACAGAGGAAATACTCTTTTGCATTGTTGCCTTTGATGATCAAAATTCTATAGCCCAGTGGGTGGAGAAGGCAAAAAAACTGCTTATGGACTATGGAGCAGCGAAGGATATAGAGACTGCTGTTATCCAATAAGGGAGGTTTGAATATGGAGCATTACCGATGTACGGTTTGTAGTTATGTGTATAAGCCTGAGCGTGGCGATTGGACCCATGAAATTCCCGCCAACACCCCATTTAAAGAGCTTCCGGAAGACTGGAAATGTCCAACCTGCAACCAGCCCAAAATGGCTTTCAATAAAGAGACCGCAGGAAAATGAGAAGAAGAATTTTGATTTTTATGCTGGCGCTATTCGCTTTGGGGAGTATAGGATTGTATCAGAGGTGGACTAAGGAGGGAGACAAGATTGAAGATTTACCTCTAGAACTAATTGTGCCGGAAAATAGCTCTCCTAAAGAAGAGAAAGCTGATTTTATCTTACCTGAAGGTGTGCGAATCAGAGAGCGGTTTAAACTCCCTGAGGGATATAGCAGAATTCCGGTTTTAGAAAATTCCTTTGAGGCCTATCTGAGAAATTTACCTTTAAAGCCCCATGGCTCATTGGTTCAATATTATGATGGCACGCTGAAACAACGGAGCAATGTATATGATGCAGTTGTAGATATGGATGTAGGAGAAAGGGATCTGCAGCAGTGTGCTGATGCCATTATGCGATTGCGGGCTGAATATTTGTATGGGCAGGGTCGCCACAAGGAGATTCTTTTTCATCTGACCAATGGTTTTCCGGTAGATTATCAGAACTGGAAAAATGGATATCGTATTGCCTTGGATGGCAACCGAACTTACTGGGTAAAAAAACAGAACCTTCGGAATCCTATCAGGATTTCAGAAAATACCTGGACCTGGTTTTTGCTTATGCAGGCACCCTATCCCTGTCAAAAGAGCTTGAACCTGTAGAACTGCATACAATGAAGATCGGAGATGTGTTCATTCAAGGGGGCAGTCCTGGTCATGCGGTGGTTGTTGTGGATATGGCTGAACATTTTCAAACCGGTAAAAAGATTTTTTTGCTGGCTCAAAGCTACATGCCTGCCCAAGAGATTCAGGTATTAAAAAATCCTATGGATGATCAGATCAGTCCATGGTATTCCCTTGACTTTGAAGGTCAGCTCAAAACTCCGGAGTGGAGCTTTGACAGGAAGAATCTAAAGCGATTTCCTGAAAATTAATGCAGCTTTAAAATAAAGACAAGAATCCGCTTCTAAAAAACAGATTCTTGTCTATTAAGGGGGAAACGATAGTGTTTTCCTTTGTGCTTTAAGGTTCTTTTGTAGTGAAATGAATCCGGTGTACAGGCAATTTCATTTGAATAGGGACTTGCCCTTTTTCGGTATATATATATGCATTAGGGGCAAGGGGGGTGTCAAAAGGATAGTTTTTACTCATAATTCATTTTATGAGTACTTTTCATAGGAGGTATATGAATGACAGAGATAAAGAAGATCAACAAAGAAGATACATGGATCATAAGACATAGGGTCTTATGGCCTGATAGGGATTTAGATTATATCAAGTTAGAGGATGATGAAAGAGGCTTCCACTATGGTTTTTTTATTCAGGACAAGCTTGTCTCAGTTATTTCTCTTTTTATAGAGAAGGATAGCGCTCAGTTTCGAAAATTTGCAACCCTGCATGGTGAACAGGGAAAGGGCTATGGCTCAAAATTACTGATGTACACGATTGAAGAGGCAAAAAGACTGGGCGTCAATCGGATCTGGTGTAATGCAAGAATAGATAAAGCAGATTATTATAAGAAATTTGGCTTTAGTACAAAGGGTGATCAATTAGAAAAAGGCGGCCAAAAATATTATATTATGGAAAAAACACTATAATATGTTTTTAAGCAATTAATAACATGGATTTATAAGCGACAAAGGCCTAAAATTACCGGGTATATAGAAAAATCCTTTGCAGAATAATAATATTGAGCGTGGCTCTGCGAAGTGAGGTGAAGTCGAATGGAGCACATGAAGATCAATCCTAAAGCAATTGAAGCTGCCGATAGAATGAAGGAAGAGTTTGGAAGTGAAGGGGACATATCCATCGACAAGGGAAATCTGCCCTCTCGAATTATTGGCTTTTATGGGGGAAGAATAGGCGGACAAATGACAAAAAAGCTTGTTGAAATGGGAGAAAAGTCATTGATTAATAAAGAATAAGCACAACAACCGGGAGAAATCCCGGTTGTTGCATATCCATCTAAAGAAGGTGATTATACACATAAACTGCAGATGCAGACTTATGTAATAGAATTGAGAATTGAATTCCCAATTCTACTGTTCTTATGTTTAGCAAAGTGGTCCAGTACCAATGCCTAGGAATGGTCCGCAAAACAATACCACCAGCAGCAAGAAGAAGAACAATAAGCTAGGACTGTTCCAGAAACCACCGGTTGTGCATCCTGGGCCAAAGAGTCCTCCGCCAAATAATATTACTAGCAGCAGGAAGAAGAAAAGTAAAGTAGTATCTCCGCCAAACACGCCAAAGCCAGGTTTCATTGCAGCTTTATCACTCATCTATCACTACCTCCTTTTATATGATGAAAAGATTTGCCTTTATGCTTTATCTTTCGATACTATAAAGTATGCAAATAAAAGGAGGCTGGTTACAAAAAAGTGATTTCTAGTGAAGGTTCTCTCGTACTAAAGGCATACTCATGCACCTCGGGCCGCCGCGTCCTCTTGAAAGCTCGTAGGATTCAAATTCCAACACCTCAATATTGTTTTGCCGCAATGCTTCATTGGTGACATAGTTTCGATTATAGCATACAACTTTACCAGGAGAGATAGCCAGAGTATTGCTTCCATCATTCCATTGCTCCCGTCCCGCGGCTATGGGATCACCGTTGCCACAGGGGATAAGATTGACAGCTGGCAGGTGAAGATATTTTTTAAGAATCGCTGATAAATCATCTGCTTCATAGGTGATTTGCAGATGATCACTGCTTCCTTTCCGAATGCTATACACATCCAAAGGAGATTCAATTTTATGAAAGATTGTAAATTGATCATAGTCTACCATTGTAAATACTGTATCCAGATGCATATAAGCCCGTGTTTTAGGAATGTCGAAGGCCAATATGGTTTCAAAGGATTCATCGGATGCAAATAGATTTTTAGCTGTTTGTTCTATTGCTACTGCTTCCGTCCGCTGACTGACGCCAATTGCTATGACCTTGTCCGATAGTACTAGAATATCCCCGCCTTCGATAGCATGGGTAGTATCCCGGTCGTACCAGCGCGGAACATTTTTAAACCGGGGGTGGTAATTAAACCTGAATTATTCATGAAGATCTAAAAAATGAATTTAGACCCTCAAAATTGAGTTTTATCAGTTTTAAAAATCTATATAAAGGAAAAAGTTCCTAAAAAAGGGTAGACTTATCCCGTAATAGTTGTTTTTGGGTTATTTTTCCCGTTTTGAAATTGCCAAGGTTCACTGTTTTTGCTATTCAAACTTTGGGAGTCGCCTTATGTTTTCAAAGGTTTCGTAGAATTCCTCTTTATATGGGCAGCTGCTACAAAGTTTGAATGTAATATATCTTGCTGATCGGATTATCT
>NZ_FQZV01000012.1 GCF_900142145.1 Geosporobacter subterraneus DSM 17957 | reverse complement strand
TTCAAACTCAGAACCATTGTTGAAAGATCCATTTCTCAGATTAAGAATTTCATCCAAATTAAATCATCAAAGGTTCGAAACACAGTATCACTCAAATCTGACATTCTCCTAGCCTGCATCTCTCAGCTCATCGCTTTTATGCTTTTGTTTAAAACACAGCAAGATCATAGGAATCCACTTGCCATCAAATCTTCAATCGCATAGATTAAATCTTTAAAGTTAGAGGTTTAGCTGCCCCTTTGCTTTGCTATGCCTTTTTTCATGTTTATATCTTCCTATGCTGTCGCATAAATACTATTTCTCCTGTGGATAAATGGAAACCACATTCTGCAACTACCTAGTGTATACTAAAAACAATATTGAAAATTTACCCCAAAATCCTATAAAATAACATTTTTCTGCAAGAAAATATAAAACTCTGTTTTTTTCTATGGAAGGCTGTTTCGCCTTAAAGTTGTAGTGATATTGAGAATTTGATATAATAGGGGAAAATATGCGGAATACAATGGGAGTTGAATAAGGTGGAAGAAGTCAAAGGATCAAAGCTAATACATGGGAAGGTTTGTGTCAAGAATGGCATGGAGAGACTGTTTATGCCGAAGAAGCATATCATAATGTTTGTAAAAAATGGCCGAAAAACAGACATGGTAACCATTGAGGGTACTTTCAGCCTGAATACCAGCCTGAATTCCATTGAAAAAAAGCTGGATAATCGGCATTTTTTTAGGTCCCATCAATCCTATATTATCAACCTGATGATGATTAATAAAATCGTAACTACAGAAATAGAGACTTATGTGGTTATGGAAAATACGGAAGAGAAGGCATTAATCACGAAACAAAATGAGAAAAAGTTATACAATTTTATAGAGATTTTATAGCTGAACAGTAATAATATAGTACAGATAATAAATAGAATATGCAAAAAAAAACGTCAAATAGATAGGAAATCTAGGAAAATAGTAAGCAGAAACAGCAGAATATGCAAGTTTGTTGAATAGTTTGTGTAAATCCAATATAATGATAAAAGAGAATAATAAATATCAAATATAGGTGCCTCCTATGGAGGAGAATAGGGAAATCCGGTTGAAATCCGGTGCAGCCCCCGCTACTGTAAGCGTATACGAAACCTCAATATGTCACTCAAACATGGGGAAGACGAGGAAGTAGGATAAGACGCAAGCCAGGAAACCTGCCTATGTTTACTTTGGGACCTTCGGAGGGAAGGAAATATGGTACATAATCACATGAAGTGATGAACTATCGTAAATCTAACACTCCAAGTTAGATTTTTTATTTTGTCCTTTGTTTAAATAACAAATTCGTAATCGTAATGAAGGAGGAGGAAAAATGCATATCAAAAAGTATATTCCCTATACTTCTGTTTTTGCATTCATAGCAGTATTATTCAGCACTCAAGAGGTCTATGCAATGCATATTATGGAAGGGTTTCTGCCGCCTATGTGGGCAGCCCTATGGTTTGCTGTATCAGTGCCTTTTATATGGATGGGCATAAGATCTATAAAGAAAATTAGCGATGAAAATTCCAGCATAAAAATGCTTTTGGGTCTTTGTGGTGCCTTTGCCTTTGTCTTATCTTCTCTTAAGCTGCCTTCTGTGACGGGAAGCTGTTCTCATCCTACCGGTGTAGGATTAGGAGCCATATTGTTTGGTCCGGCTGCCAGCAGTGTAATGGCTTTGGTGGTTTTACTATTTCAGGCACTCTTGCTGGCCCATGGAGGATTAACTACCTTAGGTGCAAATGTGTTTTCTATGGGTATTGCAGGGCCGATAACTTCTTTTGTTTTGTACAAGACTATGAATAAGATGGGTACCTCTAAGGCAGTTAGCGTTTTTGTAGCCACTGCCTGTGGAAATTTAGTCACTTATATTGTCACATCTATTCAATTGGGTATAGCTTTTCCAGGAGAAGTAGGGATGATTGCGGCGATCGGTAAGTTTATGGGTATCTTTGCTTTAACTCAGGTACCGCTGGCGATCAGTGAAGGATTACTGACAGTTGTCATATATAATTTGCTGGCATCCTATCATAAAAATGAACTCAATCAGTTGAATTTATTAAGGGGGGAAAAAGCATGAAGCTCTGGAAGAAAAACATGTTGCTGGTTTTAATGGTAGTAGTCATCTCCATTGCTCCTCTCTTAATGTTGCCTGATGCAGAATATGGCGGTGCTGATGGAGAAGCAGAGGACATGATTACAACGTTGCAGCCAGACTACGAACCGTGGTTTGAATCATTCTGGGAACCGCCCAGCGGTGAAATCGAAAGTTTGCTTTTTGCGCTGCAGGCTGCCATTGGAACGGGATTTATTGCCTATTACATTGGATATATGGTAGGGAAGAATAAAAATAAAGCGGTGACAAATTCATGATTTCCATTGACCATTATGCTTATATCAATCGATTAAAGCACATTCATCCCCTTGAGAAGTTTGCATTATCTATAGGAACGCTCATGGTGTGTATGTTCTTCAAGACATGGTTATTACACTTTTTGGTAATAGCCTTTATGTCGTTTTTGATATTGGTCTATGCAGGAATACCATGGAAAGCTTATCTTAAACTTATGCTTGTACCATTTACATTTCTGGCAGTAGGGGTTTTGGGAATTGCCCTCACGATAACAAACACTCCTTCTATTATAACAATTGGTTTTCCGGTGGGAAAGTGGATGCTTGGAGTGGAGAAGGCGGGGATTGACCAAGCCTTAGTAACCTTTTCAAGAGCCTATGCCTCAGTGACCTGTTTATATTTTCTTGCGCTCACTACACCAATGGTTGATGTTATTTGGATACTGAAGCAGATGAGGATACCCCGCGTGCTTACAGAGATGATGACGATTATCTATCGTTTTATTTTTGTTCTGCTGGAAACTGCATCGATGATGTATCTATCACAGGAATGTCGACTTGGGTACATTTCTATTTCAAGAAGCTACTACTCCCTCGGACAACTTATTTCCAATCTTTTCATTAAAAGCTTTCAGAGATCTCATGAACTTTTTACTGCTTTATCTACAAGAGGGTATTCAGGAGATATAGAGGTCTTAGAAGAGGAATATATTTACTGCACAAAAAATATTCGGTGGATTATCATAGCAGAAATGTTTTTCATTGGACTGGCAATCTTGTTATAATATAGAGGGAAGAAATAATGGAGGGGATGTTTTGACACAATATATTATTCAGACAGAGGAATTGGAATTTGCATACCCAGATGGAACAAAAGCCCTCAAAAACCTGTCGATTGCCTTTGAAACGGGGAAAAAAATTGGGATTGTTGGCCCAAATGGAGCAGGAAAAACAACCCTGTTTTTGACATTAAACGGAGTACACAAAGCCACAAAAGGTAAAATATACTATCACGGTCAACCGATATCCTATGAAAAAAAAGAGTTGCTTAACTTGAGGAAAAGAGTAGGCATTGTCTTTCAAGATCCCAATACACAGCTATTTTCCGCCAGTGTTTTTCAAGAGGTATCCTTTGGTCCTATTAACCTGGGTATACCAAAAGATGAGGTTAAGGAAAAGGTAATGACAGCATTGATTAAAGCAGATATTGTGGATCTAAAGGATCGGCCCACTCATTTTTTGAGTGGGGGACAAAAAAAACGTGTTTCTATTGCGGATATTCTTGCAATGGAACCGGAGGTAATCTTTCTAGATGAGCCTACCGCTTTTGTAGACCCTAAAACCAGTGAAGAGTTAATGATTTTTTTCGATCAATTGAACCAAGAGGGAAAGACCATTGTCTTGTCGACCCATGACATAGATAGGGTATATACATGGGCAGATTATGTTTTTGTCATGAAGGATGGAAGCGTTTTTGCAGAGGGACTTCCGGAAGAGATTTTTCGGAATGAAAAAATACTCAATGAAGCAGATTTGCAGAAACCATGGATTATAGAGGTATATGAAGTCTTGTTAAAGGGTAAGCCCCACCTGCAAGAACTGCCGATACCAAAAAGCAAACAGGAGTTATTTGACTTAATAGAAAAACTCTAAATATAGATTTACGCCAGTAAAATGAAAAATAAATGTAGGGGCAGACCCGTAGGCATCAACTTAATCTAAATATTCCCAAATAAACCTTAGAAGCATGTCATTCTGAGGGTTAGCGAAGAATCTTATAGAACATAAGCAAGATTACTTTTGATTATCAGAATATGTCATCTAGCTTAAAGATCCTTCGACTCCGTTTTACTCCGCTCAGGATGACAAATTATGGGTTAAGTTGACGCCTATGGGGGCAGACCTATGTGTCGTCCTGAAAAAGCGGGCAGACACGCAGGTCTGCCCTACAAAATAACATCTTGTTGCAGACGCATAAATCTATAGAAGGATGATCACTCTTTTCTGAGATCATCCATTTTTATTTCCTCTTGTAGGTCATGTGGTAGAAATTCATCCACAGACGGTTTTTGACGAATCTCTACCGTCGGATAGGCGATACGAATATTTTTTTCACGAAATACTCTTAAAATATGCTCATAAGCCCTGTTACGCAAAAGCCATTGTGCGTGGGGATTTACTACCCCGGTAATAATGTATTTTGCCCCCCCTGCTTTGCCGTCTAAGGACATAATGCCATAAAGACTGAATTCTGCATAGCTGATGTTTCCAATATGATAGAGCTTGTCTGCATAGGTTTCATTGATATAGCTGCATACTTCCTTTAGAGTTTTTTCCACTAGCTCCTGATCCTCCTCGAAGGGGACTACCACCTCCAATATAACCCTAGCCCTTTCTTTGAAGTAATTTTTTAAGGTTTTAATTTCGCCGTTAGGAATATAGACCTTTTTCATGGACCATTCCCGTATGGCAGTAGCCCGGAGTCCGATTTCCTCTACAGTACCCAGATACTGTTCGTTAATACTTACAAAATCTCCTACCTTCATTTGTCGTTCAAAAAGGATGAAAAAGCCGTTAATAATGTCTTTGATCAGGTTTTGAGCACCCAATCCGGCAACCAGTGTAATAATGCCAGCTCCGGTAAGTACTGTAGTTTTTCGAATTAAGCCAAATTCGCTCAATATGTTTAATACAGCAAAAGTCAGTATGAAATAAGAAAACAGAGAGTCAATTACACTTTTGATTGTCTGTTCCCGCTGTTCGTTAAATTTGGTAATTTCAATTACTTTACCCGTAAGAAACATTACAAGCCGTATGAGAAAAAAAGAAATGATTAGGATGATCAAAGATGTTGCAAAGGGTTTGATATTGTCTACAAAGTTAAATTTTTCAATAATCCTTAAATCCATAGATGTCACCTCAGATTGGAACAGTTAAGTATCATAGATATTTTTCACATTCTGTTGTAAGCCTATTCTGTATGCTGTTAATTTCGGATGTCCAGGTATATTCACAATATAAAAATGCATATATTTTAAAGGACATGTATTATAGGATGAAAAGCAATATGAATGATTTTATATATAAAATTATTGCATTATAAGTACATATATATTGATTTTCAATAAATAGATGTGCTAAAATACTTAAATAGAATTAATTTTTAAGAAATTGTAACAATTTTATTAAGAATACTTCATAAAAGGGGGTATTAAAGACAAAGACGGGAATTGGCTTTATACATAAATATAAATTAATGAGTGAAAAAGGGGGAGAAAGTGTGAAAAAGCTAAACAAAAAGATATCTGTAGTAATCGCATTGATGCTAATTACAGTATTGGCCTTTTCAGGCTGTGCAAAACCAGCTCCACAAAGCGCAGAGCAGCCAGCTCCGGCAGAGGCAGATGTAATTAAAATCGGGGTTTTTGAACCACTCACCGGAGCGAATGCAGCAGGCGGTGCCATTGAGCTGGAAGGGGTTAAATTGGCAAATGAGCTATACCCAACCGTGTTAGGCAAAAAAGTAGAATTGGTTATCGTTGACAACAAATCAGATAAGGTAGAAGCTGCCAGTGCCGCTGCCCGTTTGATTGAAAAAGAAAAGGTTTCAGCCATCATTGGAAGCTGGGGAAGTTCTTTATCCATGGCAGCAGGGGATGCAGTAAAGACTGCTAAGATTCCTGCAGTAGGTGCTTCCTGTACAAATCCATTGGTAACATTAAACAATGACTATTATTTCAGAGTTTGTTTCATCGATCCATTCCAGGGAACTGTTATGGCAAACTATGCGATCAATAAGCTTGGGGCAAAGAAAGCTGCTATTATCCAAGAAGTATCTTCAGACTATTCCGTAGGTCTTGCTAAGTTCTTCACAGATTCATTTAAGGAGCTTACTGGCGATCCAAACGCTATCGTGGGCAGTGCAAGCTACAATACTGGAGACCAGGACTTTACAGCTCAGCTGACAAATATCAAGCAATTGAACCCGGATGTAATCTTCGCTCCCGGTAACTTTACAGAATCTGCAATGCTGATGAAGCAAGCAAAACAACTGGGGATTAATATTCCAATCCTTGGTGGAGATACTTGGGAAACACCAGAATTTATTGATATCGGTCAAGACGCAGTAGAAGGGGCTGTATTCTCTACCTTCTTTACTTCCGAAGTGCCAATCACTGAAAAATCTAAGGAATTCCTGGATGCTTACAGAAAGAAATACAACCAGGAGCCAGCTTCTGTTACTGCTCTCGGATTTGACGCATACTTAGTGATTCTGGATGCTATTGAAAGAGCAAACTCTACTGATTCTGTGGCGATTAGAGATGCCATTGCTCAAACAACAGACTTTATGGGTGCAGCAGGCATTATCACCCTTGATGGAAACGGAGATGCAGTAAAGAGTGCAGTAATCAAGGTTGTAAAAGACGGCAAGTTTACTTACTTAGATACAGTTGAACCAGTAAAATAATTTTACTGAATAATGAAAGTCTCTACTTCTTGTAGAGACTTTTTATTTCAAAAGAAGCATGTCATCATTAGGAACATTTCCACAGGGCCTTCAATATAATGTAATGAAAATCGGACAGGGAGTTATAAATGGAGGGCTGAAAATGAAGGCGATGAACAATGGCAAAGATTCTATTCTTATGAGGCTGTTCATTGGTTGTATTATTTCTTTTATCATTATTCTGTTGATGCTGAATAATCAGTCTAGTCTGGTACGTCACCTGGAAACAGAAACCTATTATAAGCTCCAAACCTCCATAGAAAGATTAAAGGAACAACCGGAACTGATGAATCAGGAATTATCAAGAATTATTGCGGAGCATCAGCAAAAGAAGGAAGAGATTCAAAAAACAACCATCTCCAATAGCATTAAAGGATTTTTGATCACCATAGCCATTATATTGGCTACCGTAAGCAATATCATCAAAAATTTCAAGTCTATTGTGAAAGAGCTTTTGGGAAAAAATTATAGTGAAGAAGAATGTAAGAGCAGAGAAGACTGTCTTGATCAGAGAAGAGAATGCCTGATTCCAATGCCGACGGATAAAAACTGGTATATGTCAAAGGAAATTCGACAGCTTCTGGAGCAGATTAATCTTATGGAGGAAAACAAGCTTTCACAGGAGATGCAGCAGCTGATTCAACAAGCTATTACTTTACTGGTAGGACAGCTTGTGCAGCTGTCAAAGCAAACCTCGAATTTTACCAAGCAGTTATCTCATGATCGGGAGAATCTAACCTATGGAATCAGTGAAATGAAGAAAGGAATCGAACAGGTGACTCAGGCAATTACAAGAAAGAATAGGGAAAATGCAGCCTTTGAGGATGAAGAGATGTTTGCAGCCATGGAACAGATCAACAGCGTTATAGAAGAAATTGGGGAGCTATTGGTTGGTATGGAAGAGAGAATTCATGATTTGACGCAAAGGATTGAGCATGACGAATAGATAATGTGGAAAGAAGTAAATTTAAAGGTATAACTTCTTTTTTACCTTCAAAAACTAGAGATACTATGAAATGGAAGGGGAGAAAGAAGTGGAATTTCATGAAATGAATGATCAAGCTGTAAGCAGTACCATCATAGAGGCCTGCAAACACAATGATAAAAGATTGAAGCATAAGCTAATAGAGGCTAGCAACAGAGACCCCAGAATTGCTGCAAAGGTGCTTGAAAGCCTATATGAGTTAGTTGACTATGATCTGAATTTTGTCATTGACATCTTAACCCATTGTTCAAAAAGAGAGCATATGCATGTGTTAAAAGAAGCTAAGGATCCGGTAAACATCATCAAGTTATTTGACGAATACAGCAGAGAACGGCTAGAAGCCTTGGAATTGGAAGATATTGTTGAAGGAAGAGACCTAGATATAATCTGGGAAGTGAAAGAAGGTCCTCAAATAGATGCCCTCAGCAGAGCCTATCTGCAGCGATGCTTGCTTGCCATTGCCTATCACCTAGGATACCATGAAGAGCTGAAAACTTTCTTTGAGGAGGAAAAAAGAAAGTATTTGGTTCTGCACTAAATAGTATAGACAAGCCTTGCCAGAACAGAAAAAGCAGCCCTAGGGCTGCTTTTGGGTATTTCATAGCATTATTGGATTTCAAATAGGTTTCTCTTATATACCATATATAGAGATTTTAACTCACCCATTTTGCTGCTCATTTCTTGTTGAAGCTTTGAAACCGTATTAAAATCTCCACTGTCTATACCCTCACGGATTCTTGTAAAGAGAGATTTTTGGCTTAGGCTGTCCTTCATCAAATAATTCCTTAACTGATTGATCTTCTCCCAAGTAACCACATCGAGGTCGGTTACACTTTCACTGCCATGAAGCTTTTTGCACATTCTTACGAATTCTGCATTATCAGGGATGATACGTTTATATAGCTCTGTAGTCCACTGATTTTGCGTAGCAACTTTAAAGGAATTGATGATTGCATCTGTAAATACACCGTTGGAGGACAGGATGGCTTTCTTCTCAGGATAATGCTCTAATCCAAGAAGGTTCTCCCATACAGTTGCAGGAGGCTTACCAAAGAGTTCATTTCTTTCATCTTCTGTATAATGTTCGAAAACATCATATTCACTGCGATAGGCTCTGTCTGCTTCCAAATAGAAGCTGGACTGACCTGGTTTCTTAGAGAAATCAGCTTCCAATTCCTTGGCTGACTTTCCGGATTTTAGTGCAGCCTTGATACCATCAAGCATTGCTTGATATACGGCTGCCAAAACCAAGTAAGTGTTGCTGGTAGGATTCGGTGCACGAAGCTCAAAACGCGTAGCCAATGGTTTATCAATATCCCGAACCAAACCTGCCAATACGGTTCTGTTTCTAGAAGGAATCTCTACGCTGTGTCCTACAGAAGCTACAATACAAACCGGTGCCTCAAAGCCGGGCTTTAGACGATTGAGAGCATCGTTGCTGGAGGTCACAAAAGGATTAACAACCTCATAGTTCTTTAGCAGACCCATCAGGGCACCCCAACCGATCGGGCTCATGAATTCTTCCTTCATGTCTGCCGGTGAGAATAGGTTTTTGAACTTTCCATTCTTCAGCTTTACAGCTACACCCACATGAGTATGTTCACCACTTCCTGCTACTCCTTCGATAGGCTTCGCCATGAAAGTAACATCTAAACCATGTTGGATAAAGGTATCCTTTACTACATCTCTTGCCAATAGCTCGTTATCAGCTGCTTGAAGGGCTGTACTGTATTTCCAGTCAATTTCAAGCTGTTCCATTACGTGATCATATTGACCATTGCCGGATAATTTAGCTTTTACACCGCCTACTTCTTTGTGACCCATTTCAGCTTCTAAGCCGTAGGCATCCAACATAACCAGAGACTGCTCCAGTGCTGTACGAACAGGTCCCACAGTCCTTTTCCAATACTGCTCTTGAAGAACCTGTGAAGTAGAAAGCTTTTCAATTTCCGGCTTTTCTTCAGGGCTTCTTACCCAAAACTCCAGCTCTGTAGCAGAAGTAAGCACGACTTCTGCAATATCATCTACAGAATCGATTCCGATGGTTTCTAGTACATAGGGTGCGTCCTTAATTATTTTTATGATTTCAGTTTGGAAATTTTCTACAGATCTTTGGAGAATTGCTCTGGAATCCACACGAATGTTATTGTGAACTAGGAAAGAAGGGATTCTAAGGGTTCCCACCGGCAATCCGGTTTTTTCATCTATATTTTCATAGTTATAATCTACAAACCAATTTACGCTTGTATCAGGAATAATATCAACTCTAGCGTCATTTAATGATGCAATTTCGGGCAATACAACACTGGATCCATCGGTCTGCACACCAAAAGTTAAGAACTCCTGCATGTCTTTAATCGCTAATTCTATAGGTACTTTCTCATCGGTGTCATTACCGCCAAGATCAACACCTACTAAAGAAACGAACTGAATTTCAGGGTGCTGCTTCAGAATCCCCGCAATTTCATCAGGAGTATGCTTTGGAGCAGGAATCAGAAACAATAGTTTATGTTTCTCTGAACTTAATAAATCCTTTAACATGAAATCACCTCTTTTTTAGTTAATAGTTTTATAATGAATAATTATAGCATATATTACATATTTGTAAATATCCCAAAAAACTGAAAAACGTTTTCAAAACTATAAAATTAGTTTTAAAATTAATTGAATATATAGTTAATTTTCTGCATAAACATTTATAATTATAAAGATAATATACATATTTATGCATAAACAAACTCGGACAATTTATGGATTAAATTTAAAAACGTTTGTATTTATTTTTTCCATTGAGGAAGAATACCTACCTTTTGCAGCGTAATGAGTACAATGGCAGTAATGGGGCCGATGATTAATCCGATAACCCCAAAGGTCTTAAGCCCCACATACATTGCAAGCAATGTGACCAAGGGATAGAGCCCGATTTGGTTGCCCAGTACCTTTGGTTCTAAAAGCTGACGGATAAAAACAATCAGCCCGTAAAGCAGCGCTAGGTATATTGCTGTCTGATAAGAGCCCGCCAAAAGCTTCCAAAGAATGAGCGGTACATAAACAGAGCCCGATCCCAGTATAGGCAGTGCATCTATGAGGCTGGCTAGCAGGGCTAACAGTACAGAATAGTCAATACCGATCAGTGTTAAGCCTACAGCACTTTCAATAAATGTAAAGGACATAAGAATAAGCTGGGCTTTAATATACCCTGTGAGGGCAAACAGCAGATCATGCTTTAGTACCTTTATGGTAGAACGCTGGCTCTGAGGGATTTGAGCCACCATAAATCTTGTGATTTCCTTTTTATCCCGGACGATAAAAAAGGTGGAGATCATAGTAACCAGCAAAAACACGAAAAAGCTTGGAATACGGGAAAGAAAGCCCATCAGTGAGGAAATGATTTTCCCCAGCAAGAGGGTAAGGTTATTTAACAGACTGTTTAAACCATTTATAATAGACTGTGCGATATCAGGGGGCAGCCTAAAATACAGATTTTGCATACGGCTGACAATCTCGATGCTTTGAAAATACAGCCTTTCTGAATACTCAGGAAGCTTGATGGAAAGCTTCGTCAGTTCCACTACAATAATTCCGCCAACTAATGCAATCAGTGATCCCACCAGCAGCACAAACATCCCTGTGGAGAATAGGGCAGCCAGTCCCCGGGGCAGCTTCAAACGGGTATGTAAAAAGTCCACAAGAGGCTCAATCATGGATGCGATTGCCCAACCCAGCAGAAAAGGGAGGACATAAAAAATCAGGGTAGTAGAAAAAAAATATATACCCAGAATAGTTATGCCAATCACGGCGAAACGGCCCAATAAGGGCAGGTATTTATTCAGATCATTATACATAACAACACTCCCAATCAGATGATTATCTAATTATATGATAAAACTTAAAGGCATACAACTTCGAACAACCTTCATTCTTCTTTGATTTTAGCCAATTAGGAATCTTATACCTATCTACAACACTGTATGACAAAATTTATCAAGTATATAAATTATAGAGATTGAAGGGGTTAGGTCAGGGTATAAGAATAATAACAAAGTAGTCATACATATATCCATCACAAGAAGGAGGTTTGTAGTATGAAAAAAATATTAATTGCCATTGACGGTTCTGAGCATTCTCAGAAGGCTTTAGAGGAAGGAAGAAAGCTTGCAGAAGCATTTTGCAGTGAGGTAATCCTGCTAAATGTAGTGAATGACTTTAAACACAATTATTTCCATGAAAGTGTATATCTTTATGAGCAAACGCGGGAATCCTTCGAACAGCATGGAAAAAGTGTCATTGAAAAAGCAGGAGTAGCTTTTGAGGGATTCTGTGGAACCCTTCATACAGAAATCAAAATCGGAGATCCTGCAGAACAGATTATCAATGCAATCGAAGAAATGGATCCGGATTTGATCGTAATGGGCAGCAAGGGCTTAACCGGCATAAAAAAAGTAGTCATTGGCAGTGTTTCTGATAAGGTGCTGCATCATACCAACAAACCTATATTAATTGTAAGATAAAGTAAACATAAAGAGAGGGCGAGATGCCCTCCTTTTTATTGCTTTTTTTTTAAAAACTTAACAATTTAGTTACACCTTTTTATCCACAATTCGATATAATAGATTTTGTGAGAAAAATGGAAGAGAGGGAGTAGAAAATGAAGAAAGACTATCAAAGACATTTATTGGATGGAATTTACCTTATCGTCGGTTGTGCCCTGCTGGCATTTGCCATTACATCTATTTTAAAGCCTAACGGGTTGATTACAGGGGGAATTACAGGACTGTCCATTATTATAGATCGGCTCACCGGGATTAAGTATACCTATCTGTACTATGGAATGTCTATGTTGGTACTCTTGTGTGCATGGCTGCTGCTGGGCAAGCGGGAAGGCGGCAAGATCATATTGCTTTCCATCCTATTTCCGTTGATCTTGATATGTTTTGAGAATGCCAACTATGACTTTATAGAGAATGACACCATCTTAGCTTCCATTTATTACGGCATTATTGCCGGTGCAGGCTGTGGACTCATTCTCAAAAGGGGTTTTTCCATGGGCGGAACCGATACGATTGCGAAGATTATTCATTATAGAATGTTCCCCTTTATAAGTATAAGCCAGATTTTACTGGGAATTGATATTGTCGTGATTATGTCTTCTGCATTGATTTATGACCGTAATGTAGCCCTTTATGCCATATTAACTCAAATTATCATGATAAAAGCCATCGACCTGGTACTCTTCGGTTTCGGTTCCAAAAACGTTAAAATTGAAATTATCAGCGAAAAGAATGATGAGATTGCAGACTATATTTTAAATAGCATTAAACGAGGAATCAGTACCTATGAAATTAAAGGAGGATATACAAATGCCTCCAGACAGAAAATTATTTCCGTTTGCTCTCCCCGTGAAACCATGCTGATAAAAATGTTTATCGCCCAAATTGATCCTAATGCTTTTGTAGATGTGCTGCCGGTGATTTCCGTATGGGGAAAGGGAATTGGTTTTGAAAGCCTTTTAGAGGACGTTCAGGCATAAAAACGCTCTTAATAGCCTTTTCAGGTTGTTGACAAAGTAATGTCGATAAATAAACCCCTCCTAAGTTTCCGAACAAGGACTTTGACGAGGTCACTTTTTTCAATGATCTATTTCACAAAAAGTGGCCTTGTCACGGAGTTGAGAGGATCTTAGGAGGGGTTTGTCATCAGTCTTAAATGCTCTTAAGAGCGTTTTATTTGGATTCATTAATTTTCTTTTCTATTTCCAGAAGTCTGATTAAGGTATCCTCGGATAACTGCTTTAGCAGATTTTCACGATAAGAAACACATACTTTCTCCTTTTCAAACTTTGATCCGATGCCGCCAATATGGGTCCAGGAGATTTTTTTGTTTCTATGATACAAATCTAAATCCACTAACCTTTTACCGTTACTGTCGTATTCCAGAGCCATGAGGATTTTTTTGATCTCCAGAGGCTCCAGCATGGTAAAGAGCTTAATTTGATAAGCCACCACGGAGAACAGCATCAGGGCGTGATCTTTGGTCCAGGATTCCCCCAGAATCATGCCTGCCTCTATTTCTGATAGGATCAGCTGCAGTCTTTCCTGATGCTCATGATATAATTCTCGGGAATCGTAGATATTAATACGCAGTTCATACCATTCTCTGCTCTTTAAGCCATGGGTAATAAAAATCAGTCCTTCATTGCGCAGCCGGTGGGACAGAAGATTGACAGGCATAGATACCAGCAAGTTTGGATGAATAAAGTCTTTTGACTGTAGGTTGTGGTTGATCGGCTTATTGGTGAGACTAATAATCGTGTCATCCGCTTCTCCCAGATCGATGGCCTCCAACCAGTTTAAAGCTTGGGCTTGGTATTCCCGCTGGATTTGCTCTAGGGCATCTTTGCCGTCACCGGCCACCCGCAGTACTAACGACGCAGGCCCTAACTGGATGCGGCTTATCCATGGAGATGCTGTTTCGTTGATAAAGGTCATCAGTATTATCGAAGAAGCTGCGGGAACCAGAAGAATGCTCTCAGCGTCTTCGACCCTGGTATGGGTTAGATTCGGAGGGGTGAGAAAAATGATGGTACTGTTCTCTGTCGAATACTCTAAGGCTTCCTCAAAGGAATACAGAGTTCCCTGAAGGTGTTTATAAATGAAGTCCTGCAGTTGCTGCACTTTTTCAGTACGAATAAATAAAAACCTCGGACCCATACGGATATAAATCATAATAAGACCTCCATATCTGATTTTTAGTATGCTAAATGCCAATTTTTCCATTGATAATGCGGCGCAGACTATTGGTGCCCATTGGATAGGGAATAAAAAAAACTTTCTTGGTAAGTCCTGATATCACATGGATATTATAAATGCCATTGAGATATACCTGCTGCTTTGGATATTCTGCCTCAATATGGAGATTATGCCCGTATAGATAGATATCCGCCTGTGGGGGTAATTTTTCAAAATAATGAGCCGTACCAATCCTCAGGCTGCCAAGCTCTATCGTTGCACCTTCCTTGAGCAGGATAACGTCCTCCCATAGATTGATGATAGTCTCTGGGCAATCATGATTTCCAGGAACCAAGTAGAAGTCAAAGGACCCTATTTTTTTCAAATGCTCAAAGAAGCTCCGGGCACTCTCTATATAATTCATTTTTTTTCCTTTTAAATACTCCAATTTGATATTATCCACCAGATCTCCCGTATGGATGATATAGTGGGGCTTTAATTGCTCAATCATTCGATACAAATAGGGATAGATTTCGCTGGGAGTATCTGATATATGCAATATCAGCGGTTCATCGAGCCGTTTTAGCTCTTCCGGTATAAAGGGTACCCCTAAAAAGTAGGAGAAATATTTAGCGAGGGAACAAGCCTTCATTCTGTCCATAAATAATGCCTCCTTCTAACTATTAGATTATTCCAAAGAAACTGCCCCGTCAAGCAAAAGAGAAGCATAAAAATATTTAGGTATGAAAGCCGCAAAAAAATGTAAAAATAGAGTCATGATAATCCGATTCGTAATCTATGGTTTTTTGGGCTGGTGTATTGAGATTTTTTGGACAGGAATGGGAGCTGCCTTGACGGGAGATCGGCGCTTTCGAGGATATACCTATCTCTGGATGTTTCCGATTTATGGTTCGGCTGTTTTTCTGGAATCCTTACACGATAGGATTTTCCATTGGCCTATATTGGTGAGAGGAGGCGTATGGGTTTTAGCGATTTATACGATAGAATATGCTTCTGGATGGTTTCTGCGCAGCGCACTGGGAGAATGCCCATGGGATTATTCAGGGGCTAAGTACGCTGTAAAGGGATTGATACGCCTAGACTATGCTCCGGCATGGTTTATTGCAGGTTTGTTGTTTGAAAGAATCCATCTGTTTTTAGATAGGATTCTACTATAAAAGCGGCCATATAGGCCGCTTTTGACTGGTGATGAGGCAATATCTGTGCATAGACCCCTCCGAAGCTCTAGAAGAGGGACTTTGGCGATGTTATTCTTTTACTTGCATTCCAATATATCCAGATCAAAGTTTTTGAAATCCACCTTCACACTTTCTTTACCGAAAATAGAGTTGATCATATTCATAAAGTTCTCTGAAAGGTCACTGGCATAAAAAATATTCTCTGCTTCAGGATTTTCAGCCAGGAGGTTTCCTTCGACAAGTGCTTTATGAATACTGTGGACAATCTCGAAAGAAGGATCTATGATCTTAAGATGAGGATACAGCTTTTCAATCGTAGGCTGAATTAAAGGATAGTGGGTACAGCCTAAAACTAATGTATCCAGGGCATTTTCCTCAACAAATTCATCCAGGTAGTGCTTTACGGAAAGCTCCATAATTCCATGATCGATAATCCCTTCTTCAATTAAGGGAACAAATATAGGACAGGCTCTATCGAAGAGCTTCAGATCTGGGTTATATTTAGTAATATTCTTGATATAGGTTTTTTGCTGAATGGTTACCTTTGTACCGATAATGCCGATTCGATTAGAGATGTCATGCTCCCGTGCTACTTTTCTAGCAGCCGGTTCAATAATGCCTATAACGGGAACCCCTTTGCAATAGGCTGGTAGTTCATCCAGACAGGTGGCTGTTATGGTATTGCAGGCAATAACAAGCATTTTTACATCTTTATGCAATAAAAAATCGACGATTTGCCGGGTAAAGCTGGTAATCGTAGATTTTGCTTTAGAACCGTAGGGTGTTCTTGCGGTATCACCAAAATATATTAATCTTTCCTTTGGCAGCTGTCTCATGATGTGGGGTACCGCTGTCAATCCTCCGACCCCCGAATCGAAGATGCCAATTGGCCGATTATCCATAGTATTCCTCCTAGCAGATAATTATGTATGGCGACAAGAAAACAATATAAATATACTACACCATTATATTAAAGGAATCAATCGTTTATGAATGAACTGTTAAAATTTTCATTTATGATCATAAAAAGAGGTGACAGAGCACCTCTTTACGTTGTATTCTTTTTCTCTGGGGACTGCATTTTTCCTTTCAAATTCACGATACAGTCTTCGATATCTGCATATCCCAGGATAAAATCCTCTGCCAAAGACCTGCAAGTTGGAGAGCCACAAGCTCCACAGTCTAAGTTCGGCAGGATGCCGTGGACGGCATCGATCTGTTCCATTTTTTTCATGGCTTCCAGTAGATTGTCATCCAGCTTATGCACATTTCGCGGATGAATCTTTTCAGTAAATAAAAAGGGTGCAAAATCATTGGTAGGCAGCGCATAGTTATTGCGCATATTCTTCTCAGTAAGGCTTCGAACTTTTTGTCTGGCGATGAAGGAGTTTTCCAGAGTAAGACAGCCGCCTACACAGCCATTGGTACAGGCTGCACATTCCAAAAAGTCTATTCCCGTAATTCTTTCATTTTCGATTTCATCCAAAATACGAATGACATTCTCGATCCCATCTACGCTAAGATAGTGCTCAATCCCTAGAGCCTGACATTCGCCTCCCGCCCTAGCCCAGCCTATAGCCTTGCCTGAGTCATAATAAGGGATTTCTATCTTAATATTTTTCAAGTTTTTTTGAATGCAAGGATAAACTGATTGGATGGAAAGCACACGGTCTACATTGGATCGGACAATGCCAAGTGGATTTCGAACGCTGGTAACCTTTGCCGGACAGGGGCTGATATAATATATTCCAATATCCCTTGGATGGAGACCGGTTTTTTCCACTGCCTGTTGTCTTGCAATAATTGCAGATATTTCCATTGGTGATTCTATAGGCAAAATATTTTCTATTAAACTTGGAAAGCGAATTTGAATCAAACGTACGATGGCCGGGCAATTAGATGAAATCAGCGGACGTCGGGGAGGGCTTTTAAGCAGCCGCAATGTATACTGAGTCACATACTCAGCTCCTCTGGATTCCTCGTACACCGCATCAAATCCCATCATCTGGAGGGCTGACAGTATTTTAGAAGGCCTGATGCTACCGTCAAACTGACTGAGGAGCGTCGTAGAAGGCACTGCAACTTTGTATAGAAAGTCATTTAGATGCTCCTTAGAATCGCTGACACTTCTCTTTGCATGGTGAGGACAAGCAAGTATACATACACCGCAATCAATACAGCGGTCATCGATGATACGTGCCTTGCCGCCTTTTACACGGATGGCTTCCGTGGGACATCCTTTAATACAGTTGGTGCAGCCGATACATAAATCTTCTTCTAAAATAACAGAATGACAATATCTATTCATGGGAATTCCCCCTCTAATCCATTAACCCGTATTGGTATAATAAACCGCAGCTTTTATATAGATTAAAACGCGTACCCATTAAGACGATACCGGTCTGGTTAGCCAGATCGATGATTTCCTGGGAGGGTTTCTTATCTCTTACAAATACAATCCCCTTTATATCCAGCATTTCTGCAGTTCTAACCACCTGAAGATTCATCAGCCCTGTTAAAAGCAGAGAATTTTCGGCGGGAAATCTTAATACGTCACTTAACAAATCAGAAGCCTTGCCATATTGAAATGTCATATCTAAATCGGCGAAACTGCTGTATAGCTCTGCGTTAAGAATTTCAATGACTTTGGATAGCTTCAAGGTAACACCTCCAATAGGATTATTATACTATAGTATTAATTTTTTTTAAATATACTGAAAAAAGTTTACAGTGTATACATGACTTGCAGGAAACCTTCGTAAAAAGTTGGAATGATCGTAAGTTTTGGGTATAATAATAGACATTAGAGAATCCATTATTGTTGCTGTAGAAAAGCTGATATCACCAATGAAGGGAGGGAGTGGCGATGCCACAAAAAGAATCGGAATTAAAAAAACCACAGAAGGTAAAAGAACGCAAGGAGATAGACCAGCGGTACAAATGGAGACTGGAAGCACTTTATTCAGAGGATGATGATTGGGAAAAGGATTATCGTGCTATTAAAGAAATGACAAAGGAATCAGAAAAGATTGCCGGAACACTAGGCCAGTCAGCAGAAAAGCTGTACGAAGCTCTTCATTTTGCCGATGAGATTTCAAGGAAAATTGAGAATGTTTTTATTTATGCAAGGATGAAGAAGGATGAAGACAACCGAGTTACGAAATACCAGAGTATGAGTGACCGGGCGCAAGGGCTAAGTGTTGAGGTCCAAAGCAGTTTGTCCTTTATGATACCGGAAATTTTAGGTATACCTGAGGAACGAATCAGAACTTTTGTTGAAGAACATGAAAAACTAAAGGGATATCAATTTTACTTAGAAGAGCTTTTGCGCCAGAAGGCCCATATCCTCACGAAGGAAGAGGAACAGATTTTAGCCCAGGCGGGAGAGGTGGCAGCAGCACCAAAAAATATTTTTTCCATGATCAACAATGCGGATATAAAGTTTCCGGTGATTCGAGATGAAAAGGGTGAGGAAGTAGAGGTAACCAAGGGGAGTTATGTAAAATTCTTGGAAAGCAGCGACAGAAGGGTCCGGCATGATGCCTTTAAAGCCCTTTACAGTTCCTATGAAAAGCAGAAAAATACTATCGCTTCTACACTCAACTACAGTGTGAAAAAGGATGTCTTTTATGCCAGGGTGCGAAAATATCCTTCTGCGTTACAGGCTTCCTTAGATGAGGATAATATACCGCTGGAGGTTTATGATAACCTGATTAGAACCATCCATGAATATCTTCCTGCCATGTACCGCTATGTAAAGCTCAGAAAGCGTGCCCTGGGATTGGAAGAACTACATATGTATGATTTATACACACCTATCGTAAAGGATGTAAAGATGGAGGTATCCTATGAGGATGCGTTAAAGAAGGTTTCAGAAGGGCTAAGACCTCTGGGAGCGGAATATGTATCCCTCCTGGAAAAGGGTTTTGCGGAGGGCTGGATTGATGTATATGAGAATGAAGGGAAGACTAGCGGTGCCTATTCCTGGGGCAGCTATGATAGTCCGCCCTATGTACTGCTGAATTATCAAAATACGATACACGATGTATTTACCCTTGCCCATGAAATGGGTCATTCCCTGCATTCCTACTATGCCCGTTCCAAGCAGCCCTACACCTATGCGGGCTATAAGATTTTTGTAGCGGAAGTGGCATCTACAGTCAATGAGGCTTTACTGATGCAGGACCTGCTAAAGAAAACAGAAGACAAAAATATACGGGCCTATTTGCTGAATCACTATCTTGAGCAGTTCCGGGGAACCGTATTCCGTCAGACTATGTTTGCGGAATTTGAAAGAGAGGTCCATGAGTGGGCAGAGCGTGGGGAAGCCTTAACCCCCGAGTCTCTTTCTGAGTACTATGGAGAGTTAAATAAAAAATATTATGGTCCCCATATAATTGTGGATGAAGAGATCAAAATGGAATGGGCTAGAATCCCACACTTTTATAATGCCTTCTATGTCTATAAATATGCTACGGGATATGCGGCAGCTATCTCCTTGACACAGCAGATTTTGCAAGAAGGAGAACCGGCAGTAAAACGGTATATCGAATTCCTGAAAAAGGGTGGAGCTGATTATCCCATTGCTCTCCTCCAAGGTGCCGGGGTTGACATGACGACCACGGAGCCAATTCACAGCGCCCTAAAGGTATTTGAAGAATTAGTAAAGGAAATGGAGCAGCTGGTTTAAGAAAGATATCAGCATGTTTGCAAAAATAAATGAATGATCCAGTCCCTGGAGGGTAAGAGTATAACAGAACCGATGAAAGGGGTGGGTCTTCTGAAGGAAATTATCTTTATCTTCGATTATATCTGTCCTTACTGCTACCTTATGCTTCCAGAAATCGAAAGACTTTACTCAGAACATAGGATAAAGGTGAGCTGGATTCCAACAGAAATCTATCCGGAGATTCCGCCGGAAGGAACAGACTTGAAAAATTTCCTAGGAACAAGAAAAGTTGAAAAGGCATATAAGCTGATTAAGGCGCAGGCAAAGAAAAAGAATTTAGTTTTTTATTTGCCCGAGAGGATTTATAATACAAGGCTGGCCAGGATGCTGACAGCTTACGCCTTCAATAAGGTGCCTATGGAGGAAATACTCCATGCCTTCTACAATAGTGTTTTTGTGTATAATAAGAATATAGGAGACCATAGGGTTTTACAGAAAATCTGCTTGCAGCTGGGTATTTCCTGGGATGACTTTTTACAACGGATGGAGGATGAGCATCTTTTAGCTGTTATAGGTTCGTGGGAAGATATGATTAAACCCTATTCCGTTGAAGTGGTGCCAACAATTGCAAGTGGAGAAAATATACTGGCAGAAGGCGTATGTAGTTACGAGGAACTGGTAAAAATGATAAACAAATAAACGGATTGATGAGTGACTTTAGGAAGGAGTTATGAAAATCCTTTATAAAGTCATTCTTTTGTCTATCATTATTTAGTATAATAGGAATATGAGTCGAATCGAATTTGGCCTATGGAGGCAGGTGACGGGATGTTTAATATATTGTCCTTAGTATTTCGCTATTTATTTATCGTGATTATCTATTTATTTATTTTTGGTATCATACGTCTTATCTACCTGGACATCAAGAGCATTGGCGGAAGCAGCATACAGGAAGATACCTATCTAAAGCTGATTAACCGAAAGGACACCTTGCCCTTTAAAGTAAAAGAAGTCTATCCATTATCTGCAAATGTAGTCATTGGGAGGAAAAATGAAAACGACATTGTAATTAAAGACCCTTATATCTCCAATCAGCATGCGCAGATCAGTCTGGATGAAGAAGCATACTTCCTAGAAGATTTAGAGAGTGCCAACGGAACCTATCTGAATGGTGAGCGCATTATGGATGCTGTGAAATTAAAAAATGGAGATCGTATTAAGATCGGACAGATTGAGTTTTTATTTGTGGCCAATGATTAAAGAGGTGCAAACATGTTAAAAAAAATATTTAGTTACAAAAATCCTCAAAATCTGATTGTGTTGATGAATATATTGGCGCTGGTACTGCTTTTTCTCTACAAGGATCAGTATGATAGGCTCATTCTGATTTCTGGAGTCTTGCTAATGTTTATCATTTATATATCAAACTTCATATTGTTAAAGACCTCCTCTGGTGATCATTATATTTTTTTGATTATGGGGATGCTGGTCAGTATCGGGATCATTATGATTTATAGGATTAATTCGACCATTGGGTTTAAACAGATCGTCTGGTTTGGAATCAGTATGATCGCTTATTTTTTGGCCTACATGATTGTAAAAAAGGGAAAGGGATGGCAGCGTTGGACCAGGTATTATGCTGCAGGGTCATTGATTCTTTTTCTGTTGACACTAGTCTTTGGTACAAAAATTAAAGGGGCAACCAACTGGATTCGGATAGGAAATCACAGCTTTCAGCCTGCTGAGATGATTAAGCTGGTATTTGTTTTCTTTCTGGCCTCCTACTATGTAAATAAGGATAGGCTGCTCAATAAGTATGTTTTCTTAGGCATTGTATACGCACATATGGCTTTTCTTTTTGTCCAAAGGGATTTAGGTACAGCCATGCTGTTCTTTTTAGTCTTCATGACCATATTTTACATTTATGAAGAGGATCGAAAACTGATTTATTATAATTTATTGGGTGCAGGCGTGACTGCTTTTTTCAGTTTTTTGGCGGTGAATCATGTGCGCATTCGGGTGGAAACTTGGATCGATCCCTGGCGGTTTATAGATAACAAAGGCTATCAGATTACCCAATCCCTATTTGCCATTGGTACAGGAGGATTCTTTGGTACCGGTGTGGGTTTAGGACATCCTGAATTCATCCCAGAGGTGCATACGGATTTTATTTTCTCTGCTATCTGCGAAGAAATGGGTATCTTTGGCGGCATTGCAGTCATCATGCTGTTTTTGATTCTTGTTTATAGGGGCTTTAAGATAGCCCTCAATCAGCAGAATCAGTTTTTCAGGATTGTAGCTTTGGGCATCACCGCCATGCTTGGATTTCAGGCATTTATTATTATGGGGGGTGTGATGAAGCTGATTCCCTTGACGGGTGTAACACTGCCTTTTGTTAGTTATGGAGGGAGTTCTTTGTTGTCAAGCTTTGCGGCTTTAGGAATCCTGCAGGTCGCTTCAGAGGAGATTGAATCAGAACAGGAGGAAGAGCATGAACATCGAATCCAAGAGGATCATTAGGGTGTTGATCGTGCTATGTACATTATTTGTAGGACTCATTGTCTATTTAAGCTATTTTGAAACCTTTCAGGCATCAAAGGTTGTAACCAACAGCTATAATAAAAGACAATGGCTGAATGAGGAATATGTCCTGAGGGGAACGATCACTGATCGTAATGGAAAAGCGCTGGCCTACAGCGAAAAGGTCGACGACAGGCAGGTAAGACAATATAAGTACGGCCGTCTTTACAGCCATGTAATTGGCTATAGCTCTAAAGAATATGGAAAGGCAGGGTTAGAAGCTTCTTATAACAGCTATCTTTTAAATATATCCGATAATAACCCGCTGTTGGAGATCCGTGATAAAATAACAGGGCCTCGGGAAAAGGGAAACAATCTGCGCCTGACGATTATCCATGAACTGCAAAGCTATGCAGAACAGCAGCTTAGGGGAAAGAAAGGGGCTATAGTACTTATGGACCCTAAGTCTGGCGAGATTTTTGCCATGATCAGCAAGCCTGATTTTAATCCGGCTACTCTGCGGGAGGATTGGGAAGAGATCGTAGAGGATAAGGACAGCCCTTTGCTGAACCGAGGGGCCATGGGATTATATACGCCCGGTTCCGTGTTTAAAGTGATTACAGCTGCTGCGGCACTTCAGAAGACAGATATAGACCAGACATATACTTGTGAGGGCTCTATCAATATTGAGGGTTATGTATTGAGAGATTATCAGGAAACTGCCCATGGAGATGTTGATTTAGAAGAGGCATTGGCAGAATCCTGCAATGTAGCTTTTAGTCAAATGGGAATTCAGATAGGTGAGGGAGCCTTAAGGGAAGAGGCAGAACGGTATATGTTTAACCGTGAGATTCCTTTTGCTCTGATGACAAAAACCTCCCAATTTCCAAACAGAGGAATGATGAGCAAGCCGGAGCTGGGTGCTACAGCCATAGGACAGGGAAAAATACTGACTACCCCATTGAATATGGCACTAACTGCTTCTGCAATTGCCAATGAAGGTCGAATGGTAAAGCCTATATTGGTAAAGGAGATCATATCACCGGAAGGGAGAACCGTAAGAACAAGCAGTACGGAAACCCTCTCTAGAGTTTGTACCCCTATGGTAGCAGAAAAGCTGACTGATATGATGATTAAAGCAGTGGAGACAGGAACAGGAAAAAATGCCAGGATTCGAAATGTGAAAGTAGCAGGAAAGACAGGAACAGCAGAAAATGAAACGGGAATGGCCCATGCTTGGTTTATTGGTTTTGCACCGGCAGATAATCCAAAGGTTGCCGTGGCTGTAGTTCTGGAAAATGCAGGAAGTACCGGTGGAAAGAGTGCAGCACCCATTGCAAGAGAAATGATGCATGCAGCTTTAAACAGACTAAAATAGATCTATTGGAGAGGGGATTCTAAAATGCAACAATTATTAAAAGGAAAGAACATATTGGTAATGGGTGTGGCGAATAAGTGGAGCATCGCTTGGGGTATAGCGCAAAAACTCCATGAGGCTGGTGCCCATCTGGCTTTTACATATCAAGGGGAAAAGAGTGAGGAAAATATACAAAGACTCATTTCTGATACCATGCCTGAAGCGCCGATTATTCACTGTGACGTACAGAAGGATGAAGATATTCAGACGGCCTTCCAACAAATTGGGGAAAAGTTTGGTGTTCTTCATGGAGTTATCCACAGCATCGCCCATGCCCGGAAGGAAGAACTGGAGGGACAATATTATGATACCTCCCGAGAAGGCTATCTTATGGCCCAGGAAATCAGTGCTTATTCCCTGGTGGCTGTCACCAAGTACGCAAAACCTCTGATGACGGAGGGGGGAAGTATTGTGACCCTGACTTACCTAGGAGGAGAGCGTGTGATTAAAAATTATAACGTGATGGGTGTAGCAAAGGCTGCACTGGAAGCCAGTGTAAAATACCTGGCTGTTGATCTGGGAAAGGAGCATATTCGCGTCAATGCCATCTCTGCAGGGCCTATAAAAACATTAGCGGCAAAGGGCATCAAGAATTTCTCCAATATGCTGAAGGAATTTGAAGAGAAATCTCCCATGGGAAGACTGATCTCCACTGAAGAAGTGGGGAATACAGCCTTATTCCTATGCAGTGATATGAGCAGCGGCATTACAGGCGAAAATCTTCATGTGGATTGCGGATATCATGTAGTTGGGTATTAAACTAAAAAACATTGGTGTACTTGATACACCAATGTTTTTTATATAATAGGAAAGTTCTGCTTTCCTATTATATAAAAAGAGGGGTTGTAGGGGATGAAATCCCCTGCCCGCATTCAGGAAGGTGCTCAGGCTGCCGCGCAGCCGTCGAAGGAAACCTAGGGTTTCCTAGCGAAAGCATCGAAGATGCTTTTTTAGCTTGCCTCTGTAAACTATAATTTTGATTTTGTAGGATGCGGCCCCCCGTGTCCGCCCACTTGTTTTAATAAGGCATCTGCGAGTGTACAGAGTCGTCCACCCATTACCGTGTCACAATCTATGGCTAAAACATAATATCCACACTAAACTTTAACAAAGCCCTTAGTTTAAAAGATTCAATAAGAAATCTACAATTTCTTTTGTAGAATCAGGCTTGCGCAGTCTGTGCATGTTTTGCCGGATAATATTATACCTTTCCTTGTCTTCTTTTAGAAGATTGATACAGGAGATCAATGAATTTGGACTGGTGGCTACCATACCAATGCCATTGTTTAGGATAAACTCGGTGTTTCGTTCTTCTTGTCCAGGTAGATTCCAGGTGACAATGATCGGCAGTTCCTTGATTAAAGACTCAGTGACCGTAATCCCACCAGGCTTGGAAATGATGATATCGGATACGGTCATGAACTCATCAATGTTGTTGACATAGCCGAAAACCTTGAGGTTAGGCCTTTGGATCTGTGAAAGGTAACGATAGAGTTCCTCGTTTTTGCCTGCTATCGTAATAATCTGAATATTAATATTGTAGGTAAAAAGATAGTTCAGGGTTTCTGTGATATTACCAAGTCCCAATCCACCGCCCATGATCAGAGCTGTAAAAGTATTCTCAACCCCAAGCTTTTCACACAACTGATTTCGATCCAGCTGATGCTTAAACTTTTCATCTACCGGAATCCCTAAAAAACGCCCTTTTTCAGGCGGAATCTGCCAATACTGAAATTCATATATGAAGTTCTCTGACGGAAGAATGTAGTAATCTACTTCTTTGTTGATCCAGCTGGGATGAATCGTATAGTCCGTAAGGATAGATACGATAGGAATGTTTATTTTATTTTTCCTCTTTAATACGGATAATGCCTCAGCCGGAAATGGATGCGTACATACAATCACATCAGGCTTAAAGTCATCTATGAGGCGTAACAGCTTCTTGGAGAGCAGGACTTTGTTTAAAAACTCACTGACGTCGGTAATAGAGCTGTCAGTATACTCTGAGCGTTTGTAGATGAAACCGTATAGTGCTGGAATATACTTTATGGACTTGATATAGGCTTCGAAAACAATTTTATGAAGATGGGGATGCATATAGTTAAAGGTATCGATAATTTCCACATTATGATCAGCGCCTCGTTTTTTCAACTGGTCAGCGACTGTTTTTGCTACTTGATTATGTCCTTCACCTGCAGATACTGTGAAGAATAAAAAATTCATTCGCTTCACCTCCTAAGTTATTATTATAGCACTTTTCTTGAAAAAATTAACAGATTTTATGAAAAATAAAAAGAAAGGAACCCTTCTTGTATTATCTAAGATATCTATTATATAATTGCATTAAATAACTAAAGTGGGGGTGGTCCCGATAAAATTGTATGGAAAGGCAACCTTACGGATTAAAATTATTATTTTTACGACTTTAATGGTCATGGTACTATTAACAGGGGTGGGCACCTTTAGCTTGTGGTATATTGATAACAGCATTCACAATGTTTTAGGAAAAAATGCGTTGAATATTGGAAAAACAGTATCCTTGATTCGGGATATACAGGTCCATGTAGGTCAAGCTAGGGGGGAATGGGTGATTCAGCCCCTTATTGAAGACATACGCAGAGCGACCAGTGCCGAATATATTGTGGTGATGGATATGCAGGGGATTCGCTATGCACATCCCACCTTCAGCAAAGTAGGCAAAATATATCTCGGCGGCGATGAAAAACAGGCTTTTTTGGGCAAGTCCTATATTTCCAAGGGCGAGGGTTCTTCCGGACCATCCATCAAGGCTTATGCGCCGATTTACCGAGATGGACAGCAAGTAGGTGTCGTTGTAGTAAGCATGCTTTACCCTCACTTTACAAAGTTTTTGACAGAGATCGAAAGTGGGTTTTACTATATTCTGTTGGGTGGTTTCTTCTTAACCATATTTGGCTCTGCCTTGCTGGCACGGAATATCAAAAACCAGATTATGGGACTGGAGCCTGAAGAAATTGCAAAGCTTTTAAAGGAAAGGCATATTATTCTCCAAACAGTAAAAGAAGGCATCATTGCTGTGGATCACCAGTATCGGATTACGATGATCAACGGCGAAGGCAAAAAAATACTAAAATTAAATGAGGATGTTATTGGCAGAGATATCCGGGAGATCGTTCAAAACAGCCATATGCCTGAAGTAATTGAATCCGGTATTCCGGAGCATGATCGAGAGCATATTTTGGATAATAACCGGGCCATCGTGGCCAATACACTGCCAATCAATATAAAAGGGGAAGTGGTAGGGGCCGTATCCAGCTTTCGGGATTTGACGGACCTGCGCAATCTGGCGGAACAACTCACGGGTGTTAAACGGTTTATTGATGCACTAAGAGCCCAGAATCATGAGTTTTTAAACAAGCTTCATACTATTTACGGATTACTTCAACTAAAGTCTTACGATGAAGCAATAAAATATATTGATAGTATTAGTGAAATTCAGGAGGAAATGCTGGGATTTCTGGCGAAAAACATTAAGGATGATGCAATTTCAGGGCTGCTTCTGGCCAAATACAATAAGATGCAGGAATTGAAAATTGATTTTACTATGGATCCCAGCAGTAAGTTGAGCCGCATAGAAACATTAGATACCAATATATTGGTTACCATCATAGGAAACCTGCTGGAGAATGCTATGGATGCGGTAAGTGGCATGGAAAAGGACAAGAGAAAGGTAAGTCTGACATTAAACGATGGAAATGAGGAATTGGAAATCATCGTAACCGACACCGGGGAAGGCATTGAAGATAGACACCTGAGCAGGGTTTTTGATTTTGGATTTACAACAAAGGTTGGAGAGAATAAGGGGGTTGGGCTGGCTTTAGTAAAACAGATCATAGACAGCCTGGAAGGAACCATCCTGCTGGACAGCCAGAAAGATATAGGAACAGAAGCGATTGTGAGCATTCCAAAAAAATATAAAGTGGTGAGCCAATGAAAGAAATCAGTGTGTTGATTGTTGAAGATGATCCTATGGTACAGGAAATCAATAAGAGATTTATAGCCAAGCTCAAGGACTTTCACGTTGTGGCCGTTGCAAGCCATGGGGAGGAAGCATTAAAGCTGCTGGAAACCTTAAAACCGCAGTTAATTCTTTTAGATATTTTTATGTCTAAGGTGGATGGACTGACAACCCTAAAGGAAATAAGAAGAAGAGGGGTTAATTCCGACGTAATATTAATTACGGCAGATAAGAGTGTGCAAACGGTCCAGGAAGCCATTCGCTACGGTGTGGTAGACTACATCATTAAGCCCTTTAAATTTGACAGGTTCAAAGAAGCCTTGCAAAACTATAAACGATTCAAGGATAAGCTCCAGGAAACAGAAGTGTTTCAGCAGGAGGAACTGGATAGTATTTTGCACGCTTCACAGGAGCAGGGGGATCATTCACTGCCTAAAGGACTTAATCAAGTCACCCTAGACTCAATACTAAACTATTTACGGAAGAACACAGAATATCTTACATCTATGGAGTTGGCTCAGGCAGTAGGGATTGCCAGAGTGACTGCCAGACGATATATGGAGTATCTGGCAGAAAAGAAAATCGTCGATATTGAATTGGAGTATGGCAGCGTAGGAAGGCCTATACATAAGTTTCGCATCAGTGAGGAGAATAAATAGTATCAGTTATGCTGATACTATTTTGCTTTAGCCTGTGAAAGAATCAAATGAGCGGCCTCTAAGAGATTATCTACCCGGAAGTCTGCATTTTTATAGGGAGCACCAATTTTAACAGTGCTGCAGCCCGCCTTTCGTCCGGCATCAATATCCATCTCCCGATCTCCAACCATGTAGGAAGAACCTAGATCGATTTGATGCTCCTTGGCTATTTTCAGGATCATGCCCGGTTTAGGCTTGCGGCATTTACACCTGGTCTTAAAATGGGGACAATATTCCACGCCATGAATCCTTACCTCATGCTTTGACAGCTCTGTGAGCATTTGGTGATGGATGCTTTGCAGGTCTTCATGAGTAAAATAACCCATTTCAATTCCCCCCTGGTTGGTAACCACAAATACATGAAATCCAGCTTCATTAAGCAGTCTAATCGCTTGTGCAGTCCAGGGATACAGCTTTAAATCTTCTGGCTTATTTACTGGGTCTTTGTTATCATTGATGACACCGTCTCGATCTAAGAAAACTGCCTTCTGCATGGATGTACCTCCTAATAGATAACTGCTTTTATACACGTAGTATTCTCTAGGTGATGAATATATAAACAACTGTTTTTTTGATTACTTGTCATACGTTACGCGATACACGATTTTAGAAGCTTTTATTGAGTTGGGTTATGGATAACTAAATTTTAGTACCATACTTCAGATATAAAAAGCTATCAAGAGTTGTGTAATGATCAAAGGGTTATAGCAACGTGTAACGAAACTCAGAAGCATATATATCTAGTACTGAGTTGCTCAAATAAGAAAAACAATCTTTGCAAACTATACATAAATTTAAGAAACCGTTTCACCGTTGGATTTCCGGGTAAATAAGGCTTATATATAGATTTACGCCAGTAAAATGAATGATAAATGTAGGGGACGACCTATGTGTCGTCCCGAAAAAGCGGGCAGACACGCAGGTTTGCCCCTACAAAACAACACCTTGTTGTAGACGCATAAATTTGTAAAGAAGAAGGAACAGTATAATTTTCCAAAGCTGTCACCCATAAGGGTTCCGAAAGCATATGCTATAGAAACAAAAAGGTGAATCTATCCTATTCTTCATCAGTATATGATAAAATAGAACGTATGAAAAGGTTTGGCAAGGGTTAAGTTAAGAACAATACTGTTCGAATCAAACATGCAGGTGGTGATGAAATGAGCAAGGAAATTTTAGATAGCATCAAGGGAGCATCTTTAGAAGCCATATTAGATATAGAAGACTTTGAAGCCTTAGATTGGGTATGGATCAATCGCGAACTCTTTTCGGATATCGTATTCAATTTGAAACTAGATGAAGCAATGGGTGAAGGGGCCTTAGAGCAGCTCCTGGAGATTAAGGATGAGGAGATTTTCAAAGTATTAGAGGAGCCTTTCCGACAAAAAGGATATTTGCCCATGCACCAGCTCATATTTGCAAATTTGGAGAAAGGATACCGGCCGACAGAGGATATTCAGACCGTTATTTTTGTTAAAGAGAAAAAGCATAAGCAGCTTTCTATAGCATTGGCGAAAGAATATGAATGGGTCCTAAAATCTATGGCAATGGACACTTATTTTCGTATGGGATTGAATTATACGAGTCTCAAAGAGTCCTATGAGGATCTCTATGAAGGGAATAGCAGACTGATTGAGCAGCTGTTATCGGAGGGAGAGGTCTCCTATCTGACCGGAAAGTGGCAGTATATAAGAAAAACCAACGAATTATACTTCTACAAAACCGATGAATATCATAGCAGTTGGACGGAGGGAGAAGCGCTCTCAAAATTCCGAGAACTACATCACCGATAGTCAGTGAATAAGCGGGTTGCACAATGTGCAGCCCTTGCTTTTTCCGGTCGAAAAAGAGATAAGAGGTATAGCCTTCTTCATCCTTCCACTTTACTTGGCCATTATCCTGGATATCATATCGATAGACATAAGTAACCTCATCTTTTAAGATCAGTTTTCCGGTACTGCAATTTGGACACATCATCTCAAAAACATCCTTCATAAACCTATATTCTACAGTATCTGTATTTTTTCTTAATCTATTCTGCAATTAGTGCTATAATAAGGTATATACGTAATGTCTTTGTCGGAAGGAGATCGATATGCAGCAAAGCATACAAATTATGAAAAGGGTTGTCTTAGAGCTGGAGAAAACTGCTGCTACAGGAAATAAGGTACGGGTAGAGGCTTTAGTCAATGAAATGATGGACGTCTGCTTGAGGCTCAAACAAGTAATCGATGAAAAAAAGAGTATAGAAAGAAATATCCACATGAAAGAAATTAATGAAATTTCTTTTTTATATAAACCGGTTTTAAAGAAAAACTATTATGAGGGGACTTATCTCGAAGAATTTGCACAGAAACGAACCTCTGATCTGAAGGATGCTAAGGGACTGGATTCTCACAATAAATTCTGGCAAACCCACGAGGTTATTCGGGGGAATGTTTTTGGCTCTGTTCCTGAAGAACTGGTCAGTAAGGATACGGCCAGAAAGCTTTTAAGCTACGGCTGGGACAAAGTAGATGTAAGGGTTTTGGAAATCAAGGACCGGAATTGCTCGATGAAAGAATTTGTAGAGTATTGCGAACTGAATTATGATAAATTTCTGATTGTAAAGGAAAAGTCTACGGGAGCAGAATTGGTCTTACATTACAAAGTATAAAGTGGGTGTGATCTTGAATCTGGATCAGAAGAAAGTCGAGAAGATATTTGCTACCTGCATTCTTACTGTATTTCTAGGGCAGATTTATTTAAATCCCTTTTCCACAGGATTTCGGTTTTCCTTTAGTGTTACCGCATTATCCCTGATGCTTCTATATTTTAAGGATATATCGATTAATCTTGCTACCACTACAGTAGGACTATTTATGTTTATATTTCGATCCTTTGTATTTATTGCCGGAAATCCCGAGGCTACCTTTGCACAGGCCTTCGAAATACACTATCCTGTAGTGCTGTTTTATGTGTTTTTTGGAATTCTATTTGATATGCTTCAAATACGGGATAAAATAAATAAACTTGAAATCTTCATACTGTCTCTCTGGTTTTGCGACAGTATGGCCAACATCATAGAGATTGCCCTGCGGAACGAATCCATTGAATACCCTTTTGAGAGTGTAATTCTAGCCATCATTCTCATGGGAGCCATGCGGTCTATCCTTACACTGTTGATTTACTCCCTATCGGTTTATTATATGCAGCGCTTTGAACGAGAACGCAAGGAAACCAAGTATCGTGAGCTCATTTTGTTTATATCCAGCTTAAAAACAGAGCTTTTCTTTTTGCGAAAGTCTATTACGGATATTGAAGAAGCGATGAAACGGAGCTTTAACCTATATGAAAAGCTTCGTGACACAGAGCAAAGAGATGATGCTCTGTTGGTAGCAAAGGATATTCACGAGATTAAGAAGGACTATATGCGTGTAGTAGCAGGAATAGAAAAGGCTTTATCGGAAGAACATGAAAATCTGTCTATGGATATAAAGGATATTTTTGCAGTCATCAATGACAATACGAAAAAGCTTATTGCTTCTAAAAATAAGAATATTATTCTGCGATTTAAGTATAAGCACAACTTTCAGACAAAGGATTTTTATCAGCTTATATCTATCCTGAACAATTTAATCATCAATGCCATTGAGGCCATTGATGAAGTAGGCATTATTACGATTACAGAGGAAATAGATAAAACAGATTGTGTATTTCGGGTAATAGATAATGGAGGCGGTATCAACAAGGAGGAATTGGAGTACATTTTTGAGCCGGGTTTTTCTACTAAATTTAACCCTATGACAGGGGAAATGTCCACAGGAATTGGATTAACCCATGTAAGGCATATCGTAGAAAACCATTTTCAGGGAGAAATATCCGTGACCTCAAAAAAAGATGCTAAGACGGTTTTTATGGTTAGAATTCCTACAAGGAAAATTATGAACAGGAAGTGGTAAGATGCAGTATAATTTCTACATTGTAGATGATGACAGAAGTATCCGTCAAATACTTAAGAACATCATTTGCCAATATGATTTAGGGGACGTAGTTGGGGAGGCTGATCATGGGGTGAAGGCGGTTCAGGAGATCCCCATATTAAATCCTCATATCGTACTAGTGGATCTATTGCTGCCTGTAATGGATGGGATTTCTATCGTTGCTGAACTAAGAGCGAACAATAGCAAGGCCCATTTTATTATGATTTCTCAGGTGACAGCCAAGGAAATGATTTCAAAGGCCTATACCCATGGTATTGAATTTTTTATTAATAAGCCTATTAATGTGATTGAGGTTTTATCTGTCATTAATAAGGTGAAGGAAAAGATAAAGATGCAGGAAGTGATCCAATCCTTTGAAAAGGCCATGCAGGGAATCAACATGCTAAAGGGACTGACAGCTCATGGCGATGTGGCCTATAGTGATAAGGATAAAATCAAAAAAATACTGTCTCAGTTGGGTATTATTGGAGAGGCAGGAAGCAATGACATTGTAGAAATCCTGCTGATGTTAATGGAGACCGATGAGAAGGATAGGAACCGCATGCTCAACCAGAAAATGTCAGAACTGTATAACCGCCTCAATCTCCGTTATGTCCATCAATATGAGATTTCTTCAAATACAGCAGCCATCGAACAGCGGATCAGAAGAGCTATCAATAAGGCATTGAGCAACATTGCCAATCTGGGAATTGAAGATTATGGAAGTGAATTGTTCATTCGTTATAGCAATACGCTTTTTGACTTTGGAGAAGTAAGAAAACAGATGGATTTTATACGGGGAAAATCAACTTATGGCGGGAAAATCAGTGTGAAGAAGTTTTTGGAAGGTATTTTTGTGATTCTCAAAAATGAATAAAATTCTTGCATCACTTTCAAATTTTGAAATTTTAAAACTAAAACCTGTATGTTTTAGTTTTTTTTTGTAGTTTTCAGTAGGATACCGTTTACTGTTACATTATCTTAATAAAATAATAAATAAAAGGAGGATGACTATGAGCAACAAAAAAATGGGTTTAACCACCAAAATTTTCATCGGTCTCATCATCGGTCTTATTGTAGGTCTTATTCTTAATAAGATGGGCCCATCCTATTTCAGAGATACGATCTTAGTTAATGGTATCTTTGAACTAGTAGGAAGAATATTCTTAAATGGTATCAGGATGATGGTAGTGCCATTGGTATTTATTTCATTAGCAAATGGCGCGGCTTCTATGTCTGATATTAAGAAGCTTGGTAGAGTAGGTTCAAAAACGATGGCCTTCTACCTCATTACTACAGCAGTGGCAATCACAATCGCAATCATTCTAGCTTCTGTTGTAAATCCTGGTGTTGGATTAGATATGTCTTCATTGGTTAAGACTGAACCAACAATCGCTGAATCTAAGCCACTTGTAAAGGTTATCACAGATATGGTGCCTACAAACCCAGTTGCGGCTATGGCAGCAGGTGAAATGCTTCAAATCATCGTATTTGCATTATTGTTTGGTACAGGATTGGCTGCTATTGGAAAGAAAGTACAGCCAGTTATTGATATCCTAGACCAGTTAAACGATCTTATGATGAAAATGGTCAGTATCGTAATGTTACTTGCTCCATATGGGGTATTCTGCTTAATTGCTAAGACCTTCTCAGGATTAGGATTTGCAGCAATGGCGCCATTAGCAAAATACATGCTTTGCGTATTAGGCGCATTGGCAATCCACGCAGGGCTCACTTATACAGGAATGCTGGTAGCATTTACAAAGCTAAATCCAATTACTTTCTTCAAAAAATTCTCTCCAGCAATGAGCGTTGCATTCTCAACTGCCAGCTCTGGAGCGACACTTCCTGTAACATTAGAAGTAGTTGAAGAAAAACTAGGGGTAAACAAAGCGATTTCATCCTTTACAATCCCTCTTGGCGCTACCATCAACATGGACGGTACTGCCATCATGCAAGGTGCTGCAACGATCTTTATTGCTCAAGTTTATGGTATTGATTTAGGTTTGAACGCCATCCTTACAGTTATTTTAACAGCAACTTTAGCTTCAGTAGGTACAGCAGGGGTGCCAGGCGTTGGCCTAATCATGCTTTCCATGGTACTTCAAGCAGTAGGTTTACCAATCGAAGGTATTGCACTGATCATCGGTATCGATAGAATCCTTGACATGGCAAGAACAGCGATCAACATCACAGGTGATGCTGTATGTACACTGATCATTGCGAAGTCTGAAGGCGAATTAAACGAAGCTATCTACAATGCTGAGGTAGAAGAAAAATCAATCGCATAATTAATAAAATAAAAAAGGAGATGAGCAATCATCTCCTTTTTTACATTTATAAGAACTTCTCTTTAACCTTATTCCAGAAGTCATAATTTCTTAAGCGAAGTAATTTGGTCTTCATCTTTGACATTTTTAGGTAAATTTCTACAATCTCATTATATTTATGCTCCATGCCGTCGGTCACGATCAAAATGGAGTTTTCAAAGGTATACTCGGGATGAATCTTAATCGCCGTTTCCTTCGGCACGATAACACTGGAGGTAAAGGAGCGATAAGCAATGGTATTGATCGGCGCAATGGGTGTGATTTGCAGGAGATTTAACCTTGGGTCTACGATGCTGCCACCAAGGGAGTAGTTGTAGGCGGTACTGCCCGTGGGGGTAGCCACCAAAATGCCGTCTCCGCTGAATTTTTCCACAAAGCTTTCATCCAAGCTAATATTCAGATGGATGGTTCTGGATTTGTCACCCTTTATAGTAATTTCATTAATACCCATAATCTCAATACAGCTGGTGCGGGTACAAACAAGAGCCTCAACAGGATGCAGCTCTTGAATGACGTAGTCCCCCTTTTGATAGCGGAAGATAAACTCATCCAGCTGATAAGGGGAAAGCTCTTGAAAGAAGCCCAAATGACCGGTATTTATTCCTATAATCGGAATATCGGGAAATCTATATTCATGAAGGGTTCTTAAGAAGGAGCCGTCGCCGCCAATGCAAATCACTAAATCGGCTTTATAATCAAAGGTTTCTGCAATAGTAAAACCGTTTTTTTCCAGCTTTTCTCTTAAAATTCTACCGGTTTCTTTAGAAATTGGCCTGTCGTTTGATACAATATTGATAAGACAATTATTATTGTTCATCATGAATTACCCCATTTTCATATTCGGAAATTTTTAGTATATTGTAACATATTTAGTATGAATCTTAAAGAATTTTATATTCTTATTATCTTATTTATGCATTAATCATGTGAAAGGTTGTAAAGCAGTTATAAAATGGATATGCTAAAGTATATCAGTGAAGGAGAGGACAAGATGGACCCAATAATCGTCACCGCCGCAATTATAAGAAATAAGGAGAAAATATTGATCGCCCAGAGGCAGGAACTTGGAGAACATCATCTGCAGTGGGAATTCCCGGGGGGAAAGCTTGAGATCGGTGAAACGCCTGAAGAGTGCCTTAGAAGAGAAATCTTGGAGGAGCTAAATCTCAAAATCAAGGTGCTGGATATTTTTAAAGTCGTTTATCATGCATATCAGAATAAAACCATATTGCTTCTTTCCTATATCTGCGATTTGTTGGGAGGAGAAGGAGAGGCCTTGGCCTGTAATGACTTTCAGTGGATTGGACTGGAGGACTTCAAAAACTATACTTATGTAGAAGCAGATTTGCCGATCGTGGAGAAAATATTAAAATACGGTGACCAAATCTTTGAAATTGACGAATTGGGACGAACATCCTATAATAGGATAGGGCACAAAACTATAGACGGCAGGTGAAGGGCTTGAAAAATAATCAAGAGCAGCAGATTGCAGGCAGACTTGTTTTTCAAATAGATAAAGAACATGAGGGACTGGAACTGAAAGAAATATTGTATGACCAAATGAAACTCTCCAGTCGTCTGGTTAGAAAGCTAAAACGTACGAAGAATATTTTGGTTAATGGCAATAAGATCGCCTTCCATGCCAAGATGCGAAAAGGTGATCGGGTGGAAGTGATTATGGAGGAAGAGAGCAATCAGTTTGAACCCCAGGACATCCCTATCGATGTAGTTTACGAGGATATGGATCTGCTGATATTGAATAAACAGCCAGGTCTGGTAGTTCACCCGACGAAGGGACATCCGATCGGCACCTTGGCCAACGCGATTGTCTACTATATGCAGACACGAAAGGAATCCTTTAAAATACGCTTTGTCAACCGCCTGGACCGGGATACCTCCGGACTAATCATGATTGCTAAAAATCCATATATCCAACAGGAGCTTTCCAAGCAGATGATTGACCATCAAGTGGAAAAAAGATATCTGGCTGTGGTAAAAGGAGCTTTAGCAACAGAAAAAGGAACCATTGATGCGCCTATTGGAAGACCTGATCCTGAGGATATTACAAGGATGGTATTCGAGGGGGGACAGCCTTCGGTAACCCATTATGAGGTTGTTGAACAATTAAGGGATGCTGCTGTGGTAAGGCTGCTCTTAGAAACCGGGCGTACCCATCAGATCAGGGTACATATGAGCCATATCGGTCATCCCATTATTGGAGATGAATTATACGGAGGAAAAGTGGATACACTCATTGACAGACAGGCACTCCATGCAGAGATTCTACGCTTTACCCATCCTAGAACCGGTGTGCCTATGGAGGTAAAAGCCAACATCCCACAGGATATGCTGGATTTAATTTCTAAGCTGTCTTAGGAATTGTCTATTGACATTTTGTCTTGCAGTGATTAAAATAGTATTATCGGTATTGGGGCATTGGCGCAGTTGGGAGCGCGCTTGACTGGCAGTCAAGAGGTCAGGGGTTCGAATCCCCTATGCTCCACCATTTATTTTGAAAGCAAGGATCTGCTGTTTAAGGGCAGATTTTTTTATTGTCTAGGAAAGTATAAATTTGCTGGAGCCTCAATAAAAGTAATTTCAAAGTTTAAGGCATTTTATAACATTTTAAGACAATAAAAAAGCAGGGGTTGTAGGGGATGAAATCCCCTGCCGCAGTAAGAGGGGTGCTCAGACTGCCTTGCAGTCGTCGAAGGGGAACTAGGTTCCCTAGCGAAGCACATGCAGTGGCCTTTTTATTTTATTAGAAACTTGCAAGATACATCATAATTCCTACAACCGCAAGAATGAACATCATGATTAAAGAAAAGCTATACCGGTCGCTCTTTCTTTTATGGCGGAGTACATTGGCTATAAGTCCCAAAACGCAAAGAATGCTCAAGAGGATCATCAGGTAGAAGGCCCATTGAACAAGGCTATAATTCCAGGTTTCCCGAACCTGTACTTTAAAAAAGCGGTCAAAGAAAGTTACTGTCTGGGGCTTAGCCCGATCAGTAATGCCTAATATAAAAAACATAATAATCCAAGCGATGATTCCCAACCAATGAACCAAACGAACCAGGAGATCAGGTCCCTTTCTTCTCTCTACAAACTCCCTTTCCTTTTGTTCCATTCACAACATCCTCTCTTATGAAGAATCTTTGAAACATTTTACCATATTTATCGGTCAAATCGTATAGGGAATACAGTAAAATAGTAGATATGTGAAAGAAATTTAAGGTACAAAGCAGCTTGCAGGGGGGACTAGGGCTTGGATATCAATGTTATTTACGGAGGATTCATGTTAGCTATACTGATAGGGAATTTGATGGTTGACGGTATAAAAAAAATGAACGGGGAAGTATTCTTTCCAGATTCAACTTTCTTCACTTTTGTACTGGGGGCTTCAAGTATTTTATTTCAAATACGATTGATGAAGTTTGATTTTGATGATAGAATTTCCTGGGGTTTCGTGGTGATATTTTTACTGATTTCATTACCCTTCTTTTTTCTCTCTATTCGAAAGAGAACTATCAGCATCTATGATATAGATGACAGCAAACTTGAAAAAATAGTGGTGGATGTCTTTCAGCAATATAAGCTGCCATTGAAAAAGAAAAAGGATTCCTGGGAGTTTATACTGGTATTAGGCGAGAAGGAGCGATCTGTTAAATTGGAAAGAGGAGCTTTGCAGTCGAGCAAGTGCAGCTTAATCATTGAAGGGTATCGGGGCATACCCAATTTAGATTTGGTGCTAGAAGATATTCAGAGGGCTGTAACGAAAGAAAGTATTCCTAAGATAGGTTATAGAGGACTGCTAGATTTTGCAATTGCCATAGGAATTTGCATCGCTTCTCTATGGTTTTATAGATTTATATATTTGCCATGATCTGTAAAGCAGACCATGGCAATTTTTAAAGGGAACAATCCTATAATCTTTTCGTCAGATAAATAGGGGAGGGCTATTTAAGCTATACTATTGAGTAGGGAGATGATTGGATGAATAGATTGATACCCATATTATTAATGATTTTTATGGTTTTTGGCGTCGTAACCTATTTACTTCATCGATTTTTTCAAAAAAGGCTATGGATAAAATATACTCCTGCTTTGGCCGCCATTATTGCATGTTTCTATCAGGTTGTGATGATTCGAACCGGCCAGCATACCGGCTTTGAGGACCTGGCTAGAATTCTGATGGGAATCATGCTTTTTTCAGGGTTCCTAGGAAGTCTGACGGCAGGATTAATTTTAGATTTTTTGAAGAGAAAAGGGATGAATAAGAAGATTAACGGCATATAAAAACTGAGAGCGTGGCTCTCAGTTTTTTTTTAGAAAACAAATTCATTAACAAACAAAGGATCTGATAAGTCTTAAGTCTATTCCAAAGTATACCCAGCTAAACCCAGTCCATCGGAACCCTGCTACCGAGTTTGGACCTAGGAATACGAGATATGCCCAAAAAGCTTGCCCGGTTGTCAGCCAGATATAGGTGAACCTAAAGAGACAAGGTCGTATAGATCCTGGGTCCACGAAAAATAGAGTAGGGGGCTGTGGGGGTATAAAGCCCGGTGGCGGTGTTGTTGGGGGCCCCACTGGAGGCGTCGGTGGTATAAATGGTGGAGAAATAGGAGGCGTAACCGGTGGTGCAACCGGCGGTCTAAAAGGCGGTCTAAAAGGCGGCCTGAAGGGAGGACCAAAAGGTGGCCCAAAGGGAAATCTAGGCTGCTGCATAGATTCTACATCTCTATTATTTTCATCCATAAAATCACTCCTTTTTTATAGTAGGAAAGAGCAGCTGCATAAACTATTTTAGAGTAAAGCCGAGAATAGTGCGCTACACTTCCTTCTATTGCATCATATTCAGCAGCATGGTAAAGGGTGACAAGCAGTAGAAAACATGCTTTTTATTTCTACAAATGGAATTATTTTCTTAGAGAAATTATTCAGAATAGACAGATAATATATAAATAGCAGACAGATTACCCATATGAAAATAGCTCGTAAGGATTAGAAAAGTTATCCTTATGTACGGCTCAAAACTCGGCAAAACATCATACAATAATGTATAGGTTAATGAATTGCTGTATATGAGGTGCTATGGATGAAATCTTCCAATGTATTTAGCGTCATTATGTGGATTGTATATCTTACAATTTTAGATGTGATATTTACCCTGTATGGATTACAAATAGGAATCATTGAAGAAGCCAATCCAATCCTAAAATTTATGTTTCAGAAAACCCCATTTTGGGCTGGAGCCGGGATTGTATTTTTTGTGTGTTTCCTGCTATGGTTTTTATACAGCGTCCAGAATCAGGTTAGATGGCTAGCTCCTGCCCTATGGCTGATTTGCATCATTAAATTATCCGTTATAACCCTGCACCTTAACTGGCTATTTAATATGTAGATCAGTTAAGGAGGAAGAAAATACTATGGCATACCCAATACTTATTATTGATCCAGGTCACGGAGGCAAGGATTCTGGCGGCGGGAGCAACAACCATTGGAAGGAAAAAGATTTTGTACTGGATATTTCATTGTATCAATTTACCCGCTTTCAGGAACTAAACCTTCCTGTAACCATGACTAGAAGTGCGGATATTTATTTAGATGCGCGAACACGAACGAAAATCGTAAGAGAATCCGGTGCACCATACTGTATATCTAACCATATCAATGCCGGCGGCGGAGAAGGGGCGGAAACCATCTACAGCCTATATAGTGACGGCAATCTTGCACGAGGGATTCTGGAGGAACTCCGCAGAGCCGGACAGCCGGTTAGAAGAGCCTTTACGAGAGCCTCAGATGCTGTGTCTGGACAGGATTATTATTTTATGCATAGGCAAACAGGAAAGGTGAAAACCGTCATTATTGAGTACGGTTTTGCAGATCATCCAGAAGAGATTAAGAGACTGCAAAGGAACTGGATGCAGTATGGAGAGGCGGTTGTTAAAGCCTTTTGCTGCCACCTGGGGCATCCATATCAATCCAATCAAGAACAGAAATTAAGCCAAAGGAAGTATGAAGGTATAGAATATCTGTATCAAAAAGGTATTATCATAGATTATGAGCGTTGGCGGCAAAAAATTGATGAACCGATGCCTAGGTGGGAAGCGGCATTGTTGCTGCAAAAGCTGCATGAAAGTTTAGAATCAAATGGGTAAAGGATATTAAAAGCATAGAAAAAATAGTAAATTCAAAAAACTTTTTTAATATAGCTTGACATAACATAAATCAGGTAGTAAAATTAATCTTAATTATTTTAACTGAATATTTTAACAGTTATGAGGGAGAGAAAAATACCGGATCTTTGATTACAGAGAGCTGACGTGAGCTGAGAGTCAGTATCGAAGTGGTATAGAATAATCACTCCTGAACTGCCGAATCGAAAAGATTGCTTAGTAGATAAGGCCGGATTCTATCATGATAGAAGTGCCACCGTTATATGGCTAAGGTTAAAAGGAGTTTTCCTTCGACCTGATGAGGCGGTTTATGTGAGTAAATCGTAAACAAGGGTGGTACCACGGGTAATCAATCTCCCGTCCCTAGGATATAAATTTTTTTTATATCCTAGGGACGGGAGATTTTTAATTTTGGTGAATAGGAGGAATGTAAGCATGAACAAGACAATTTGTGCACTGGTAAACAATGAACCGGAGGTATTGATGCGTATTACAGGACTGATGAGAAGAAAAGGCTTCAGCATGAAAAAAATCGTCATGGAAGAAAGCACAGAACCGGATAAGGCGCTGCTGACCATTACACTGCCAGAGGAACATCAAAATATTACCATAGCTATCCACCAAATGGAAAAGCTGGTAGATGTATATAGTGTAAGAGAATTGGTATCATTAGGTATCACAGCAATGGAAGCAGGAAACTAACCAAAGGTTATTTCTTATACAAAATATAAATCATACAAATTTAAGGGGGAAAACAATATGGCAAAGATGTACTATGAACAGGATGGAAGCTTACAGTACTTTGAGGGAAAGCGCGTTGCAGTGATTGGCTATGGAAGTCAAGGCCATGCTCATGCACTCAACTTAAAAGAGAGCGGCGTAAATGTAGTTGTGGGCCTCTATGAGGGAAGTAAGTCGAAGGAAAAGGCAGAAAATGACGGCCTGCAGGTTTTACCTGTTGCAGAAGCCGTAAAAGGCAGTGATGTAGTGATGGTTTTAGTACCTGATGAAAAACAAGGAAAACTGTATAAAGAAGCCATTGAACCAAATCTGGAAGAAGGAAACGCTTTGGCTTTCGCCCACGGCTTTAACATACACTTCAGCCAAATCGTGCCTCCTGCTTATGTAGATGTATTCATGGTTGCGCCCAAGGGCCCAGGACATCTGGTAAGAAGACTGTATACAGAAGGTTGTGCGGTTCCGGCGCTCTTTGCTGTGTATCAGGACTATACAGGCAATGCCAGAGAACTGGCGCTGGCCTATGCAAAAGGAATCGGCTCTACAAGAGCAGGAGTTCTGGAGACCACCTTTAAGGAAGAAACGGAGACCGATTTATTTGGGGAGCAGGCAGTGCTTTGCGGAGGTGCAACAGAATTGATCAAGGCAGGTTTTGATACCCTCGTTGAGGCAGGATATCAGCCTGAGGTTGCATATTTTGAGTGCCTTCATGAATTAAAGCTGATCGTAGATCTTCTCTATGAAGGCGGACTAGAGAGAATGAGATACAGTGTAAGTGATACAGCAGAATATGGTGATTACATGGTAGGCAAGAGAATCATCACGGAAGAAACCCGTAAAGAAATGAAAAAGGTTCTTCAGGAAATTCAAAGAGGGCAATTTGCGAAAAACTGGATTCTGGAGAACATGTCTAACCGGGCAGAATTCAATGCCATTAAGAGACAAGAACTGGAGCATCCGATTGTAGAGGTAGGAAAGAAGCTTAGAAGCATGATGCCATGGTTAAAGAAATAGGAGGGATCAAGATGCGAAGCAATCGTGTGAAAGCTGGTGTTGAAAAGGCACCCCATCGATCCCTGTTTAAGGCATTGGGTTTGACCGATGAGGAGATCAAGAAGCCTTTCATAGGCATTGCAAATGCCTTTAGTGAAGTGGTTCCAGGCCATAGACATCTTAATGAGATCGTGCAGTCTGTTAAAAACGGTATCTTGATGGAGGGCGGCACACCCATGGAATTTCCGGTGATCGGCGTGTGTGACGGCATTGCTATGAATCACGAGGGTATGAAATACTCCTTGGCGAGCAGAGAGTTGATTGCCGATAGTATTGAGATCATGGTAAAGGCCCATGGCTTTGACGGCATCGTTTTGGTTCCCAACTGCGATAAAATTGTGCCAGGGATGCTCATGGCAGCCGCAAGATTGGATATTCCGGCTATCGTGGTTAGCGGCGGACCTATGCTGGCAGGAAAAGTAAATGGAAAAAAGGTAGATCTCAGTACCGTATTTGAGGCGGTAGGGGCAGTAAAAGCAGGCAGGATGACGGAAGAAGAACTGTATCGTCTGGAGGAACAGGCTTGTCCCGGCTGCGGTTCCTGTGCAGGAATGTTTACGGCCAACTCCATGAACTGTATGACAGAAGCTTTGGGGATGGCCCTGCCGGGAAATGGTACGATACCGGCAGTTTATGGGGAGAGAATCCGATTGGCCAAATATACAGGCATGAAGATCATGGAATTGGTAAGGGATCAGGTAACGGCTAGAGACATATTAACGACCCAATCCTTTGATAATGCACTGCGGGTAGATATGGCCCTAGGATGCTCTACCAATACGATTCTTCACCTGACAGCTGTTGCTCATGAAGCGGGTGTGCCCGTTGATTTAGATAAGATTCATGCCATTAGTGAGAGTACACCGAACCTTTGCAGACTCAGTCCGGCAGGAGTTCATCATATTGAGGATCTATACGAGGCCGGGGGGATCATGGCTGTTATGCATGAGCTAAGTAAGAAAGGGTTTCTGCAGGAAGATGTATGGACAGTTTCTAATAAAAAGCTCGGTGATTTATTGGGCTGCTTCCAGGCAGACAATCATGAGGTCATACGTTCAATAGATGAGCCCTACAGCCCTACAGGAGGCATAGCTGTTCTTAAGGGAAATTTGGCACCCGATGGGGCTGTGGTAAAAAAATCTGCAGTGGTTCCGGAAATGATGCAGCATAAGGGAAAAGCAAGAGTATTTGAAGGGGAAGAAGCAGTGGTAGAGGCGATTCTGGGAGGCAAAATCCAAGCAGGGGATGTAATAGTGATCCGCTATGAGGGACCTAAGGGCGGACCGGGGATGCGGGAGATGCTGACCCCTACCTCAGCCTTGGCAGGAATGGGATTAGATAAAAGTGTAGCCCTGATTACCGACGGTAGATTTTCCGGCGCTACAAGAGGCGCATCTATTGGCCATGTATCACCAGAGGCCCAGGCGGGTGGACCTATTGCCCTCGTAGAAGAGGGAGACTGGATCGAAATCGATATCTACGCCGGTAAGCTGGAACTCTTGGTAGATGAACAGGTTTTAGCAGAGAGAAGAGCGGCCTTCAAACCTAAAGATATAAAATATACAGGGTATTTAGGCAAATATGCCAGCATGGTGACTTCAGCAGCCACAGGGGCTGTTTGCAAATGGTGACAACATAGAAAAGACAAATAGAAAGCAGGTGAGTCAATGAAATGCAGTGGTGCAGAGGTTCTTCTGCAGTGTCTTAAAAAGCAGGGCGTAGATACAATCTTCGGATATCCGGGAGGGGCAGTCATTCCCTTATATGATGCCCTCTATGATTATAGAGATTCATTCTTCCATGTGCTCACCTGCCATGAACAGGGAGCGGTCCATGCTGCTGATGGCTATGCCCGAGCCAGCGGTAAAGTAGGTGTCTGCTTTGCCACCTCTGGTCCTGGGGCTACCAATACGGTGACGGGAATCGCAACGGCTTATGCGGATTCTGTTCCGTTGGTAGTCATCACCGGGCAGGTAGCTTCCAGCTTATTAGGCAGAGATTCTTTTCAGGAAGTGGATATCACAGGAATTACTTTACCGATTACCAAACACAGTTATATGGTCAGAAATGTGGAGAAGCTGCCGGAAATTGTGGCGGAGGCATTCGAAATTGCTGCTTCAGGAAGGCCGGGACCGGTACTGATTGATATACCAAAGGATGTTTTCATGACCCAGGTAGAATATCGGGATGAACCAGTGGCAGCCGAAGTGTTTCAGGGGGAAGACAAGGAGATCGATATTACAGAGGCAGCAGAATATATCAACCAAGCTCAAAGGCCTGTCATCTATGGCGGCGGCGGAATCATTTTATCAAAAGCATATGAAGAATTGTTGAGGCTTTCAGAGGATGGTTCTATTCCCGTTGTCAATACGCTGATGGGGCTGGGGAGCTTTCCCAGAAACCATCCCCTTTCCTTAGGCATGGTAGGGATGCATGGATTTCCTGAGGCAAATTTGGCGGTAACCCATAGTGATTTAGTGATTGCTATCGGTGCAAGATTTAGCGATCGAGTCATTGGTGCAGTAGATCAGTTTGCGCCAAAGGCAAAGGTCATCCATATTGACGCAGATAAAGTGGAAATCGGCAAAAACAAAGAAGTACATTTATCTCTGGTAGGAGATGTTAAAAATATCTTAAAGGCATTAGTTGGCAAAATAGAAAAGAAATCCAGAAGCCAATGGCTGGCAGAAGTAGAGGGATGGAAGAGGCCTATAGCCTATCCGAAGGATACCTTGACAGCGAAGGAAATTATCACGAAGGCAAATCAGATGACAGGCCCGGATACCATTGTAACTACAGAGGTAGGCCAGCATCAGATGTGGACAGCTCAGTATTGGCAGTTCCAAAAACCTAGAACCTTCTTATCCTCCGGAGGGTTAGGAACCATGGGTTATGGACTGGGGGCAGCCATTGGTGCACAAATTGCCTACCCTGATCAACGGGTACTGCATATGGCAGGAGACGGAAGCTTCCGAATGAATTGCAATGAACTGGCCACGGTAGCCAAATACAACCTGCCTATCATCACCATTCTCTTTAATAACGGAGTACTGGGAATGGTACGACAATGGCAGATGCATTTCTGCAATGAACGATATTCCGAAACATATTTGGCAAATACGGTAGATTATATTAAACTGGCTGATGCTTATGGCATTCGGGGCATACGTGTTGAGAATATAGGCGATTTTGAAAAGGCCCTTCAGGAAGCACTCAGTGAGCGGCGTCCTACGCTGATCGAATGTGTCATCAGCAAGGACGAACACGTATATCCGATTGTACCTCCTGGAAAGCCTATACATGATTATATTTTAGAATAGGGGGATGAAAAGATGGAGTCTTATGTTTTTTACCAAGGGGAGATCTTGGAGGAAAGCAAAGTAAATATTAGCATTCGTTCTAAGGCCTTTAATTATGGACTCGGGTGTTTCGAAGGCATTCGGGCCTATTGGGATGAGGAAGCGCAGCAGCTATACGCTTTTCGTCTGAAGGAGCATTATCAGAGGCTGCTGGAATCCTGTAAAGCCCTCTACATCCAGATCCCTTACACTGCTGAGGAGCTGTGTGAGTGGACGTTGGTATTACTTAGAAAAAATAACTTCAAAACCACAGTATATATTAGACCGGTTGCATTTAAGGGTTCTGATCACCTATTCCCAACCCTCTATGATGACGATAACCGCATCTTAATATACTGCCAACCCATGGGCAACTTTGCCGGCAAGGAGGCCTTTCGCGCTGCAGTGTCTACTTGGAGAAGAATCTCTGATACCATGTTGCCCCCAAGGACCAAGGCTACAGCTGCCTACTTGAACTCTGCACTGGCATCCTTGGAAGCGTTGCAAAATGGATATGATGAAGCAATTCTTCTGACAGATCAGGGTTATGTTTGTGAGGGGCCGGGAGAAAATATCTTTCTGGTGAAGAATGGAAAACTGATCACACCTTCTCCTGCAGATCATATTTTAGAAGGAATTACCCGCAACACGGTTATGGTACTGGCGAAGGAAGAGCTGGGGTTAGAGATTGTGGAAAGAAGTGTTGCACGCACAGAACTCTACTCAGCCCAAGAAGTATTCTTCAGTGGGACGGCCATGGAGGTCACCCCAGTGATCGAAGTAGACAATCGGAAGGTTGGAAACGGAGAACAGGGAGAGGTATGCAGAGAGATTAAAAAGCTGTTCTTTGGCTTAACAACAGGCAGAAATCTAAAATATGCCCATTTCTGCACTCCAGTTTATTAAAGAATACGAGATAGTTGCGCAATCGTAGATAATGAAACATCAAATACAAAACCCGCCTATTTGGCGGGTTTTTAATATACTACAGATTAAATGAAAGCTTAATAATAAAGGAAATAGAAATCAGGATAAAAATAGGCTTAATCAGCTTCGCTCCGTTGCGGATGGCCAGCCGGGTACCGACTAAAGCCCCTAATATCATAGAGATAGCCAGGGGAATTCCGATGCTGTAGATCACCTTGCCGTGCAGGGCAAAAACAATAAAGGAGGTAACTCCGCTGCAGGCATTGAGTATTTTTCCATTTCCACAGCTTTGCAAAAAGTTAAAGCCCAAGAAGGTAATAAAGGAAAAGATGAGAAAAGAACCGGCACCGGGTCCAAAGAACCCATCGTAAAAACCAAGGATTAAGGCTATAGCACATCCAATCAGTATATTTCTTCTAGTCATTCCTGTGAAACGATCCTCACTGCCCATGTCCTTTTTTAGTACCGTATAGGCACATACAACCAGCAGCAATACAAGTACGATGGCATTAAGAATTTTTTGATTGATCATCAATACGGTATTTACACCCAGCACAGCGCCTAAAATCGTGCAGGGAATCATATACATTAAAAGCTCCTTGTGGATATTCTTTGATCGGATAAAGGCAATAGAACTGGAAACTGTTCCAAACATGGCGCCGAATTTATTGGTGCCCAGAGCAAAGTGGGGGGGAACGCCAAAGGCGAAAAGAGCAGGAATGCTAATCAAACCGCCGCCTCCCGCAATAGAATCCACAAATTGGGCAAGAAAGCCAAAAAAGCAAAGATAGATAACTTTTAAGTCCATAAATAAAACCCTCCGCTGCAATGATGTCTTAAGATTATTGTAACGGATTCAAGGAAAAAAGTCACCAAAAAAGGACTTGCTAAAAAGAGCAAATCCTTTTGTTGATTATTTACTTCTTTCATATTGCTTAGGTCACGGAATATCCGTGTTCAGGGCCTTGGCTGCTTCTAGGGGCCAATAGGGATTTCGAAGGAGCTCTCTTCCGATATAGACTAAATCCGTTCCCTTGGCTCTACCGCTGCAGCCTACAGGATAATTAAGCTCGCATCTCCTTGGAAGGATGCTTATAATGAATGCACCAAGCCCTTTAGTCCCGCTGCTTTAGCCGCAGATACTGCCTGCTGGTATTCTTTCTTTGTGATGCTGCGGCTCAGCTCCGGATAGTTATAGGCCTGATGCGCAGGGTAATATTGGGGCATAATATTGACATAGGTATCAGGACCCAGCTCCTGTACAATAAAATCCATGATTTTATCCGTATCTGCCAGATTCTCAGGAAGTACCAGATGACGAATCATCAATCCCCGATAGGCAACATTGTTGTCATCGGTCCGGAGGCCTCCTACCTGATCGTGCATTTCCCGAAGGGCTTCCTTTGCTATGGTATAGTAATGCTTCACACCCATGTACCGGTAAGCTTTTTCATCGTCTGCAAACTTTAGATCAGGGAGATAGATATCTATAATATCTTTCAACAGTCTTAGAGAATCCGTCAAATCATAACCATTGCTGTTGTAAACGATGGGAATCTGCAATCCCCTGTTGGCGGCAATGTAGATAGCTTCGACAATCTGGGGGATGATATGCCCCGGTGAAACCAAATTGATATTATGGCAGCCTTTACGCTGTAGGGCCAACATCATATCCGTCAGCATTTAGGTTTTTCTATTCCAGAGAAATTTATGAGCAGGATACAGCAGATAATCCTGTAGTACTGTTTTTTTCTTTTACGACAATATCCTCAAAAATATGATACAATCATAATAGCGTATAATACATAGTTAGGAGGCAGTTCATGAAAATAGAGAGCCGGGATCAATATATCAAGCTTGCAGTCATCGGTGCTTTAGTGTTATTGATTATACATTCTTTGCTGGGCAGTATATCCTTAAGGGCGTTTTTTAATCTTACAGCCCTGGAAATTATTTTTGCAGGAATTATCTTATCGGTCATTATCAGTTTCTCCTTTGACACCTTAATCGCAACCGCTAAAATGATTCGGGCCAGCTTTACGGACAAAATTGATTATGCAGGGGATATCCACAAGCTCCACCAGCTTAGTGTAAAAGTGAAAAGGGAAGGGATTTTATCCATCCAATCAGAAATTGAAAGGGAAAACCAAACCTTTTTGAGGGATGCGATGATCCTGCTCAATGACTATAAAAAACCGGAAGTCATGCGGGATATTTTAGAAAAGGATATGGAATCCAGAAGAGCAAATCTATATCGGTCCTACAATGTATTGAAGATGATTTCCCATGTAGCACCCTCCTTTGGTTTAATAGGCACTCTGGTCGGAATGATCGGACTGCTTTCTAACATGGATAAAACTGATATGATCATGAACAACATGGCTTATGCACTGGTAAGTACCCTCTACGGCGGGCTTATCGCCAACTTTGCAGCAGTACCTCTGATGGGACGGCTGAAAGAATATATCGACAGAAATATGCTGCGGTTTGCCATGATTACGGAGGGAATATTGTTGATTGCTCAAAATGATTCGCCAAGAAACGTATTCGATAAAATGAATGTGATGCTAAAAGAAAGTCATCGCCTGGAGTATCCAAGAAACAGAATGGAAGAAAGGAATTTGACTGCCTATGAGTTGGAATCCTGAAGATAAAAAGCATGAAATAGAATTCTCCAGTACCTGGCTGATTACCTACAGCGATATGATTACGATTATCCTATGCTTCTTTATCATATTCTTTACTTTTTCCACCAAGGAGCTTTCTGCACTCTACCAGGTTCGAAACACCCTTACAGCGGAGGTAGAACAGCTCCATACAGAGAATACAAAGTTAAGGAGTGAAAAGGAATCTCTTGCGGCCCAACTTTTTGGACTGCAGGATATAAAAAATGATATAAAAACCTCAAAGGAGGATTTCATTAGCTTTTTGAGGGAAAAGAATTTAATGGATGCAGTGGATATCCTGGAAAACGAAAGAGGGCTGCTGATTCGTTTTAAAGACAGCATTCTTTTTGATAGTGGGAAAGCTGCAATTTCCGAAGAAGGTTATATGATCCTTCACAAGGTAGGGGACAAACTGAAAAGCATCAACAACCCTATTATCGTGGAAGGGTATACGGATAATATACCTATTTGTACACCGGAATTTCCTTCTAACTGGGAGCTGTCTGTAGCGCGATCGATTAATGTAGTGAAGTTTTTCACGGAGAAGAAAGGAATTCATAAGGAACGGGTGTCTGTCAGCGGCTTTGGGGAACATAATCCCATTGATACAAATGCTACGTCCAAGGGTAGAGCCAAAAATAGAAGAATTGAGATTACCATCGTTAATTAAAGCATAGAGGAGAAATCATGATGAAGCTTTCGACCATCTGCTATATTGAGAGGGAAAATCAATATCTCATGCTGCATCGAATTAAAAAAGCCAATGATGTACACCATGGAAAATGGATTGGATTAGGAGGAAAGATGGAGCCGGGAGAAACTCCGGAAGAATGTATTATCCGGGAAGTGAGGGAAGAAAGCGGCTTAAGCATTCATGCTCCAACCCTTAAGGGTATCTTAACCTTTCCAAGATTCAAGGATGAAGAGGATTGGTATGTTTTTTTATTTGTTGCCAGGAATTTTTCCGGAGAGATTACCGATTCTTCGGAAGGAGTGCTGCAGTGGGTTGATAAAGGGGAACTGGAAAACCTGAATTTGTGGGAAGGGGATCGGTTATTTCTACGGTGGATGGAGCAGGATCATTTCTTTTCAGGAAAAATTACCTATGAAAAAGGGAATTTAATAGACAGCAGTGTTATTTTCCATCTATAAAACTGCCAATCCATTGACTGCTCATAAACAGTCTTGTTTGTATTTAAATGAGCAAATAGTTATTGATTCTTGCCCATGGAGAAGATAGTATTAATAGTAGCAGTGAGAATAGAGCCAAGAATATTGTATAAGCTGGATATGGGAGAAAACACCTGTATGATGAGGAAAATAGAAGACAAAGAAAAGCTGTATAGGGATATCTTGAATAGTGTGAATGATGTTGTATTTTTATTAGACCGGAATCATAAACACATAGCTGTTTTCGGGAAATGGCTAGAAAGAGGATCAGCTGATCAAGAGGATTTTATTGGTAAAACCGCTGTTGAAATCATGGGGGAAGAAAAGGGAAGAGTTCATATAGCAGCAAATGAGCGGGCACTAAAAGGGGAAAATGTAATCTACCAGTGGTCAACTTATATAAATGGTGTTTTGAATTTCATACAGACATCGCTATCCCCCATCTATGATGATGCCGGTGAAGTGGTACAAGTAGCAGGTGTGGGCAGAAATATTACGGAGCTGGTGGATTTAAACAGAAAGCTTCAAGAGGCAAAGGATGCAGCAGAAGCGGCTTATTTGGAAAAAGGTGAATTGATTAGAAACATCAGTCATGAGATTAGAACCCCTATGAACAGCATCATGGGGATGGCAGAGCTCCTGCGGGAAACATCTCTGACGGAGGAACAGCGGGGGTATACGGATATTATTTTGGATTCTAGTTATTTGTTGCTGCATATTATAGAAGATATATTGGATTTGTCGAAGCTGGAGGCAAGAAAGATTTCTCTAAATAAACAGATATTTGAAGCCAGACAGGTGATAGACAGTTCTTTAAAGCTTGTAGAAGCGGAAGCTCGCAGGAAAAAGATCACTTTGTTGCATCAAACGGATTTAGACAAACCTCTATACCTAATAGGGGACGGAATCCGCCTAAGGCAGGTCATGCTGAATCTGTTGAATAATGCAGTTAAGTTTACAAATGAAGGCCGTATCATAGCGAAGAGTAGAATTTTGGAGGAAACGGAAAAAACTGCAAAAATAGTTTTAGAGGTTGAAGATACGGGCATCGGCATAGCAAAAGACAGTATAAAAGATATATTTAAACCTTTTGTACAAGAGCATCAACAGAGCGGGAAGCAGCACCATGGAACCGGATTGGGACTGGCAATCTGTGAGGAAATCATAAAACTCATGGGAGGAGAAATAAGGGTGGAAAGTGAAAAAGGAAAGGGGTCAACCTTTTCTGTAATCCTATCTTTGCCAAAGGCAGGACAGACGGATATTGGAGATGAACGCAAGATGATCGGAGATAAAAAAAGCATAAAAACAGAGGATAGAATCGCTGCAGGCAGCATTCTTGTGGTAGAAGATAATCCCGTGAATCAGAAAGTAATTCTGCATCAGTTAAATAAACTGGGATATAAGGCTCAAAGCGTTTCAAACGGTAGAGAAGCGGTCAAGACAGTCATGCAGCATTCCTTTGCTGCAATATTAATGGACTGTCAGCTGCCCGATATAGACGGCTATAAAACGGCGCAGTTAATTCGCAGTATAGAGGACTCCCAGACTGCAAAGGTGCCTATTATTGCTATGACAGGAAATGCCCTTCTAGAAGAGAAAGAGAAATGCATGGTTTCCGGGATGACCGATTATATTGCAAAACCCACAACCTTGCAGGGTTTAAGTTCCATACTTGAAAAATGGTGCGGCGGCATAGAAAAGAAAATGGACACGCCGGCAAAAAGCTCACCGGAATCAGAAGATGCAATCTGTGAAGAAGTATTAAAGGACTTGGAAGATATAGGGGAGCAGAATAACAGTGGCATATTTCTGGCCCGGTTGTTGGAGGGATATCTGAATACTACAGCCGAGCTGCTTCAATCTATGAATCTGCATTTAAAGAATAAGGATATGAAAAATCTTAGAGCAGGGGCCCATAACATCAAATCCAGCAGTGCCTATGTGGGAGCCCTGAATTTATCCGCCTTAGCCAAGGAACTTGAAGCAGCTGCTGCAGGAGAAAAACTATCTGTTGCAGCACAGCTGATGCCGCGGCTTCACAAGGAGTTTATATTGGTAAAAAGGACGCTGAGTGAGGTATTGGCAGATAGAAAGCAATGAAATGAGTCCAATGGGATTGAATATTTTCAGTGAACGGGGTGTTGTTGATCAGCAGGATTAATAGAGGTGAAGAATATGTATAAAATACTGATTGTAGACGATATGTGGATGAATCGGGAGATTATGAAAACAGTTTTGCAAAATCCCTCTGATCATTATATATTCTATGAAGCAGAAGATGGGATCGAAGCGGAGAAGTTGATTCAAGAGGAAAAGATGGATTTAGTGATTCTAGATTTAATGATGCCTTTGGAGGATGGCTTTTCTGTACTGGAGCACCTCAAAAATAATAACCATAAAAGAGATTTACCTGTAATCGTGTATACTGCGTTAGATGACACTGAGAGCATACAAAAAGCATTGGAGCTAGGGGCATACGATTACTTTACCAAGCCTTTATCTGTAAAACAAATGCAGGTAGTACTTCCCTTCAAGGTAAGAAATGCCATACGGAACTATGAACAACGGGAATCATTGGAGAATCTCTATAAGCAGGTTAAGCAGGAGCTTCAGCTGGCCAATATATTTCAAAATTCCCTGCTGCCGAAGTCAAAAAAACTAGAGACCGCAAATGTATTCGGCAGGTATGTGCCCTGTATCGAGGTTGGGGGAGATTTTTTCGACTGCATTGAGGTGGAGAACCGCCTGTGGTTCATCATTGCAGATATTGAGGGGCACGGTGTAGCCTCTGCCATGGCTTCTTCCATGATTAAGATTATCTTTCACGACTGCTGCAGTAAAATGAGCCGGCCCGATGAAATACTAAGCTACATGAATGAATTATTTATACGGATACTGCCGGAGCATATTATGCTGTCTTTTACAGCTTTTGTCGGTATGATACAGGAAGATTTGTTAACTTATGCCAATGGAGGGCATCCTTATCCCATCCTTTTCAAGAAGGAGGATGCGTGTTTCATCACCTTAGCACAGGACGGATATCCCCTGGGTATGTTTCGTGAGGCTGATTATGAGCAGCATATTTTAGAAATAGAAAAGGAGGATGCAGTCCTTTTATATACCGATGGTTTAATGGGAAAGCATATGACTGTTGATAAGATTCATGATTTTCTTGAAGCCAACAGGCTTAAGTTATTTCGCCTGCTTCAAGAGGACCCTGAAAGCTGTATGGATTATATTCTGAAAGAACACCAACAGGAACTGGGAAAGGCTTACCAAGACGATATCGCCCTTATGTTCATCCAAAAAACAAAGGGATGCACTGGAACATATGGGAAGACATATAGGATTGAAACCTGCGAAGAAAGGGAATATATAATATAGACCTCACTGAAAGGAGACTTTACATATGATACAGGAATTTGAAGGGATACAGCCTAAGCTGGATGAAAAAAGCTACAGAGCCGATGGATCTAAGGTAATCGGTGACGTTACCATGAAAGAATTCAGCAGCATATGGTATAATACAGTGGTTAGGGGCGACGTGAACCGCATAGAAATCGGGCGCTATACCAATATCCAGGATAACAGCGTAGTCCATGTAGCCGATGAACACCCTACGATTGTAGGCGATTTTGTAACCGTAGGACACAACGCCATACTGCATGGCTGCACCATTGAGGATCATTGTCTGATTGGTATGGGGGCAACGGTGTTAAACGGGGCTGTTGTTGGCAGAGGAAGTATCGTTGCTGCAGGAGCACTAGTAAGAGAAAATCAAATCATACCTCCAAATTCCCTGGTTGTCGGAATGCCGGGAAAGGTAGTAAAAGCAATAGAAAGCATGGACAGTATTCATGCACAAGCCCTAAAATATAAGACCCTGTGGACTGAGCGGTATGGTATACTTCCTGATGGGGGCGGAGAAAGATATGGGGGAGAAAAGATTATATAAAAAAATAATTGCATAAAACAGTTAAAAATACTATACTATAATAAGAAATCCAGAATTTTCTAAAAGGAGGTCGTGAATATGAAAAACTTTGATAGCCATTACAGCATTGCAGTAAATTTATTTTCTTTTCACACGACCTGCAGATGGATAGAAATATCTTAAGATATTTTTGCATGTAAGAAAATGGGGTATTTATACCATGGGTTGTGTGTGACTGCCTATGGTATTTTTTATTTCCATTTGATCAACCGCTGCAAGTGGATAATAGAGAATATTGAATGTGTGCCATAGGTATTATACCTGTGGTTTTTTTGTCGGTACAATCATTGCAACATGAAATATATGCATAAGGAAGTGAAGACATGTGGCATAAGCTCAAACTATTATGGAAGTACATGGAAGGGAATAAGCTGTTGTATATGGGTGCAGTAATAAGCATCGGAATATCAACAATTTTTACTTTGGTAAATCCGCTGGTGATTCGGGTCACCATCGATTCTATTATCGGTGAAGAGGCAATACAAGGCCCCTTGTGGGTGCATGGGCTGATAGAGAACTTAGGCGGAAGAAGCCTGTTGATGCACAATCTGTGGATTGCAGCCTTAGCTCTGGTTTTATTGAATATTATGAATGGCTTTTTTTTATATGCAAAGGGGAAGTGGTCCGCCCAGGCCTCCGAAGACATTGCCCGAAATCTCCGAGAGGCTTTGTTCAACCATTTGCAGCATTTATCCTATGATTATCACGTTAAAGTGGAAACAGGAGAGCTGATCCAACGATGTACCTCCGATGTAGAAACCATTCGCCGGTTTTTAGCGGTACAGTTGGTGGAAGTAGGGAGAACTGTATTTATGCTGGGTTTTGCCCTATTCATCATGCTGTCTTTGGATGTATCCCTCACCCTTGTTTCTATCATTGTGGTGCCCATTATTTTTATATCGGCTTTGATTTTTTTCATGAAGGTGCAGAAGGCATTTCAATTGTCTGATGAGGCAGAAGGCAGGCTTTCAACGGTATTGCAGGAAAATCTCACGGGAATTCGGGTAGTCAGGGCCTTTGGAAGGCAGGCCTTTGAAGCGGAAAAATTTGAGAAAAGTAATGCAGAATACAGAGATCTTACCTATGATTTGATACGATTATTAGCGGGATACTGGTCATTATCCGATTTGCTCACCATGCTTCAGATTGGAGCGGTGGTAGTCGTTGGAGCTTATTGGGCTTCAATCGGAAGGATCACCTTGGGGACCCTTGTGGTGTTTACCACATACGAAACCATGCTGCTTTGGCCTATACGGCAAATGGGAAGAATCTTGACCGATATGGGAAAGACTTTGGTATCGATAGGAAGGATTGAGGAAATATTCCAGCATCCCATGGAAGATATGGATACTGACGGTCAAAAACCAAAAATAGAAGGCGATATTGTTTTTGAAAATGTATCTTTCTCCTATGATGGAGAAAGCCCTGTATTGAAAAATATATCCTTCCACGCTGAGAAGGGGAAAACTGTGGCGATTTTAGGGGCTACCGGTTCAGGAAAATCCTCTTTGGTACACCTTCTGCTGAGATTATATGATTATCAAAGGGGGTCTATCACTATTGACGGGGTAGAACTGAAGCAGATTCATAAAAAGTGGCTTCGAAAAAATATAGGTATTGTACTGCAAGAGCCCTTCCTCTTCTCAAAAACCATTAAGGAAAATATTGGGCTGTCAAAGGCTGAAGCAAAGGAAAAAGAAATCATTCTGGCTGCCCGGGCAGCCGCTATCCATGAGGGAATTTTGGAGTTTGAAAAGGGATATGACACGGCTGTCGGTGAACGGGGCGTTACCCTGTCAGGAGGGCAGAAGCAGCGGATAGCTATTGCCAGAAGCCTGGTACAGGATAGTCCGGTATTAATTTTTGACGATTCCTTAAGTGCCGTAGATACGGAAACGGAGGAGATGATCCGTAAAGCTCTTAAAGAAAGAAATAAGAACAGAACAACCTTTATCATCTCCCATAGAATTACTACGGTTGCAGATGCAGATATGATTTTAGTACTTCAGCATGGTGAGATTGTTCAATCAGGCACCCACGAAGAACTCATCCAGAAGCCCGGACTGTATCAGCGGATATGGGCCATACAGAATCTGTTGGAGGAGGAAATATTGGAGGAGAAGGCAATTTCAGAAAGTGATATTATCGTATCCTCTTGAAAACATACCTTTAATATAGATGTGTGATTGAGAAATCTAACATTCAGCGGAACGGCACAGGGGCCGTTCCTTATGTAAACCCTGAAAGAATTGTAGGGAACGACCTATAAGCGTCAACTTAACCCATCATTTGTCATCCTGAGCGGAGTAAAACGAAGTCGAAGGATCTTTAAGCTAGATGATATACTCTGACAATCAAAAGTAATTTTGTGTATGTTCCATAAGATTCTTCGCTAACGCTCAGAATGACATGCTACTAAGGGTTATTTGGAAATACTTAGATTAAGTTGACGCCTATGGGGAACGACCTATGTCTCATCCCGAAAAAGCGGGCAGACACGCAGGTCTGCCTCTACTAGATAAAAATATTCTAAGAGTATTGCCTAGTATAGACGTAAAATAGAAATAGAGAGGATAGACAACCATGAGCGTATACAAGGAACAGGAATTTACAAAACAATTCGATGCCCAACTGTGGAAACGGCTGCTGACCTATGCAAAGCCCTATAAAAAGCACTTAATCCTCCTTGCCTTGATCATGATGGCGGTGGGAGGGATCGATGTCATATTTCCATTGATGACCCGATACGCCATTGATCATTTTGTCATTCCGGGGACGACGGAGGGACTCCAGGGTTTTGCGCTGGCCTATGCTGTACTGGTAGGCATTCAAACGGTAAATGTATGGATGCTGATTGCCGTCGCGGGAAAGATCGAAATGGGTGTCTGCTATGATATCCGGAAAATCGCTTTTCAAAGACTTCAGGAGCTTTCCTTCTCCTACTATGATAAAACCGCTGTAGGTTGGATTATGGCCCGCATGACCTCAGACATACAGCGACTCAGCGAGATACTTTCCTGGGGCTTGGTGGATCTGGTTTGGGGCGGCAGCTTGATGACGGCCATTATGGCGGTATTGCTTTACCTCAACTGGAAGCTTGCTCTGATTACTTTGGTAGTAGCGCCTTTTCTGGTAATGATTAGTCTTTACTTTCAGAGGAAAATACTAGCCTCCTACCGTCAGGTGAGAAAAGTCAACTCACGGATTACAGGTGCCTTCAATGAAGGAATTATGGGGGCAAAAACCTCTAAAACCCTTGTAAGAGAAGAAGAAAACCTAAAAGATTTTCAACTGTTGACCAAAGAGATGTTTCACTCCTCGGTGAGAGCCGCCATATTTTCTTCTGTTTTTCTCCCTGTGGTATTGACTTTGGGCAGTGTGGGTACCGGTTTAGCAATCTGGTTTGGGGGGCGAGGGGTCTTGCTGGAGGCCATCAGCTTCGGCACACTAGTAGCTTTCATATCTTATACCATTCAGTTTTTTGAACCGGTTAGGGAACTGGCAAGAATTATTGCGGAGCTGCAAGCTGCACAGGCCTCCGCTGAAAGAGTATTGTCTATGATCCACAGCAAACCGGAGATTGTAGATGAGGAGCATGTTGTCAAAGTCTACGGGGACTTATTTCACCCCAAAAAAGAAAATTGGCCGCAAATCCATGGGAATATTACCTTCCAAAATGTCAGCTTTACTTATGAAGAAGGGGAAAAAGTGCTGGAAAACTTCAATCTGGAGGTAAAAGCAGGAGAGAAAATAGCACTGGTGGGGGAAACAGGCTCGGGAAAAAGCACTATTGTTAATCTGCTGTGCCGATTTTATGAGCCTACGGAAGGGAAGATTCTAATCGATGGGATAGATTACCGTCAGCGGTCCCAGCTGTGGCTTCAGTCTAATCTGGGATATGTGCTGCAGACCCCCCATTTGTTTAGCGGCACCATCCGGGAGAATATTCAATATGGCAGGCTGGAGGCTTCGGAGGATGAGATCCTTGAGGCAGCAAAATTGGTCAATGCCCATCCCTTTATTATGCAGATGGAGAAGGGTTATGATACCCAGGTGGGCGAGGGCGGAAATCGCCTGTCAACGGGGGAAAAACAGTTGATTTCCTTTGCCAGGGCTATCCTCGCAAATCCAAAGATATTTGTATTGGATGAGGCTACCTCCTCAATTGATACGGAGACAGAGCAAAGGATAGAACAGGCCATCGAAAAAGTGCTTCAGGGAAGAACCAGCTTTATTATTGCCCACAGGCTCTCTACCATCCGTTCTGCTCATCGGATTTTAGTCCTTCGGAATGGAAAGGTTATTGAGGCAGGAAGTCACAGACAGCTTATTGGACAAAAAGGATATTATTATGAGCTTTATACCCATCAATTTAAAGAAGATAAGGAAATACAAATTATGCAGGCATAATAAGTATACAAAAGGCTCTATCGTAGAATAATTGCGGTAGGGCCTTCTTCTATAGGGTGCATGAAACATTAGTAACTGGAAATACTAGACTAACAAAAGTAGATAAGAGGAATCTAATAATGTTTAGGATACTGAAAGAAATATTATCCGGAAATACTAATGTTGGGGATAAAGAAACAGAAAAGCATGGGAAATTAGAAAAATCCTTGGGAAAAAATATTTTACGGTTGAAAAGGATTTTTGAGCATGACGAGACCATTGTTTATCGTGAGATTATAAATGAAAATCTATACCCTTCAAAATTTTATATCCTATTTACTGAGGGCATGGTCAATAAGGAAGTTATGAATGAACATCTTGTGGAGCCTTTAATGAAAGCTGCGGAGAAGGGTCATATTGCCCATAGGCACTTCCTGGATGAATTAACAAAAAAGGTATTGCAGTCAGGAGATATCAAAACTACTGATTCTTTGGATGAAATCATTGCTGCCATATTATATGGAGATACAGTTTTACTGGCAGAGGGAATTGCCGAGGGTCTAATCGTTAACACAAAGGGCTGGCAGTTTAGAGCTATTGAAGAGCCCCAATCGGAGAGTGGGGTAAGAGGTCCTCGTGAAGGCTTTATCGAGTCCATGATCATCAATATCAGTCTGGTGAAAAGAAAAATTAAAAACCCTGATTTAAAATTTCGTTTTAAAGAAATCGGAGAAAGAACCAAAACAAAGGTTTGTATCAGCTATTTAGAGGGAGTGGCCAATGATAAGATTGTTGAAGAGGCTATGAAACGCTTGGATCAAATCAAAATAGACGGAATATTAGATTCCGGCTATATAGAAGAGTTGATAAAGGATGCACCCCTATCACCCTGGAGAACTGTTGGAACGACCGAGCGGCCGGACATAGTAGCTGCAAAACTGCTGGAAGGAAGGGTGGCACTGTTTTGTGATGGAAGCCCCTTTGTTTTGACAATGCCTTTTCTCGTTTTGGAATATTTTCAAGCCAATGAAGACTATTATCACAATTACTATTTTGCAAGTCTTAATAGAATACTGAGATATACCGCTTGCTTTTTCTCCATAAGCATACCGGCTATATATGTAGCACTGGTTACTTATCACCAAGAGATGATTCCAACGCCCTTGCTCATTAGCATTGCCGCAGCTAAAAAAGGGGTCCCCTTTCCCACTATTTTTCAGGCTATTGCCATGGGATTAGCATTTGAGATTCTGAGAGAGGCTGGAATCCGGCTGCCGAGACCTATCGGGCAAGCAGTTAGTATTGTGGGGGCCTTGGTTTTAGGGGAGGCAGCAGTCCGTGCCCAATTGGTTGGAGCACCTATGGTGATTGTGACTGCCTTGACAGGAATCAGCAGCTTTCTATTGCCGCAAATGCTGGGAGAGCTGATTCTTACAAGACTCATCCTGCTTCTGCTGTCAGGTTTTCTGGGGCTGTATGGATTCATGTTTGGTGTGATGGGGCTTTTTATTCACCTCATGTCTATACGGTCTTTTGGGGTACCCTATATGCTTGATAGTATGCCTTTAAACAAACAGGATGTCAAAGATACGGCCATTCGGGCTCCCTGGTGGTATATGTATTATCGGCCTAAGCTGATCGGAGATAAAAATCCAGCCCGCAAGGAAGATGCAAAGAGGCAGAAAGGGGAATAGGGGCTATGAAGAGGTACAAAAAAATTATTAAGATAGGCTTAATTCCTATCACTTTGATCCTGCTTACCGGGTGCTGGGACTACAGGGAGCTGGATGAGATGGCTATTACTGCAGGTATGGCGGTAGACAAAATCGATGATAATTACCTGGTAACCACGGAAATCATCGACCCCAAAGCCGGGCCAGAAGGAGCGAAAATTGAATCGGCAGTTTTCGAGGGCATGGGAAGGGCTGTTTTCGACGCAGTGCGAAATATTATTAGAAAAAGCGGAAAAAAACTGTTTTGGAGTCATGCTAAAACCCTCATTTTCTCTGAAAGCCTGGCAAAAGACAATATCATACCTGTTTTAGACTGGATCAACAGAGATGCAGAGGTCAGAGGGGACATGTGGGTATTGATATCTAAAGAAAAAACTGCCAGGAAAATTTTTGGGGGAGAAAAGGGGCTATATGATGTTCTCATGTACCAAATACAGGATATTATGCGATCAGAAGAGCATCTGTCAAGGTTTCCCACTATGGAAATCTGGGAGTTTTTGAAAGATTTGCAAGAGGAAGGCAGTGGTGCTGTTGCAGCTGGGATTTATCTCGTTCCCTATCACGGAAAAAGCATACCGCAGGTGTCGGGAAGTGCTCTTTTTAAGGGAGAAAAAATGGTGGGATGGCTGGATGATATTGAGACCAGAGCCATGCTTTGGGTAAGAAATGAGGTGCATGGGGGACTTATTATAACAGAGGAGGTAGGAGAAGAAGATACAAAGGTGGTCATGGAGGTTTTTAGCAGCAAAACAAAGGTGAAACCTATCTATGAAAGAGAAAGGTTGAAGATGAAAATAGATGTTTCTTTAGATGTAGGCATAGGGGAACTGAGTACTACCAACGATTATTTTACAGAAGAGGGCATTAAATTTCTTGAGAAGGTAACGGAAGCTACAGTGGAAAGGCAGATAGACACTACTATCCGAAAGGTACAGCACCACTACAATACGGATGTGTTCAGATTTGCCCAAACCATTAAGCGGGAAATGCCTGATCTATGGAAAAGCATTAGGGGAGATTGGGATCACATATTTCCAAATTTAGATACAAAAATCAATATAAAGGTAAAAATTAGGAGTACAGCGTTAACGAGCAAACCCATAGGATTAGGTGATTAAAGGATGGTAATACTTATTATTGTATTATATTTTCTTATAGGCTTTTTCGAAATTCTTCCGTTACTGAAGCAGGGGCAGTATCAAAAGCTATGGCTGTATGGCACATTGTTTTTGACTGCCTTTGTGATCAGCATACTGCTGTCGCTGGATATAAAGCCTCCAAGTCCTGCGAAGCCTATTGAAAAGATTGTAGAAATGGTGATGAAAAAATGATGTAGGAGGATTGTCAATGGATCGAGAAGTGATTTCAGATAAGCAGGGAATTATGCTGCTGATTCTCTTTATAACGGGAAGTACCCTAGTGCTGCCCACAGCAGTGGAAGCCGGAAGGGATTTATGGCTGGCTATTCTTTTGGCTGTGACTGCTGCTGGGGTTGCTGTATTTATTTATGCCAGAATTCTCTATCTGTTTCCTACAAAGGATTTATTCGACATCACACAGGAGCTGTTTGGGAGGTTTTTAGGTAAGCTATTGGTACTAATCTATACGTGGTTTGCCTTTCATTTGTGTGTGCTGGTTTTACGAAATTTTGGGGATTTTATATCAATTGTCGGATTAGAAGGGACACCCATGATTGTCCCTATGGCTGTTACAGGCACTTTGTGCATCTGGGGTGTAAAGGAAGGGATAGAAGTGCTGGGCAGATGGGCAGAATTTTTTCTTCCCATTACGGCACTGCTCATGCTGACAGCGATTCTTTTACTGATTCCCAATATGAAAATCGACTATCTTTTGCCTATTTTATACGATGGCATCAAGCCAGTCCTAAAGGGTGGCTATGCTGTCTTCACTTTTCCCTTTGCAGAGACGGTATTGTTTTTGGCGGCCTTTGATGTATTAAAACGAAAAGAATCAGCCTATAAGGTATACTTTACGGGTTTGGCCCTGGGAGGATTCGCTATATTGATTAGCTCTTTGACGGAGGTTGCTGTACTGGGGATTCAAACTTATAAGGCAGTTTATTTTCCCGCATATATAGCCGTAGCACGCCTCAACATTGGTGAGTTTATTCAAAGAATGGAAATTATTGTGGCCATCGTTTTTTTAATTGGAGGGTTTATAAAAGTCAGCATATGTCTTCTGGCTGCCTGTAAAGGAATTACAAAGCTCTTTGGTATTGCTGATTACCGGTTTGTTGTAACTCCGGTAGGCGCATTGGTAATCAATACGGCTTTTTTTATCTATGGCAGTGTCATGGAGACCGTGGAGTGGGCATCGCAGGTATGGCCCTATTATGCTTTTCCATTTCAGGTAGCTTTACCCATATTGATCTGGATTGCAGCGGAGCTTAAGAGCAGAAAAAGAGAAAAACAGGAAAAAGCAAAATAGAAAGCCTGCATCAAATCAATGGATGCAGGCTTATTTCTATCCTAAATATAGAACGTATCTGTACATCAGCCAGAAGTGACAGAAGCTGCCGGCTAATACAAATAGATGAAACACCTCGTGAAAACTAAAAATCTTTGAGGGAATCGGCGGCCATTTGGTTCCATAGATCACAGCGCCAATGGTATAAAACAATCCTCCTGCTACCATCCAGACCATGCCCCCTATGGGGATCGTTCGAACCAGGGGAATAAATGCTATCACCACAATCCAGCCCATGAGGGTATAGATGGAGGTGGACAGCCAGCGGGGAGCGCCCATCCATAGGGCTTTCATGATAATGCCGGAAAGGGCAATGGCCCAAACGCTGGTCAGCAGGCTCCAACCCCAAACACCTCTTAACACAACTAAACAAATAGGGGTATAGGTGCCGGCGATCAGTACATAAATCATCATGTGATCAATTTTACGCAGGATTCGGATGCCTTTTTCTGAGATATTTAACAAATGATATAGGGAGCTGGCGGTATAGAGCAGGATCAGGCTGGCTCCAAAAATAGAAAAGGCTACGATATGCCAAACCGTTGCATAAACTACTGCATAATAGACCAGCAGAATCAAAGCAATGATAGATAATATGGCCCCAGCCAAATGGGTTAATCCACTAACGGGCTCCCTCAGTTTTACAGTCATAATCATCACTCCTGTCTATGGGATTAAGGTAGTTACTTATTATTATATACAAATTTACTGAAGTATCATACTAAAAATTGTTAATTTTATTAGGATACTGCCAGAAGGGCAGGGGCAGGCAGCAGTACTAGTCAATAGAAGGATTTAGCAGATATTTCCCGTTGCTTTCTCCCAGAGCGCCCCTTATGATTTTTGTAGGACAAACTAAAGGGGGCAATGGATGGGAAAGATTTTTACTAAAAAATTGGTAAAAACTATAGGGCTATTGATTCTGATTCTGGCTTTTTTACCCTATGGACAGGTGCGTGCGTCAAAGACAAAATTTAATATGAGCTATTTATATTTCGGAAATACCAATCAATTTACAGGCTATGTGGATAAGACAAAGGGGTCTTTGAATGTGGTATCTCCCAGCTACTTTGATCTGAATGAGGATGGAAGCCTGAAGCTGACTACAAGAATTGACCCCAGTTTTATTAAAGAAATGCAAAGACGAAACATTCGGGTTGTACCGTTCTTAAGCAACCACTGGAGCCGTGAGGTTGCACGGGCTGCTTTAAAAAACCGGGAAGCATTGGCTCAGGAGATTGTCGATGCAATCGCGAAGTATAATCTGGACGGCGTGAATGCGGATCTGGAGAATATTACGGAAGAGGATCGAGAAGCCTATGTGGATTTTATCAGACTGTTAAGACAAAAGCTGCCAAAAGGAAAAGAGCTGTCTGTAGCGGTTATTGCGAATCCCAGCGGCAGGGTTACGGGAATTAACGGAGGACATGATTATAAGGGCTTGGCCCAGTATAGCGACCACCTGATGGTCATGACCTATGACGAAAGCTATCGAGGAGGGCCTGCAGGTCCGGTTGCAAGTATTAGCTTTGTAGAAAAATCCATACAGTATGCATTAAAGCAGATCCCAGCAGAGAAGGTTCTATTGGGGATTCCTTTCTATGGACGTTATTGGAATGCAGCTGAGCCTTCAGGAGGATATGGTATTCATTTAACACAAATCGATGCTTTGATCAGCAAATACAAGGGTACCGTTACCTTCGATGAGAAAAGCAAATCTCCAAAAGCAGTATTTACAGTGAAACCACAGGATGAAAAGTTTTCAGTATTTGGAAGAGAGCTTGGGCCGGGCAACTATACCATATGGTATGAAAACGAGGAATCTATAAAACAAAAGCTGCGTTTGGTACAGAAATACAACCTCAAGGGAACGGGCAGCTGGAGCTTGGGACAGGAAACGCCACAGGTTTGGAACTATTACCATCTTTGGTTGAACGGACGGTATTATACAGATATAGACAAGCATTGGGCTCATGATGCCATATTAGAAATGGAGATTCGGGGTTGGATGAAGGGAACCTCCAGCACTCAGTTTTCACCAAATCGTACATTGAATAGAGCTGAGACCGTAGGGATTATGGTGAAGGCTTTGGGACTCCAGGATAAGCCTGTAACCAGCCAATCCTTTAAGGATGTGCCCAAAAACCACTGGGCCTGGAAGGAAATTGAGATTGCAAGAGAACATGGTATTATTCAAGGGAAAGGGAACGGCATCTTTGCCCCTGGTGAAATACTGACAAGGGAGCAGGTTGCCGCCATGCTGGATAATGTTTTGCCGAAGGAGGCAGAAGCTGCCTTTGAGAATCCTTTTAGGGATATGACAAGCAAAAACTGGTCCTATAATGCAGTAGCGGCAATGAACTACAGGGGAATTATCACTGGTTTTGAGGACGGAACCTTTAGACCCAAGGAAAAAATTACCCGAGCACAGATGGCTACTATGATGCAGAAAATGATCCCATTGCTAGAAACCGTCAATATTAATCAATAAAATGAACCGCAGGCTTTATAAAGCTTGCGGTTCATTTTATTGTCTGGATAATTATGGATGAATGAAAGGTGCTTTATGCCCTACTTTTTTTCGAAAAAATCTGCTGCTGCCAACCGCCTTTTAAATATAACAGATAGCCTAAAATACAGATGATGACGTTGCTCAGAACCATTGCATACCATATGGCATTAGAACCCCAGTGGGTAAAATGCTTGAATAATAATATCATGGGAATGGGAAGTCCCCAAAGCCTTCCCATATCCATAAACCTGGCATAGACCGTATGTCCTGATCCTTGAAAGGTACCCACCAGTACCTGAAAGACGGCCATAGCGGGAATGCAAATACAGATAAGCTGCAGATAGTAGGTTCCCTGTGACAATACGTCCGGATCATTGGTAAACCATTCAATGACCCTCTGGGTGAAAATCACCAGGCTCAGTCCTCCTGCTGACATCAGCACAATGGACAAGATCAAGCTGGATCTGAAAGCAGCCTTTACCCGCTGTATTTGCCCTGCACCAAGATTCTGCCCGATCACCGCATGCCAATACCCATGACCGGCATCATTGCCAAGGTAGTGTAGATATATATATGCTATAATAATACACAAAGAAAGATGCTTGTTAAAAAAAGAAATCCTAAGGCAAAAAAGTATTGGGGGGAAGGGGTGAAAAGAAATGTTTGCACAGGATTCCTACATCCAGCAGTTTACAGATATGATGTCAGAAGGTTTTATTTTTATAGATCATCAGGGAAATATTCAAGTATATAACCGTAAGGCCAAAGAAATATTCGGGATCATATATAATGAAGGGATTGGACATGAGGCTGGCAAGCTGGAGTCCGGAGATATTGTCATCATAGCAGACAATTGCCTTGGAAAAGACGATGGAGACTTAAAAGCTGAGGACCTGGCTGTATTAGGCTTCGATGATAATGGCCTGGAGGAAGGGGACAGCGTGATACTTGCAGGAGTCTATCAGGAGAAGAAGTATCCCCCTATATATAAATATAAAAAAACCTTTGAGGGCAGAGATGATTTGCGCTTAACAGAGCGCTATAACGGCCTGGACATAGATGCCAGAATCGAAGGATACAATGGTGAGATACACATTCGTGTCAATCAGGAGGATTTTCCTATCGAATTTGTCAACGCCATTGGACATATAGTTATCATAGATGGAAAAACAGGAAGGATAAAGTTTTACCAGTCCAGAGGGTATACCGCAAGAGGCGAAAGCATAGGAGATATACTGAAGGGAAAGACTTACCGTGCGAAGGGAAAGGGCGCCGAAGAGCTAAATGTAATCGGCAAGAACATCTTTGAAATCCATATGGGGGGGCCTACCATCAATGAATTCTATGATGCCGCCACTGGGAAAAATCTATGCTATCAAGATAAATTTCGGGAGATCAACGGCAGATCAACCCTTTGTACATTGCTGCCGGTAGATCGAAAAGGAAAGCGAATCGGAGCAGCCTTAAAGGTGGAGGATATCTCTGAACTGCGAAAGGTTATTCGAGAACGGGATGAGGCACTAAAAAGCGTGGACGAAATGGAGCAAAGACTACGGGCTCATGAAAGGGAGGAACATCTATTCCCCGAGATTGTTGGAGATAGTCAGGAGCTGCTTTATGCGAAAAAACTTGCCTATAAAGCTTCAAAAACAAACTCTACTGTTTTGCTGTTGGGGGAAAGCGGCACAGGAAAGACCTTATTTGCCAGAGCCATTCATGAGGGAGAGAGGTTCCGTGAGAGACCCTTTATTCATGTGAATTGTGCCTCTATCCCTGAAAATTTGCTGGAAAGTGAACTTTTTGGATACGAAAGGGGTGCTTTTACCGGTGCCAAGCATGAAGGGAAGATGGGATTGTTCGAGGCTGCCAACGGAGGGACGATTTTTCTGGATGAAATTGGGGAGCTTACACCCTATCTTCAGGGGAAGCTGCTGCAGGTGCTGCAGAATAAGACTTTTATTGCTGTAGGCGGTACAAAAATGATCACTGTTGACGTGAGAATCATTGCGGCAACCAATAAAAACCTGGAGCATGAAATGCTCCAGGGTAGATTCCGGGAGGATTTATATTATCGCATCAATGTATTTCCTATCATGATACCTCCCCTGCGTCAAAGAAAACAGGATATCTATCCTCTGGTATATGCGCTCCTGCCGGAGATTTGCCGGCGGATCGGCAGCGAGGAGAAGACAATCTCCGGAGAAGCTCTTCAGGTGCTGGCGGCCTATAACTGGCCTGGAAATATCCGAGAACTGGAAAATGTATTGGAGCGGGCTGCTAACCTGGCAGAGGGAAATACGATCCTATCTACCCATTTGAACATTCTAAGGAATGAAAACAAAGCAGCTGGAATGCTAAATCGGATCAGGCCTATCAAAGAGGTTTTGGAGGAAACAGAAAAAAGCGCTATTGAAAATGCCCTTAGACTATCAGGAGGACAAAAGCAGACTGCCATGGAAGCTTTGGGGATTGGAAAAACCCAATTCTATGAAAAACTAAAAAAATATAAGCTGAGCAGTTCGGAAAAAAGGAATTAAGTTCGGAATTGCGGAAAGAATGTTCGCATGGGTTTTTTCCTAGGGAATCCAGGGAAAAGGGAGATTCCTTCAGATCTGCTTGTATTCCGGAAAGCCGAAAGTTCAAACTGAGCGAATTATAAAAAGCAAGTATTTATGCCATTTATATTTGTTGTGATCGGTTGGCATAATACTTGCTTTTTTAGATACCATAAGGCTAATGGGAAATATAGCAGAGGGAGATGAAAAGATGAAAGAGATTAACGTGGATGGAGGCACCTTTGTTTTTGATGGATGCAATACGGTTAAATTGGCAGAAAAGTATGGAACTCCTCTGTATGTAATGTCTGAGAATATGATTAGAAGCAAATGCAGAGAGGTACGCAGGGATTTCATAGATAAATATGATCATGTAAGGGCAGTGTATGCAGGTAAAGCCTTTTTGACAATGACCATGTGTAAGATTGTTGAGAGTGAAGGTTTGGGGTTAGACGTGGTATCCGGAGGGGAATTATATACTGCTGCAAAGGCTGGATTTCCTATGGAGAATGTCATTTTTCACGGAAACAACAAAACTCCTGGGAGATTCAATTAGGAGTTGATCACAATGTTGGTAGATTTGTTGTAGACAATCTCTATGAGTTAGACCTGCTGCAAGCAATCGCTAAGGAATCGGATAAAAAGGTTAAAATCCTTTTTAGAGTTTCCCCAGGGATACAGGGAAATACGCATAAATACATTATTACGGGTCAAAAAGACTCTAAGTTTGGTATCTCTTTGGATCTGGATATCATCACCGATGCTGTTAAGAGAGCCATGGAATACAGTCACATTGAAATGATGGGTTTTCACTTCCATTTAGGATCTCAGCTTTTTGAAAATGATATTTATGTGCTGGGAATACAAAATATTGTAAAGATCATGAAGGAAATGAAGGATAGGTTAGGCTTTGCTACAAAGGAATTTAATGTTGGCGGGGGTTTTGGTATCTATTATACAGAGCCAGACCAGCCTAAGCCGCTGAAATTCTTTTTAGATGCCATAATGACTACAGCAAAGGATGAATGCAGCAAGTCAGGCCTGGAAATGCCGAAGATCATTATAGAACCGGGACGATGGATTGTGGGAGAAGCAGGCATTACACTTTATACGGTTGGGACAGTTAAAGAGATACCTGGAATCAGAACCTATGTGAGTGTGGATGGAGGCTTGCCGGACAATCCCAGACCTGCACTATACAGTGCAAAATATGAAGCGGTAGTAGCCAACAAAGCGGATCAGCCGTTGGAGCAGACTGTGACCATAGCGGGCAAGTGCTGTGAGACAGGGGATATACTCATATGGGATTTAAAAGTGCCTAAGGTTGAGCCGGGAGACATACTGGCAGTACTTCATACAGGGGCCTATAATTATTCGATGGCCAGCAACTATAACCGTATTCCAAAGCCGGCTGTGGTATTGGTATCTGATGGAAAGGCCGGAGTAATCGTGGAAAGAGAAAGCTATGAGGACCTATTAAGAAAAGAAAGAATTCCACAGTATTTAATGAAGGGAGAAATGGAGAGCAGCATCGAAAAATGTGCCATTACAATATTATAGACATAGATTTTAGTTTTATAGGTGGATCTTTGCAGCAGTGGTAAAGTCATTGCTGTAGGAAATAAGATAACGATTTCCGAAAAAGAGAGGAAGCCTTAAAATATAATTTCATATATTTTGAAAGCTGCAGGGGGTGGTTTTTCAAAAAAGCTTACGTTCAAATTCACTAAGAATAACAAAAGGGGGAAGAATTTGCAATGATTAATGTTATTTGGTTTTTGTTGCTAGCTGCTGGGATTATTGTTGGTGCTGTCAATGGGAACATGGACGCAGTGACAGAAGCTGCCATCAACAGTGCTAAAACAGGTGTAGACTTATCTTTAGGACTTATTGGTGTTATGGCTTTATGGTTAGGAATCATGAAAATGAAACAGCCGTTAGAATTATCCCTTATCTGGTGGCCATGCTGGTAGCCATTGGGGTTTTTAGAGCATCCGGTGCAATGGACGTTGTGACTAAGATTTTAAGTCCTATCACAAGCTTGATTGGTATGCCTGCTGAAGTTTTACCAATGGCATTGATGAGACCATTATCCGGCGGCGGCGCAACTGGAATCATGAGTGATTTAATCACCAATTATGGTCCGGATTCTCTAATCGGACGTATGGCCTCCGTAATGATGGGTTCTACGGAAACAACCTTCTATGTATTAGCGGTTTATTTCGGTTCTGTTGCCATTAAGAAAACAAGGCATGCACTTCCTGCCGGTTTAGTAGCCGATGCGGTAGGACTGATCACAGCGGTAATCGTTACAAGAGCAATGTTTGGCGCATAATGCAATTGAATAGTATAAAATATAATTGGGGGCTATGGTGTAGCCCTCAATTATTTCAAATAGGGGGAAGGTATAGATGTTAAAAGGGAAAGCACTGAAATTTGGAGATACCATTGGGGTAGTTGCCCCTGCCAGCCCTACCACAGAAGAAAAAGTAAGGCTGGCACAAGAACAGTTGGAGGCTTTGGGCTTCAAAGTAAAAATGGGTAAGAGCTGTTATGGCAGACACGGATATTTATCTGGGAAGGATGCATATAGGGCAGAGGATATGAATCAAATGTTTCAGGATCCCTCTGTGGATGGCATTATGTGCCTGAGAGGAGGTTATGGAACCCCCAAAATACTGAATCTATTAGACTATGATCTGATTCACAGCAATCCAAAGGTATTTATCGGCTACAGTGATATTACTGCAATTCATACTGCAATCAATCAAAAAAGCGGGCTGATTACCATCCATGGCCCTATGGCCGCTTCAGATTTAGCCGGGGGAATAGATTCTTTTTCAAAAGAATCTCTGCTAAAGGCGATCATGGAATCGGTGCCCATGGGCGATATTGAGAATCCTAAAGGCGTAGAGGTGCAATGCTTCTTTGAGGGTAAAGCCCAGGGACAGATGATCGGAGGCAATCTTGCATTGATCGCGGCAACCATGGGAACCCCTTATGAGATTGATACAAAAGGAAAAATATTATTCCTCGAGGATATCGGCGAAGAACCCTACCGGGTAGATAGGATGTTAACACAATTAGCCCTGGCTGGAAAGCTGGAGGATGCTGCGGGGATCGTCCTTGGAGACTGGAATGATTGTGAACCGGAAAATCCGGAAGAGAGCCTTAGCCTGATGGAAGTATTTGAGGAGATCATACTGCCTTATCAAAAGCCCACAGTACTGAATTATAAAATAGGACACTGTACGCCTAAAATAACTGTACCAATTGGTGCTGCTGCGGTTTTAGATGCAGATCAGAAGAAATTAATCATTACAGAAGCTGCTGTTTGCTAAATAAATCCTGTTGTCCCGTGACAACAGGATTTATTTGTATTAGAGTCAAAATGCCATAGAAATATTTGGTATTTTGGGTATCATAATATATAATAAAGGTTAATTCAAAAATTAAGCTGTCTTTAGAGCTGTATCCTAAAGATTGGGCATAGGAGGTAGAACAATCATGAGATGGAATCTAGATTCTTTATACACGGGCTTTGATGCGGAGTCCTTTGAAGAGGACATTAAAAGTTGCAGGGCAATGATCCATAAAATGAAGGAGTGGGCAGAGCAGGAGCTTTGCAGTCAAGATAATGGATTGAAAAAGATTGAGGCTTTTCTATCTATGGAGAATGCATTTTTGCAGCTGTTTACCAAAATTCACAGCTTTGCAGAATTAACCCTGAGCGTAGATGCCAAGAATGAAAGAGCCCTGCAGATAGTAGAGCAGCTGGAAGATGAATTGACAGAACTGACAACGCCTCAGGTGCTCTTTCAAAAATGGATAGGGAACTTAGAAAGCTTTGAAGAGCTGATGGCTTCTTCAGAATTGCTGAAGGGACATCAGTTTTATCTTCAACAACTGCGAAAACAAAATCAGTACCTGCTGAGTGAAGCAGAAGAACTGTTAATTGCAAAGATGAAGAATACAGGATCTAATGCCTGGACGAAACTACAGGAATTGCTCACTTCTACTCTGATGGTAGACATTGAAGAGACAGGAGAGATGAAACAGCTGCCCCTGCCAGTGGTGAGAAACTTGGCTTACGAATCAGATCCTGTTATAAGAAAAAAAGCCTACGAGGCAGAATTAAAGGCCTACGAAAAGATAGAAGCCTCCTCGGCTGCTTGTCTAAACGGCATAAAAGGTGAAGTGATTACCTTAAGTAAGGCCCGGGGATACAGCTCCCCCTTAGAAAAGACCCTTTTGGATTCCAGAATGGACCAGGAGACTTTGGAAGCCATGATATCAGCTATGGGGGATAAATTGCCGGCCTTCCATCGGTACTACCGGAAGAAGGCAGCATTGCTAGGACATGAAGGGGGGCTGCCTTTCTACGATTTATTTGCCCCTTTGGGTAAAGCAGATATGCGTTTTACCTATGAGGAAGCACGTGGGTTTATCGTAAACAATTTTAAAAGCTTTAGCAATAAGCTGGCTGACTATGCTGACAAGGCTTTTGAGAAACAGTGGATTGACGCAGAACCCAGGGAAGGCAAACGAGGCGGTGCTTTTTGTGCCAACCTCCACAGCATAAAGGAGAGCAGAATACTGGCGAACTTTACCGGAACCTTTAATGATGTGATGACTTTGGCCCACGAGCTGGGTCATGGATACCATGGAGAGTGTCTAAAAGAAGAAAGCCACTTGAACAGTGATTATCCCATGCCCATTGCAGAGACGGCATCTATTTTCTGTGAGACCATCATTAAAGATGCAGCCTTAAAGCAAGCATCTGAGGATGAAGCCTTTACCATACTGGAGAGCGGGATATCAGGAGCAGGTCAGGTGATCGTAGACATTTACAGCCGATACCTGTTTGAAAGTGAGCTTTTCAGAAAAAGAGAAACAGGATCTCCTTCCGTGCGGGAGCTGAAAGAGATGATGCTGTGGGCACAAAAGGAAGCTTATGGGCCGGGGCTGGATCATCAATGGCTGCATCCTTATATGTGGGTGGTAAAGCCTCACTACTATAGTGCAGATTACAACTTCTATAACTTTCCTTATGCCTTTGGACTGCTCTTTGCCAAAGGACTCTATGCAAAATATCTTAAGACAGGCAGTGATTTTGTAGAAACCTATGATCATCTGCTGGCAGCTACCGGTAAGAACAGCATTGCAGACATTGCCCGTCTGGTGAATGAAGACCTCCGGCAAAAAGATTTCTGGTTGGCATCTTTGCAGTTGATCGAAGAAGATATAGAGCAGTTTATAGCATTGAAGTAAATGTTAAAAACTTATACAGGGAAGATTCACTTATTATATGATTGAAAATAACCGAAGAATAAGCTATAATATATTTATTGAATCGCTTGAATTGAGAAACAATATAAACCATTAAGGTGATGGAGCTCACCGTAAACATTGCTGCAGCAATTAATGGCTCCTACTAAGGATATCTTTAGTAGGAGCTTTTTTGTGTTTTTTTTAAAAAGCTCTGTTAAACTATAATGTTGATTTTGTAGGGTGCGGACCCTGTGTCTGCCTGCTTGTTTTAATAAGGCATCTGCAGGTGGACAGAGTCGTCCACCCCTACCTGCGTCACAATCTATGGCTAAAACATATAAGATCCACCCTAAACTTTAATAAAGGCTTTTTAAAGAATATTGTTTTTTTCAAATATTATAGTATTTTCCTATAAATAATTGTATGCATTCATTGAATACTATCTATGAGGCAGTAAGCAGATAATAACGGTGTTGGGAGTGGTACTATTGCTTAAACAGTTTAATGTGTTGGTTAAGGAATACGCAGATATGGCCGATGAGCTTACAGCTTTGGCGGAAAAAGTTGAGAATCCTGCACTGTTTCACAGCTTCAGAAGACAGCGGGAAAAAATAAAACACACAGAATTTCATGTAGTCGTCATTGGACAGTTCAAAAGGGGCAAGTCTACCCTGATCAACTATTTTCTTGGGAATGATATTCTGCCTACCGGCGTAATACCTATTACATCTATCATTACCCGAATCAGATATGCTGCATCTCCAAAGGCAGCTATACACTACAAGGATCATAGGAGCACGGAGACAGACATAAGACAAATCCATGAATATATCTCAGAGCAAAAGAATCCTGAGAATAGTAAAAATGTGGACATTATTGAGCTGTATTACCCTTCAGATATCTTAAAAAATGGGGTTGTACTGATAGACACACCGGGTATTGGTTCCGTTCATAAGCATAACACGGAAGAAGCCTATCGGTATCTGCCGGAAGCCGATGCTGCCATCTTTCTTACCTCCTCTGATGCACCGGTAGGTGAGTTGGAAATGGAGTTTCTAGAAGATGCAAAGGAATATTTTCATAAGATATTTTTTCTTCAAAACAAAATCGATTATTTAAATCCGGAAGAAAAGGATGAGAGTATAGCCTTTTCAAGGGAAATGATTTCAAAGGTTCTGGCATCCGATGTAAAGTTATACCCGATTTCTGCAAAACAAGCCTATGAAGGTAAACAAACGGGAAATACGAATCTTTTGGAACAAAGTGGTATGAAAGCATTTGAAGAGGATTTGGAAATCTTTCTCCTAAAAGACAAGGGAAAATATCTTCTGGCAAGCTATGAAGAAAAGCTATACGGAATGACTAAGGAACTGGAGGAAAATATAGATTTTAAAAGAGCTGTGCTCAATAGTCCTGTGGAAACCCTGGAGCAGCAGTTAAATCTTTTTAAAGATAAGGTAAAGGATACCGCAAGACTAAAGAAGGAAGCATTAGCTTTAGTGGAAGCAGATTTAAATGAAATTATTGGAGATTTGGAAGTGCAGATAAAGGACTTTCGGGCAGTACAAGCTTTGCAAATCAAAGGGAGACTCGAGGACATATTTGAAAGAAATAAAGAAATGAGCGGAAAGGACTTGCCTAAGCTGCTCAACCAGGAGCTTGAAAATCTTGTGGAAGAGGCTTATACCCACTGGGATAAGCGGCAGATAGAAAATTTAAAGCAAGCCTATCGGGGAATCATTCTACGGTTTACCGACAAGCTGAACCAGGGAATCAACCTGATAAATGAAATAACCTATGCAGTGTTTAAGCTTCGGCTGGCACAACCTATCGGTGAGTTTGATCTGATTGATAAGGATACCTTCTACTTTAAGTTTGGCAGCTCCAGTCCTGCCTTTCTAGGTCCAAGGCTTCGGGATTTTCTTTTCCTGATGCCGAAGAAATGGAGAAATAAAATCATTTTTTCCGATATGATGAGAAGGGTCGACGAAGAACTGGAGAAGAACGGAAATAACTTAAAATGGGATTATGCCAGCAAAATAAGAGACAGCAAGTATATCTTTGAACGGGCTTATCAAGGGCATATAGACGATACGGTGGCGAACATACAGGGAATTATCCAAAAGACAATGGAGCTTAGAAATCAGAAGAAGGAGAATATACAAGCACAACTGCTTTATTATGAACAGTTAAGGGATGGTTTGGCATCCATCAGGACAAGAATGGAAAACCTAAAAGAGGCTTAGCAGACGGAGGTTAGCTATGAACAATATTATGGAGCAGTTTGATGAAACGTATAAAGAAATGATCAAGGCGTATATGGAGGAACAGGGCTTTTCTGAAGAGCAAGCCATTAGAAATCTGATGCTCCTAGGGTTGAGCTTTTATTATAGTCAATCTCAGATCCATGAGATCGCGCAAGGGGAAGAACCGGATATCCGCCTGCGCAGGGCACTGATGGAAGCCAATGCGAAATATGGGGCTTTGAAATTCAATTATTATGAAATGAAAAAAGACTATGATCGTATGAAACTTCAGGTTTCTGGCTTAGTTCATGAAAACAGGCAATATCAGGCAAGCTACCAACACGTAGTAGATATTGTTGAAGACTACCGCAAGGAGCTGGAGATCTATAAAAATGAGAATGCCTAGATTGACAAGAAAAGCCTTGTCTCAAAAATAAAGGGGGTAATAAAATGAAAATTCAAGAGGTTTTAGCTAGAGAAATACTGGATTCAAGAGGAAACCCTACGATTGAGGTAGATGTAATGCTGGAAGGAGGATTTTTTGGCAGAGCCGCGATTCCTTCTGGGGCTTCTACAGGCACTTCAATTGATTGTTGAGGCAATCGGCAGAGCAAAATATACACCCGGTGAAGATGTTATGATTGCTTTAGATCCTGCGGCATCAGAGTTTTTCGTGGATGGGCAATATAACCTTGCTGGCCAAGGGGTTAAAATGAACTCTAAGGAGCTTCTGGCTTACTATGAATATCTGATTAGCAATTATCCGATCATATCTATTGAGGATGGCTTCCATGAAGAAGATTGGGAAGCCTTTGCAGAAATGACTAAAAAGTTAGGAAATAAGATTCAGGTAATGGGTGATGATATTTATGTTACGAATCCTGTAAGACTCCAAAGAGGAATACAAGAAAATACTACAAACTCTATTTTGATCAAGTTAAATCAGATCGGTACGCTGTCAGAAACCCTTGATACCATCCAAATGGCCCACCGGGCAGGCTATACTACGGTGGTATCTCATAGATCTGGAGAGACAGAAGATACAACCATATCAGAGCTGGTTGTGGCAATTAATGCGGGACAGATAAAGACAGGAGCCCCTGCACGATCAGAAAGGGTAGCAAAATACAATCAACTTTTAAGAATAGAAGAACAGTTAGGAATGGCTTCAATCTATCCGGGAGTCAAGTGCTTATATAATCTAAAATAAGCTGCATATAGATAAGCGGTTTCAATAGTTAGTAGCAGTACAACCTAAACAAATAGCTTCCAGCTTGATGTATCAAGCTGGAAGCTATTTTGGTTGTGCGCCCAGCATGGGCGCAGTCTAACGGGTGAAAGTCCCGAACACGGGTTGATAGTGCCAAGTGTATAGCTTAAGGCAAGGGTGTCCTTGGCGACGAGGAATCTGAAGGAAGCCGGCGGCAAACTTCTGGTCTGACGAATAGAAATCACATCAGGCATACGTATGCTGGGTAAGGTTACAACTCAAACTGAAGCCCTAAACTATCCGGAAGTATACGGTGTAAATGTGGCAGATAGATGGAAGGAAAGACTGCGTTCTTACCTGGGGAGGTCTCACGGACATATGGAACGCCTTTGTGAAATATGGTTGAAACAAGATTCATCGTGAGAAGTCAGCAGATACCATAGTAGTGACTTAGACGACGAAGTCATGAAGGGTTGAACCTTAGGAGGTGAAAGTAAATGAATGTTACCAAAATCGGGACAAAAGAAAGCAGAACACGTTGCTGTAGCAACGGCTACTGTCAAAGAGATAGTGCGGAACACAAAGGGTATGACAGAGCGCTTACCGAAAAGAGGATAACTGAAAGCAACATCACCAATGCCGACAGTGAAGTAAATGGGATTTTAGAACAAATTCTAGACCGAGACAATCTTAACCGAGCATTTAAGCAGGTTAAGAAGAATAAAGGGTCACACGGAGTTGATGGGATGGAAGTAGAGCATCTTCTACAATATCCTAAAGACAACGGGAATGAGTTAAGAGAGACCATTTTGGAGGGAAAATACCATCCAAATCCAGTTCGACGGGTAGAAATACCAAAGGACAATGGAAAAAAGAGAAATCTTGGAATACCAACAGCAGTTGACAGAGTCATTCAACAAGCAATACTGCAAGTATTATCACCGATATTTGAACCCCAGTTTAGTGAAACTAGCTATGGATTCAGACCCAAACGAAGTACGCACGACGCAATAAAGAAATGCAAGGAATATGCGAATGAAGGATATACCTATGTTGTAGATATGGATCTTGAGAAATTCTTTGACGTAGTCAATCAATCAAAGATGGTAGAAATACTATCAAGGACGATTAAAGACGGAAGGGTTATTTCTCTGATTCATAAATACCTTAGAGCAGGTGCAATAGTAGGAAGACGGTTTGAAGAAACGAATATCGGACTCGCCCAAGGGGGGAATATCAGCCCATTATGTAGCAACATAATGCTAAATGAACTTGATAAAGAACTTGAAAAACGCGGGATAAAATTTGTGCGTTATGCTGATGATATACTTTTATTTGCGAGATGCAAAAGAAGTGCTAAGAGAATACTCTCCAACATCCTGCCATTCATAGAGAATAAACTCAAACTTAGAGTGAATAGGGAAAAGACAACTGTAGCGTATATTGGGAAAATCAAATTTCTTGGATATGGATTCTATCCATCAAAAGCAGGAATAAAACTGCGAGTACATTCAAAGAGTGTAGCTAAAATGAAGGACAAAATAAGAGAAGTAACATCAAGAAGTAATGGAATTGGCTATGAAGTGCTTAAATTAAAATTAAAGCAATTTGTAGTTGGTTGGGTGAATTACTTCAAACTTGCTGATATGAAGAATCTCTTATTGAATACAGACCAGTGGTTACGCAGAAGACTTCGGATGTTTATATGGAAAAGATGGAAGAAAATCAAAACTAGATACAGAATGCTGAGAAAACTTGGCTACAACCACAGTAATGCGAAAAAGTATTCCAACACAAGAAAAGGCTACTGGCATATAGCCGGCAGCCAAATACTGTCCTGTTCAATAACCGATAATCGGCTTAGAGAAGCAGGATATCAATTTTTCACGGATTATTACAAAACTGTTAGTGCATAAACTAAGGAACCGCCGTATACCGAACGGTACGTACGGTGGTGTGAGAGGTCGGTAGGTAAAATAATTATCTACCTCCTACTCGATTATAGCCAAACGCTGGCATAAGTTATGTTCTAACAAGCCGTTGATATAAGGATGCCAAACGTGAAAAACCCAAACGATTGACAGAATCCATAAGATAGGCTGATTCGGTGGCACCGGGTCTTCTGTTTCTATTTAAGGCTGCGATAATTTCATTCACGGTTTTGATACCAATCCCATGGCCATAATAGAGGCCGTTGCCTAAGTCAATTGCATTTTCTCCCTGCCATTCTGGAGTTAGGGGGTTAACATCGGGATTTTTAACATATCTGCAATCCCCAGGCAGATAATCTGTTGGATTTCGGAAATATGCAATGGCAAGATTGCTGTCTAATTGCTGCCAGTTCATCAGATGTATTTTAGAAAACAATTGGTTGAAAACGTCATGGGGAAATACATTTAGAACCGCTTTAAAGTAAAGGATGATAATGGCTGTAGCACATTCTGTGCCGTATCTGCGACCGTTTTTATAGATATCTTCAATCGCTTCAGAGGGAGGAACGTCATCTCTGGAAGTAAAGCCTCCATCCTCATTGCGAATCCAATAAGACGGATTACACACGGAATTTCGAAAAGTACGAAAGCCAATGCCGCTGTAGAAGAGTTCTCTGGATGCTTTTACAATATTTGCTCGCAGATCCAGTTCCACCTTCAGGTGATTGACCGATTCGTATCGGTAAGTATGATTACTGGAGGATAAAATCTCAATTACTCTTCTTTCCGTGCTGTTAGGTGGATACTGATCTATAAAAGCACTTGGAAGAATCCTATTGCCTATAAATACAGTCATAGTCTCCCTCCTGTTCTAGCTTTAGCGATCTTGATCTGCTCAGCAATAGGATACTGAAGCCAGGATTGCCACCAGGTCGGATTTTGCCGGTAGAGGGAGAGGGAGTAGTTAGAGAGCAGGATTTTGTGATGCAGATCTAATTTGCTATAGGCATCCAAAAGCTGAAAATCTTTGCTGGATAAGGGGGCTGCAACCTCAGCCTTGTTAGCGTAAAGAGGCTTGCATAAGTATTTAGCCTCTAGGATGATAACATAGGGAGAGGGTTTATGAAGCTGCTGCAGACTCTCTCCTGTATAGTGCAAAAATGGGCCATTATCCTGGAGCCAGTGGATGACATAGGAATATTGTTGATCTGCACTAACCATATTGCCGGTACCGATGCCTGGAATAAAGTTTAGCAATTGATGGGCAAATTCAACATCTTTTTGGTTTTCAGACTTTAAACGGTTTGCTATAAGAATCAAGCTTTGAGGCTCCTTGGCTTCGAAGAAAGCCCAGACTAAATCATGATTGAAGCGACCTTTTCGATTTCTTTCGAATATCATATCTGCCATAATGGGAAGTACAGATTTTTCGTGAAACAACTTTACCAAGAATGCTGCTGCAATATCTAAAACGGCATCGTGATCACTGCTAAGACCATCATGAGCTGACCCTGTTTCTAAAATCCACTTTAATATAGTATGGGCTGATTGAATATAGTCACAGAAGGAGAGGTCGATGGTGTGCTTTTCTGTTCCGTGAGATAATATATCATCGGTTAGGAGGAGTGCTGTTTTGTTGCGCTGATTCAAACCCTCAAATAAATTATTTTCACGAATCACGTCACGAAGCTGGAATAGAGATGAAAAGGATATCTGCTCATCATTTATCTGGTTCATAGCCTCCTGAATGTCGGATTCAACGAGAGTATGGAAGGCATTTTTTTGTAGGTTGTTGTTTTGCTGTGTGCTAAGCCTATGGGTAGAATATGCGGTTTTCAGCTGGCCTATGGACAGATAATGTTCTGAAGGATCTGTAGTGTCCCTAAAGGGATAGAAAGGGGGTGTGGTAGTATTGTGGTAATGGTTTGAATCAAATGGGGAGATGGCTAAAGGCCTGTAGAAATGGGCTGGAGGATACATATAGGGATAATGAGAAATATTGCTGCTGCTATAGGGGAAAGGCCTAGGTGTATGATAAGGAAGCATGTTTTTATCACCTCGCACATTTTTAATATCAATTCATAATATGAGAAAATCAAAAATATGTTCATTTGATCTATTTTTTTATTTATCAGCACTTTACTGATTTGCTAAATCTTACATTAAGATTAGAATTATTAATTTTTATCGACCGGAAATAATACTATTGAGGTGATAAAAAATGAGAAAAATCTTAATGATATTTGTTGCTGTAATGCTGATATTTACAGCATGTGCACCGCAACAAAGGCCATTGCCAAGACCAATGGATCAAGGCCAACAAAGACAGCAGCAGGAACAACAAAGGGCGGCTACGCCTAAGCAGGATCTTGAAACCAACGAATCATCCATCACTCAAATGGAAAGAGTAAGAAACTGTAGAGTCACAGCCAACACAGTAGATGTAAAGGCTGGTACAGGAGAAGCCTTCCCAACCATCGGAACACTGAACCGAAATCAGGAAGTAAGAGTACTGGACCAGGTGGGTAATTGGTACGTTATTCAAATGAATAATAACCGGGTTGGGGTTATAGATGCTGCGAAGGCAAAGCCGATCATTAAAGACGGAGATAACCTGCAAAACCAGCCTGTACAACAACCACAGGTTGCACAACAGCCCCAGGAAGCTCAGCAGCCGACAGTACCGCAGCAGACGCCTCAAAGAACACCACAAGCTCAACAACCGCAGACACAAGCACCTGCAAGATTGGGAGCTCAGGAACAGCAAATGGTAGACCTGGTAAATCGTGAAAGAACTAAAAATGGACTCCAGCCCCTGACTGTGGACCTAGAGCTTGCACGAGTAGCTGGAATCAAGTCCCAGGATATGGTAGACAACAATTATTTTAGCCACAACTCTCCTACCTATGGGAGCCCATTTGATATGATGAAAAAATTCGGAATCAGCTACCTTCATGCGGGGGAAAACTTAGCGGGCAATCAGAATGTTGATAGAGCACACACTGCTTTGATGAATTCCAGTGGGCATAGACAAAATATCTTAAGTCCGAATTTTACCCATATCGGAATAGGCGTTCGTCCCAGCCAAAAATATGGCTATATCTACACTCAAATGTTTATCAGTAAGCCGAGATAAATCGTAATAAAATAAGAATCCAAAAGAGGTACTAAGCTCTTTGGATTCTTATTTTATTAAGGATAGAATTTAAAAGGATGATGATTAGTCAAATTTTCTTCATAACTTGTCACCCTTGTACTTTTTCAACATAGTGTGTACTGAGCAAAGTGAAAGGGGGCCAAGAATTTCAACAAACGCTGGTTGTAAACCACCAATCCCAGTAGATGAGTGTCCCCAGTTTCTAGGGACCATACTGAGGGTCAATATTAGATAACTAAATAACACATAATTCATATAAAAGTGCTTAAAACTAAGTGCTTTTATATTTTTTTTGATTTTATCTTGCTATGAACATTATATGTTGTAAAAGGATTTTGTATAGGAGTAGATTACAGAGTTTATTAAACGACTGATGGACTGCACATTTGGATCTTGAAGATTCCAATGCGCTTCTTCAATTAAGATGTACATTGCATTTCTAAGAATACTTATTTCACTGAGCAAATCAAATGATCTTAGCAAATCAACACCCCCTAATGTCATATGTATGATACTATTGTTAAAATATTTCATAAAAATTATAATATTGGTATACAGAAACACACCAATATATCAAAAAACAAAGGGGGGAAGCGTATGCAGATATTTGAATATGGACAAAAAGAGATAGATTATTTAAAAAAGAAGGATAAAAAACTTGGTGCAGCTATTGATAAGATCGGCATGATAAAACGTGAGATTACTCCTGATCCATTTACAGCACTTGTTTCAAGCGTAGTAGGACAGCAGATTTCCAGCAAAGCCGCTGATACCGTATGGAACAGGCTGTGTGTTTTGCTGGGGGAAATAACACCTGAGAGAATCAGTCAAGCTGAACAATCTGAAATCAAGGGCTGCGGTATGTCTGAGAGAAAAGCCGGATATATAAAAGGAATCGCAGAGGCCGCCATATCTGGTAAAGTAGATTTTAGTATACTTCATACAATGACAGACGAGCAGATCATAGAAAAGCTGTCTTCCCTCCATGGAGTAGGTGTTTGGACTGCTGAAATGATACTGATTTTTTCCCTTTGCCGCCCTGATGTAGTGAGTTATAGGGATCTGGCTATATGCAGAGGAATGATGAACCTGTACAATCTCAAGGAGCTGCCTAAGGATAAATTTGAGCGGTATAGAAAACGATATTCTCCCTACGGGTCTGTGGCATCACTGTATTTATGGGAGCTTTCTGTAATGAAAGAATAGATTTTCCTATATGAAGAGATATAAAAAGGCTCACTGTGTGTGCTTCGCTAGGGGAACCTAGTTCCCCTTCGACGGCTGCAAGGCAGCCTGAGCACCTTCCTGAATGGGGGGATTTCATCCACTAGAATCCCTGCTTTTTTATTGTGTTATTCAATGACAGGTTAGTGAAGCGATTGATCGCAGCTATGGTATAATAAGACATAGATTAGGATGAATAAAGAGGGGAGCAGTACATGAAAATAAAGCTTATACAGCCGAGAATGAGCCTAAGGCCTGTAGACTCGGAATTTAAAAGACTTATGGCACCTCCCTTGGCGCTATTGACATTGGCTGCGTTAACGCCGCTAGGAGATGAGGTGATCATAGAAGACGAAAATGTAGCAGATATAAATTATGATGATTTACCGGATCTGGTGGGCATCAGTGTCAATATTGACACTTCTCAAAGAGCCTATACTATCGGCGAAAACTACCGGAAAAGAGGAGTGCCCGTAGTGGTAGGAGGAATTCATGTAAGTGCCAATCCGGATGAGGCGCTGAATTATGTGGATTCTGTATGTATTGGTGAGGCTGAGAGCTTATGGCAGCAAATTGTTGAAGATGCCAGAAAAGGACAGCTAAAAACGAAATACTATAGTGAACAGCCTACGGATTTAGAAAAAATACCGATTATGAACTGGAACCGTATTCCTGTGAAAAATTATTTGTATAATAATGTGGTGATTACCAGCAGGGGATGTCCCTTTCAATGTGACTTCTGCTACAATAGCTGTGAGTATGTGCATAATGTCTATAGGAATAGACCTATAGAAGATGTAATACAGGAGATCAATATGCTGGGAACAAAGCATATTATGTTTATCGATGATAACTTTATAGGCAATATACAGTGGACAAGAGAGTTTGTTAGAAGGATAAAACCTCTAAAGTTGAAGTGGAATGCGGCTGTTTCAATAAATATTGGAGAATACCTGGATTTACTGGATGAAATGAAAGAGAGCGGATGTCAGAGCCTTTTCATAGGTTTTGAATCAATCAATGAACAATCCATAAGCAGTGTACACAAGATGCAAAATAAAAGGACTAATTATGAAAACGTTGTGAGGGAAATCCATAAAAGAGGGATTATGATCAATGCAAGCTTGGTTTTCGGGTTAGACCATGATGATAAAAGTGTATTTCAGAGCACCCTAGACTGGCTTGTAAAAAATAAAATAGAAACGATGACCGCCCACATCTTAACGCCTTATCCAGGAACAAAATTATATAAGAGAATGGAACAAGAGGGTAGAATCATTGATTTTAACCTTAAACACTATAATACAGCCCATGTTGTATTCGCCCCCCTAAATATGACAAAGCAGGAGTTGTATGATGGGTATCTATGGATGTATCAGGAATTTTATTCTTTTAGGAACATTTTGAGAAGAATGCCTGAGCGAAGAGATCAGCAAATACCTTATCTGTTGTTTAATCTGCTTTATAGAAAGTTTGGAAAAGCGCTCTCCTTTATTGGAAAGAGAGGATTTATGAATAGATTTGGAAAACTGGCCAGAAGACTGGCTTATGGAGTATCCTAAAAAGAGATAGTATATGCTGAAAGCCCTCGCCAATTGAAATAATCGGCTGGGGCTTTTTAATTAGAAGAAGCTATAATTTGCTGTAAAGAAAAAGATAAGACTATCAAGTGTTTTGCCAGGAACCATCTTCCGTACAAACAGTTTTGGAGCCATCTTCATTGATGATTACAGAACCTACAGCATGTCTCATGCCGGCGTAAACACAGAAGGGGTCTTTTCCTGCATTGCCTGCGGGCTGATCGGTAGTGGCTTTTACACCATCAGGGGGTGTAATAATATTTACAAAGATATCCTCATGTTTTTTATGGAATTTCACAATATCACTCCTTTTTTATTCATAGAGTTTGATAGATTGGTCTAATATAAATATGTGTAATAAACATTTAAAAGATACACGACGAGACGATATTTTACATATTTTATTCGCTTAACAAGGAATTGGTGTATATATGTCAAATATTTAAATGTGCTTTAAAAAGTTTAGTTTACTACCAGCTGATCATACATTCCCATAGGCCCTATGTACAGGATATGATCAATAAGATAAGGGCTTTAGACATTCAGATGATTGCCCCTTCTCACGGATATATTCTAAGAGCCAATGTACAGCGCTATATCAACGTCTACGATGAAATGAGCAGTCCAAGGAAAAATAAAAAAGCGGCTATCCTGTTTAGTACGATGACTGGCAATACTACGAAAATCGCTAAAGGGATCGCGGCGGTGCTAGAAAAGAAGGCTATCGAAACGAGAATTATCAATGTAGATAATGCAGATCTGAAAGCTGTGCTGGGTGTAATCAGAGAATCGGATATGGTGTTCTTCGGAAGCTCCACCAGATATGCAGATATGGTAGGAAAGATGGAATTGGTACTCAAGGAATTAAAGCATATGGATCTGGAAGAAAAATTTGCCGTTGCTTTTGGCTCTTATGGATGGAGTGGAGAAGCAGTGGAAGTTATTCAGGACTATTTAAGGGGTACAAATATAAAAGTAGTGGACAGTTCCTATATTATAAAAACAACGGGTATGAGCCATCTGCAAATTCCTATCCGAATTAAGTTTACTCCCGATGGGCAGGAAGAGAATGTATTATACCCTGAGGTTGAGGCTATAGGGGATTTATTGTTAGGGTAATACCCAAAAAATGATCTATTAAGGGGTACGGGATATGAAAGCATGTTGTGATAGATGTAAAACTCAATTATGTGCAAGCAAGGTTTCCATTTTTGCGAACTTAAATCATGAGGAATTGATTGAAATAGTAAAGATGACTGGTCACAGGGACTATCATAAAGGGGAAACCATATTTTTGGAGGATGCAGATGCCAAAACCTTGTACCTTGTCAATGAAGGCAAGATAAAAATATATAAATACACCAAAGACGGAAAAGAGCAGATCCTGCACATATTATCAGAAGGGGACTTTTTCGGGGAACTCAATCTGTTTAAGACCGGAAAATACAGCTTTAATGCTGAGGCTATCACACCTACAAAGCTTTGTACCCTAACCAAAGATAAAATGAGGGAACTGATCATCGCCAAACCTGAAATCGGCCTAAAGATTTTGGAAGTCATCGGAGAAAGACTGGCTAAGGTAGAAACCCTGGTACAAAATTTGGCTACCAATGATGTAGAGGCGAGAATTGCGTACCTCTTGATGGATTTGAAAGATCGTTATGGCAGGAAAGGATCTCAGGGAATAGAAATCAAGCTTCCCCTTACAAGGGAGGAAATGTCCAACTTTACTGGCGTAGCCAGAGAGACCATGAGCAGGAAGCTGAAGAAGTTTGAGGATGAGGGGATTATTAAATTAGTCGGCATAAAGAAAATCCTCATCATCGATGAAGGGCGATTAGAGGAGTATATTTAAAATACACAAATCTCCATATGATTTTTGGATATATCTAAAAAGCTGCTTATGCAGTCTTTTTTTATGAACTATTTAACTTGGGAGAATATCAGGCAAATATCGCTATGAATATTGAAGTAGCAGATTTGATCGATGTTTTTTCAGGTTATACAGCTCAGTTTCCATCCCAGCAGTAAGTGAAAATGTTGGCACATTGTGCTGACAAAATATAAAAATAAGGGATAAAGCTTCTTACTGATAAGGCATCATTATATCAGCAGGAGGCCTTATCGGTTATTGTCAAAGGATGTAAAGAGCTATAACAGATTAGGATAAATATACTGTCAAATATTTTAAGTTTTATTTACAATAAATATTACATAAGACCGGCGGAGATGACAAAAAATATATATGCTGGTTTTAATAAACCAAGTAAACTTAAAGGAAAGGGATGACTAAGAATGACCGTTGGAACACAGATGCAGCAAGTGATCGCAGGTATAGAAAGTGCAGCAGCTTCAATGAAAACTTTTGCACTACAAACAGAGGATCAACAGGCAAAGCAGGAATTTCAGCAGTTAGCACAGACCTTGGATAATGCACTGCAAACCTTAGAAAAAAGAAGACAATATATAGAACAACAAGAGCCTCAATATAAGCAGCAATAGTATGAAGATAAGGAATGGATAAATGCCTGGGCGCATGTCACAAGGTATTTGCCATTTCTTTTTTAAGTGGTTCCTAGAACCACATCAAAATGATGAGAAAGGATCTGAATGGTGATGGCAAAATTTTGTTCATTTGGTAAACATATACATACTCATCAAAAAATAATATGGAAAAAACGCCTGTAGTAGGATTGCCAAAGGGTTTGTTTTATTATGATCATGGGAGCACATGGGAAAGGTTTTTAACAGATATAGGATGTAAAGTAATTCCTTCAAAGGATACCAATAAAGACATATTAGACTAAGAATCTTAGAAATACTCCTAGTTTAAAAAGTTCTACAGCTGTAGACCAACAAGAAATACAGAATGCAAAACAGAACATGACTAACGGTGCAACTGCAGGAGAAGGAACTACGGGTACCTTAACAGCCGGCGTTGCAGGTGCAACAGGTACAAATCTTAGCAGTTCAACCGCCATTGGACAGCAATAAGTTCAAAATGTACGAAAAAAGGTACAGCAAAGCGGCAGCCAAAATCCTAATGCTACAGGATTGCAGTAGGTAGAGAATCCCCTAGACGAATAAAAGTCTAGGGGATTTTATCATGCAGTCCCTTAGCCGGATAGCTTCAATCATTAAAAAACAAATGTAGTGTCTGAGGCAGTTAACTTTGAAAGCAATGGAATATACTGGTATAATTAGACTATAATAAAAACATGGAAGGACTGCATAAATAGATACTAATTATTCTCCTGATGAGATAGGAAAGGTGCAAAATTATGGTTTTTGGAGACGGACTGCTATGGAAGCTAACACTGCTTACGATTATCATTCATCTGGTAGATACATTATCTTACTCTGTGCGGTTAAATTCTGTAAAGAGCGGACAGTTTGCCCTCTCTCTTTCACTATTTAATCTAATCGTATTGGTATCCAGAACAGCCAATACTTTTCAAGGTCCATTGATTGGAAAGATGATTGACAGCAGTATCCAGCTTCACTATGATCCCTTACTGGAAATTCGTACCGTTATTGGTGGAGCAACTGTCGGAACGGTATTGGGAATATTGATGGTACCTACCTTTTTAAAGATATTTTCCAGAGCGGTAGCAAAATTAGAGGCAGCCGGATCAATACCAGCTATCGTGGTGCAAGCCTTGAGTATTGGCAATATCCGGCGAATTGCAGGCAGCGCTGTTAAGCCTTCAAGGAGTATGCTGCAGGGATTACGCTTTAAAAATATACCTAAGAGATTATTGTTGCTCAATGCCTTTATCACAGGTGTATATGCCATCGGTGTTTTAGCTGCCTATTATGCGGCGGTTTATGTTCCCGAAAATCGTCTGGCTGCTGCAGGGTCCTCAGGGATGATCAATGGGATTGCCAGCATTCTATTAACGATTTTTGTAGATCCAAAAGCAGCAATTATTACCGATGAAGCCTATCGTGGAAAGCGCCAGTATGGTGATGTGAAGGCACTGGTAATTATATTGATCGGTACAAAGCTCTTAGGAACACTTCTGGGTCAGGTGCTGTTGGTGCCGGCAGCAAAGCTCATCGCTGCTTTTTATTTATAGAACATTTGTATAAAGGGAGTTCAGTATATTTTCCAAGAGGTAATTGTAAGTCCTACGCCTAATTTTGCTTCTCTTGCCTTTAAGCATAAACAGGATTTTACCCTTGCAGGAGTTCGGTATGAAGACCATAATAGGCAGGTTTATACCGATTTGATTTATTATAAATCTGTTTAGTATAGCCTATATGGATATTTTATATATTGTAGATTATTGCGACATAGTACGGTTCTATATGGTTGTCATCCTGAGTAAAACGAAGGATCTTTAAAACAGAAACCAAAGATCCTTCACTGCGTTCAGGATGACATCTCTATGATAGTGACGGATGTAGGGGCGCACAGTGTGCGCCCGTCCAAATATGTATTGGAATTAGGTTGTAGGGGTGGAGGACCCTGTCCACCCGGGCAGCAAGATTCCTGCAACCCGCTTTATGATTTGTCATCCTGAACGGAGTGAAGGATCTGACCTTTAAAATTCTAGACCCGTTCGCTCCGCTCAGGGTGACAGCTTTATGAGGATGATAAAGTAGGGTTGGGTCTCAGGCC
>NZ_FQZV01000055.1 GCF_900142145.1 Geosporobacter subterraneus DSM 17957 | reverse complement strand
CTTAAGATCTCTAATTTCTTTTTCTAGTCTTTTTTGCTCTGCATCCAATGGTCGAAGATTTCCCTTCCCTGGGAAAGCATCTTCTCCATGTAAGCTATATTCCGTTACCCACCTTCTAATTGTAGTAGGAGTAACACCGATATCTCTGGCTACATCAGTTGGTTTTTTGCCTAATTCAGTAATAAGCTTCACCATTTCTTTTTTATAGTCATCAGTAAATTTTTTTTATTACTCATAGCTGAAACACGTCCTTTCTATGTTTATTATAGCAACCTTTCTACGTGTCCAGCAAATCTAATACACTCTACTCTTCAGATGTGCTATAATAGTTATTACTTACATAAATTCTAGAACAGTTGGTGAAGTAAATGCAAAAACGAATTGATAAAAAGCTAATTCAAAAAAGACGTATGATGAGCTATTTTATTGAAGCTACCCATAAAATTATTGAAGAGGAAGGAATTGAGTTTCTGACCATTCGAAAGGTCGCAGATTTGGCAGGCTATAATAGTGCTACTCTTTATAATTATTTTGAAAACATCGATCATCTCATCTTCTTTGCGTCCATGAAGTATTTAAAGGACTATGCAATGGATCTGCCTAATTATACAAAGGGGGCAAAAAATGCTTTAGATCGCTATCTCCTTATTTGGGAATGCTTTTGTCGTTACTCCTACAATAATCCAAAAATGTATTTTACCATTTTCTTCAACCGTTTCAGTATATCTTTAAAGGATGCAATAAAGGAATACTACCTTATTTTTCCGGAAGAATTAGGCGAACAAACCTCAGATTTACTTCCCATGATGATGCGAACCAATATATATGATAGAAATGCAGCAATTCTTGAAGCCTGTGCTAAGGAAGGCTTTTTAGGTCCGGAAGATGTTCAAGAAGCCAGTGAAATAACACTGTTGGTATACCAGGGTATGCTGTCCAGAATCATGAATAGGCTAATGACCGATTCTATAGAAGAAGCTGTTGAAAAAACAGTAAAATACGTGAGGCAAATAGTCGAAGCTTATGGAAAAAAATAAATTGACTTAACTGCATCCATATAGCAGTACAAGCAAAAAAGACCCGAAATCAGGTCTTTTTTGCTTGTACTGCTATATGAGATTATCCTCCAATAATACATCTGAAAATTTTTTCTCCATACAGTCCGTAATCTCTTTTTTATCAAAGATTTTTCCCTCTCCTACGATCTGAAGTCTTGCCCTCCGATCCTCAAAGTTATATCCTCTTGTATACAATACAGGACTCTCATTTACTGGCCAAAATACACTGCGTTGTCCTGCTTTGTTTGCTTTAAAATACTCCGGGATATTCAAAGTAATTTGTTGGAAAATCTCATTCGGACTTCTATACTTAATATTATTGCTTAAAGCATTTGCAAGTTTAATCATTACTTGCCAGTTTTCCAATCCGCTGACAGGTGCTATCGCTTGTTGAAGCCTTTGAATCTTTCTTTCTGAACTGGTATAGGTTCCTCTAGATTCAGCAAAGCTGACTCCAGGCAAAACTACATCCGCTTTCTGCCCTGTTTCTGTTAGATACACATCCTGCACCATTAGGAAATTCAGCGGGCTTAGGTCTATCTTCGGTATATCCTCTCCAAACACGAGCAGACCCTTAATCTCACCTTGCTGAATACCTTTTTCGATTTCAAGCGGGTCTTTATGAATACCTAAATCCACTAGACCCTGACTGTTGTTTTTTGATTTTAACTGAATGATTCCGCTTCTCGGTTTTCCTACGTGTCCTGCTATTACAGCCATATTTGCTATCATTTTAGCTCCATCAGAAGTCACAAAGCTTTGGTCAAAAACGATCATTGCCTTCTTGGCATTACCATAGATTTGTGCAATCTCTTTAACTGCTTTTCCCACAGCAATATTGTTCAGACTGTTTTTTAAGCTTTCAAAGCCCGATACCCTATCTTCTAGTGGAGAAAAGCCCTCTTGAATTAATGCTTTGACCATTTGCTTTAAAAAAGAGAGGTCATTTTCAATGCTAACTTTCTTGTATGCCCATTCGTCGGCCATAGAATCAAAGGGATTCATCACAATCAGTTTTGCTCCCTGTCTTACAGCTTTCTTGATTTTCAATCCTGCGATGGTGTGATCCCGCATAATATCTGATCCAATAAGCAGTATTACCTCTGTTGCCAATAGTTCATCAAATGTATTGGTTGAAGCATCGTAGCCTAGTACATCCTTCAGTCCACTCTTTACATAGTTAAAGGAACATATATTACTTGTATTAAGCACTTTTTTCCCCAGCTGGGCTGCGAGATAGATTTCCTCATTGGTGTAACGGTCTGAAATGGATAATGCCAATGAACTGCTGCCGTAGAGCAGCGCTAAACTCTGTGCCTTCTTGGCGGTGTATAACACAGCCTCTTCCCAAGATACTTCCTGCAGTACACCTTCTTTACGAACAAGGGGATGCTTAATACGCATTTCGCCTTTTGCGATGTCAAATCCAAACCTTCCTTTTACACAAAGCAACCCTTCTTCTACTGTATGTTCTTTTACCGGAAGAGCTTTTACAAGTAAGTTCCCCTTCGTATTCAGGTTGATATTACAACCCACACTGCAATAAGAACAAACTGTATCGGTTTGCTGTGTTTTTATCGGAACAGACTTTTGAATTCTGAGCTTTTCTTGTAATGCTCCCGTTGGACACACACTAATACACTGGCCGCAGGAAACACAGGAGGACTCTTTCAGAGGCATATCCAAGGCAGGCTTTACGATGGCATCAAAGCCTCTCTCCACTAGTCCAAGAGCACCTACCCCCATCACTTCATCGCAAATTCTGATGCACAATCCACATAATATACACTTATCGCTATTTCGATCTATATAAGGATGTCCATCATCTGCACTTCGTTTATGCACTTCTCCAGATAATCTTTCCGGTTGAACCTCATATTGGTTTGAATATTCTAAAAGCTTGCATTCAAAAACATCATGGCAGCCACATTCAAGGCATCTCATAGCATCCTGTCTTGCAGCTTCTTCGCTGTAGCCTGCTACAACCTCCTCAAAATTTCTTTTTCTGATCTCCGGCGGCAGATGGGGCATTTGCGGTCGATAGGCTTTTTCTTTTTCAAAAAAGTCTTCCGCTCCTAAATCATGGCGTTCCACGTAAAATGGCTTCTTGTAGGGTACTACTTCTCCTTCTAAATATCTATTGATCACTTCTACAGCCTTCTTGGCATCACCAACCGCTTCGATGGCAATACCGGCACCCTTATTAGCAGCATCTCCTCCTGCAAAAACACCTGGAAGATTTGTCAGAAAGCTGTTTTCGTCTGCAGCAATCGTTCCTCTCTCTGTCATAAGAATATTTTCAAAGCCCTTCACATCTGCTAACTGTCCGATAGAAGCAATCACTGAATCTACTTCTATCAATTCTTCTTCTCCATCAATAGCAACAGGCATTCTTCTACCACTTTTATCCGGTTCTCCTAATGTCATCTTCTGCAATCTTATTGCAGAGACTTTACCTTCTTTCCCAACGATTTCAATCGGTGCCACAAGGAACCTAAAGGTAATGCCTTCTTCTTCTGCTTCTTTGATTTCCACTTGAGAAGCGGGCATTTCTTCTTTCGTTCTACGATACAAGGCATAGACTTCCTTTGCTCCCAATCGAATAGCTGTACGGCAAGCATCCATTGCCGTATTGCCTCCCCCTACTACTGCGATACGATCCCCTGTGCGAATGGGCTGATTAATGGCAAATTTAGTTAGAAATTCTATGCCTCCGATCACTCCATCCAGATCTTCTCCAGGACAGTTTAGCCTTGCACTTTTCCATGCCCCAATTGAAACATATACAGCATCAAAATGCTCTCGAATATAGCTTAGATCTACATCGGTGCCTACTCTGATTCCTGTGAGCATTTTTACACCCATTTTCTCTATAATACCAATTTCCTTATTTAATACCTCCTTAGGCAGACGATACTGAGGAATTCCATACCGCAGCATCCCTCCCAGTTCAGGCATGGCTTCATAAATTGCCACCTTGTGCCCCTCTCTGGCTAGATAATAGGCTGCAGTTAGTCCTCCCGGTCCTCCGCCAATAACAGCTACCCTTTTCCCTGTAGGTGGCTTGATTTCTGGCATAAAAACATCTTCGCTTTTTAAGTCAATATCTGCCACAAAGCTCTTAAGCCATGCAATAGATACCGGCTCTTCCACCAACTGACGTCTACATGCTGTTTCGCAAGGGTGAGGACATATCCTGCCAATACTGGCCGGCAGTGGCAGCTGTTCTTTGATTAACTCCAGTGCCTCACGATATTCTCCATTGGCAATTAGGCCCACATAACCTTGGCAATCTGTATTTCCAGGACAGGCTAAGGTACAGGGAGCTTTGCAATCCCCTACGTGATCAGACAATAATAGCTCTAAAGCAGTCTTCCTTGATGTCCTTACCCGTGCTGTATCGGTTTGTACAACCATTCCGTCACTGGCTTCCGTAGCACAGGCTCTTAACAGTCTGGGATTTCCCTCAACTTCTACTACGCATAATCCACAGGAACCATAAACCTCTACCCGTTCATCATAGCAAAGGGTAGGTATTTCAATACCATGGGCCTTTGCCACTTCGAGGACGGTCTGTCCCTTCAATCCTTTAATTTCCCTACCATTTATATTCAAACGTACGTACGGCATATATTTCCCCCTAACTCTCTTTATTCAATTTCTACTGCGTTGAAACGACAGACTTCTTTGCACTTTCCGCACTTTATACACTTTTCAGTATTAATCTGATGAACTTCCTTACGTTCACCACTTATGGCATCTGTGGGGCAGTTTTTTCTACAGATTCCGCAACCAACACAATTTTCTCCTATAATTACATATCGTATTAAATTACTGCATTGTTTTGCAGTACATTTTTTTTCATAAATATGGTTTTCATATTCTTGCCGAAAATATCGTATGGTACTTAATACTGGATTTGGAGCTGTTTGACCAAGTCCACAGAGGGAACCCTCTTTGATTTGTATTGAGAGACCTTCAAGTAGTTCAATATCTCCATCCTTCCCCTCACCTTCGCAGATTCTGTTAAGGATTTCCAGCATTCTCTTCGTTCCAATCCGACAGTGAATACATTTTCCACAGGATTCTTTCCGGGTAAAATCCAGAAAGAAGCGGGCCATATCGACCATGCAGGTAGTTTCATCCATGACTACCATTCCCCCAGATCCCATGATAGCCCCTGTTTTCATGATGGACTCATATTCTACAGGTGTATCTAACAGACTTGCAGGAATACATCCGCCAGAGGGTCCTCCCATCTGTACCGCCTTAAATGCTTTATCTTCCAAGATACCGCCGCCAATTTCAAAAATAATATCCCGCAGCGGCATACCCATAGGTACCTCAACCAAGCCGCCTTTTTTAATTTTTCCAGTGAGGGCGAAAACCTTCGTACCTTTGCTTTTTTCCGTTCCCAATGCTGCGTAAGCATCACCGCCGTGGTTTAAAATCCAAGGCACATTGGCAAAGGTTTCAACATTATTTATATTAGTAGGTTTTTGCCAGTATCCTTTTTGGGCTGGAAAAGGGGGCTTCAGTCTAGGCATACCCCGCTCTCCTTCTAAAGAAGCAATGAGTGCGGTTTCCTCGCCACAGACAAAAGCACCCGCACCGGCTTTGATTTTTAATTCAAAATTAAAACGATTTTCCCCAAATAGATTTTTCCCTAAATAGCCTTTTTCTTTAGCCTGCTGAATTGCCTTTTCTAATCGAATAATTGCCAGGGGATATTCTGCTCGAACATATACAATACCTGTTTCTGCTCCTATCGCATAGCCCCCTAGAAGCATACCTTCAATTAAGCTGTGGGGGTCCCCCTCTAAAATACTGCGATCCATAAATGCACCAGGATCACCCTCATCTGCATTACAAACAATATACTTAGGGCTTCCTACAGACTGCCGAGCTGCATTCCACTTAAACCAGGTGGGAAAGCCAGCTCCCCCTCTGCCACGAAGCCCTGATATTTTTATCTGCTCAATGATTTCCTCCGGAGTCTTATTTCGAATACAATTCTCGATGGCTGCATATCCACCTCTATTGATATATTGATGAATATCCTCAGGATTAATAATGCCGCAGTTTCTTGTAGCAATTCTCTTTTGTTTTTCTAATATGAGTCTATCCTCATGATCGATTCGATATGGATTGCCTCCATCTTTTTCAATGACTTCTTTTATTATGATCTCCCTTATTTTTTCTGGGGTTACCTTAACATAAGTAGTTTTGATCCCCTGATCATTGATAATATCTATAATAGGCTCTAGATAACACATTCCGATACAGCCTGTAATCTGTAAATCAATTTTCAATTTATGTTTCTTGATTTCATTCTCTATTTCAGCATAAACCTTTCCAGCTCCGGCAGCCATACCGCAGCTGCCAAATCCCACAATCATCCTCATGCCTAAGCCCCCTTTGATTCCTCATGTTTATTTCTGATTTCTTTAATAATCTCTTTCGCTTTTGCTGGTGTAAGATTGCCATAAGTCTCTCCATTGATCATCATAACAGGGGATAGACTGCAGCATCCTAAGCAGGCTACATTGTTTAGGGAAAATAAATGATCCTCTGTAGTTTCTCCTTCCTGAATTCCTAGTTCCTCACATATAGCACTCTCAACGGCCTTCGCACCATTTACATGGCATGCAGTGCCTTGACAGAGCATAATTAAGTACTCACCTACAGGCTTCAACCGAAATTGAGTATAAAAGGTGGCCACGCCATACACCTTTGCGGCCTTCGTATTTGTTTGATCAGCTACATACCGTAATATCTTCATCGGAAGATATCCGTATAGTTCCTGAGCTTCTTGCAGTATAGTGATCAAGCTGCCGGATAGGTTTCGATATTTGTCTAATATAGGATCTAGCTTTTTCACATCAATACTGGTCTCACTGGCATCTTCAATCTTCTTATTCTTTCCTCCACAGCAATGCATATTATCAACTCCTCACTAATATTTATCAGGTATTTGAATTTTTTTACTCGAATTTGCTACTTAAATGCTACTTCAATGCAAAGGTATTGCATGCTTCCTGCGCCTTTTTTAAAAAATTCTTACAATGAATAATTATTAATTATACCATAAATTTTACTAAATTATATCACTATTTTGTTAATTTTGTAAACTTGTTTATTTAGTAATCATGATTAGTTTTAGGCCAAAAAAAAGACCTCCATGCAAGGATGGAGATCTCTGATTTCTTTAGAACTTTATTACCAGAATCCCGGAAATCCAAATCCCGGACGACCAAAACCAGGTCTTCCGAAAAATGGTCTGCGCCAAATTGCGGTTAGCAGCAGGAACCAGAGCAATAGACTGCTGCCTCCAAAAAATTGGGCTGTCTCTATGGTTCTGCTTGAAGCGGCAGGAGCACCTGCTGCCAGTGCATTTTTCATCATGGCAATTCTCTGTCTAATCTGCTCATTTCCAAATCCTTCCATATTGCCCATAAGCTCTAAGTTCTTGAGGTGAGCATTCAGAACATCCTGTGATACTTCGCCACGAACCCTCATGATTTCAGCCATGATTTGTCTTTCTGAAGCACCTTCATACTGTTTCATATACTCTTGAAATTTTTCATAATGCGTCTTTTCCATAATCATAGGATTTAACAAATAACCATATTCCATTTTTCTTTTACCCTCCTTCCAAAGTTCATTCCCTTTGCACTATTAATCTATGTCCTAAAAATAATTTGGTTCCATGATTTCATTGATTCTTTATTCTTGTTCTTTATCTAATATACAGTATGCTTTAGGGGGGACAAGTGTTACTTTCTACTAGGCAAATAAATTCCAAACATCTTATTTTAATATTCTGACTATATCTTCTATTCTCATGGACTCTAGTCAGTTATACTATAATCATAGTTATATTTTAAACATCTCTTCAATGAAGGAGGATCTATATGGCAAGTATTCAAAAACCTACACATGATAAAATAAAATTATGGACGAGATAGCATAAAGATGTATTAAAGGAACTAGAAGAAAAAAGTTTCTACCATGTAAAAAAAGAATATATTTTAGCAAAAAACGATACAATCTCCAGCTATTACTTCCATCTATATGACTGGTATATATCTCATGCAGAGAAAATTGTCCCCCGTCCCGAGGGTGTTCAATATCCTATCTGGCTCTCTACCTCTTCAGATACTATGCTTCAGCCTGTTGAGGATACGGTTATTTTAGAACTAGAAGTAGAAAGGGAGCATGTAGTCATTACTGATTTTGATAAATGGGGATATGTAGTAAACTATTGGTACGTACCCTTAGATAAAGAAGATGAAAAAAAGCATAACGAAGAACTAAAAAAGAATGGTATAGGAGATGAATCCGCTTTATATATGAGCCATAAAGGAAATTTTTATCCGATGCTAAAGAATAAAATTATTAAGAGCTGGGAAAGAATCTTTGAAATTTCTGAGGAAAGTGATGTTCTGACGCAGGCTACCTTATGGGAGATAAAAAAAGAATGGCTTGTGAAAGTATTATACGATTAGAATCCTATAGACACGGAGGTTATCAGTGTTGAAGACAAGCTGTGACAACGGAAAAATTATACTTTGGACATCTCAAAGCAAAATTGTTTGGGATATACTGAATGAAAAGGGAATTTATCATGCAAGGAAAGAGTTTGTTGCAAAAAAATATGGAGAAGTCGCTAATATTTTTTTAGAAGCATACACATGGTTTATTCCTCGGGCTGAGCAGCTGGTTCCTAAGCCTCAAGGAGCAGAATTCCCCATTTGGGCATTTACTGATCCAAAATTTATAGGGCACCAATCCGGTTGTGTCATACTAGAAATCAAAGTGGATGCAGAGCAAGCCCTCCTCTTTGATCAGATGAAATGGAACCGAATCCTGAATCTTTCCTACATACCAAAGGATGAAAATGATGCACAAAAATTCGCTGCTCTTTTAGGACAATATGGAATCCATAATGAAGCGGATGCATATATGAAAAACTATTATCCTCATTTGAAAACGATAATCAAAAAAAGCTGGGATAGACTATTTGATCAAAATATTATTGTTTCAGAATCCCATCAGGCTGCTCTGTGGGAAATTCGAAGAGATTGGATTAAGAATATTTATTATTAATGTAGTATATTGAAACAAGCTCTGTACTCTACCCTCAGGATAGAAACAGAGCTTGTGACACTTAAAATTATGACAGCACTTTTCTTACATCATAAAGGGCCCGCAAAACTAGCCAATTTTGTGGGAAATATCTGCCAATCGTCCAATAGCTTACGCCGCCAAGGTTATACTCGTTTACCAGTCTTAGCTTTGCCTCAATGCTTCTGGCATCCTCAAACCATACCTCTTATGTTCTTTTTCCAACCCACTGTTTTCCTTTAGCTGTTTTATGACCTGGCCGACATCATCCTGATGCTTAAGCCGATGAGCCTGCCCCTTGGATGTATGATGGCTTGCCTGTCGATCATCGGTCAACCCCCTATAAATTGGTCTAAGCCACCTCAAATGAACCATGCTGCCTTCTCCAAGATGGCAGGTATCCTTGCCGGGAGCATTTATAGGATTTCTTCCAAAATGATATCCGGATTTTATCTGCTCTATTTTTATTTAGCAAAGCTTTTAAATGGCCCGGCTCCTCGTCTGGATTTGAAGCAGCCCATACAGAGATACTGACAGGCAACTCCTGAAAGGTTAAGCCAGTCTCCTCCATCTGCAGTCTTCCAGGCTTTGTACCCATCACATCTAACAAAATGTCCGTAATTTGAAGAGAGGTATCGGCCAATCGATTGATTTCATCGATAAATAAAATCCCACGATTTGTTAAATTCACAGCCTTTGATACGTTCAATTTGCGGCAGAAGTCCTCTCATTCCACGGATCATCGTTGTTTTGCCAATTCCTCTTAATCCTGTTGCATGGATATGGATGGGCGCTCCTAAATAGGTAGACAGTATTGCAATCTTTAAGCATTCAGCAAGGTTTTTGTTGCCACTGTGAAGTACGACCTCATCTCCGATCATTTATATATCACCTCTTTGAATATTATGTGCAGAAATGCTGGAATAAAAACTGAAAAAGCCATACCCCTTTGAGAAGGTATGACTTTTCAAAACAGCTACTTTTGATTTTCTTCTACCCATTCTTTTGCCTCTACTACAGCCTTTTCACTGGGTACCGTCACATTTGTTTCCGGATCCCAACAGGCTTTCTCTGCCCATGCAGCTGTTTTTTCCGCGCCAATACTTTTCACTTTATTTTCTGTCATGATTACTCTCTCCTTTCAACATTTTTCTTGTTTCGGTCTAATAATCATCTTTAGGGCTGTCTATTATATCCACTGTTTTTACATACTTTTTAATATTTATTATCATATACTACCCTATCCTATTCTCCTTAAATCCTTTTTCTCTATTCAACTCCATAATTTTCATAATATTCTTATTTCAATCCGAAAATTAGAGTGGTCTGCAATAGGCGACTTTGACGGGGTGACTTTTTTCAACTTGCTATTTCAGAGAAAGTGGCCTCGTCACAGAGTCGCGAAGATCTTAGGAGGTTTTTTTCGTCACCCTCAATCCTGCTTCCGCAGGATTTTTGTTTACTCTCCATAGGCCTTAGCCTTTTCGGGATTAATCGTAAAATACTCTCCATCCCTCATTTCGAAATGCCCCGACTGATAAGGCTTGCCTTCGATTTGAAGCATGACTCTTCTGACATTATAATTTGTTCCAAAGGTATTTACAACGCTCTCCAATATCTGACCTTCACTGTAGGAACCTACATTCATTTCCTGTACGAACTCTTTGGTAAAATTAACTACTACCAGGTCTTCATCTTCGTTGCGAAGAATCTCCAGTATTCTGGTATTTGGGCTTAAAGGTGCAGTAATATCCCGGTTCGGCGGATTTTTCAACTGAGCCTCAAACACTTTCTTTATATCCTCGTTGGTTTCAATAGGGATATTTCTTTCTACATACACTTGCTGCTCTCTGGTTAAATCAGGGAAGAATAGTGTCATGCTGTAATCCAGGGGTTGGTTCCTGATCATTCGTTCCAACTCTGTAATTACTTCAAAATCTGTAGATTGGAATACAGACTTAACATGACCGATCTTTGCTACATAATAATCCAGCTGCTTAGTGTTCTCACCCATGATCGTAACAACCTCGATTGCCCTGTAGGTGCCTGAAGGGGTTTCTACCTCCACATTTACTCCCGTGATGCTTCGCTCCATCCCATCAGTTAAAGTCCAGGTGTTTCCCTTCTCAAGGGGTTCCTTTAAGAGAATATCTGTCTTTTCCTTAGCCGCTGCTGTAATGTCTTCGAAGTGATAATGTTCTTCCTTTGAAATGGACCGGCGGATTTCTCCCCCTTCTATTTCAATCACTTGTGCCATGATGGTCCCAGGATTGATCACCCGAAGCTGTGCCCGATTTCCCCGAATATAGTCAAAAAACACTTGCTTTTCTGCAAACTCGTTTCCCTCCCCGCCATAGATGTACAATGTATTTTCTACGAAGGGGAAATAGTCCTGTAACGTATATTCTTTGTCGCCTGCTCCCCCGGGAGTCTTTTCCCTACACCCGGTTAGTAACATAAGTGCAAATAATAATATCAAAAATTTTTTCATAGCAGCACCTCATTTCCCGTTGTTTTTTGATATATTCTATTGTACCCCAAAATACCTTCCATTAGCGGTTTTTTTTCATATTTTGAACAGACTTTCACCCAATAGCCTATAGGTGTTTTGACTTTTATAATTACATTTTATATAATAAGATCAATAAAAGTATAAAATTACATATTTTTAGGCAATAATTTTCCTGTTGAAATAATATCAGCTATACAGGGCAATCTCCCTGTATGGTTTCAATTAAACTAGTTCTGTATTCACTCTTATTTTTATAATTTTGGAGGTTTAAAGTATGGATTTTGAAACCTTATTTAAAGCTTTAGGGGAATCTACCCGGATACGAATTATTCGTCTCCTTGCCCATAAACCGATGTATGTTTGTGAACTGGAAGCAACCTTAGGCATGAGTCAGCCCAGAATCTCTCAACATTTGAAAATACTAAAGCATGCAGGAATTGTTGATGATGCTAAAGAAGGACAGCGGAGCATATACAGCTTAAATCAAAATCTTTTAAACGCCTCCCTTTCCAGTTTTATATCTTTTTTAGAGGAGCCTCTTGAAAATGTAAATGGCTTTCAGGCAGAATATAACCGAATCTGCTGCCTGGCAGATGACCCTAGAATACGAACCTGCAAATCACTTTAGACATATCATCATGGCCTATCAATAGACCATGATTTTTTGATGATGCCAGGACTCAAGCAGCTTTAAAGATAAAATAAAACCTTATCCAACAAAATAACGGCTATATCCTTTAGTTCTGTAACAGGACAAATTGGCGCTTTTGTACAAAGCCTAGATTTTTATAAGTGCTTTACCCCTATCTTATTGTGCAATTCCTATGTTTTTAATTTTAACGGTAGTATTGATCTTAATAATGGCTTTGGAAAACTGTTCATTCCAGTTCTCACTGTCAAAATACTCAGGATACTGGGCTTTAACATGTTTCCCATAACCAATATTGTCATTTTTTAAATCTTTTTGCAGTATTTTTAATGTCCTGTTTAAATCTGCTTCGATTTCCTTGGCAATATAATCCTGGAGTTGCTCCAGTTTTTCCTTTGTAAATACCCTTTCTTCAGGCGTATACTCTCCAAGGCTGCAATGGATATGAATATTGTGATCGATATGTAGTTTAGTATCCTCCAGTTTTACTTTAATTTTACTGTTCCCGCCCTTTATGTTAATAGCTATGAATTCTCTTTTGTTTTGATCCTTGGATTTGTAATCAAAGGGATAGATCCCTTGATGAATTTCATTTCTCAATATCATAAAGGCTATACTTTCTCTTTTATGCAACTTATAGACAAGTCTATCTTTATTAAACAGCGCTACACTGTCCAAATTCAGCTCTTGTCTATTGGCGCCGTATTGAATAAAAGGCATAACCGGTTCGATACCGTCGGTATAATATTCATGGCTAAAGCTCCGCAGGGTTGTAATAGGTATTTTCGTTGATTCATAATTTTGTTGGATGGATTCATGCAAAAAATTGCTTACAATTAAAGCAGCAGGCGGATTCAAGGAAAGCAAGTCAACAGCTCTCCCCTCTACCACAATAAAGCGTGTAGATCCTCTGAAAAGCGGCTCTCGATACATGGAGTCCACATGGAGCTGAATACCTCGCTTTGCAGCGTCTTCTCCAAATACAACCATCTTAATATTGTCATAGGAAATTCTGCGATATGCTTTTTGCTGAAGATTGCATTTACCCCCACCAAAAGATGGTGCCTCTACCGAAAGTTGCATTTTCTTTTCCGAAGCTTCCTCAATGATTGTAGGAAATCCAATTGTAAACAAATAATTTTCAGGATTTTCCTTACTGATATCTACTCCAAGTCCATATACAAGCAGCAACCTTTCCAGTCCAATAGAGTCCCAACAAGCGGTTAAGGAAAATGCTGCCAAAATGATTATAAACAGTTTAATGATTCCTTTCATGCTTAAGACTCTCCTTCCTGATGAAATATAGGATAAATATAGCAAGCGGAAACACAAGTCCGAAAAAAACATTAGCTCTTCCTACCTTATCTCCTAAATCTACTACTTCTCTTGTGTTTTGAGGAAGCATTGTAATCAGAAAGATTATTGGTGCCAAGCCATATGCGAAGAGATGGATTTTCTCCGTGGTGAAAATGTTTTGCAGCAGTATGCATCCCGCTAGATACTGTATGCCTGCCGTGCCAAAAACCGTAAATACCCAAAATATTGTAAAGAATATCTCCATTCTCTCAATGACTGGAAATTCAACTGCAGTCAGATAGGTAATTGACGGATATAAAACATGTTGTATTTCCTGTGGTCCGTATAAAGCGATTTGTGCTGCTACAGTGGCAGTGTAAAACAAGGTTACCAGCAGTACGGCCGCCACTGAATTCCTCATAATAGGTTTTTGCTTGTCGGAAATGTAGGGATAATAAACTAAAAGCACCTCATACCCGGCATAAGAAAAAAAAGAAGGGATTGCACCCTTTATAATAGTGCTGATTCCCGTACCTCCCACAGGTCTCAAGTTTATGATAGATGCCTCCGGCAAGCCTACGAGCACTAATAAAGAGAAGGGAATTAACATAAATATAATGACCTCATTGTACCTGGCTAAGGCGGTCACTCCGTTTTTCACCATGTAGACTATCGTTATAACGATGATCAAATTAATAATCCATAAGGGTGTATTGGTTAAAAGCCAAGTAATTACCATCTCCGAAAGTATGCGAACCACTGTAGCCGTGACTAGCAGGGCGTATATTACATAACTAAATGCAACTATGTAGGCAAGCGGTTTACCCAACAGACAGCTGGTATATTGAACAAAATTATGTTTTGGAAAATGGCTGATCATGTAAACAATGATCATCATCATAAAAGCAATAAATATCCCATTGAGAATGACAGAAATCCATGCATCCTGTCGGGAAACTTCTGCCACTACTCTAGCCAAGGTCAAGACTCCTGTACCAATCATTATGCTAATCAAAATAACAAATGACTGAATAGCAGTAATTTCTCCATCGCTGTACTTTTGATACATTTTCTATAAGCCCCCTCTCCACCACCTAGTTTGATTCTTTTTATTGGCTGTGTTTGCACTTTCTCCAAGACGCCATAATGCCCCACGAAAAATCCCATCCTTTTTCAGGCCTCTATCAAAGGGAGCCAATGGTGAAAAATATGGATAGCCAAAAGAATCCAAGCTGCATAAATGGACAATAATCCAGGTCCATGCGATAATGATACCGAAAGCCCCAAAGGTGGCTGCCATCAGGATAATGGGAAACCGTATCAATCGTAAAGAATAAGAAGTGCTGTAGTGGGGAAGCACATAGCTTCCAATTGCTGTAATGGCTACTACGATGATCATGGTAGGGCTGGCAAGATGCGCAGTAATGGCTGCATCTCCAATAACGATCGCCCCCACAATCCCAATGGTTTGTCCAATGGTGTTGGGCAAACGAGCACTGGCCTCCCGCAACAGCTCTATGGTACCCTCCATAAGCAGGACTTCTACAACAGGTGGAAAAGGCACCTGAGCCCTGGTTTTGGATAAATGCAACATCAAATCCATGGGAATCATTTCGTGATGGAAGGAAATCAGTGCTATATAAATGGAGGGTAAGGAAGTTGCAATGATAAATCCTAAATATCGCAACAACCTAATAAAATTTCCAAACAGAATTCTCTCATAATAATCTTCCGGAGATTGAAATAGCTGAAAAAAAGTGATTGGAAGGATTAAAGCCTGAGGGTTTCCATCGATTAATATGATCACTCTGCCCTCCAGTAGATTGGCACATGCCTTATCGGGTCTTTCAGTAATCTGCATTTGTGAAAAAGGTGAATATGAGCTTTTTTCCAAGTATTGTTCCAGATAGCCGCTTTCGAAAATGCCATCAATCTGGATATCATCCAGCTTTTTTATGACATTGTCTAATAGCTGCTGATCTACAATATTGTCTATGTAAAGCACATAGACAGTTGTCCTGCTTTCACTTCCAATGATTTTCTTTTTTGCCTTTAATGAGGGGGTCTTTAACCTGCTGCGAATCAACCCAATATTTGCTTGAATGCTCTCTACAAAGCTGTCTCTTGGACCACGGACAAGACTCTCTACACTGGATTCCTCTACATCTCTTGCTTTTCTTCCCTGGCTGCTAAACACTAGCGCCTTCTCACACTGATCCATAAGAAGTATCGTATTTCCTGATAAAATTCCTTCAACCAAATCCCCATAGCTTGTTACATTATTTATTCTGCTGATATTAACGATCTCACCAATATCGGCCTCTGTCAAAGGTTCCTTGCAGCTGTGTTCTGCCTTCGATAGATAATATGCATTTAGCGGTCGAATGATGTTTTCGTTGACGATATTTATGTCTACTAAATTTATCGCATAAATTAATACGGCCTCTAAATAGGCCTCTCTAGTGCCTAATTTTATTTCCCTATAGACAATATCATCCATTTCTTTAAGTATTTCTTTCAGACAATCTCTGTTGATACTGAGGTCGTTGGACAGATGATGTCTCTTTTTGTTTCCCTGATCCACCAGCTCAATTTCTCTATGCTGACCATGAACACTATTCAATAGTCTATTTAAAAATCTCAAGAGTCCTACCTCCATATGCATGCATAACTATGTTTCTAGTATTTGTCCCGCAACAATAAATATATACACTGGAAGCTGCAAATTAAATGATGCCATATCCTATTAAGCTAATATTTCAGAAAGTACTTTAATAGATTCTAAGATCAAAAAAGAAAAAAGCAGCAATTTACTTGCTGCTCTCACGTAGGATCAGTTCTGAAGGTATAGTGACCTTTTTCACAATTTCACGGTTATGATGAATCCGCTCCAGCAATAATCCCACAGCAGTTATTCCCATAAATTCAGTGTGTATTCTAACTGTACTTAAGGGAGGCATGAGATATTTTGAGGTAGGATTATCATTAAAGCCGATAATACTTACATCATTGGGTACGTTAATACCCGCCTCATAAAAGGCCTTCATGGCTCCTATGGCAATAGAGTCATTGGCTAAAAAGAACGCAGAAGGCAAAGAGCCTTTTTCGATGGCTTTTTTCATCAGCTGATAGCCGCTTTCTGCGGTAAATTTGCCTAAATAGATCTGCTCTATGTCGAAAATTCCCTTTTCTTTTACGAATTCATAATAGGTGGTATCCCGTTCATCCTTTATGACCTCTTTATTCCTTCCCACATATTCCTTTCCGCCGATATATCCTATTTTACGGTGTCCCTGGTCATATAGATAGGACAGCAGCTTCCATACGGTGGTTCTAAAATCGCTTACTACCGAATCATGAATCATTCCTTCCGGCGAAAAGTCAACGAAAACAATGTTTTTCGAGTAGACCGAAAAATTTTCGATATCTTCCTTGCTAAATTTCCCGATGGCAATAACCCCGTCAATATCCTTCAATTCATGGGTTGTATACTTGTCGTCATTTTTAAATATTGTAGTAATCTCTATTTTTCTACTAAAACACTCTCTTTCGATTCCTTTACGTATAGACAGATAGTATGGATCCTCTAACTCTTGTTTTGGTGAATACCAATGAATAATCCCCAGGTTGATTCGTCGCTCTATATTCCGATTTCTTTCCTTAAGTGTCTTATAATCCAGTTCTTCTGCTGCCTCAAAAATCCTTCTTCTTGTATCATCTGCAACAGAAAGTCCTATATCATTATTGAGAACCCTCGATACAGTAGCAGGTGATACGCCAGCCTTTTTCGCGATATCTTTAATGGTAGCCATATGCTTCTTCCTTTCAATGGACAATCTTCATTTAATGCAGAACTTAAGATTTTAGTTCAGACCTTTTAAGGATTTTACTGTCATAAGGCAACATTCTGATTCCCTTATAGACAATCTCATCATCGGTATGATTATTGAGGATCAACCACTCCTCTTGGTCTACGTCCCGTATCATAATTTCCAATCCAACTGGAGCGTCCATCATTCGAATCCCTTGATCCGCAACTACTGTCCTGGCAATATCCTCTAAAATATATCCGTCTACACCGCCTCCTACATAGTAAACCCTGCCTCCTTTATAGGGGTTTACTGTGATGCAGGCATATTCATGGTAAAACTTATCATCATATCTATATAACACTTCAGCAGACTCTGGAGTGATCAAATCTCTCCAAACGCCGCAGTTACCTGCTTTTCCTTCACAAATTCCCTGACCTATGATATTTACTTCTTGCCCCTCTTGAAGGGACTCAGATTCTAATATTTTTATACCGGCCATGCGGTCAATGTAGCAGGGATAAAACTTCTGAAAATGCAAATTGTTGTCTCGGTCTTTAATCCCGGCTCTAAAGGAGAAAATAATGGTACCGCCCTTTTGAACAAATTCCTCAAACCGGCGTCCTAGGTCTTCATCGATAATCTGCATCACCGGGACAAGCAATACTTTATACTGAGAAAAATCCTTCTGGATGCTGATTACATCGATATTGGTATTTAGCTGATAAAAGGGCGTGTATAGCCTCACAAGCTCCTGGGTGAAATTAAAAGCCACAGACTGCTGCTGGGTATACCAGGACCAAGTATTATCATAATCGTACAGTACCGCAATATCTGATCGGATTTTGCTTTTGATTACATCCTCATAGTTTCGTATATCCTCCATATAGGATCGGACTTCTTCATATTTACGTCCCTTTTCATTATGCTGGTCGATGATTCCAAGGCAGAATTGCTCGGCGCCTCTCGTCATACCCCGCCAGCGAAAGAACAACAGATTTTCACAGCCATGGGCCATGGCCTGATAAGCCCACATTTTTGCCTGATTGGGTCGAGGCAGATAACCAATCACATTGTGCCCTTGGGCACCCATCAACTCTTCTACTATCCAATAATTTTTGTTTTTCAATCCCCGTATATAATCATGGGTCATGGCAATATGGGCTGGCGTTAATGGTTCCCGAAGCCCTCCCCATACAGGATAGTTGTCATAGGATGCGAAATCCAAGTGCTCAGCCATCACATTTTGATCATAGGCTTTTTCAAAGAAACCCCCATAAAAGTTGTGGGTAACCTCTTGGTGCTCTCCTTTCAGAGCCTTCACCAGATCAATCTGCATTTTTCCATAGCCATTGATAGAGTGAGATCGAAACCGGGCCCAGTCCAGTCGCAAGCTAGGATTATGGGTAGTAATGGTAGGCTGCGGCATTGGAATCTCGTCAAAATCATTATAGGTCTGGCCCCAGAATATGGTTCCGTACACTTTATTTAAAGTTTCTATATTTTCATATTTATTTCTTAAGAACTGTTGGAACTTCTCGTGGCATTGGTGGCAGTAGCACAGGTCGCTTCCTTCATGTCCAAATTCGTTATCAATCTGCCATGCAATGATATTGCTTTCGTCATGGTAGTGTTGTACCAGCTTTTCTACAATCTTTCCGCTGTAGGCTCTGTAGATATCAGAGTTGTAACAGTATTGCCTTCTCCCCCCAAAGACCCTTGTATGTCCATACTCGTCCTTTGATAGAATGGAAGGATATTTTTTCGCCAGCCAGGCAGGAAAGGTAGCTGTAGGTGTACCAAACATCACCTTCAACCCATGGTTTTTAGCTTTTTCAACAACCTTATCAAAAAAGGAAAAGTCATACCTTCCTTCTTCAGATTCCATCAAATGCCATGCAAATTCTCCGATACGGATGATATTCGCCCCCATATCCCGAATACGCTGCAAGTCCTCCTCCAGCATGTGATCTTGCCAATGCTCAGGGTAATAATCTACACCAAGATACACGTTCCACCCTCCTGAATCGTTGAAAATTTGTAAACTGTTCTATGATAATAGTGCTCTCCCACATCTAATATTCCTTGGTGGAAATGTTTATGGTTGATCCCATCGGGTTCATATTGCGTTTCAAAGCATATGCCGTCGTATTTGCTTCCTACTTTTCCATATTTCAACAGTTCCCCATTAGGATAGTTATAACTATAAATAACTACACTCGGGTAAGTAGTGGCTATGGTCATTTTTCTTCCGCTGATCTCATCCAGCATTTCGATTTGATCATCTGCGTCTTTTAGCATCCATGGATGATCATAGCCGTTGGTTCTTCGCAATTGTTCATAATCCTTCTCTAGATCCTTTCCAATTGCTTTCATTTCTCGAAAATCCATAGGTGTTTGATCTACATTTATAAATCGTCCTGTAGGGATTTGGCTTTCATTCAGTTCCAAAAACTGATCAGATTTGACTCTTAGCTTCTGTTCCGTCACCTTCCGGCGATAATTGCCTGACAGATTGAAATAGGAGTGGTTCGTCAGATTGCATAAGGTCTTTTGATCTGTAAAGCCTTCGAACTCAATTTGCAGTTCATTTTCTTCCGTCAGTGTATAGCTTACCTGTGCATTCAGATTTCCTGGATAGCCCTCTTCCATATGGGGACTGGTGTAGTGAAATACCACTGTAGCAGAATCCTTATTTGCTTTAACTCGATAATCCCACGCCTGGCGGCTGAAGTTGTTCAATCCCCCATGGCCCTGGTTTACACCAAAGTTCTTTGTCAACTTATATACCTTTTTGTCTAAGGTAAAGCTTCCATTGGCAATCCGCCCTGAAGTCCTTCCTAGGGTAACCCCCAAGCAAGAAGGATTATCCAGATAATCTCCAATATTCTCATAGGTTAATACAACATTTTCCACATTTCCATTTCGATCCGGAACCATAAGCTCAACAATAGTGGCACCATAATTCAACAATTTCACCGCCATGCGTTGTTTGTTTTCTATGGTAATCGTTTTTAAAGTTTTGGTTTCTTTTTGATATACTTCTTCTTTCAAAATCAACCTCATCACCTACTTAGACAGTATATAAACCGACGGAATGCTTCAATGCCCTTATGGTCCTGCTTAAAAACACCCGCATCCCAAAGAATTCTTTCAAATATTTTCCCAACCTCAGCCTTCAACACTTCATCAAAATCAATATCGGTTTTTCTGTATTTATCCTTTAATGCATAATACCAGGGTATATGCTTCTCCATATCTTTACACCCATCAATATTCTTTATTCCCTGAAGACACTGCTTCAGCAGCTCCAATTCTTCGATCAATCTTGCAGGCAGTACTGCCAGACCCATCACCTCAATCAGTCCAATATTTTCTTTCTTGATATGATGTACATCGCTATGAGGATGAAAGATCCCTAATGGGTGCTCTTCGCTAGTACGATTATTTCTCAGCACGAGGTCTAGCTCAAACTTCTGATCCTTATATCGGGCTATGGGTGTAATCGTATTGTGAGGTTCTCCCTTTGAATAGGCTAAAACATCTACTTCTTCGTCACTATAATTTTTCCAAGATGCCAAAATATGGTCTGCCAATTCTACCAAAGGATTCCAATTCTTATGTCGAATCCGTATCACCGATAAAGGCCATTTTAAGATTCCTACTTCTATATTCTCAAAACCTTTGACAGCCATAGCCTCCAATATGGGGGCTTTTTCCATTGCAAAAGTATAATTTCCCCCTTGATAGTGGTCATGGGACAGTATGGATCCACCTACGATGGGCAGATCTGCATTAGACCCAATAAAATAATGGGGGAACTGCTCTACAAACTCCAATAGCCGTTGAAAAGTTTCTCTAGTAATTTTCATCGGTTCATGATTACCTTTAAATATAATGGAATGTTCATTATAATACACATAGGGAGAAAACTGTAAAAACCATTCCTCCTGATTCAATCGAATAGGAATCACTCTATGATTCTGTCGTGCAGGATGATTGATACGACCATTATAGCCTTCATTTTCTTTGCATAAAAGACATAGGGGATAGGAACTGGATTTCATTTTCTTAGCAGCAGCGATGGCCTTTGGATCTTTTTCCGGCTTAGAGAGATTAATAGTGATATCGAGATCTCCAAATCTCGTACTGGCTTTCCAGCTTAGGTTTTTATTGGTTCTTTGGCTCCGGATATAGTTGGATGCATTGGAGAGTCTGTAATAGTTCTCTGTAGCAGTTAAAGGAGATACCTTATAATCCTCCCAGAATTTTTTGATAATTTCACTGGGTCTGGCCATGAGACAATCCATGATTTTCGTGTCCAGCAGGTCACGATAGGTTACTGTATTCTCGGTTAGAATTCCCTTCTCATAAGCATAATCCAACAATCTGTCCAGAATCGGCTGCGGTTCCTTCAGCACCTCTGTTTCTATCTCCTGCTCCTCATATTCATCCAGCTGTAAAACCTCTAGAATCCTATTCCGTGCGTAGATTTCATCCTCCGCAGCAATTAGTCCTTTCTGTATCCCATAGTTTAGCAGACGTTTAATTTCAATATATATATTCATAGGCCTGTCACCTCTTATTTCTTAAAACCTTGGGGATGGCTTTGATGCCACTTCCAAGCCGATGCTATGATTTCCTCTATAGCATTAAACCTTGGGCTCCAGCCTAAATCCTGTTTTGCTTTTTCACTAGAAGCAATCAGTCTTGAAGGATCTCCGGCCCTTCTTTCACCCAGCTCAGCGGGAATAGGGTGTGCCGTTACTCTTCTGGCAGCTTCAATCACTTCTTTAACAGAAAAGCCTTCGCCGTTGCCCAGATTATATACTGCGCTGTTTCCTCCTTCCCTTAATTTGCCTAAAGCCAGGATATGAGCATCCACTAAATCCATTATATGGATATAATCCCGAATACATGTGCCATCTGGCGTTTCGTAGTCCTGGCCAAAAACAGTGATATGGGTTCTCTGCTCTAATGGAACCTGTAAAATAAGGGGAATCAAATGAGTTTCAGGGCGATGGTCTTCCCCGATGCTCCCGCTTTCATGAGCACCTGCCACGTTAAAGTATCTTAAAATAATATATTTGATTCCATAAGCCTCGTCTGCCCACTTCATCATTTTTTCTACTGCCAGCTTCGTTTCACCATAGGGATTGGTAGGTTTCGTTCTATCCGTCTCTAAAATCGGTATATTTTCAGGTTCGCCATAGATTGCCGCAGTAGATGAGAAAACAATCTTTTTGACTCCATGCCGCTCCATAGTCTCCAATAGAACTACAGCTCCATATACGTTGTTGTTATAATAGGTGAGAGGTTCGTGAATACTCACACCCACTAAAGAGTTTGCAGCAAAATGGATAACTGCTTCAATCTGGTTTTCTTCAAAGACCCTATTTAGAAATTCCTTGTCCCGAATATCCCCTTGATAGAACTTTGCATCAGAGTGAACAGCATCCCTGTGTCCTGTCTGCAGATTATCGATTACGACTACATCCTCTTTCGCATCCACCAGTGCATATACACAATGGGAACCGATATACCCTGCTCCACCACATACCAAAACTGCCATAGATTATCCTCCTTCTTAAAACAAAGTCAAAGATATTATATTATATTTTCCGGAACTCCACAGGGGCCGTTCCCTACGTTTCTTTCAATATATCCAAAATCTATATGCACAGCGAGAGATTGTTTTTATAGACGAGGAAAACCGTCTCTCGCTGTACTAACTATATTTGCCGTGCTCCATCGTCAATGGAAGCTACATAAAAATCAGCTTTATATCCAATTCTATCTTCATATGCTTTACCCACCGCTTTGATAAAAGCGTCAATCTTATCGTTATATACCAAGCTAACGGTGCATCCACCAAAACCAGCTCCGGTCATTCTAGATCCAATGGCACCATTTTCCCATGCTGCATATACTAATGTATCCAATTCTGTTCCAGTAACCTCATAATCATCTCTTAAAGACCTGTGAGAATCATTCATTAATTTACCAAAAAGCCTAATATCCCCTGCTGTAAGGGCTTTTACTGCTTTGATGGTTCGCTGATTTTCATAGACTGCATGTCTTGCACGCTTTTTTTGCACCTCATTCTCAATCAAATGGACATACTGTTCAAAGATTTCTTCAGTAAGATCCCCTAGGGATGAGATATTTAGCTCCTTCTTCAGCGCAGCCAATGCACTTTCACATTCACTGCGTCTTTCATTGTATTTGGAGACGGTCAAGTCTCTCCGCTTATTGGTATTTGCAATCACAATGGAGATTCCCTCTAGCTTTGCGGGAACATATTCATATTTTAAGGTGTTTGTATCCAGCAGAATTGCATGATCTTTTTTTCCCATCCCACAGGCAAACTGATCCATAATTCCACAGTTGACGCCATTAAATTCGTTTTCTGATCTTTGGCTGAGCTTTACGATTTCAATCATGTCTATGTCCAGATTAAACAATGCCTTTAACAATACACCTGTTGCCAATTCAATTGAAGCACTGGAGGATAATCCGGCCCCATTAGGAATATTGCCATAAAATAGTACGTCAAAGCCTTTATCGATAACATATCCTGCATCTAGAAAGGTTTTTACAATTCCCTTTGGATAGTTTGCCCAATCATGTTTTTTATCAAAAATTAAATCCTCAAGATTTGTTTCAATTACACCTAGGGCTTCAAAGTTTTTGGAAAAGAATCTCAGCCTTCCATCCTCTCTTTTACGGGCAATTCCATAAGTTCCAAAACTTAAAGCACAAGGAAAAACATGACCGCCGTTATAGTCCGTATGTTCTCCTATAAGATTTACACGACCCGGCGCAAAAAAGGTATAGCACCCATCCTTTTCTTGAAAGGTTTCTATAAAATAGTTTTTCAAAGTTTCTATCATGGTGGTCCCCCTAACAAAACAAGCTATTTTTTCTTGATATACTTGCGGGTATCAATGGCTACCGCAGTGATGATGATTAATCCCTTGATGATATATTGCAGATAGGGATTTACGCCAATGAAGGCAAGACCATAGTTGATAACCTGAAAGATCAATACTCCGGTAACGACTCCTGCAACGGTACCGATACCGCCGCTGAAGGATACCCCCCCCACAACGCAGGCTGCAATGGCATCCAGCTCATACATGTTTCCTGTATTGTTGGTAGCACTTCCTACACGGGCTGCTTCTAAGGCCCCTGCAAATCCATATAATGCCCCTGCAATCATATAGATCAGCAGAATATTTCTTACAATATTCACTCCGGATACGGCTGCCGCTTCAGGGTTTCCACCAATGGCATAGATGTTTTTTCCCAACCGGGTCTTGTTCCATAAAATCCAAATCAGTCCCGTAACAATGGCGGCATAGATCACCAGGTAGGGCAGCATGAAGCCTCCGATGTTGATGCTGCCCTGGGCAAATCGCATGTATCTTGGATCCAATCCGCCGATGGGCTGGGCACCATAGGGCGGCCGGTCGAAGTAGATGGAGTTAAGTCCATAGACAATGATCATCATCCCTAAGGTAGCAATAAAAGGGGTTACTTTAAGCTTGGAAATGATAAATCCGTTAATGAGTCCGAAAATCCCTGTTATCACCGCTACCAGCAGGATCGGCAGGAAAATGGGCAAGGACTGAAGATCGGGATACATCCGATA
>NZ_FQZV01000054.1 GCF_900142145.1 Geosporobacter subterraneus DSM 17957 | reverse complement strand
TAAAAGAAGAACGTCAAACAACCTTGCATTTGAAACGGGTAACACCAAATGGTGGCCCAACCAGCTAAACATCGAATCGTCCTTGTGGAGTGACACGCTTTTTCACGGATAAGCCTCTACTATGGAAGGGATCCAGGAGGAATGCACATCTATCTCTCTGACAAAGAGATTATAGCACGATGTTTAAAAAATTCAATGTCTGGTGTCACTGATTCATCTGAACAATAGATTTAAAGTTGTCAAAGAACATTCGGGTGGGTTTTTGAGCCCTAACCCTATATTTATCTTACAAGGAGGATAAAGATGATTATCGTTGGTGAAAAAATAAACACCAGTTTAAAAGGGGTTACGGAAGCCGTAAGAAACAGGGATGCAGCTTTTATTCAGCAAAGAGCCATTGATCAGGCGGAAAAAGGAGCCCACTTTATAGATGTAAATTGCGGAACACTAGTTGGCGAAGAGGTAGAGTCCTTGGCTTGGCTGGTTAAAACCGTACAGATGGCAGTAAAGCAGCCTTGCTGTATTGACAGCCCTGATCCTCTTGCCCTAGCCGCTGGGTTAAAGGCTCATAAAGGAAAGCCATTGATTAACTCAATCACCGCTGAAGAAGAAAGATATCAGGGTATTATTCCCTTAGTTAAGGAGTATAAGGCGGGGATCATTGCATTATTGATTGATGATGCCCACGGAATGTCCCATGATGCAGCTACAAGAATTCAGATTGGATGTAATCTTATAAAACGGTTGATGCAGGATGGCGTAGCAGTGGAGGATATATATATTGATCCGCTGATCCAACCCATTGGGACTTCTACAGATATGGGTGTAGTAGCACTTGAGACCATACAGGGAATAAAAAGAGAATACCCTGGAGTCCATTTTATGTGCGGCTTGAGCAATGTATCCTTTGGGCTGCCTAAACGGGGACTATTAAACCGTACTTTTTTAGCCCTGTGCATGATGGCTGGACTGGATGGGGCCATCCTGGATCCGGCCAATCGTGAAATGATGAAAATGATTATAGCAACAGAGGCACTGCTGAATAAAGATGAATATTGTATGAAGTATATCCAAGCCTTTAGAAGCGGCTTGTTGGATGATTGATTTTTCACCTATGGAATAACTCTTATACTACAGCAGATTTCTAATTAACTTGAACGTTGCAGTATCCCTAACTGGAGCGCTCAAGTTAATTGTATATTAGCGAGTAAGCAGTTTTGATGGCACGGCATAAAAAGAAGGAACCCTCTGATCTCTATCGAATTCATAAATGAAAGTACGCATCAAAGGGGTGATGGGAATGAAGATCATCAGTAATTTTCTTTGGAATCTTCAAAAGGATAGAGTATTTAGAGCAATGGATTGCAGGGAAGAGGGAACTGCTTATGATGTTCTTTATGCAGCGTACATAAAACTGGAGCCAATACTAAAAGAACTGGTAGAAGGGGAGGGCGGCTACTATTTCATAGAAAAAAGCAAATTCCCCCCAATAGAGAAAATTGATCATTGCTCCAAGGTTGCCTGCTGTTTTCTAACTCTGGGGCCAAAGATTACTGACGAGATTAGTAAATTGTTCCATCAGGGAGATTATCTGGAGGGGATGCTCCTGGATGTCATGGCCGACGAATTGATCTTTAATTTTAGCAATCAATTATATAGTCATCTTTCCAATGAGGCCAGGGCCCTTGGCTTGGGTTTGACAGAGAGAATAGAACCGGGAGAGAAGGATGTGCCATTAAAGGTACAAAAGGCCATACTTACCCTTTTCCAGGCAGAGGGTGCTGCCCTGCACCTAACACTCACAGAGGCCTACATGCTAAAGCCTGTTAAATCTATGATCTATTTCTATGGATCATCAAAGGAACTGCCCCTTAGTGAAACAGACCACTCCTGTAAAGACTGTGACAAAGCAGCGTGTAAATTTCGTGATGCAGGAAAGCTTTCTGTGGAGCCATCAGGAGAAAAGAAAAGTAATCTGTTAAAGTCTGTTAAGGGGGATAATTTGAATAGGTATTAGAAAAATATAATATGCCTATGACGCCACTTATGGAGGCACAGAGATCTGGAAGAAATAATTGCTGGAATAGGGATACAACTATATGGCAGTCTCTACTGGATTGCCTTTCACATGCTTTTCAAACGATTACAACAACACTTCATCATTGCATTTCAGTGAGGTCTTTGGCCTATCCCTCTGTGATGGTGACGTCATACTATTGCCAGGGGTATCTGCCTATGTAGGAGCAGATATAAGGACAGGAATGCTTTATTGCAGCCTTCATGAAAGGGAATATATGACTATGCTGATCGATATCGGTACTAATGGGGAAATGGCCCTTGGCAATCGAAATAAGATTCTGACCCCTTCTACAGCAGCGGGACCTGCCCTTGAAGGGGGTAATATTCAGTATGGTACCGGCAGTATTAAGGGTGCTATCTCAAGCCTGGCAATCCATAAGGGCAAGATAAGCTGCTAAACCATAGGAAATGCTTCACTCGTAGGTATTTGTGGGTCAGGTGTAATAGATATTGTCGCTTCCTGTTGTAAAAGTGATATAATAGACGAAACAGGAAAATTTTCCGATGACTATGAAGCCGGTGCCATCCAGGTAGCCAGGACAGAGGAGGATCAGCCCATTCTATTTACCCAGAAAGATATCCGGGAGGTGCAGCTTGCAAAATCAGCCCATCGTTCCGGCGTTGAAATCTTAATGCAGTGTATGGGGATCATTCCGAAAGATATTGGGTGTGTTTATATGGCAGGAGGATTCGAGAATGGCATCCATATTGACAGTGCTGTTACCATCGGTTTGCTCCCAGGGGGGAATTACGAGACAGGATTAAAGTAGTAGGCAATAGTGCCCTCGGAGGCGCTGCTGCATATCTGATCAACCGTGATAATCACGCTAAGCTGGAAGAAATACTTCAAAAAACAACCTATATTGAGCTTTCCACAGAGATGCAGTTTCAGGATTTATTTGTAAACAATATGTTTTTTTATGGGGTGGGAAATGGTGAATCTAGGTAGAAGCTTTGATGAGGATCGGGGTGTGAACCCCAAACAACTGAAAGAAACACTGGAAGCCTATTATTATGTAACTGGAATTACTGTGTTTATGATAGATGAGCAGGGAAAGATCGTAGAAGCCTGCGGCGGAAGACCTACTCTCTGTACGCATCTTGTCCCTACTTCAAAAGAAGGATGTCATTGCCCCCAGGTTCATCTGTTTGCCAGCAAGCAGGCAGAAAAAATAGGGGAGGGTTACGTTTTTCATTGCCCAGTGGGTTTAATTCATTATAGTGCACCGCTGATCTACAATCGGGTGCTGCGAGGGGCATTAATCGCGGGACCGATTTTATTAGATGAACCGGATGACCTGCTTTTAGAGGGTATTATGAATAAATATGCCCTGCAGGAAGATGATCGAGAATCCGTAAGGAAATATATAGCAGATGTACCTATTGTAACTCCAGAAAAAGTAAAATACCTAAGCCGGTTGCTTTTTATGGTTACCTTGAGTCTTATGGATCAGGACCGTTTTGTTTTGTACGAAAGAAATCAAAGAATGCATCAGCAATCCCATATCAATCTTAGCATGCAGGATATGAAGGAAGAGGACAAGAGCCATAGCTACTATCCTTATGAAAAAGAGAAAGAATTAATGACGAAGGTGAAAAATGGTGATGAAGTAGGTGCGAAAACCATACTGAATGATATTTTAGGGCATATATTCTTTACTTCAGGTGGTAATATGGAGGTAATGAAGGCCAGAACCCTTGAGTTAACTTCTCTTCTATCGCGGGCTGCCGTAGAAGGCGGAGGTGCTTTAGATAAAATCTTTGGTTTAAACTACAAATTTATCGGCCAGTTAAGTAAAATTGAAAATATTGAAGATTTATCCTATTGGATATTAAAGGTATTGGATCGTTTTATGGAGAATGTATTCAGTCTAGCCCATTCCAAGAATGCAGAACTTATCAAGACGGTATTATCCTATATTAACAAAAACTATATGAATAATATCACACTAGAAGAAGTATCGGGAATCGTATATTTAAATCCCTCCTACTTCTCTACCATCTTTAAAAAGGAAACGGGTATGCCCTTTTCTACCTATCTTAATAAGGTAAGAATTCAGGAAAGCAAGCAGCTGCTAAAGGATATAAACCAATCGATTTTAGATATAGCTTTAGCGGTAGGTTTTGAAGACCAAAGCTACTATTCAAAGGTCTTCAAAAAGATTACTGGAATAACCCCAAAAGAGTATCGTGATCAACATCAATTCTAATGGAGGAAAAATGGTGAAGGAATATACAGTTTTTAAACAGATCAGTTTTCCAAAGCTGAATAACCTGCAGCCAGGCTTAGAATCCACTTGTCTGAAGCTTATGGAGGAGGCAGGGGAACTGGCACAGGCCATCGGAAAATTTAGGGGCCTAAATGGTGAAAAGGTTGAACTCAAGGAGCATGAAATTGTGGATATGATCAGTAAGGAGCTATTAGATGTGGCCCAGGTTGCCGTTTCAATGATGTTTGTACTAGAAGAGGAGTACAATATCAATATTAAGGAAAAAGTGGAGGAGCATGTGGAAAAGCTGATACGCAAAGGCTACATTAAACTGGAAAAAAGTGATGATAAATAGAAAGACTCTTCTATTTAACAAGTATAATCGTAGGGGACGACCTATGTGTCGTCCCGAAAAAAACGGGCAGACACGTAGGTCTGCCCCTACAGAACACAGTTTATTTCTGAGGCGTGATGCTATAGATAGTTAACCTGTTAAATATTTGATATAGAAACCTTCTTTTCCACATAAGCTATATATAAATAGTTCATGCTAAAAAAAGGTAAGGGGAAGTTCTATGATAAAAAGAAAATTCAGTGGAGTCTTATTCTTCATCATAATCCTGCTGTTATTCGGTTGTGGAAATCAAGATCAAAAGGTTAAACAAGAAATTACAGCCCTGATTCAAGCGCAGGAGACTGCTGTTCGGCAAAAGGATATGGAGGGTTATATGGATACCATTGTTTCACAGGATGATACCTACCGTGCAGAAAAGAACAGCTGGATGCGGGATATTCTGCTGAATGATATAGAGGAATACAAGCTGAAGGTAAGAAGTATTGAGCTGATTCATAAAAATGAGGCTAAAGTGCAGATTCAGCAGCAGTACACCTATAACGGGGAAGCCTATCAGGTGCAATTTCCACTGCGGCTAGTACGGGAGAATCAACAGTGGCGGGATGGAGATTTATTTTTTGAAACCATCGACACTGAGAATTTTCAGATACAATATTTTAGCCCTTCTAAAAAATATGCTGCCATGATTGCAGAAGTGTGTGAAGCGGCGAGGCAAAATATTATAAATAGATTTGGAGAAGACCTGCAGGATCGAACCTTTATCAAGCTCTATCAAGACCGGGAGCTGCTGCGCCAGTCTGTAAAGCTTTCCTTTCAATGGCAGTTTGCAGGATGGTATGAATATCCTGAATCCATCAAAACCTCAGAATTTCCGGATACAGAAACCTATCGAATGATTATTGAGCACGAGCTGCTGCATAAGCTTACGATTCAAGCGTCAAATAATAATCTTCCCTATTGGTTTTCTGAGGGCTTGGCGGTATATTATGCCAATATACCCAATGAGCCGGAGGAGGATTATACAAAAGAGCGTTATCTGTCAAACTATGGGGAGGACGCCTTGACGATTGGGCTGCTGGAGAATATCAATTTGGAAACCTTGGTAGAGGATCGGGAAATCTCTAACTATTATGATAGCTCGGGCATGATTGTAAAGTTCATGGTAGAACGGTTTGGACCCGAGAAAGTGAAAGCAGTGGTTAAAGCCCTTGGACAATACCCATATCAGGCAGGTACGGGTGCAGAGGTGAATCAAGGGGCTGTTGAGCGTTTCCGGGAGGTGCTGCCTAAGACCCTAGGTGTCACGGTAGAAGAACTGGATATGGCATGGCAGAAAAGCTTGCAGCAATGAAAACAGGGAAACCTGTTTTTTTCTTTACCTTCTTTCATATATTTTAAGGAATTGAATAGGATTTAATAGGAAAAAGAAGGAGGAAGAGAAAATGTTGCGAATCATTATGCTAAAAAGAAAATGGGTGATCCTATGTACATTTCTGATATCGGTATTGTTGATGGTGAATCTTTTTCTCCATAAAACCATTAGGACTTCTACCCTACCTACATTAAATAAAGTGATTGTAGTGGATGCAGGCCATGGAGGCATTGATGGAGGTGCAGTAAGTAGGGGAGGCATATATGAAAGCCATATCAACTTAGAAATAGCTTTGAAATTGCGGAGATTATTAGAACAGAGCGGGGCTATTGTGATCCTGACTCGGGATACGGATATGGGTTTATATTCTGATCGAGGCCGTATCCGGGATAAGAAAAATGAAGATCTAAGAAATCGAAAAGATCTTATCAATTCCAGCGAAGCGGATATCCTGATTTCCATACACCTAAATGCTTTTCCCCAGACTCAGTATTATGGGGCGCAAACCTTTTATCCCAAGGACTCGGAAAAAAGCAAAAAGCTGGCTGAGCTGATTCAAGAAGAGATGCTTAGGGTGCTTAATAATGATAATCATAGGGTATCAAAGGTAAAGAGCGATATCTATTTGATGCAGGAGACGAAGCTGCCTACGGTGTTGGTTGAGTGCGGTTTTCTATCTAACCCTATGGAGGAAAGGCTGCTGCAGCAGCCAACCTATCAGGAAAAGGTAGCCTGGAGTGTTTATATCGGCGTACTTCGTTATTTTCAGGAGGAGGATCAGGCTGATTAGGTGTATAAGAAGGATTTGTTTGACTTATATTAATAGAGCAGCGAAGACACATTAAAATACAAAGGAGGAATGGTTCTATGGGTTCTATATTGGGGGCTTACTTGATGCCACATCCACCAATCATTATGAAGGAAGTGGGGAAAGGGGAAGAAAAAAAGGTGCAAAAAACAGCCGATGCAATGCTGCTGGTTGCGAGGGATATCAAAGAAAAAAAACCCGCTGCATTGATTATGGTTACACCCCATGGGCCGCTTTTTAGCGATGCTGTTGCAATTTCTGTAAAACCGGAACTTACAGGTAATATGGGGATGTTTGGGGCAAAACATGTTAAATTTACGAAGGAAAATCATCTGGATCTTACCAATAAAATTCTGCAGTTTGCCAGATTGAGGGAATTTCCCTGCGGAATGGTGAATCAGGACCTGGCTAGAGAGTACGACCTTTCACTGGAGCTAGATCATGGAACCATGGTACCTTTATATTTTATTGATCAGGAATATATTCATTATAAATTAGTGCACATCACCTATGGACTACTTCCCCGTGAGGATCTTTATGCTTTTGGGAAAATTATTCAGGAAGCCATAGATGAGCTGTCGGAAAACGTTGTCATTATAGCCAGCGGCGATCTATCTCACCGATTGTCGAAGGATGCACCGGGAGGTTATCATCCCAGCGGAAAAGTGTTTGATGAAAAATTCCTCTCTTTATTAGAGGGTGGCGATATTGAAGAATTTTTTTCTTTAGAGCGGAGCCTTTCAGAAGAGGCCGGGGAGTGTGGTCTTCGTGCCGTAGATATTATGCTTGGTGCCTGTGATGGCTATGAAATAAGCCCAAAGGTACTCTCCTATGAAGGTCCCTTCGGTGTAGGCTATGGCGTTGTTCAAATGAATTTAGGAGGAAAAAGCGGAGATCGGCTGTTTCACGAGCATTTAGTTACAAGAAGAGAGGACCGCTTGCGTCAGATTCGCGTCAAAGAGGATGCTTACGTAAGATTAGCACGTGAGGCATTGGAAAAGTACGTAAAGGAAGGGCGGCAGATTAAGGAATCAAAAAATGCCACAGCAGAAATGCTGGAAAATAAAGCAGGTGTTTTTGTTTCTCTCAAAAAGTATGGAGAGCTAAGGGGGTGTATAGGAACGATTGCCCCAACAAGGGAAAATCTTGTACAGGAAATTATCAGAAATGCTATACAGGCAGGAACCGCGGATCCAAGGTTTTATCCGGTGGAGGAAGAGGAACTGGAGACATTAGTATATTCGGTAGACATACTGATGGAGCCAGAACCCATTCAGTCCCTGGAGGAGCTAGACGTGAAGCGTTATGGTGTTATTGTTACCAGCGGAGAAAGATCAGGACTATTACTGCCAAATTTAGAGGGTATAAATACGGTGGAAGAGCAGATACGCATTGCCCTTCAGAAGGCAGGAATTGGGATAAATGAGAGATATAATCTCCAAAGGTTTGAAGTCATCCGACATCATTAAGAATGTGGATAGTTTGTGAATAATATTATGAAAACTCTCTGAAATGCAGTAGAATTAAGGCTTACATCGACAGGAAGTTATCCACAGGGTTATCCATAGGTTGCGATTTAGATAGATTATTCATGTGGACAAGCAATGGTACAAGCGGGAAAACAGAGAAAAACACATGGGAAAATGGAAATTCAATTATCAACAACAGTTATCCACATTAACATAATGATTAGGAGGATATTGTAAGAGGGGGGTATATTTCGATGAAAATCAAGAAGGAAGCATCTTTTTACAGACAACTGGAAGATGGCTGGGTGCAATGTGATCTGTGTCCCCATGCTTGTAGGATACCAGCAGGCACTAAAGGGAAATGTGGGATTCGCAAAAATGAAGAGGGACGACTCTTTAGCTTGAATTATGGAAAAATTACTGCTTATTGCATAGACCCTATTGAAAAAAAGCCTCTTTATCATTTTTATCCCGGCAGCAGGATATTTTCTATTGGCAGCACTGGCTGCAATTTTACTTGTCAATTTTGTCAAAACTGGCATATTGCCCAGGAAGATCCGGAGGGAATATACACTACAGCTGAAAACATCATCAATATCGCACAGAATGAAAAAAATAACATTGGAATTGCCTTTACTTACAATGAGCCTACTATATGGTTTGAATTTGTCCGTGAGGTAGCGAAAAAAGTGAAGCCAGTAGGCTTAAAATCAGTGTTGGTCACCAATGGTTTCATCAGTGAGGCATCTCTAGAAGCATTATTGCCTTATGCAGATGCCATGAATATCGATCTGAAAAGCTTCGATGAGAATTTCTATCGACAAATATGTGGAGGCCAGCGTAGTCCAGTACTGCAAACCATCAGAAAAGCACAGGCTGCCTGCCATATTGAAATAACCTTCCTATTGGTCAATGGTTTTAATGACAGCCGGGAAGAGGTTGAGGAAATGGCAAAATGGATTAGTGAAATCAGTCCAGACATACCCCTTCACTTAAGTCGATACTATCCGGCTTATCAGATGGATCAAGAACCCACACCGATAGATCGGATGCTGGAAGCCAAAGAAGCGGCAAAAGGGCACCTGCGTTATGTGTATATGGGAAATATGCCTCCGGGGGCCGATAAAAATACCTATTGTCCGCAATGCAGCGAAACCATCGTAAACCGTGAGAAAAAAGTGACAGTAGAAAACCTGGTAAACAACCGGTGTCGCCGCTGTGGAGAAGAAATTGCAATTATTCTATAAGATACTGCTTATCCTCTAAGTATACACGGTATACAAATATGCTTCTCCTGCATATAATGAATTACGGGAGGAGGGATGGGTGTGAATAAATGGATATTGTGGACAGTTATTTGTATTATTTGTATTTCCATATTACTGTATATCGGAACCTTTTTTCGATATCCTGGAAGAAAGCTTAAAGCACATACCTCCATTTACCAGATACAGCAGGAAAATTACCTGTACAAAGAAACAACAGAAAGGGAAGATAAAGGATAATACACTGGAAACAGTGTATTTTTATTTTATTAAAACAGAACAGCCTGACAGGTGCCACCCATCAGACTGTTGATCATTAAGCTTTTAATTTAAGCAGAAGCTCTCCGGATTTAACCTGTTGCCCTTGTTTTACCATAATATTTTCTACAATGCCTGACACAGGGGATGTAATGTTGGTTTCCATTTTCATAGCTTCCACGATGAGTAAGGATTGACCTTCTTGAACAAAATCCCCTGTTTTAACTAAAATGTTGATAACCGTTCCAGGAATGCTGGCACCAATTTCGGAGGGATCAGCCGGATCAGCCATAGTAATGGAGCTTGCATCGGCTTTAACATTGCTAGCCTTGTCAAAAACCTTTATCTCCCTACGATTTCCGTTCACCTCAAAAACTAGAGTCTTATTTCCTTGCGGATCTGTATTACCGATTTCCACAAGCTTTATCATCAATACTTTACCTTCTGCGATTTCCACCTCGCAGGTTTCCCCTGCATATAGTCCATGGAAAAATACATCGCTTCCCATACGGCTAAAATCTCCATGTTCTTTTACATAATTTAAATAATCCTCAAAGACCTTTGGGTATAAAGCATAAGCCACCAAATCCTGACCAGAGGGGTTGAGTTGATATTTTTCTTTTAAATAAGCTTCAATCTTTGCAAAATCCTCAGGAGGAAGAAGTTCGCCGGGTCTGCAGGTAATCGGAGGTTCATCCTTTAATACCAGCTTCTGCAGTTTTTCGGGGAAGCCGCCCATTGGCTGACCAATTAAGCCCTTGAAATAATCTACTACTGAATCGGGGTAAGCCATATCCTTACCTTTTTCATAGATGTTTTCCGGCGTCAAATCATTTTGCACCATGAAGATTGCCAGATCCCCCACAACTTTTGAGGTGGGGGTTACCTTTATAATGTCCCCAAGCATCTCATTGGCTTTTTTATACATATTTTTCACTTCGTCAAATCTATGGCCTAAGCCAAAGCTTTCAACCTGTGGCTTTAGGTTCGAGTACTGACCTCCAGGAATTTCATATTTATAGATCTCTGTTGTGCCTGATTTAAGATCGGATTCATAGTGGCTGTACACCTGTCGAACAGCACCCCAGTAATCGGATAGCTTCTGTATATCGTCTAGATTGATGGACGTATCTCTGTGGGTATTCTCCAAGGCTGCTACTACAGAGTTCAGCGCTGGCTGACTGGTGACACCGGACATACTGTTGAAGGCAGTATCTACGATGTCTACCCCTGCTTCTGCCGCCATGAGTATCGTAGCTACGCCGTTGCCGCTGGTATCATGGGTATGCAGATGAATAGGGATAGAGATTTCTTCTTTTAATGCGGAAATGAGTTTAAAGGCAGCATAGGGCTTCAATAAACTGGACATGTCCTTAATGGCAAGGATATGGGCTCCTGCTCTTTCAATTTCTTTAGCCAGATTGATATAGTATTGCAGGGTATACTTATCCTTGCGATCATCCAGAATGTCTCCCGTATAGCACATGGTTACTTCGGCAATCTTTCCATTGCGCAGTACTTCATCAATAGAGACTTCCATTCCCTTCAACCAGTTTAGAGAGTCAAAAATTCTGAACAAATCAATGCCTGCAGCGGAAGATTCACGAATAAATTCGCGGATTACATTATCCGGGTAGTTTCGATAGCCCACGGCATTAGAGCCTCTTAGGAGCATTTGAAAAAGAATGTTAGGTACTTTTTTACGTAATTCCTCTAACCGAATCCAAGGAGACTCCTTTAAGAAACGGTAAGCCACATCAAAGGTAGCACCGCCCCACATTTCCAGAGAGAACAAGTCCTTGGCCAATACGCTGGTAGCCTTTCCAATTTTCAGCATATCTCTTGTACGCATTCTAGTGGCCATCAAAGACTGATGTGCATCCCGCATGGTAGTATCGGTTAGCAGCAGTTTATTTTGTTCTTTTACCCACTGAACCAAGCCTTCGGGTCCTTTTTGATCAAAGATTTGCTTTGTTCCTGTTAGGTCTTGGGGAACAGTTATGCTGGGTACAACAGGAACATCAAAATCCTTTTTATTGCCTTTCGTCTCATTGACTACCTTTTCACCAATAAACTTCAAAACCTTCAGCTCTTTATCGGCTTTTGGTATAATATCGAATAATTCAGGATTATCGGCCACAAAACTGGTATCACATTCGCCTTTGAGAAAGGTCTCATGATTCAATACATTGATCAGAAAAGCAGCATTGGTTCGTACACCGCCGACCTTTAACTCTTTGATAGAGCGAACGGCTTTTCGGGCTGCATCCTGAAAGGTTCTGGACCAGGAGGTAGTCTTAACCAGCAGGCTGTCGTAGTAAGGACTGATGTTAGAACCTGTAAAGCCGTTGCCGCCGTCCAAGCGAATGCCGAAGCCTGAGCCGGTGCGATAAAGATCAATTCTGCCTGTATCAGGAGCAAAATCCCTTGAAGGATCCTCTGTAGTTACCCTGCATTGAATAGAATACCCTCTTGGTACAATATCTTCCTGGCTAGTAATCCCGATCTCAGGTGAGTGAAGCGGATATCCTTCCGCAACGAGGATCTGGCTTTGTACAATATCGATTCCTGTGACCATCTCTGTAACTGTATGCTCTACCTGTATTCTGGGGTTCATTTCAATAAAATAGTGATTACCATGGATATCTGTCAGAAATTCCACGGTACCTGCGCTGCGATAATTTACAGACTGGGCAATCTTTATGGCATCATTGCAGATTGCCTGTCGTTTCTCTTCCGATAAAGTAATGGCTGGAGTGAATTCAATTATTTTCTGATGACGGCGTTGAATGGAGCAGTCCCTTTCAAATAAGTGGACAAGATTTCCATGACTGTCTCCCAGCACCTGTATCTCGATATGCTTAGGCTTCTCCAGGTATTTTTCTATAAAGATATCGGCGATTCCAAAGGCCTTCTTAGCTTCATTTCTGGCGCTATGAAACTCCTTGAGCAGATCCTCTTTTTTTCTAACAATCCGCATTCCTCGGCCTCCGCCCCCGGCAGCAGCTTTTAAAATCACAGGATAGCCACAGAACTCGGCGAATTCAATGGCTTCTGCTTCAGAGGAGATAGGCTTCTCGATACCGGGAATTGTAGGAACACCTACAGCCTTGGCTACCAGCTTAGACTGGATTTTATCCCCCAGCTTTTCCATCATCGAATAGTGAGGACCGATAAATGCAATACCTGCTTCTTCACATTTTCTTGCAAATTCCGGGTTCTCTGATAAAAAACCGTAACCGGGGTGAATGGCATCAACCCCCTTTTTTAATGCAGTATTAATAATTTCGTCGATAGACAGATATGCTTCTATAGGACCCTTGTTTTTACCGATCAGATAGGACTCATCTGCTTTTGTTCGAAACAAGGAGCATTTGTCTTCATTGGAGTAGATGGCCACAGTACGGATGCCTAATTCATGACAGGCTCTAAATATCCTTATAGCAATTTCTCCTCGATTTGCAACCAACACCCTTTTAAATTTCTTTATCGTATAAGTATTCACCATCGCATCTCCTTTCTTAAATAAAAATAGTTTTAAGTTAAAAAACTTAAAAAAAATAAGTGAAAAGGTATAATGAGATTATATATTTAAATTGATTTTCTAGCAATACAAAAGGTTTTTTCAATACGGATAAATTAAATTTTTCATATCTGGAAAACGTTTATGTGCATAAACATACATATGTTCGTGTTGTAACCGGATAAAATCGGAATAAAAGGCTTTAACAAATATAAATTAGGGTAATATAAAAATGAAAAATAAGGAAAGGAAGTGATGCTATGAAGTTTCAGAAGTATGGAAATAAAATAATGCTTCGTGTTGATAAGGGAGAAGAGGTCGTGGAGACAATAAAGGCTTTTTGTAAAGAGCAGGAGATTCGGTTGGGTACAGTGAGCGGCATCGGGGCAGCTAATCGAATGACCATAGGACTTTTTGATACAGAGGAAAAAAGATATCTGTCTAAAGAATTGAAGGGTGAGTATGAAATTACCAGTCTGCTGGGAAACATTACTGAAATGGCAGGAGAGCCTTATTTACATTTGCACATAAATGTATCAGACAGCAGCTATCATGCTCTGGGCGGGCATTTAAACGAAGCTTGGATCAGCGGGACCTGCGAGATTATCATTGACCAGATCCAAGGAAAGATGAACAGAGCCTTTGACCCTGGGGTTGGATTAAATTTATTAAATATACCGGACTAATGCATAAAAGCAAAGAATAAAGAAATGCTATTGACAGAAAAAATATACCATGATAATATGACTATATAGTCATGTGACTAAACGGTCATATTTTTTTACCCTAAAAGTGACTAAAAAGTCACATGGTTCAGCAGCCTAAATAGGAGGGAATTTTATGCCAAAGAATACATTTTTCAACTTAGCAGAAGAGAAGAGAAATCGGATTCTAGAAATCAGCATCGATGAATTTGCCGTCTTTGGATATCAAAATGCAAGTATCTCCAGAATCGTTGAAAAGGCCGAAATCGCAAAAGGGAGCTTTTATCAGTATTTTGAAGACAAAAAAGATTTATTTAAATATGTGGTCGATGTGGGAGCAGAGAAAAAGCTAAATTATTTTCGCCATCTGATGGAAGGAATGCAGGAAATGGATTTTTTCCAACTGATGAGGGAAATTTTCATCGGGGGGATACAATTTGCCAAGGAAAACCCAAAACTATCAACGATTGGGGATCAGTTCATGAAAAGTACAGATGAACAACTTAAAAAAGAAGTATTGGGGGAGAATATTCCTAAGAGTAATCAGTTTATTGAGGGATTACTCATCCGGGGAATCGCTCAGGGCGATATTGACCCGGCTATTGATGTTAAGATGACCGCTCATATGTTAACAACCTTCACCATGTCCATAGGAGAATACTTTATTAAGGAAGTTCGCGTGAAGGATAATATGGAAATCATGGCTCTGGTGGATAAGATGCTGGAAATCGTCAAGTACGGCATCCATCGAAAATGAGGAGGAGGAGAGCATGTTAAAGGTTAAGCATTTATACCATTCTTATCAGAAGAATGATCAGTATGCAGTAAAGGATATAAGCTTTGAGATCGAAAAAGGAAAGATCTTCGGATTTCTTGGGCCCAGTGGGGCTGGTAAATCTACAACTCAGAATATACTGATCGGGCTGTTGCCCCTTCAAAAAGGTGAAGCAACGATTGCAGGAATCAATATCCAGAATCCCACAGAAGAATTTTTCAACCTCATTGGGGTATCCTTTGAACAACCCAATCTTTATAAAAAGCTGACGGGATATGAGAATCTGGAATTTTACCGAAAATTATTCCGCGTGCCTACAGCGGATTCTAGGGCGTTATTAAAACAAGTTGGATTAGAGGAAGCAGCAGATAAAAAAGCCGGCAGTTATTCAAAGGGAATGCAGCAGCGGCTTGTATTTGCAAGATCCATGGTGAATAATCCTCAGATGTGGTTTCTGGATGAGCCTACCTCAGGCCTGGATCCTGCAACAGCTAGTAACATCAAAGATATTATTTGGAGAAAAAAACAGTCAGGAACTACCATTTTTCTTACGACTCACAACATGCATATTGCTGATGAACTCTGTGACGAGGTGGCTTTTATACATGATGGAAAGCTTTGCCTCATTGATTCTCCAAGAAACCTGAAGTTAAAATACGGTGAAAAGCTTGTACGGGTGGAATATCGGGATCAGGATAACTTGAAAAAAGAAAATTTATCCATGGTGAATGAAAAAGATAAGCAAAGGTTGACGAAACTGATCTCAACAGGTAATATAGAGACCCTGCACTCTCAGGAAGCAACCCTTGAAGAAATATTTATTAGGGTAACCGGCAGGGGGTTGGAGTAGATGTTCAGGAGATACTTTAGTCTTTTAAGAAAGGATATCCTATCGGCATGGCGCAATTATTTTTTTCTGGTGGTAGCTGTCCTAGCCCTTATTTTTGCAGGTCTGATCCGATTCTTAGTTCCCGAGGAGATTACTATAAAGCCAGAGGCCTATTATTTTAACGAGTATCAGGAGGCGATGGAATGGACTTTAAGGAACATTGTAACAGATGAAGAGTATCAGTCTGAAAAATTTCATAAAGTTGATTCTAGGGAAGCTGTTATTTCAGGGATGAGGGCAAATTTAAACAGTATTGGCATTGTGATCAAGGCAGGACAAACACAGCCAGTCATTGAATTGATCTTTCATGGCTTTGAAAACCAATCTGTCAGAAATCTGCTAAAAATTTCTATTCAGGATAATTTGAACCGCGTACTAGGAGACAATATTGACTTTGAAACCATTATTTTAAAGGAAAATTTGAATATTAAGACTATTGCTGCCAATAAAAGCATAGTACCGATATTTCTTATGTCAGAGGCGGCTTTAGTAGGCTTTATCGTGATTGCAGCTTTTATATTTATGGAAAAAGATGAGGGAACGCTGCGAGCCTATCAAGTTTCACCGGGCAGAACTCCGGAATATCTGGCGGCAAAAATTTCATTAATGATTATACTCGGGTGGGTTCATACTGTGATTTTAGTACCATTAACCATTGGAGTACACGTGAATTGGCTCCCTTTAATTATGATCGTTACCCTAGGCAGTATCGTGTCCTCTTCTCTGGGATTGATTGTAGCCAGCTTTTTTCAAAATCTTTCCCAAGCCATTGTCTGGATTATAGCGGGAAACATGCTATTAGGCTTACCGATGGTTTCCTACTTTGTCCCAAGCTTCGCACCTGCATATATTCAGATGATGCCTACCTATCCTATCCTTTTTGGGATCCGGGAAGCTCTGTTTACAACGAATAATACAGGCATGATAAGAGCCACCTATATGATTTTGGCTGCACAAGCGATCTTAACATTTCTCCTGGCAGTTATAACCTATAAACGGCAGCTCGTCAGAGATTAGGAGTGATGATATGAGACGAATAGTATCTATATTTCAACGGGACCTATACAGCAGTTTACGAGACAATCTATTTTTATATATGCTGCTGATGCCACTTCTATTAGCTATTGGCTTGCGTTTTTTCTTACCAAGTGCACAATCAGCAAGTCTTCAGTATGCACTCAATAAAAGCATAGGAAAAGAAGTCATAACAGAATTCGAAAAATATGGCAGGGTAGAAATATACAATACCGACGAAGAGATCATAAGAAGGGTAAATCAAATCGGTGATATTGCAGGAATAACACAAAATGAAGCTGGAGAATACCAGATTATTCTTGAAGGAAATGAAGGACATGATACAGAGGCAATACCTCAAAAGATCCTTAGAGACATTACCAGGGAAAATAGATTTATAGTAGATTACCAGTTTACAGATCTTGGTACTGTGAGGGCACCTACAGCCGTGTACGGAACCATATTTTTAGTGCTGACAGTAATTTTAGCTGGAGGAATGGTCATCGGCTTTAATATTATTGAGGAAAAGGAAAATCGAACCTTAAAGGCACTATCGGTTTCCCCAGTGACGCGCTGGGAGTATGTACTGGGCAGAAGCTTAATAGGAATCCTTTTGCCGGTTTTTCAGGTATATCTGATTCTTCTCATATTAGGAATATGGGATGTAAATCTTTGGATGGTACTGCTAACTACCTTAGTCTCTACATCCATGGCACTTTTAGTAGGCTTCTTCATAGGGGGCGTGAGCACCAATCAGCTTGGAGGCATAGCAAATCTAAAAGCTGTTTTTCTACTACTGGTACTGCCAGTAGTAGGAGCATTGATGCTGCCAGAGGAAAAGCATATTTTCCTCTATTGGGCACCTACCTATTGGACCTTCACAGCCTTTAAGGGAATTATACTGAAAACCATAGATTGGATTAGATTGAGTATACAAATAGGAGGCTTATTAACTACCGTAACAATTGCCTTTCTGCTTTTAAAGGAAAGGATGAGAAAGGGTCTAATTTCTTAAAAAAAGAAAGGGGGAGAGCAGGATGAATATAAAATGGTGGATATTGCTTGCAGTTGTAGCTGTTGTTGTGGTTCCAATAAAACTGAAAATTCTAAAGAAAGTCTTGGAAAGAAAAAAACATGAAATAGATGAATAGATAGTTTTACAAAAAAGATGGTGCAGTCCATCTTTTTTGCTTTACATTTCACCTTTTAGTATGGAAGTATTTTTTCACTCAGTCACATCCATAATAAGACTGAGGTGATAGAATGAAAGATTTATTATTGAAAAATGGCTTTATCATGGACATAGAACAAAGAAAAATACAGCAAAAAGATATATTGATTTGTGGAGGAAAAATTAAGAAGATTTCAGAGAAAATAGAAATTGAGCATGAGCATACATCAGTGATTGACTTAACAGACAAGTATGTACTTCCTGGCATGGTTGACTGCCATACCCATGTGGGAATCATTGAAGAGGCCGTAGGAAAAATAGGTATTGATAACAACGAAACCTCAGATCCCGTTACACCCCATATGCGGGCAATAGATGCAATTAATCCCCATGATTTGGCCTTTAGTGATGCGGTAAGATCAGGGATTACCGCAGTGATGAGCACCCCTGGCAGCAATAATGTAGTAGGAGGGCTGAGCACAGTCATTAAGACCTATGGAAATATATTGGATAAAATGATTTTAAGAAATCCCGTAGGATTAAAAATAGCCTTGGGAGAAAACCCTATTGAGACCTACGGAGCAAAGGACAAGGCGCCGGTAACAAGAATGGGAACTGCAGCCTTGATCCGGGAACTATTTATGAAGACTCAGGATTATATGGTGCAAAAAGAAAAAGGTAAGGTTACGGAACGGAATATCCGGCTGGAGGCAGTCATTCCTGTATTAAAGGGAGATATATCCCTAAGAGCCCATGCCCATCGAGCTGATGACATCGTAACGGCTATACGAATCGCTGATGAGTTTAATATTCAAAAGCTGGTGATCGAACATGGTACGGAAGCCAATCTATTAAAGGAGTTTTTAGCAGAAAGAAAAATCCCTGTTGCTTACGGCCCTATGACCACACCAAGAAGCAAGCTGGAATTAAAGAGACGAAACTATAAATGTGCTCTGGAACTGGTAGAAGCAGGGATAAAGGTTGCCCTAATGACGGATCACCCTTACAACACGATTGACCAGCTGAGAACCACAGCCGCCATCGCTGTATCAGAGGGTATGGATGTAATGGAGGCGGTGAAATGCCTTACCATACATCCGGCAGAGATACTGGAGTGTCAGGAGCGCATTGGGAAACTAGAATCAGGATATGACGCAGACATCGCAGTATTTGAAGAAAAGCCCTTTGATATCCGCAGCAAGGTTTACATGACGGTTATTGATGGAGAGATTCGCTATCAGAGAGAAGGGAAATAGAAGAGAAGCCCTTTTAAGCTGTTTTCTTCATATTTTCCAAAGATTTTATCTGTTACTCTAAATGGATTTTGGGTATCAGCATATTGGACTTTCCTTTTTTCTGGAAAGTAATTGACAATAGGAGCTACAATATTTAACATAGAATTAACAAAACAAGAAAAATATTACAATAGTATAACTGTTTTATTTATTTTATAGAACTGATCAAAATGCTTTCACTATAGTATCCGTCCCTTCAGCCATAGGGAGGGGATGATGCTATGTTGAAAAATAAATAAAAGTGGGGGATAAGATGAGAGAGAAGGGACATTTTTTTGGAAGGAAACTCTTTGCATGTTTGTTGGTTCTAACCATGGTTTTATCCATGTTTGGGACGGGCTTTGCCGACACAGCAGAGACCACGACGAAAAAGATTGTCATACTGCATACCAATGACATTCATGGTCGTATTGAGAGTGACAACAGCACAGTGATGGGTCTGGCAAAGTTTAGTGCATGGGTAAAACAGCAAAAAGAAGAAAATCCAAATACATTAGTATTGGATGCTGGAGATATTTTCCACGGTCTTCCCATTGTAACTATTAACAAAGGTGAAAGTATGGCAAAAATCATGGATCTTATTGGTTATGATGCCATGACGGCAGGAAACCATGATTTTAACTATGGCTATGAGAGATTATTAGAACTAGATCAGATGACCAAATTCCCTGTATTAGGTGCCAATGTAAAGAAAGCCGATGGCACTACCCTATTAACACCTTATGTGATTAAAGAAGTAAACGGTGTCAAGATAGGTATCTTTGGTTTGGCTACACCTGAAACTACCTATAAGACCCATCCAAAAAATGTGGAGGGATTGGTTTTTGCAGACCCGGTAGCTGAGGCAAAAGCAATGGTAGCTGAACTTGAAGAAAAGACTGACATGATCATATTCCTATCTCACTTGGGGATGGATGAGGCCTCTGTAAACACAAGCACAAAGGTTGCACAGGAAGTTAAAGGCATAGACTTGATTATTGACGGTCACAGCCATCATGTATTGCAGGAAGGCAAAATGATAGGAGATACACTGATTGCCAGTGCAGGAGAATATTCTAAGTATTTTGGAAAGGTAGAAGTATCCCTTTCAGGAGGAAAAGTGACAGGGAAGAAGGCCAGCTTAGTAGATTTCAAGGCTCTTGAAGAGCTGGCAGCAGATCAGGAAGTAGAGTCTTTGATCACTGCGATCAAAACAGCCCAAGATAAAGCCTTATCAGAGGTTATCGGAAAAGCAGCGGTGAAGCTGGAAGGAGCCAGAGAAAAAGTAAGAACCGGCGAAACCAATCTCGGCAATCTCATTACTAGTGCAATGCTGAATATCTCCGGTGCCGATGTGGCCCTTACAAACGGTGGGGGAATCCGTGCATCTATTGAAGCAGGAGATATTTCCCTAAAGAGTGTTGTAACTGTACTGCCCTTCGGAAATATTGTGGTTACAAGAACTGTAAAAGGTGCTGATATCAAAGCCGCACTAGAACATGGTTTAAAGCCTTATCCGGAAGCCAATGGCGGATTCCCTCATGTGGCAGGTATGAGCTTTACCATCGATGCAAGCAAGCCAGCCGGTGAAAGAGTAACGAATCTCATGGTAAAAGGACAGCCAATAGAATTAGAGAAAGAATATCTACTGGCGACCAATGACTTCATGGCAGCTGGCGGGGATGGCTATACTATGCTTGCCAATAAGCCTGTAGGGAATGATTTTGCTGCACTGGATGAAGCATTGATTAGCTATATCCGTGGATTAGGAACCGTTGCAGGTGCAGTTGAGGGCAGAATTACTGTAATCAACGAGATACCAAAGACGGAGAAGGTACAGGTTCCTGTTCCTGCACCAGCGCCAGCACCACTGCCAGCCCCGGCACCAGTAGTGCCTCAAGAGGAAAGGCCTGCCCAGCAAACCCAATCCTACGAGGTAAAAGCAGGAGACGTTCTTTGGAGAATTGCAAAGCAATTTGGCACCACCTGGGAGAAGCTTCAGGAAATGAACAGCTTGAAGAACCCACACTTAATCTTCCCAGGACAAAAACTAATTGTACCGGCTCAATAATATAATAAAAAAAGCTGCAGAGTTACCCTCTGCAGCTTTTTTAAAGTCTAATAAAATAGACAATCTATAAAATCTTCTACTGTTATATTGTGCATATATTTCTGCAGTTCGACGCTCTCCAGTAAGTTTCGCACAGCCTCTTCAGTATATTGAATATGAGTCAGACTTTGTTCTAACTCTGAAACTTCATATTTTCCAAAGAAATCTCCAAAAATTCTAAGGCCTGTTATTTTTCCATTATCTGCTTGAACGCGGAGGTCTAGGAGGCCGCCTTCATACTTGCGGATCTTCTGCATATCAAAAGCGGGAGACTCGCCGTAGTTCCATTCCCAGGTTAGATATCTTTTCTCCATTATTTCCTGGATTTTTTCAAGATCCTGTTCTGTGAGCTGATAGGTCATGGTACTCACATCATTGGTTTCAAGGATAGACTGAACGAGGATATCCTTAAAAGCATCGATGGATAGGGGTTTCTTAAGATAAGGAGCCACATTGGTTACCCGGCTGCGAACGGACTTGATACCCTTAGACTCTATCTTATCAATTCTTACATTTAATGCATTCTGTACTACAGACAAATCTGAATTGTATAGAATCGTACCATGATGAAGCAGTCTGTTGTTGCAAGCGTATTGTGCATTCCCGGAAAACTTCTTTCCTTCAATGGTGATATCATTTCGCCCGCTGAATTCTGCAGGGATTCCCAAAGATTGCAGTACCTTTATAACCGGGTCTGTAAATTTTCTGAAGTTATTTACCTCATCTTTTTGGTCCTGCATGATAAAGGTAAAATTCAGATTTCCAGAATCATGGTATACGGCACCGCCTCCGGAAAGCCGGCGTACTACGTTAATTTGATTTTCCTTTATGTATTTTGCGTTGATCTCTTCAATGGTGTTTTGATTGCGGCCAATAATGACAGATGGTTCGTTCTGCCAGAGCATAAAAACATTTTGCCCAAGATCAAGATGTCGAATTACATACTCTTCTAATGCAAGATTAAAATGAGGGTCTAGGGATTTGTTTTCAATATAAAGCATAGATTTCACCACTCCCAGTCAATTAATTTAGAAAAGTCTCTCAAATCCTACAATATTAGTTCTATTATATAATAGACCATTTCATGGAAACAATGGATTATTTACGATTTATCCCTACTTATTGGAAGAGAGAACCAAAAGACGGTACCTTTACCAATCCGGGAACTAAAATCTAAAGAGACATGATGGGCTTCCAATATGGATTTTGCAATAAACAGCCCTAGGCCATACCCTTTTGTATTCATACCCTGTCCTCGATAAAACATATCAAATATTTTTTCTTTCTCACTGTCATTGATACCAATTCCTTCATCAGTCACCTGAAAGATTACTTTATCCTCCTGCTGTTCAATTGCTACGTGAATGAGGCTTCCTTGATTTGAGAATTTAACCGCGTTATTTAATAGATTATTCCATACCCGTTTAATTTTTACTGTATCGATCAAAAACTGACCGGGATGGCACTGATAAGCCCCTTGAAAATCTCTATCAGAGGTGAGGATATAATGCTGAGCAGCTTCAAAAAGCTGTTGGGAGAAATCTACGGCATCAACAGCTTCAAGCTGGAGTTTTTGCATCCATTGAGCCTCATAGGCCGAATCCAGGATATCACAGGTGATCCTTTCTATATCCATGGTACTATTATAAATTTCCTGCAGGAAGTGTTTTTGCATGTCCGGATCTTTTGCGATACCAGATAAAATACCTTTTACATAGCCTTTAATAAGAGTGATAGAAGTTTTCAAGTCATGAGACAATGTAGAAATGAAGTTTCCCGTTCGATAAGAGATATCCTCAATAGTTGAAGACAATTCCTGGGAAGTTTTGATTAATTCCTCACTTTCACGCTCAAATCGGCTGATGGTCGAGGCAAAATAATCCTTTAGGTTTTTGAGGGAGCGGCTTAAATTTCCAATTTCATCACTAGGATGGGCCAAAGAGGAGCCTTCAGGGGCCAGCAGGCTGTCCTCTTCCCTTAGACTTCTGATAGAATCGGCAACAGATTGGCGAAGCATCAGGTTTCCTTTGACAGCACGATTCATATATTCTGTGATAGCAACGATAGGTGTTGAAATTCTATTGGAAATGTAAATGCCAATCATCATAGCTCCCACAGTTACCAATGCACCGATAAGGATTACGTATCCTAATAAATCTATAGATTTTTCCTGAACCTCAACCTTGGGAAGCATTGCAATTAATACCCATCTGTTGCTTTTCATCTTTTTATACAGCTGAAGCTCCGGGAATCCATTTTGATTGGTTATAATCCGTTTTTTAGCACCCTCTGACTGAAGCCACTGATCCTTGGATAACAGCCTTTCAGGCAAAGCAAATACCGTATTGGCAGCGTCAGTAGCGATGAGGCTTTTGTCGGGATGTGAAAGTATAAGATTATTGGAATCTACAATGATAAAATATCCCGACTTACCTAATGTCAGGTCTTTAACGGTATCGGAAAAGAATTCAGCGTGAATTGCAGTTCCCGCATAGGCAAGGGTAATACCTGCTTCATTATGAATAGGACTGACGGTAATGACAATCAAAGATTCATCAGAACGGGCAATTAAAATATCGCTGGTTACAGTCTGTCCTGTAAGGGCAGACTGGCGAAAGTATTCTCGGCTGGACAAATCCAAATACATTGCCTCAGGCATGGTAGAGGTAATGATAGTGCCTTCCTTATTAAGAATAAAAAGGTCCATATAGTGTTTGTTCTGCGTATTTTTCTTTTGCATTAATGTAGTGAGATAGCTGTTCATCCGATAGGTTTTTATATTTCCTTTGAGAAATTCCATGACTTGTGGGTCTAGGGCTAGCTTTTCTGTTTCAAGCTGCTGAATACGAATCCTTAAATCAATACTTTCCTGGGCCCGTTCCAGCTGAGACTGCATGTAGATTTCCGCATCTTGGTTTAATATTGAGGCAGACTTGGTATAAATAAATCCACTGAGCAAAACCAGCAGCACAATAATGATACTGCAAATGGTAAGTGTAATTCTTCTTCGCAAGCTCATGATGATCACCTTATTCTTTATGATTAAATAAAAGAAAGTGCATAGCTGCTTAACCCAAAGATCAAGCAGTATACACTTTCATTGTATCATATATAAATCATGCTTAAAAAATAAAATTGAGACTTATAGAATAAAGAAGGCAAGAGGAGCTGCCAGCAAGAGAGTCAGTATTGTTCTTTCTACCCAAATAATTAAGATTTCCGGCAGTGTAATGGGAATATCTGTTGAAAGAATGCACGGGATTGATGCGGAGAAGAACAATACAGATGAAACGGAAACGACCCCTATTACAAATTTTGTAACCATAGGTGCATTGGCAACTAATAATGCAGGCAGGAACATTTCCGCGATCTCTAAGGCTGAAGCCTTGGCAGCCAACATCGGTTCAGGAATTCTTAACAGCAAAGTGAAGGGGTAGAAAATATAACCCATAACATCGAATACAGGGGTATATTTTGCCAGAACCAATCCAAGTAAGCCTACAGATAGAATTGAAGGTAAAATACCCATGGTCATGATAAAGCCGTCTTTCAAGTTTTCTATTACATTTTTTCCAAGGGGCATAGACACAGATACTGCCTTTAGACCTTCATTTAAGGCATTGTGAACAAGGTTGCCCTTTAGTTCCTTTTCCGGATCACCTTCGCCGGTGTAGTAGCTGTCGCTTTTACTGCTTAAAGGTTTAATACGCACGGTGATGGCCGTAACTAAAAAGGTAATAACCAAGGTAGACCAGAAGTATACATTCCAGATCTCCATTAAACCAAGGGTTTTTGCCACGACGATCATGAAGGTTGCGGATACGGTAGAAAACCCAGTGGCAATAATACAGGCTTCTTTAACGGTGTATTTACCCTCTTTAAATACCCTATTGGTAATGAGAAGACCGATAGAATAGCTGCCTACAAAGGAAGCCACTGCATCTACTGCTGATCTTCCCGGTGTTTTCCAAACCGGCCGCATAACTGGCCGCATGAGCACACCAATAAACTCTAGCAGTCCATAGCCTACCAGGAATGCAAGAAATACGGAGCCCACTGGCACGATTAAGCCTACGGGGATTACCAGTTTATCATATAAAAAGGGGATCATATCCGGTTCCTGCAATGAAGCGGGACCTAGTTTAAAATAAGCCATAAAGGCAACAACAATACCTAAAAGTTTTAACAAAGAAAAAACAGTAGTTACCTTATCTTTGTTCCAGGTTTTAAGATAGAAGGGACGTATTCCTCCAAGTATGATAACAATAAGGGCGTAAATAGGAGCCATAGGGGGAAGCGTACTTCGGATAGCTGTAACCAGGTGATCCAATGGAATCGTAGATTTACCACCGATAGAAATAGGAATAAAGAACATAAAGATACCGATGGCACTAAAAAGAAAAAATTTCATCAGGTTTTGTAAAGAGTAGTGGTTTTCTTTTTTAGAAACAGACATCTTTTCCATCATTAAATACCTCCTTCTAATAAATGTAATATCATTATAGCATCGGCAAAGGTAGTATTTTAAATATTCACAATATTGCATTTAAATTGTCATCGTTCTGTCATTATTCTGCTGAAATACCTAAAACCAGACAGTGACAGGTGGATTTATAGCTTAGGCTATGTTACCATAATAAATAATGGACTAAGGGGCGATTTATTTGAATAAAATTATGGTGGTGGACGATGAAAAGAAGATTGTTGCAATGATAACTGCCTTTATGGAACTCCAGGGCATGAAAGTAGTACCTGCCTATAGTGGGAGAGAAGCACTGGAGAAATTGGATGATACAATTGAACTGGTACTTCTGGACATCAATATGGCTTCCATAGACGGAATAGAAGCCTGCCAGCAGATTCGAAAGAACAGTAAGATTCCGGTGATTTTCTTGAGTGGAAACGGAACCCAATATGATAAGGTTTTAGGATTAAGCATGGGAGCAGATGATTATATTACCAAACCCTTTGATCCCATAGAACTTGCTGCTAGAATAAAAGCACATATCAGAAGAGCTCAGGAGTATAATTTAGGTTTCAAAAGCAATTCCAAGGGGATCGTTTATTTTGATGATATCATAGTACAAAAAGATGCCCACAAGGTAATAAAGGGAACCGATGAGATTTATTTGTCCTCTACGGAATTCAGATTGCTTTTATATTTTTTAGAAAATCCCCATAAGGCTTTGTCAAGAAGGGCGATTCTACAGCATGTATGGGAAAGTCAACACTATGATGAGAATACGGTGACCACCTACGTAAAACGCCTTCGCAGTAAGCTCTCTGACCATAAGGAGGAACAACGGTATATCAAATCATTAAGGGGCGTTGGATATCTGTTTGATGCAGATTTAGCCTATGAGGATAAATGAGATGCTGAGGAATCTATAGGAATGTAGAACGGTGAAAAAATTTCCCGGGAAATTTGCAGCAAATAATCATATTTTGTAAAACACTGTAAAAACATTTTTATCTAACTGAGTAAATTTCATAATTTTTAAGCCTTGAAATAACAATGTTTCAAAAATATAAAAAAACAGTCTACCCCAATCCGATAAATAATTTGTAAAAAAAATCCACAGAAAGGGGCGACTGCAAATTATGTATCGGCAAACAACTTTATTTACTTTAGATCAAATTATTGAACTTCAACCATTAACAAAATTACAGGCTATTTTGACTTTCATTGACTATTCCATTTTACTACAAGCTTTTCAAATTCAACCCTGTAAACGTGGTCCTAAGGGTTTCTCTTTTGAGGCTTTACTTAATGCCTTAATTGCTATGCAGTTAGAACAAAT
>NZ_FQZV01000003.1 GCF_900142145.1 Geosporobacter subterraneus DSM 17957 | reverse complement strand
TCTTTTCTGCTGTCTTTTTTGCCCATTCCATAAACTCTGAAAACCCGGTGCTGTTAGCCTTGAAGCTGATGGTTCTATCCAATTCTATTCCTCTCCAGTCAAAAGCCCTTGCATAATGTATCTTTTTAGCAATATCAACCCCGATTACCAGCGTTTTATCTGTGATTTGCATAATCTTAAAATTTTGGTTATACTTCATATTGAAGACCTCCTGTAGTTTTATTTATGTCGTTTTCTTGCGGTTAACCACCACAACTCTATTCTACAGGCTTGGTCTTCTTTTTTCAAAGTGCATTAATGTTCATTACAGGAATGCTCCTTATAGTTTCTATATTCCTAAATTTGTATTAATAGTAATTTCTCATAAAACAAATAATATTATTACATCATAAGGCTTAGTTTCTAGGAGTGATCATTTTGATTCAGATAGATGACGCAGGCAGCGGCAGCTTAATTGGGGGTACGTGTATTGGGGTCATGAGAACAGAAACAGGAGAATTCTATTACGATATTATTCCTATTAGTCTATACCAGCCAGACTGTTTTGAAAAAAAAATATACTTAGATGAAGTAGTTCGTATTATAGAAAAATCCTTTGAAGTATTGGGTGTAAGCAAAGATGAAAATATAGAGGTTTGCCGGGGATACATGTTTGATAAATTAAGACCCTGGCTCAAGAAAAATCAATATCAGTATGTAAATACGTCTATAAAAGAACCTCTCCAATCTAAGATAGAGTATACATTTTCCCAGTATGTAGTAGGGCTTGGACTGCCAGAACAGTATATAACCTATACAAAATATCCCTTTCACTTTCATCGGCTGCTTAGATGGGTTTATGCAGACTATAAGAATAGAAAGCAACTATGCAAAAGAGGCTGGAAAAGCTGGGAAAAATATGGAAACCTTAGTATTGAAAAAAAAAATGGGTATCTGAAGCATTCTTGGTATAAATGCCTGAAGTGCGGTGAGGCTATAAATAGTGAAAGTCCTGTGCAAATCCTAAAATATGTCAGCAATCGTCCAAATACTATATACATGCATATGGACTGTGAATAAAACAGACTTTCATCCCCTGCAAGTCCTATTTTTATTGTCTGCCTTTCATAAATCTCTACATCTATTATACTTACTTACACAATAAAAAGCTAAGCTCCGTTTTCGGAGCTTAAGTTTTTGTTAGACTGGATAGGTTTTTTGTTCTTTATTCGCATATTGACTGTCAATTTTATATTTTTGAGCCTGCCGGTATTTAAAGTATTCAATCGCAACCGGCGGGAATAGCCCATAAGAAAGAACGTCTTCTTCCTGTTCATAGTATTCCTGCATCTCCTTTTTAAAGGTCTCTAATTGAGGCGGAATCAAATCAGCGGGTCTGCATTGAATCACTTCCTCATCCCCAATAATCTTCTTCTTAATTTCTTCTGATATAGCAACTGTAGGTCGACCATATTCACCTTTAACATATGCTTTGATTTCCTTTGGAACCATTTTATACCGCTCGCCCAACACCACATTAAACACTGCCTGTGTTCCCACCATCTGACTCATAGGTGTTACCAAAGGCGGGTAGCCTAAATCTTCTCGTACCCTAGGAACTTCCTTTAGAACCTCATCATATTTATCAACAGCATTTTGCATTTTCAATTGGGAAACAAGATTTGAAAGCATGCCTCCCGGAACTTGGTAAACCAATGCATTTACATCAACACCTAAAACCTTGGGATCTAGTAAACCACTGGATAAGTATTTGTCTCGAATGGGTCTGAAATGCTCTGCGATTTTATTTAAAGTTTCCAGGTTAAGACCTGAGTCCCTTTCTGATCCTTGCAGGGTTGCCACAAGTGGTTCTGTAGGAGGCTGAGATGTCCCCAACGCCATAGGGGAAATTGCCGTATCCACTACATCAACGCCAGCTTCTATGGCCTTTAAGTAGGTCATAGAGCCCATACCGCTGGTATAGTGGGTATGCAGCTGTATAGGAATTTTGATATTGCTCTTTAGCTTAGAGACCAGTTCATAGGCATAATAGGGAGTTAATATTCCTGACATATCCTTTAAACAGATGGAATCAGCACCCATATCTTCCATCTGTTTGGCAATTTTCAAATAGAGCTCTGTGTTATGGACAGGGCTAATAGTATAGGAAATTGCAGCTTGTGCATGGCCGCCCTCTTTCTTTGTAGTATTCAGTGCTACTTCTATATTTCTTACATCATTCAATGCATCAAAGATTCTAATAATGTCAATGCCGTTGGCTATTGCTTTTTTAACAAATTCAATCACTACGTCATCGGCATAATGCTTATATCCCAATAGATTTTGTCCCCGCAGAAGCATTTGCAGTTTTGTATTTTTCACTGTATTTCTAATGGTTCTAAGACGAACCCATGGATCCTCTTGCAAGAAACGGAGCGAAGAATCAAAGGTAGCTCCACCCCACATTTCTAAGGAATGATATCCTGCCTGATCTAAGGTTTCTAGAATAGGTGCCATTTCCTCTGTTTTCATTCTTGTTGCAATCAGAGATTGATGTGCATCCCGTAAAACGGTTTCAGTAATTTTTACTTTAGCCATTTTTCTACCTCCTAATTTTCTGATTAAGATGGGCCTATAAACTGTTTCGCCATTGCTCAGGAAAACCATTTCCTAACCATAATTTATCTCCTGTTTTTAACAGTTATTAGATAATTGTAGTGCCCTTCGGGCAAACAATAATGCACTAAGCGGGTTACTTTTTTTCAATCACAACCAATATAGGCGGACGATTTGCTTGATTGATAAATTCCATATGTAGAACATTAAACAACTTCTGATTTAAGGTTTTTACAAAAGCAAGAACAGCTTCTTTTTCCCCTAAGCCCTCAGGATGACCATGATAAATTGCTAGGGTAAGGATGCCGTTTGTCTTCAAAAGGGCCAGACCTTGTTTGATTCCTTCGATCGTGGTATGGGCTTTTGTCACAATATGATGATCACCTTTTGGCAAATAACCCAGATTAAACATAACTACAGAAACTTCCTCATGGATGTATTGACGCATATTTTCATGTCCTGAATGAATCAATTCTGTTCTGTGGATAAGCTGCTGGTTAGATAACTTTATTTCTGTTTGTTGCAAAGCTCTTTCCTGTATATCAAAAGCATAAACCTTACCGGTTTCCCCTACCAGTTCTGCCAAAAACACGGTGTCATTTCCATTACCCATAGTAGCGTCTATAGCTACATCTCCTGCCTTTAGTACTGAAACAATAAAATTTTTCGCTAAGTCTGTAGCTTTTGTTAAATATTTAGCTGCCATCATAAACACCTCTGATCCTATGACTTGTTTGATCTGCAGGCCTTTAAGAAAAAGTCAGGCAGTTTTGCTGTAAAAATAGAATCCTCTTTAGAAAAATGATTTATAACGGAGTCGGGTTCTGCTTCCATTATATTTTCATAGGATACCTCTTCAAAGCCTACACTTTGAAAAAAATGGGGTATTGCTGTTCCTTTTACATATACCCGTTTTATACCTTTCTTATCAGCAAAATTCAGCAATGCCTTTAGGATGCCATCCCCAAGATATTCTTTTTGTCTTTTTTTTCGAACTACTACATACTGTATGACTGCTGAATTGCCATCGACGGAAAACCCAGCAGCTGCCACTGCTTCTTCACCATCATAGGCAATCATGCTATTTAAGATAATTTTGTCCAAAGAATTCAGATTAAGCCTGCTCTCCTGAAGCAATTCTCGAATCTTTACTACATCCCCATCAAAGGCCGCTCTAATCTCCAACATAACAATTCCTCCTTTTTAGGATTATTCAGTATTATTTCCATAATTAAATAATGTTATGGGAAAATATATGATTAAACTATAAAAATCACCAGAGTTTTCCATACAATTAAAGAGTCTATCAAAACTGACAGACTCTTTCAAGTGGTTAAATTGATTTTAAGTAGCGAATTTCTTCCGCTGTCAGGTGACGCCATTTACCCTTTAACAGATTTCCTAACTCAATGCGCCCCATAGCAATCCGCTTTAAATGTAAAACAGGATAACCGACTGCATCAAACATTTTTCTTATTTGACGGTTTTTACCTTCATGAATAATAATCTTTATAGAAGTAAAACGACCATCACTCTTTATTTTTTCAACCTGGGCAGGCGCCGTAACGTATCCGCCGATATCTACACCCTTTTTTAAGAGGGCCAGAGTCTTTTCTTCTGGGTTTCCTTTTACCCTGGCTATATAAGTTTTTTTTACTTCGTGTTTTGGATGTGTTAGCTGATAAGTTAAATCACCGTCATTGGTCATAAGCAGCAATCCGGAGGTATCGTAGTCCAGCCTACCCACAGGAAATACCCTTTCATGAATATCGTTTAATAAGTCGATTACCTTTGGTCGGTTAAATTCATCGGAAAGTGTAGTAACATAGCCCTCCGGTTTATGCAGTAATATATACAGCTTTTTCTCCTGGGGCTTAATAATTTGATTATCAATAGCTACCAGATCCTCTGCCGTATTGATAATAACACCCATATCCCGAACAATGGTACCATTTAGCTTAACTCTACCCTGTAGAATCATCTCTTCTGCTTTTCTTCTGGAGGCTACTCCAGAAAGTGCAATATATTTTTGTAATCGCATCTATTTCAACAACCCTTTCTTATCTTCAGTATACTCATTATATTATAGTCTACACCAACTTTTCTTCAAATATATTTAATAAATCCATTCTCTTTATTTTACTTCTCAAAACTTCCCGATCAATAGTATAGAGTCCTAAGTCCTTCATGCGTTTGAAATAGTCTGCACCGGCAAAGGTATAACGGGTTCTGATCCCATCCTCTGATTTTCTGCAGTCATTTTCGTAGGCAATCAGGTCTCCAGTTGTAAGTGCTATGGGAAGCTCTAACAGCGGCATTCCTTTAAAATAACGTACAGCATTGTGCCCGGCTAAGCTGCCCGTAGTAATCGCTTCTGTATGGCCGACGAATAATCCTGATTTCTCACCTCCGCAAAACAGGTTCTCACCGCCTGTTACTTTCATGCGGTTATCTCTTGGAGAGATAGCAAGATAACGAACAGAATTACCCATTCCGCCGGAATAGGGGTCCTCAAATCTTGCATTTTCTAATCCCTTTATTTTCCTGAGCTTTTCCATAGGGTAAAAAGGCGCCATCAATTTTGCATGCCCAGTATCCAGAAGAATAATGTTTTCAGAGTATTCTTTTAGCGCATATTGCTGACATACCTTAATATTAAGTTTTTCACTGTTTATATCATCCGGTGGAACCGGTAATATCACAACACCCTCACGGTTAAGCTGTGCTGCTAATTCTTCGCTGAGGGAATCCTTGTTCAATTTGCATGATCCGCTAAAGGCACCCAAAGAACCGTCACTTCTTTTACCAACCAGATCTTCGATACCAGATTTTTGTGTGATGCTTACCCTTGGACCGAAGGATGGACAACGTAAAATACACATTGCACATCCATTTCCATATTTCGTGCAGTTTCCCATAGGGCCTGTTGCTCCCGTAGTGTCGATAAATACATCTCCTTCAACTAGTTCGCCGTTATGAAGGCGAATTCCTGTTATTGTATTTTCCTTTTTTTCTACATCTACACCCCTTGCCATAAAGTATATTTCCGTATCAAACTCTTTTAAAAGCCTACGAACCATTGGCTCAACCTTGCATATGTCGTAAAGACTGGCATGGTTATGACCTGGAAAGTCAATATTCACATGACGGGAGGCGCGGTCAGTGATATCAAATAATTCCTTAGAACCCATTAAGATACATTCCTCAGCTGCGGTGTATCTCCCATTGTTGCGCATGATTCCGCCTACATTTCCCAGGCCCAGCAAAATATCCATTCGTTCAATGATTGTAACCTTAGCACCAGCCTTTTTAGCGGTAATGGCAGCTGCAACACCTGACCAACCGCCGCCTACAATAACTACCTTAGCCATGAACAGTCCCCCCTTGCAATATTTCCTCAACGAATGTTTGAACTTTACATACCTTTAAAACTTTGCCATCCTTTGCAAAGACACTGCACGCACCACAGACTCCTTCGCCACAGCAAATTTCACGGTTATTGGTCATTGAAAAGGCAATATTCTTTTCTTGATCTTTTGCGATTTGAAGTAAATCCTGATGAAGCAGGTCTGAACCGCTGCTAAAAATCAAACTAAATTCGTTATGCTGCAATAAATTCTTCACATGAGACAATCCCGCCTCAGATCGGACATCCATGATTATAGGTTCTAAATTCCAAAGATTAATATATTTTTCAATAAAGACTGATTGAATATTGCCCGGATCCAGTATTAACATAATATTATTCTTATTCTTATGCAAATATTTTATGACTGGAACTGCCGGAGCTTGAGCGATTCCCCTTGCTATAATCAGCACCTTCTTATTTTTAAGATTTTTCAAGTGCTCAAGGCCTATGATTCCGTTCCAATAAGGACCTTTAAGCAATACTTCCTTTTCAGATGCCAATAATGATTTTGTTTTTGCTCCGATCTCTTGCAAAATAACCGTTATTTGTGATTTTTCTTCACTGACCTCCATCACAGAAATAGGCGTATCGAAGTAGGATGGTTTTTCTGGGTTACGAAGGATAACATATGAACCTGGCTGAATTAATGCTCTACACATACTCTGCGGCACTTGCAGCGTGAGCAATATCAGATCTCGGTGAATGAATTGATGATCTACGATACGGGACAGTATTGAACCTCTACTCTTTTTCATCTGTAGGCCGTTCCAATAAAATTCATTAAATATACAGGTTCCACACCAATTGCAATCACAAAAATCATTACCATGGAGATGTGAGCACACAATACAATCCCCTGTCTCAGATAAAAAGCAGGGGCAGTACTCACTTCCCGCATCTATACATCGAATATGACTGTCCAACAGCACTACCTCCTTAATTAAGAACAAAATAAAAAACCCTATGCTAATAGGGTATTTTTATCGATAAAAAAGTGTTCCAACTCTAAAGGACTCACATATATTTTATTGTTTTTTTTGAACAAAATTTGAAATACGGTCTAAAATATTCTTTGTTTCAATATCTTCTCTGGCAACTAAAATACTTGTATATAACAGCTTATTATCTACATAGATTTTTACCCTGCCTAACTTTGTCCCGCGGGAAATAGGGGCATTTATTGATTCTGCAACCTCTAATACGGTAATAATTTTACCCTTCTCATCTTCCGCTACAGGAACGATAATGTCTTCGGGGCATACTATTTTTGTAGTTTCCTTTTTACCATTGGGAACGGAGACTGTTTTTAGAGGAATCTCACGGTCTATTACCTTCCAAGACTGATACTGATTAAAGCAATGATCCAGCAGAAGGTAAGAATCCTGAAACCAGTTCGGTGCATTCAGCACTACACAAACTAATTGCATTCCATTTCTGGTGGCTGAAGTAACTAAACACCGTCCGGCAGCCTTAGTAAATCCTGTCTTAACTCCGTCCCCACCATCAAACTCACTGAGGGTTTTGTTTTTATTATGAAAATATTTAAAGCCGTCCCTTTGGGCAACCCAGACCTTGGTTTTTGCAATCTCATTGAATTCCTGATTTAATAAGGCTTCTCTGGAAATCAACCCCAAATCGTATGCTGTCGTATAATGTTCTTTATGATGAAGACCATGGGGATTCATAAAGCTTGTATTTAAGGCACCAATCTCCTTAGCCTTCTTATTCATGAGCCGTGCAAAATTCTCAGTAGATCCGGAGATCTGATGGGCAATTGCCACTGCAGCATCATTGCCGGAGCGCAGCATAAGACCATAAACTAAGTCCTGCATTTTAAGTTCTTCATCAGCTTGCAGGTATATAGAAGAGCCTTCTACGCCTACTGCATTCCGATGAATCTTTACCAGATCATCAGGCTTGCTGTTTTCAAGGGCCAATAATGCAGTCATAATTTTGGTCGTACTGGCCATTGGCTTTTTGTCATTCATATTCTTAGAATATAGAATTCTACCTGTTTTCACATCCATTACAATTGCACTGGCTGCCGATATGTCCGGAATACTGGCATACCCGGTATTTGTGGTAATTCCAATCAATACAAGGATAGAAAGTACTCCTGCAATGATCTTTTTCCTTTTCAATGATATCACTCCAATGATTGTTTTCATAATTTTATTATCTTCCCTTTAGCGGGAAAAAATACAGAATATATACAATCATTAAAGTCAATATCCTTAAGGCAACTCTCTTATAATTTCACAACCGAATTCTTTGGCCAGCTTTTCAGCTTCTTTTAAGTCTTCCTCGCTCCAGATGGACCAGCCGCCTTTTAGTATACCATTATAGAAAATTTCTACTTTATCTTTTTTGATGATCATAACCTTGTCATTTTTTTTCTGCATCTGATCGATTTGATGATATATAGCTTCTTCAATATCTACATTCATAACCTTAAGGGCTATAAACAGGCAAGATAAAGCATCCTCCAATTCTCTTTTTGCTTCACTTTCGTCACCCTTCATAAGGGCTTTTAGTGATTCTGCTACTTCTTCATTTAAATGACTAATCGCTTTTTTAGCATCATCAGTGATATACTTTCTATTATTCCAGATCAGCTCAACAGCTTCCCGAATCTCCATGAATAGACCTCCTCAAGAATGTATGTATAATGTATATTCTATATAGGAAAAACTTTCCCTGCAAGAACAAAATTGACTCCCTCAATTATTGTTTTCCCTAGGGCGACTGTTCGACGACTGCAAGGCAGTCTGAGCACCTCTCTTACTGCGGAAGGGGATTTCATCCCCTACAACCCCTGCTTTTTTATTGTCTTAAAATGTTATAAAATTCCTTAAGCCTCGAAATTACTTTTACTGAATCTCCAGCAAATTTATACTTCCCTAGACACTAAAAAAGGACGAGATTTTTCGTCCTTTTTTAGTCATCTATTACTTCCGTCTGTATCACCGTTTTATTGCTTTTTTTTTCGCCTCTTTTTTCTGACATCGATTGAATTTTATCCAGCAGTTTTGGTGTGAAATTTATGATATTATCAATCATATTGGCATTTTGATCAACAGGAAGTAGTTTCATCTGTCCATTTCCTACTACCATAAAAGCAACTGGCTGTACCGATACACCAGCACCTGTACCCCCGGCAAATGGCATTTTATCACCAGCTTCTGTATCTTCTCCCGTTCTTCTGTTGGATTTACTAGCATGATATTCCCCGCCCCCTGAAGCAAAACCAAAAGATACTTGGGATATTGGTATTATAACCGTTCCATCAGGTGTTTCAACTGGATCTCCTACAATTGTATTAACATCTACCATATCTTTTAGGCTTTCCATTGTTGTCTTCATTAACGCTTCAATTGGATGATTTCCCATTTCCTTCACCACCTTTTTTTATAAATGATAAACCTAATTTTAATGCTGCAATTATAATATGGCCTGTTTTAATTTGAATTATACTATTAAAGTAAGTCATAAACCGTTGCTCCCGGAAGTTTGGCTGTACGAATATATCTGCTTCTTCACAGGTAACGTGGTTTTGCAGTATAGAAATAAGCATTCCCTTCATAGCCCATATCACGCCGATGAGTGTTCCTGTAATTGCAGCATCACCAGTTCCCAATATTGTTTTCCATTGGAGTGTTTTTACGGAAATTTTTTCGCCTATATAATATAAGACTTTGAAATGTCTTTCCACAAAGCCCCCGATCTTATTTTGATAATTACCAATTTCTTTAGGATCAAATAAATTTCTTTTCTTTGGCTTCTGCTGGGGTTTATCATTTTTATTAATTTTTGCATCCACTTCTAAGACGGGTTCTTTTTGCAAAGAAATAATCCAGTTTATCATTGGGAATTCCATTTTATATTTAATGAATCCAAACAGCGTTTTAAAGCTAATAGCAATACGATCATCCCGCTCATCTTTTGTTATATGAATATGAATAACTATAGGCATAAAAAAAACAGCCAGAGATATTAAAAATATAAAAAAAAGAATCCATAGATAAATCGGCAAAAAAACCACCTCAAATTTCCAATAATAAGTATATTTTTTCCAAGTGATTATGAAATTAAACCTAGGCAGAGCAGACAAAAAGCTACTAAAAGTATTGACTTTTTTTATATTTCGTTTATATTTAATATGTGTAAACAAAAAGTTTAATAAAACTAAATATAGGGAATAGTAAACTACCGGTTTATTAGAATCCTATGCCTTTTGTATGAATATTTTGGCTTTATAGAAGCTGGGGTGATGAGTATGGATATTGGAGAGAAAATTAAAAGGCTAAGAATATTGAATGAGTTAACTCAGGACGAACTGGCACAGCGCTGTGATCTGACAAAGGGATTCATATCACAGATTGAAAGAGATTTGACTTCCCCTTCCATTGCAACCCTAATGGATATTCTAGAGGCCCTTGGTACAGATATAAAAAACTTTTTTAATGAGGAGTTGGAGGTCAAAATCGTATTTACTGAGGAAGATATCTATTCTACAGAGAATGAGGATTTAGGATACAAAATATCATGGTTGATTCCCAATGCACAAAAAAACACTATGGAACCAATACTTATTACGCTTAATCCCAACAGCACCAGCAATATTGAATCTCCTCATAAGGGAGAAGAATTCGGATATGTGTTGAAAGGAACCATTAATCTATGCATTGGTAAGCAAAAATATAAGGTGAAAAAAGGTGAAAGCTTTTCCTTTAAATCCAGCAAAATTCACTATTTAGAAAACGCAACGAATAAACCGGCAGAAGTTCTTTGGGTAGCCAGTCCTCCATCCTTCTAGCAGATTAGTGGATGCACAGTTCTTAAATAGCTTGAATATACCATTGCTTTCACGGATAAAAAAAAGAATCTTGGAAATGATAGATAAAAAGAAGTCATCATGCAGCCTACTATGGCTGTTTAATAATGAAATTGAATAAAAAGGTGGGGTTATGCTCCCGCCTTTATTTATGGAAATTAAGGAGGAATAAAAATGGATTTATGGTACACTGAGAGTCACACAGATCATGTCAGATTTTCCCTTCAGGTAAAAGAACACTTATTTACCGGAGAAAGTGCATTTCAAAAGCTGGATATTCTTGATACATACGAGTATGGAAAGCTTATGACCTTAGATGGTCTTGTTATGGTTACAGAAAAGGATGAATTTGTCTACCACGATATGATCGTACATGTTTCCATGGCAGTAAATCCAGACATAAAAAATGTTTTGGTTATTGGCGGTGGAGATGGCGGAACCGTAAGAGAATTGATGAAATATCCAAATATCGTACATGTAGATATGGTAGAAATTGATAAGCTGGTTGTGGATGCTGCGAGAAAGTACTTTCCTGCTGTATCCTGTGAGGTAGATAACCCAAGAGTTACCGTTTTATATGAAGATGGCATCAAATTCATAAAAGGAAAAGAAGCTGTTTATGATTTGATTCTGATCGACTCTACAGATCCAATCGGTCCCGGTGAAGGATTATTTACAACGGAATTTTACAGCGACTGCTACGCTGCACTTACTGAAAATGGAATTCTTATCAATCAGAACGAGACCCCGGTTTATGAAAAGTTTTTTGAAGTGGGCATTAGTTCTAATAAAAAATTAAAGAAAATGTTCCCTTCCGTACATGTTTATCAAGCCAATATACCAACTTATCCAGGTGGCTACTGGCTCTTTAATTTTGCATCAAAGAAGTATCATCCAATAAATGATCTTAAGGAAGATCAATGGAACGGCTTAAATATCAAAACTAAATACTATAATACGGATCTTCATAAAGGTTGCTTTGCATTACCGAATTATGTGAAGGAGAAGATAGAGCATGGAACTTTTTAACCGTTATTGCTTTATTGGCTGCGAGAAAAGCTTTGAGGAAAGTGACGTTATCATCTTTGGTGCCCCTTTTGACGGAACATGCTCTTTTCGTCCAGGCTCAAGGTTTGCACCCAATAAAATAAGAATTGATTCTTATGGGTTAGAGACCTACAGTCCCTATTTAGATAGAGATCTATTGGATAGAAAAATCCATGACGCCGGAGATATTGATTTGATCTTTGGTAACAAGTATGCGGTGTTGGATACCATTAAAGAATATGCACAGCATATTATGAATCATCAAAAGAAGCCACTGATGATTGGGGGAGAACATTTGGTAACCCTACCTGTCGTATCTGCTCTGTTTGAAAAACACCCAGACCTGGTATTGCTGCACTTTGATGCGCATACAGACCTTCGTGGGGATTATATGGGCGAAGAACTATCCCATGCTACTGTCATTAAGCAGATTTGGGACTTTTTAGGTGATGGAAGGATATATCAATTTGGTATTCGGTCTGGTCTTAAGGAAGAATTTTATTGGGCTGAAAAAGAAGGCCATACCTTTATGAATAAATATGGATATGATCGTTTAGATGAGGCTGTGCAGAAAATTAAAGACAAACCGGTTTATGTAACCATAGATTTAGATATTCTAGATCCTTCTATTTTTCCGGGAACCGGTACGCCGGAACCGGGAGGCATTACCTTCAAGGATATGTTAGATATTTTACAAAAGCTGGATGGGCTGAATATTGTTGGCGCCGATGTTGTAGAACTGGCTCCTGACTATGATCCAACAGGCGTATCTACTGCAGTTGCATCAAAAATTCTAAGAGAACTAATGCTCATATTATAAAGAAATCACCCCAGTTGCAGAAGCCTAGCTTTCGGTTCCTGGGGTGATTATTTCTTGAAAATCTAATTTATCAAACTCACTTATTTCAGGCAAGTCCTTTAATGAACTTAGGCCAAAGGATTTCAAAAAATTGTCTGTAGTACCATATAAAATCGGCCTTCCGGTTTTTTCCAACCTTCCGCTTTCGGTAATCAATCCTTTTTCGAAAAGCGTATTGATAGCTTTATCGCTTTTAACACCACGAATGGCTTCAATCTCATGTCTGGTAATGGGTTGCTTGTAAGCTATAATGGCTAGCACCTCTAAGGCAGCTTGTGTCAATCCTTTATTTTGCACTGGTGTACACAGAGCTTGTATAGCTTCATAATGCTTGCCATTTGTACACATTTGAAAGCTATTGTTGATTTCTATGATCTGAATCCCTCTATCCTCTTTCTCCAGATCTCTTTTTAGCTCCAGTACACACTTCCTTATATACTCCGTAGGAAGGTTGAGTGCATCTGCCATATTTTTTGCCGATAACGGATCACCCCATATAAACAGCATTGACTCAATCATAGATTTTATCTGTCGTTCCTTCTCTTTTTCTTCCACCTACTGCACCTCATTCATACATATTCTTCTTTTTACCCATATATCACCAAAAATGTTATTTTGCTGTACTACGATAAAATTCAATTTCATCAGCTCCAGTAAAGCAATAAAGGTTGCGATGATCTCACGCTTATTTAAAGCATCTTGGAATAACTCATCGAAACGCACTGAAGCTTTTAGCATAAGATAGTCTCTTATTTCTTTCATTTTCATCTCAATAGAGATTTCTTCCCGTTTAATCTCATTAACAAAAAATTTTGTTACATGGATGTTTTTTCTTTTTTGGAAAATATTATTCACAGCATTTATCAGGTCAGTGATATTCATATCCTGTACCTCATTGGATTCATATTTAATAAACTCATCCAGTTGTTCCTGAGGCTTATAAAATATTTTTCGACACTCTTCTTCCCGCTTTTTCAATTCCAGGGCAATATTTTTATACTTCTTATATTCAATCAATCGGGTAATCAAATCCTGTCTCGGATCAATATCGTCCATATCTAAAGCCAATTGCTCATCCTTGGTATTTGGTAACAGCATTTTAGACTTGATTTCTATCAAAGTAGCAGCCATCAGCAAAAACTCGCTGGCTACATCCAAATCCACCCGCTGCATTTCTTCAATATAGCCTAGATATTGAGCGGTAATCTTAGAGATAGGAATATCATAGATATCTACTTCTTCTTTTTCAATTAAGTGAAACAGTAGATCAAAGGGACCTTCAAAGGTCTCAAGTTTTACATTATAAGACAAGACATCCACCTACTCCTTTATTCAGACAAATCTTGATAGAACTTATTTTCCAATAAAGAACGGACATACGCTATTTCATCCTCATAAGTAACAATTTTATGATCGAGCTTGGCTGCTAAAACTTGCTTGAGAATAATGCCGTAAATCTCACCAGGCTTTATTCCCAGGTTTAACAGATCTTTTCCAGTGACATGCAGCTTTATATGCTGTGAATCCAGCAAGAACATCATGCAATAACGCTCAATCTGAAGATGATCGCAGGCTAGCAGCAAACACAGAATCACCTCTGTATACAGAGGTCGTAGCAGTTGATATACCTCTGCAGGGCTCAAATGTGACTGCTGAAGCGTATCCATAAATTTCTCTCTATATTCTATCATTTGTAAGACACAATGACTATATTTTTTGTCAAAGGATAATACACGCTTTATTGACTGCCAATCGGATAAACTACATGGAAAGAAGAATAATAACAGTTTTAAAAGCACTGGATCACAGGAAATGCCGGGGGACTCAAAAAGTACATTATACCTGATGATTTTATCGTCATCCATCTTTCTCAATTCATTTATTGAAAAGGATCCCTGTAAAAAAATCTCAGCCAGTACTCCCAGACGGTTTAATTCTTCCATGCATATGGCTGTTTTCTCTTCAGAGAGCACGGATAAAAAGCTGTTAGACAGCCGCTCACTGCTTAGGCTTGCCACTGCTTTCTCTGCAAGCGCTTTTGCTATAAGAGATTTCGTGTGCTTTTCTATCTTAAAATCAAGACGTACTGCATATCTAACTGCACGAAAAATACGGGTAGGATCATCCAAAAAACTGTCATCGTGTAGAATACGGATTTTTTTATCCTTTAGATCCTGAAGTCCACCGAACAAGTCATAAAATCTTCCTTTATCCCTGCCATTTAACTGAATTGCTAAACTATTTATTGAAAAATCGCGACGCTTCAAGTCTTCAATCAATCCAGCCGGAATAATGATTGGCAATGCAGCAGGCTTCAGATATACCTCTTTCCTGCTGGTGATAAAATCAATCTTTTGACCTGAAGGAAGCTGCATCGTTGCTGTTAAAAATGGTTCATAGGTTTTTACGATATAGTTAAGCTTCTCTCCAAGGCTTTTGGCAAAGATCATTCCATTGCCTTCTATGACGATATCCATATCACAGCTATCCATCCTTAGAAAGTAGTCTCGCACCGCACCACCTACAATATAGGCATTACAGCCTGCAGATTGACAAAGCGCATCTATTTCTGAGAGCAATTGTACATATTCATCCTTTTTAATATAGCTTAAAAAAAGGTTCCAATCAATACGTCTTTGGCACTGTTTGTCTGTATTAACCATCTAAATCTCTCCTGCTTATTGATATGTAACTGAGAATCCTAATGCATATTTGGAACGACGAGGGCGTCGATCCCTACATTTCTATTGAGGTTTATGTAGGGAACGGCCTCTGTGCCGTTCCGCTGAATGTTAAATTTATTAATCACATATCTATGTTAATAAAGCTCAGCTAAAGCATTATTTTGATTATATATTATACCATAACCTGCTTATAAACAAAAAGAAAGCAATTGTCTGGACAATTGCTTTCATAAACACCTTTTATTTACTGGGTTTTGAAACGCGCTTTACCATCTTTCCAAATATATCAATTAAGGATGCCTTCGGTACTTCAACATCTGTTACAATATCCATGCGCCCGATTTCCTGACCATCCTTTGTAGCGATTACTTCACCAATTTTTTCGCCTGCGGCAAAGGGTGCTTTGATTTGCTTTGGTAGAATAATTTCTTTTTGCACATTATTCTCTTCACCCTTCTTTACCAAAGCATTTAAATGATCCTTCGCAATAGCTTTTACAGTATATGCTTTACCCTTTTCAACCTGAAGTTCATCAATAACTTCTCCCTTACGGACGATAGGAACTGCGCTAAAGGAGGCAAAACCATAGTTAAGCAGTTTCTTTGCCTCAGCAAATCGAATATCTGAGGTTGGACTGCCTAAAATCACTGCTATGAGCGTCAGGTTATTTTTTACAGCAGAAGCAGAGAGACAATATCTGGCCTCAGAGGTATACCCGGTTTTGATTCCATGAGCACCTGGATAGGTTCGAATCAATTTATTTGTATTTACCAATTCAATCGTTGTCTGGCGCTTGTTGGGCAGTCCAACTTTTATATTGGACATCCAGATCGTTAACCAATCATGCACTTTAGGATACTTCAGAAGTTCCTTAGACATAATGGCGATATCATAGGCACTGGTGTAATGACCATCCTGGGGCAGCCCATTGGTATTCATAAATTGGGTATCATTCATGCCCAGCTCCTTAGCCCGCTCATTCATTCTCTTTACAAACATTTCTTCAGTTCCACTGATATGCTCTGCAATTGCAACGCAGCCATCATTGGCGGAGGCGAGGGCGATTCCTTTCATCAATTCTTCCACTGTCTTCTCTTCATTAGGCTCAAGATATAGCTGGCTTCCCCCCATTTTAGAGGCTCTCTCACTGATGATGACTTTATCCTCCAGTGAAATTTGCTTTATCTCTAAGGCTTCCATCGCCAGCAGCATGGTCATAATCTTTGTTACGCTGGCTGGAGGCAATTTATCATGAATATTCTTTTCATATAGTATTTTTCCGGTAGATGCATCCATAAGAATGGCAGACTTCGCATCTACATCAAATTCTTCACCATAGACTGGAAAAAAGACCGAGTTTAAAACAATCGTCACAGCAACAAATATAAACAATATTCTATGTAGTTTACACCTCATCACATGTCCTCCTTGCATTATCTTTTAATCTTAGCTTAACCAGTCAAGATTCCAGTTATGCAAGGAACACAATTCAATTGATGAATGTATCTGTTATAATTCCTGAATTCCCTTTTTCGTTACAACTGCCTTGATCAATTTAGGTTTTTCGACTTTTTGATCCGTGTAGGCTATAGCACTGTTCAGAATGCCCATAGCTGATTCCAGCTTACTTTCATCATTCGTGTACAATTCGGCTATAACGTCACCCATAGAAACAGGATCACCCACTTTTTTCAACATCATCACACCGGCAGCCAAGTCAATGACTGAATCCTTTGTTTCCCTTCCAGCTCCCAGGTTCAATGCAGCCAGACCAACATCATCGGCTTTAACCGCTTCAATATAGCCATCCATTGCAGCTAATACATTCTTCTTATATTTTGCTTGAGGTAGAAGCTGGGGATTGTCAATTACTGCAAGTTCTCCGCCCTGAGCTTGAATAAAGGCTTTGAATTTTTCCAATGCAGCACCAGATTCAAGCTTTTCCACAACCATTGCCTCAGCTTCAGAAAGCGTATTCGTCTTTCTAGCAAGAAGCACCATATAGCTTGCCAATTTTATACAAAGTGCCCGAAGATCCTCCGGACCCCGGTTATGCAGCACATGAATAGCCTCAAGAACCTCTAGGCTGTTTCCTACAGCGTTTCCTAAGGGTTGATCCATATCTGTCAACACAGCAATGGTTTCCCTGCCCATTGTGCTGCCGATTTCAACCATTTCTAGGGCTAAACTGGCGGCATTTTCAAAATCCTTCATGAAGGCCCCGCTTCCCACTTTAACATCCAATAAAATAGCATTTGCACCTGCAGCTAACTTTTTACTCATGATACTGCTGGCAATAAGAGAAATATTATCTACAGTTGCAGTAACATCACGCAGGGCGTACAGCTTTTTATCTGCAGGAGCTAAATCTCCTGACTGACCGATGACAGCCAGCTTGATTTCGTTTACATTACGAAAAAATTCCTCGCTGGAAATCTCCACATGAAAGCCACGGATAGACTCCAGCTTGTCGATGGTACCCCCAGTATGTCCTAGTCCTCTCCCGGACATTTTAGCAACAGGAACACCACAGGCAGCTACCAGGGGACCTACAATCAGTGTGGTGGTATCCCCTACTCCTCCGGTGCTATGCTTATCAACCTTAATACCTTCGATTTGGGATAAATCAATTTGGTCTCCCGAGCGCATCATTGCATCTGTGAGATAGAAGGTTTCTTCCTTGGACATTTTATTAAAATAGATAGCCATCATTAAAGCAGAGGCCTGGTAATCCGGAATACTCCCCTCTGTATAGCCTTTCACAAAAAATTCGATTTCTTCTTTGCTTAAGGATAAGCCCTGGCGTTTCTTATAAATAATATCATACATTCTCATGTTAACGTCACCCCTTATGATCCATCAATGGAAATTCTAAATGATAAGGTCCTTAAAGCTGACACCCACGGCGGGCTTCTCTAAATCCAGCAAATCTGCCACAGTTGCAGCGATATCTGCAAAAGAGCTCCTCGTTCCGATATTTACATTTTGCTTTACTTTTTTACCGTAAACCACAATAGGAATATATTCCCGTGTATGATCTGTTCCCATATAGGTAGGATCATTTCCATGATCTGCAGTTAATATAATAATATCATCTTCACCCAGATTCTCTAATAATTCCGGGAGCCGCTGATCAAAGGCTTCAAGTGCCAGCCGATATCCTTCAGGGTCTCTTCGATGACCATATTTAGCGTCAAAATCTACTAAATTGGTAAAAATGATGCCCCTATTTTCTTTTTTTAGATAAGCAATGGTTTGATCAACACCATCCATATTATCCTTTGTATGAACGGCCTCCGTAATACCCTGTCCGTTGAAAATATCTTCAATTTTTCCCACTGCAATTACATCAAGTCCCTTATCCTTTGCAGTGTCCAGCAATGTAGGGGCAAAGGGACTCACGGAGTAATCTCTTCGGTTGGAAGTTCTTTCAAACTTTCCGGGAGATCCAGTAAATGGACGGGCGATTACCCTTGCCACTTGAACTTCACCTACCAGCATTTCTCTTGCAATCTCACAAATCCGGTACAATTCGTCTATCGGTATTATTTCTTCATGAGCAGCGATCTGAAATACGCTGTCCGCTGAAGTATAGATAATAGGAGAACCTGTTTGCATATGCTCCTCACCCAGTCTTTCGATAATCTCGGTACCGGAAGCCGGAATATTTCCAAGGGTTTTTCTACCGATTTTTTCTTCGAATGCATCCATAATAAATTTTGGGAAACCATCAGGGTAGGTTTGAAAAGGCTGTTCAATATGAAGTCCTGCAATCTCCCAATGACCTGTTGTAGTATCCTTGCCATTAGATATTTCAGCAGCTCTGCCATAAGCTCCTAATGGAGATTCTGAGGCCTCTACCCCTTCTACCCCTTCAATATTTCCAAAACCCAGCTTTAAAAGGTTTGGAATATGAATACCACCACAGGCCTTTACAAGGTTGCCGAAGGTATTTACACCATTATCACCAAAGGCTGGAGAATCTGGCAGCTCTCCAATCCCTACACTATCTAATACAAGAATATTCACCCGTTGAATCATATGAAAACCTCCTCAATGATTTAAATAACAAGCATATTATACCCCGAGAAATGGAAAAATAACAGATTTGTTCCAAATAGAAAGAGCCCTTTAGGCTCTAGGATGGGCTTTATTATAGACTTCCTTAATCTTGTTTTTGGATAATTGTGTATAGATTTGCGTAGTAGAGATATCGGAATGTCCCAACATTTCCTGTACAGATCGGAGATCTGCCCCGTTTTGAATCAGGTGGATTGCAAAAGAGTGTCTTAAAGTATGGGGTGTAATCTTCTTGTTGATTTTCGCTTTTTGTGTATACATTTTAATGATCTTCCAAAACCCCTGTCTTGTCAAACGGGAACCATGATAATTGACAAATAAAGAGCTTTCTTCCTGATCTCGAACTAGGTTTTGTCTGCATTGGGAAACGTATTTTTCAATTGCATCTCTAGCCATACTTCCAATGGGAATAATTCGTTCTTTTGTACCGCTGCAGCATTTTATGTAGCCCATATCCAGATTAAGATGGCAGTAATCTAAGGACACCAACTCTGTGACCCGAATTCCGGTTGCATATAGCAGTTCCAGCATTGCTTTATCCCTAATCCCCTTTTCGCTCTTTTCATCAGGCTGAGCCAGGAGCAATTCTACCTCTTTTAAGCTCAATACATTAGGAAGCTTTTTTTCTGACTTTGGAGATTCCAGATTAATCGTAGGATCCTTTTCAATCATTTTTTCATTCAATAAAAACTGATATAAGGACCGGATTGAAGCTAGGCTTCTAGATATTGTGGCAGTAGCTTTACCCATTTTTTGCAGATGAAGCAGATATGTAATAACTGTTGTTTTATTGGTATCTTTAAAACTCATCACGGATTTATTCTGTAAAAAATCAATATACTGGGCAATATCTCTTTTATAGGATTCCAAAGTATTTTTCGACAGCTCTTTTTCGTGAGTAAGGTAGTGGATAAAATCATTCAATAGCATATTCATTCTACTTGTCCCCTTCGTTCCCAAATACATCTTATAACTACTAATTATTCAACATACTTATAAAAATTCCTTCATGTTTTATTAAATTAGAAAAAGAATTTACTAAATTATAACAATAGAGTAAAGAACTGTAGCAGAAAAATAACTACATATATTGAGAGATAAAACGCATAAATATTGGCGTAATATAGGCTTCGATAAATGAACCAAGGAGAATCACCAAAAAAACTGCAGCAACGATAGTACTGTAGAGTACGAATTGCCGCACCATGTCTACCTGGTAGTTTTTATTCAGCTTGCTCTTGATAAGCATTACCGAGAAGCTGACAGCAATCACAGCAATAATGATAATACCCGGTATTATAAAAAGATTTTGTGGGAGGATGGCAAAAACGCAGAAAAGGAATCCTTTTATGCCCATTTGTTCAATTAAGAATCCTACAGTAAAACCAATGATAAATCCTCTAATGACGATGATCAACAGGATCAAGGGAATACCAATAATCGTTACACCAAGAATCCAGGTAAGGATTCCCGTCTGCAGATTATTTACCAATGACTGTTTTAGAACAGAAAAAGCATCAAAGGTGCTCTGGTTTAATACTTGAAAAAAGTTCTGCATATAGCTGATCAGTTCTCCCTTATGCTGATCGCTAAGGGCTTTGACAGTAAAAGCACCTGAAGATATACCGACGACGAAAAACAGGATCACAATAAAATAAATAACAACATTGCCCTGAATATGTTTTAATAATAATTCGCGTAATTTCCTAAACAAGACAAGCTCCCCCTTCCCTGTCCACCTATACCATGTTTATGCAGATTGGATTAGGAATATGACTTGTCTTTTTTTGTTTGCAAGGGCTTTTGATCCATAGGAATATTATTGGACAAACCATCATAAGATAGAAAAAAATCTATAAGGATGTGATCAATTTGCTTAGAATTATTACTAAAAATCAAATGTTCTTTATCGGTAAAATATCTGATTTACTGGAGGTTTTAGTAGATCTGGGAAAGCAGTATACCACGGTGGAAGCGGCTATTCAAGACCAGCTGAGCATGAAATAGCTATCTGGGCAGCAGCTGCTGCAGTGATAAAGAATTCCCTGTCTTCTTCCAGTCCTCTGCCCATAGTGCTGAATTTCATTCCAGAGTGCTTTAAGATATGAAATAGAGTATCCGGTTCGATCCAATGAATATAATGCTTTTGGTGAATCCTAGCGGCTTTAACTTGTTTGCTGAGGATTTCTTTTTTTTGTCCATCAAAACTGGGAATTCCTAAATGTACTTTTGTTTTTACAATCTTCTCTAATACGGTGATTGAATGATGACTGATTCCTTGATGCCTTTCCCTGGCATCTGCAAAGCTGATCCTCGGAACAGCTATGGCACAGCCAGACAAATCATTTACAGCATCAAGGATGTGTCCCTGTTCGATACCTGTAAAGCCATATTTTGTTCCTGTTCCTACGATTCCTGGGCCCATGGCTACTACTGCAGCGTCACACTTCATGATTTCTTTGGCCGCTATCAGACCATTATAAATATTGACACAATCCAAATCACCGCCAAAAGCATTGCCTATTGTTATCGTTCCTTCAATCATTGATTCTTTTTTTAGACTTCGCACCAGATTGCTTAAGGGTGCCGGCAGTGCGGCTCCATCCGTCATGATATAAACAATTTTCAGCTGAGGATTAAGATGCTTTAGAACAGAAACTACTGGCGCCAACATACTGTGGAGTGTTCCTACGATAACAGGCATTTGCCCTAAAGTGTCAAAAGCATTAAATACTTCATGATAGGGGCTCTCCTGTTCCTCTGCAGCAAATACCTTTAATTGATATGGAGTATATCTTAGCTTCATGATATGTCCTCCCGGTACGATTTGCTGCTCCGGATGCTCAAGGTTACTGATTACAAAATGGTAGCCTCCTGTACCCAACTGGAGATCTACTGCGGTGGTATTGAGCAAAACCTTATCTCCCTCTTCTATGACTCCACTTAATTGATTATAGTTCAATGCCTTAAATTCATGCTGATCTATATTCACCAGAATTTCTGTGAGTTCCGGGTCTTCTTTCAGTACTTTAACAACCTTGCCGATTTTTACACTTAGCATGATGTTCCCTCATTTCCATATAATATCATTCTTATTATACAACTGTTTTATCTTTTATAGCCATATATAGCCATAAAAATCCCCTGGGGGAAATTGCCCAGGGGATGATACTATTTCTTTCCGTCCTTGATTGCGATCGTTAAGGTAGTTGCCAAACCACCCCATAATACGACAGCACCAAATAGGAAAAATATGATTGAGGTTGCAGACATCTACTTCACCTCCTTTGTATTGGGGATAATCAATGCTCCTTCTTTCCAAGGCTTTGCACTGATTGCAAATGAGATTAAGACAATTACACCTACTACACCCCATCCTAACAACAGCAATGCAGACATTGGGTAACCTTCATAAGGTGCTTTGATCTCGGCAATCAGGTTTTGCACAAGCATGTAGGCCAATATTGCCGGTGTAACATACTTGATCATCCTATCCCACCACTTGCCGATTGGGTAAATGGAAATTGGGTTAACGTGCTCTCTGATCTTATGTGTACCAAACAACCAACCAACGATGGCTGCTTCTGCAAGACCGATCACTACAATGCCATAGGAGTTGATAAAATGATCTACAATATCAAGAATATACAATCCAGATCCTGTTGCAAATACTGTACCTACCAGGTATCCGCAAATAGCTGTTACCGTGACAACCTTCTTACGATTTGCACCGGTCTTATCGATGACTGCTGAAGAAAAGGCCTCAACCATGGATACAGAAGATGTCAGTCCGGCGAATACAAGACAGACAAAGAATAAGATGCCAAAGATTTTACCTAAAGGTCCCATCAGTGTAAATACTTTTGGGAATACTACGAAGGCCAGACCTACACCTTGCTTTGCTACTTCTTCTATTGCTACTCCCTGGCTGGTTGCCATAAAGCCTAAGATTCCAAATACACCAAGAGCTGCCATAAATTCAAAACCGCAGTTGGCAAAAGCAGTCATAAAAGCACTATTGTTAATATCTGTTTTTTCAGGCAGGTAACTGGAGTAAGTAATCATTACCCCCATTGCTAAACTCAAAGAGAAGAAAATTTGTCCGTAAGCAGCAATCCAAACCTTTGGATCTAATACCCTAGACCAATCCGGCGTAAACAGCTTGTTTAAGCCAACTGCTGCTCCGGGAAGCGTGACACCACGCAGGGTAATGACTACCATTATACCGATTAATGTTGGCAATAATACCCTGTTTAGTTTCTCAATACCACCGGATACACCACGATAGCAAATAAACCAGTTGCAGAGCCAGATCACTGACATTCCGGCAAATATGGCTGGTCTAAATCCACCAAAGTTAAATACGCTGTCTGAGAGATTTAAGAATTCACCAAAAAAGAATGCATTTGGATCAGCACCCCAAGATTGGGTAAAAGAAAAAACAAGATAATTGATTGCCCATCCAAGAATTGCAGAATAATAAGTTAAAATGACTAATGAGTTCAAACTTGGCCACCATCCAAGCCATTCCCACTTTTTGTTTGCTCTTGCTAAAGACATAGGGGTAGAGCCTTTAAATTTATGACCAAACCCGTATTCTAATATCATAAGCGGGATACCAGCAGTTAACAAAGCAAAAAAATACGGAACTAAGAATGCACCGCCTCCGCTTGAATACAATAAATAAGGATACCTCCAGATATTCCCCAATCCAACGGCTGAACCTACTGCAGCCAGTATAAATCCAAGTTTTGATCCCCATTGATCTCTGTTCTGTGCCATTGATTTTCCTCCTTAAAAATTTTTTTAAAACTGAATTACGAAAGAACCTCCCTCCTGTAATTAAATCACCCCCATAAAACGAGCAAACTTAATGATTAAATTTGTTATTTATTTATCAAATGCTTCAATTTTCTGACATTTTTTGTGAAAAAAAATTGATCCTGAAATCAATTTAAAAAGTACCTATGAAACGGATAAATAAAAAAAACTATGGGGTTTTCGACAAGATATTACAATTATAACAACGCCATAAGAACCTGTCAATAAAATCTAATAAATTTTTGTAACAATATTAAATTTTTTTAATTGTTTGAAACAATTTGAAATAGGAAGATACTATCTCCCTATTTGATCAACATAATTTAAAAACTTATTTCCCTCAATAATCTGTGTAAGAGAATATTTCTCCGTAATAACATGGATGAGAATCAAAAAACATAGTGTCCCCAGCCGAAATGCAAAGGAGCCGTTCATGTATAAGATTCCTAAGGATATTCCTAATACATTGGAACCTGAATCTCCAAGCATGGCTTTAGCTTTCAAGTCGTATGGAAAATAAGCAAGTACCACCCCTAATAGCCCAAGCAAGGATGCCCGAAGGACCAGAGGGACTGGCAGCCAGACCAAGGGAACGAGACAAAACAGATATCCTTTGATAGATCTGCCAGGCCTAAGGTCCAGCAGATTATTAAAGTTTGTAAATAGAGCAATCATCAGGGTGTTCATAACAATGTTCAGTAAACCATTTGAGAAAAAAATGCTGATCAACATAGCTATAAAACCGCCCAATATGGCTTTAAAGCCGCCAGTAGTCAAATGTCCCTTGAAAAAGAGCCGAATATGACCCTTTAAACCGGTAACATTCCTATTCCCTAATAAATCATCCAGCATACCGGCAAAGCACATTGCAAAGGTGCCTATTAAAAATATAATGGCTGGTAACAGATCATAGGAACCTTCTAGCAGGGCTATGAGTATGCTGTTGAGAAGCAGTGCCGGTACAAAAATTAACCCCATGCTTACAGGAATAACTTCCCCCCGATAATTACTCTTTATGCTGCTGCCCTCTTCGAGCAGGTGGGTAAACATCGGGATCATTAGTTTGCCAAGCAGGAAGCATAACAAGAAGCTTAGGATAGATATTAGCATGATCTCACCACTCCTTTAGACTTTTGTATCAAGGTAGCCAGTATTTGGCAGAACTGCTTTCCGCGATGGATAAACCCTTTTAAATCTCTACCGGTTTCCCGGTGCGTCATATTTACGTCTACCTCCAGAATATGGTAGCCCATCCGCAGCAAATCAATCGTCATGCCTACTTCCACTCCATAATGAACAGGCATTTTGCCTATGGCTGCTAATACCTCCGATTTGAAAGCCCGCTGACCGGAAAGGGAAGCAGTAAGTGTTTTTCCTGTATAAAATTTAACACCATACTTTGCCAGGTTTTTCACCAAGCCGAAGCCGCCCTTTTTCTTCGCAGCAGGAAAGCGGGCTATGGTAACATCTGCTTCCTCAAGATCAATGGGTGCAATCAGCTTATCTATCTCGGAAGCGCCTTCTCCAATATCTGCATCCAAAAAAACTAAAATATCACTATCATGAACAGTCTTTTCTACGCCTTGCTGCATTGCATATCCCTTGCCGGCATTTGCAGGCAGTCGATATACTTCTGCTCCTGCAGCTTCTGCTACTCTAGCAGTTTCATCCTTGGAACCGTCATCCACTACAAGAATACGGTTCACATAATTTGACTTCTGTAAACCAGCAATTGTATGAGCAATACGATCTTCTTCATTATAAGCTGGCAGTATTACGGTAATTCTCTTTCTCACGAGCTCATCTCCTAATCAATCGTTATAAATCCTTCCGGCATATAGTCTTCAGCCGTATCTTTCTCTCCAAAATGCCCGGATCTTCCACTAACCACCATTAGAATAGACACTTTTCCTGCAATGGTATCTGCATTATCTACTGTGGATATCCTCAGCTTTTTGTACTCACCAATATTGGATACGCCTACATTAGATTTTTCTACAGCCATTACAGGGATATTGCTGTTTTTTGAATAATTGATTAAAGGAATGTCGATTCTGTTTAAAATCTCTTTATTGGAGTCCATGCTGCCTCCTGCAATAAGCACATAGTCAGGCGGAAAAGTCAGGTTGCCGGAATAGTCTATGATTTTCTTTTCCTTTAAATACCGGATCAGTTCAAAATTGTTGCCTTTTATTAGGGCATCATGAAACTCCTTCAATAACTGTTTTTCTATATCAGTTGGGGTTTTACCCTTCAACTTTAAATCGCTGGCAATTTGTTTCGCAAAAGCTTCGTCATTCAGCAACATGGTATTTTTAATCAAAATATTTGATACACTGTGTACTCCTGCTTTTTGAAAAGCATCGATTAAGCCAGAATAGGCATAATCTTCGCTGGTTTCGATAATGACAACATCCAGATCTTTCAGCTTGTTCTGAATTGCTTCCGGATAAACAATATCGATGAACTTCAGATTCTTTTCTCTTTCAGCAATTAATAAATCATTTCTAGTCTGAAGCTCGTCCTGTTTATGCTTAAACTCATCGAATTTGCTCTCTAACTGTTTCACAAGCTGCTGCTGTTGCTCAACAATCATTTCTTGTCCATCCAGCATGACACCAATAAATATGCCTACACCAAGGGCCAAAAAGATGGCAACAAAGGAAAGTACATAATACTTTAAATTTACTACCATAAAATCCAATCCCCCTTCTACAATCCAAAAATGAATTTGAGGCGAATCTGTAGCAGCTTTAGGAGCTGTTGTACCGGTGGCGACATTAGTCCAACAATAAAAACTGGTATCAAAGCTCCAAAAACTAGACCCACCAAGTATTTAAACTTAATGCTTTCCCGCTGTAATTTGTTAACACCCTTGGCATCAATCAGCTTCGATCCTACCTTAAGACGTACAAGAAAGGTGCTGGCCATTCCTTTTCGTCCCTTTTCCAAAAAGTCAATCATGTTGGAGTGGGTGCCTACTGCTACGATTAAATCGGCATTTTTATCGAAGGCCATTAGCATAGCAATATCTTCGCTGGTTCCCGGTGCTGGGAATATGATCCCCTTTAAACCCAGCTGTTCAACCCGCTCTAAGCCGGGTGCACGTCCGTCTGGATAGGCATGGACGATAATTTCCTTGCAGCTTAACAGGCATTGATCGGACACACTATCCATATCCCCTACGATTAAGTCCGGTATATATCCGAACTCTAAAAGAGCATCGCCACCGCCATCCACACCTATTAATATCGGATTGAATTCCTCTATATAGGGCTTAATCGCCATCAAGTCTTCTTTATAGTCTTGTCCACGAACTACTACTAAAACATGTCTGCCTTTAAATTCAGTATTGACATCTGGAATCTTTAAATTACCTAAGATGAAATTTTTCTCTTTTTTTGCATATTCCAGGGTGTTTTCAATAAATTTATCCAATTCAACAGCGAAGTTTTTTTCTGTCTCCTCCAGCTTGCTTTGGATCACTTCCTCAGTAAGCAAAGTACCAGCGCCCAGCCATTCTCCATTCCTATAGATGTCATTTTCAATGATTTCAAGGATATCATCCTCCTGTATTGCCTGAAAAACATCCAATCCAACGTGATCCAAAACAGGTAAATCCGCCTTAACAAGGATCCCTGGACCTAGGTTAGGATATCGGCCGCTCATAGATTGATCCGCATTTATGATTAGTTTAGGTCTGCAAGCAACCAGTGAGTTTGCGGCTACTTCATCGATATCACGATGATTAATAACGGCGATCTCATTGGCTTGCAGCCTTTTTACCAGCTCTTTAGTCTTTCTGTCAACTCTAGCAACGGATTTGATAATCATAACTTACCTCCCATCCGCTTTCATCCTTCCTAAAAATTAAGGTTATAAAACAACCTTATCATTATAACATAAAAAAGTACAATAACCTACAATTACTGTAATTATTTGAAAACTATAGGGAATTCTATACATTTATAAAAATAGTAAAGCGATGTCAAATGGTAGGTTAAATGAGGAAAGTGAGGAATATATTGGAGAATATAATAGGTACTAAAAATAGCCTGGGATCACGCATACTATCTCGAAAGGACAGGTGATATCATGAGTGTTTTTGTTTTCAAAGTTAGGTTAGCTGTACTTCGGGATTTTGTAGATCGACTAAATACAAACCAGGTTCAGTTTATAATGAAAAAAACCATGTTAAAACAATATGCACAGGATCTCAATTTAAAGCTAACTGAAAAAATGGTTTTAGAACTGTTATTGTAAGGTTATTTAATAAAAAGAGCAGAATCTCTTCTGCTCTTTAAAACACTTTTTTCTAATCTCATGTAAAATTACGGTGGATATTCTTGTTCAAAAAAATCAACATTTTGATGAAATGGAAATCATGGTTGATCTAATAACAAATAGTTAGTTGGTTTAGGAGATAATTAGTTGGATTTTAATAAGCGTAAGTTAAATTATTCCAAACCTCACATCTATTGCTATAACAAGACTAAACAGCTCTTTGCTCTAATCTTAACTTGTCTGCCACCATGGCAATGAATTCACTATTTGTTGGTTTACCTTTATCATTGTGCACTGTGTAACCAAATAACTTATTAATCGTATCTACTTTGCCCCTGCTCCAGGCTACCTCTATGGCATGACGAATGGCTCTTTCTACACGGCTCGGTGTAGTATTAAACTTTTTGGCGATAGATGGGTATAATTCCTTTGTAACGGCGCTGAGCAGTTCTATATTTTCAACGACCATTGTGATTGCTTCCCTTAAATACAAATAACCTTTGATATGAGCCGGTACGCCAATTTCATGAATGATGTTGGTAATTTCGGCTTCAAGACTCTTGCTCTTACCAGAACTGTTAGATGTACTCTGAATCATCACATCATTATAATTCTTTCTTCTTTCAGAGGATGCAATGGTATTTCCGGTAAGCTGACGAATACGCTTAATAAATATTTCAAAATCAAAGGGCTTCACTACATAGTAATCCGCACCAAGACTAATGGCACGCTGTGTAATTTTGTCTTGTCCCACTGCAGACAACACAATTACCTTTGGAAATTTTTCGAGATTCATGTTGCTCAATCTTTCAAGAACGCCCAAACCATCCAAATGCGGCATGATTATATCTAATACCAATACATCCGGTGACTTTTGAGATACCAAATCGATTGCTTCTAAACCGTCCTTTGCAACACCGACAATTTCTAAATCCTCTTGCTTTCCCAGATACTCACTTAAGATTTCACAAAAATCTTTGTTATCATCTGCAATCAAAACACTAATACTTTTCACTAAATTACCCCCCTGAAATCTTTCTTTTTTCTATATATTGTTTTACAAAAAGAAATTCGACAAAGATATAAGATTTCCTTCTTAAATGGAAAAGATTAGCATATTTTTTTAAAGTTTTTCTTTTAAAGTAATATGTAAGAGAGTACTTTTAATCAAAAGCTTTAAAAGCACTCTCTTTAGTAGAATTTTACTCATTGTTTGCAATTTTACTGTTATTATAGGCTTGAATATCTGCCTCTTGTATCATCCATTCGATGAATAACCCATACCCCTTTGTCGGGTCATTTACAAAAACATGGGTGACAGCACCGACTAATTTATTGTTCTGGATAATGGGGCTGCCGCTCATTCCCTGCACGATACCCCCGCTTTTCTCCAGCAGGCGCTGATCTATAATACGAATGATCATACTTTTTGTATTGGGATTTCTCTGGCGGTTAACTTTTTCGATATATATTTCATATTCCTTTATTTCATCGTTGTCTAAAGTCGTTAAAATTGTAGCTTTTCCTTCATGTATTTCATGTTGAAAAGCAATTTCCATCGGTTTATCATAAATAGCATTGGTCATGGATTCGTAGGCTTTCCCGTAGATTCCAAATTGAGTATTCTTTTCCAGATTTCCAATCGGTTTTAAGGTGTCATAGAATATTCCCTTGATTTCACCTGGTTTTCCTCTTTTTCCTTGTTCAACAGAAGCTACTCTGGATTTTACTACTTCTCCATTTTCTACTGTTAATAGAAGTCCAGTATCTATGTCTGTGATAGCATGTCCCAATGCACCAAACTTCATAGAATCCGGATGAAGGAAGGTTAGTGTCCCAACTCCTGCAGTCTTATCTCTCACCCAAAGTCCTAAACGGAATTCTCCTTCTTCCTTAGACTTAACAGGTTGAATAGCCATTTGTATTACTTTGTCTCCTCTTTTTACGGTTAGATCAACCGGCTGATCTTTGATGCTGAGATTGTTTATGATTGTGGTTACATGATTTGCATCTCGAACTTTTTGATGATTGATTTCTAAAATACTATCGCCAATAGACAATCCCGCCGTGTAACCGGGATTATACTTTTTTCCATCTACACCTTCAATTTCTTCTAAACCTACTACCAAAACACCCTTTGTATTCAGTCTAACACCTACTGATTGTCCTCCGGGTATGACTTTAATTTTAGGAATGACATCAACGGTCATACTGCGATAAGGCATAAATCCAAATAACTTTAAATCTAAATGGGTGCTGCCTATTTGCAGTGAGTTCAAAAAAATTTTATCATTATTTTTACTGCCTTCTTTGACAAGCTGTATAATATTATGATCCGTTTGTTTTTCACTAAGCCTTAAAGGAAATCTTATTTCTATGCTCTGCGATTCACCTTCAAATATCTTTAAATGATTGGGATAAGCCGTGTATTCCTTTATTAAAAGCACATAAAAAGCAGTTAATAAAACTGCAAAGAAAAACACTGAAAGAACGGATCTTCTTCTATTACCAATCAATAATGATCACACTCCCATTTTCCCCAAAGAGTTTTGATACACCTCCTCAAAATTTACAATGGCTATACATTTAATTTAGCCTGAATCAAAAGGTATTATGCTACGTAAATATTGTAATTAACACCTTAATCAGAAAAGAATGATTTTCACTATTGAAAGGAAAATTCTGAAATATAATCAAAAAAATAAGTTTGCATGTCTACAAACTTATTGTTCTTAAGATATAATTGATTTTTTATAATCGATGCTGGAATCCAGCATTTCCTTTGCATGCTTTAAGGTTAAATCCGTAATCTTTGTACCGCCCAATAATCTTCCTAATTCTGAAATACGTTCCTTTTTCTGAAGCTCTCGAACACTGGTTAGTGTTTGATCCTCCTTAGAAATCTTTTCGATATAAAAATGTGTATCGGCCATTCGTGCAATTTGTGGAAGATGAGTAATACACAATATCTGGTGGGTCTGTGATATATTAGCCAGTTTTTCACCAACAATATTTGCAGTACGTCCACTAATTCCTGTATCAATCTCATCAAATATCAAAGTAGGAATATTATCATTTTTTGCTAAAATTGTTTTCAGTGCCAGCATGATTCTAGACATTTCTCCCCCAGAGGCTATTTTAGAGAGTGGTTTAAGGGGCTCCCCCGCATTGGCAGAAATCAAGAATTCAACCCGATCGATACCCTTTGCTGTCAATTGCACCTGTCCATGCTTATCGACGCTCTCAATAAAATCAATGCGAAAGGCTGCTTTCTCCATATTGAGGCTGACTAATTCTTCTGTGATTCTCTTCTCTAATATTTTCCCGATCTTCATCCTATTTTTTCTAAGAGAAAGAGATAAATCCATTAGCTCCTTTTGCAAAACTTGGATTTGCTGGTTTAGTTCAGCTGCAATGGCCTCACTATTCCTGATTTCCTCCAGTTCCTCAAAGATGATTTGACGATAGGAAAGAATTTCTTCGATATCCTTTCCATACTTTCGCTTTAGGCTATTGATTTGATCCAGCCTTTTTTCTACCTGTTCTAGGGCCTGGGGATCAAACTCAATATGATCGCGATAGCTGCGAATATCTCTTGATACATCTTCAATCTTATATTGACATTCCTGTAATACTAAAAATATATTTGCAATGTGCTTATCTAAGTCTTTAAAATGCTCTATTTCACTGACTATATTCCCAATGCCATCCAATACAGAGTGATATTCCTCTGCACCATTGTAGAGAATTTCGTAAGCCTTGGCCATTGTGTGATGAATTTTTTCACTATTAGCTAACAGCAATTGTTCAGCCGTTAATTGCTCTACTTCGTCCTTCCTAAGCTTTGCCTGATCAATTTCATTGATCTGAAAGGAAAGTAAATCAACCTTACGTTCCCGTTCCAAATCATTGCCGCATAGATTTTTCAATTTTTCATTTAATTTCCTTAAAATGTAATATTTTTCCGCAATACGTTTTCTTAAGGGGATAATTTCCTGATCACCAAAGGAATCAAGTATTTCAATATGATTTTCTGGGTAGAGTAAGGATTGATGTTCATGTTGTCCGTGAATATCAATAAGATACTTACTAACCTCTTTGAGGGTAGACAAAGTCACGGCCCGGTCATTTATTCTGCAGACACTTCTGCCGTTGCTATAGATTTCCCGGGTCAAAATCAGTGTATCACAATCCTCCAGTTCGATATCCTGGTCGGCAAGGACCGACTTTAATTCCGGATTAGTGCACTGAAATAAAATTTGGATGGTTGCTTTGTCTGTACCTGTACGAATATAGTTTTTGTCAGCCCTTTCCCCGATAGCCATATTTACTGCATCAATAATGATGGATTTACCTGCACCGGTTTCCCCAGTTAAAATATTTAACCCCTCATTAAAACGCACGGTCAGTTTATCTATTAATGCAAAATTTTGTACAGCCAACTCTAAGAGCATTCCAAAACCTCCAGCCTTATCTCATTAATTTCTTAAACCTTTCTACCAATTCCCCTACCATTTCCGGATCCCTGGCTAAAATAAAGATCGTATCGTCTCCAGCGATTGTTCCAACCAATTCTTTGACATCAAGAGCATCGATGGCAGCACAGGCAGCATTGGCAGCACCGGAAAGTGTTTTTAATACGATGATATTACCGGCATAATCAATGGATAAAATAGAGTCCTTGAATATTTTGACCAATCTATCAGAGATAGCGCTTTCCTGCTGCTTCATAGAAGCATATTTATAACGCCCGTTTTTTGCCAATACCTTGATCAAACGCAACTCTTTAATATCTCTTGAAACCGTAGCCTGCGTCACGTTAATACCGCTTCTTTTCAGAAACTCCGCCAATTCCTCCTGAGTTTCGATCTCGTTGTTTTCGATGATCTCTAATATTTTGGCATGCCTGGAATACTTCATAAATAACCTCCTAACCGATTTTACTTTCCTCTAGGGCTGTCCTTAGAGAGCCATAAAGAGGAAAAAAACTTATCATGCTAACATTTATTACACTATTCTACATATTTCTATCGATTCCTTTAATACGGAAAAATTTTTTTATGTAGATTTCTAAATATTACCAGGATCAACATTTTTACAGGGAGCGATGGGCTTGTTCAACAATCTTTTGCAGCTCCTCTTCCGGCATGTGCTGATTATCGTCAGGAGCTTGATTTAAAAAGTATGACAAGTATTCAATATTTCCCTCAGGACCCTTAATAGGAGAAAAGGAAATGCCTTTTATCTGGAGACCTAGGTTGATTGCAAAATTCACAACCTGCCGAATGACCTCAAGATGTACATGTTTATCCCTTACAACCCCTTTTTTACCCACCTTTTCTCTTCCTGCTTCAAATTGGGGCTTAATCAGCGCTACGATTTCTCCACCGCTGCGTATGAGCCCTTTAACCACTGGAAGAACCAGTCTTAAGGAAATAAAGGACACATCAATGGAGGCAAAGTCAATTTCCTCTTGAAATACATCCTTTGAAACATGACGAATATTGGTTCTCTCCATTGACACAACCCGTTCATCCTGCCGCAGCTCCCAGGCAAGCTGACCGTAGCCCACATCAATTGCATACACCTTTTTTGCACCATTTTTCAGCATGCAGTCAGTAAAGCCTCCTGTAGAAGCGCCGATGTCCATAGCTGTCTTATCCTGCAAAACGAGCTGAAAACTTTGAATAGCTTTTTCCAGTTTGAGTCCGCCTCTGCTCACATAAGGCATCGCATTTCCCTTTACCATGATATTACTATCCTTATTTACTTTTGTACCGGACTTGTCTACACGGTGCTGATCTACAAAAACAAGACCTGCCATAATAGAAGTTCTTGCTTTCTCGCGACTATCGAAAAAACCCTTCTCAACCAATAATACATCTATTCTTTCTTTTTCTCCCATAAAAACAACTCCTATTTGCCTAACAGTTTTCTAATACAGCTTATTAGTCCCTCTACATTTAAGCCATACTGCTCCATTAACTCCTCAACATCCCCATGCTCAATAAAGGCTTCGGGGAGTCCCAGGTTTCTTATCTGTTTTTCTTTTATATCCTGTTTACGGTTAAATAAATTTAACACCAATGAGCCAAAACCTCCGGTAACTACGTGATCCTCCAAGGTTATAATATGTTCGATCCCCTCACAGGCTTGCAATAGGGTTTCTTGATCCAGCGGTTTAATTGCCCGGGCATTGACTACCTTGCAGTGGATGTCCTGAGAACGAAGTGCTTCAGCAGCATCATAGGCTGTACGTACCATGTTGCCTATGGCAATAATGCATAGATCATTACCCTCTGTCAATATTTCCGCCTTCAGCGGATTGACTTCCGGGTCTACAGTTATGGTAGCAAAGTTATCACTTTCGCCTCTGGGGTATCGAATGGCAATGGGACCCTGGTAAGCAGCAGCAAAGGAAAGCATACGCTCAAATTCTTTTCCGTCCTTTGGCGCCAATAACGTCATATTGGGTATGTGGGAAAGGAAGGAAATATCAAAAACCCCATGATGGGTTTCTCCGTCATTTCCTACCAGACCACTGCGGTCGATACAAAATACCACCGGCAGATTCTGCAGGCATATATCGTGAACAATCTGATCATAGGCCCGCTGGAGGAATGTAGAGTAAACGGGAAAAAATGGCCTCATTCCATTGAGGGCCAGACCTGCTGCAAAGGTTACTGCATGCTGTTCCGCAATACCTACATCAAAAAAACGGCGTGGATATGTTTTTGCAAATTCATTGAGTCCTGTACCGGAAGGCATGGCTGCAGTAATGGCCACTATAGACGGATCATTCTTTGCCAGATCCACCAGGCTTTTGCCAAAAACAGCCGAATAGCTGGGACGGCCGCTGCCCGAAGGAACTACGCTGCCGGTTTCAATATCAAAGGGAGAAATTCCGTGAAATTTATCGGGGTTTTCTTCTGCGTAGGAATATCCTTTACCCTTTTTCGTCAATACATGAATCAATACAGGTCCCTTAATATTTTTTGCTCTTTTAAATACCATTTTTAATTCCTTGATAGTATGTCCATCTACCGGACCCAGATAGGTGAAGCCAAGTTCCTCAAAAAGAATCCCTGGAACCAAAAAATATTTGATACTATCCTTTGCCTTTTCTGCTGTTTTAAAAACAGCTTTACCAATGGCAGGAATTTTTGTCAGCAGACTTTCTACATCTACCTTCATCTTAAAGTAGGCAGGATCTGTACGCAATCTATTCAGATAGCTGGACAAACCTCCTACATTTTGTGAAATAGACATTTCATTATCATTTAAGATTACAATAAAATTGGTATTAGAATGTCCTGCATGATTTAAAGCTTCAAAGGCCATTCCCCCTGTCAATGCACCATCACCGATAATAGAGATCACAGAATAATCTCCTCCCTGTAAATCTCTAGCACAAGCCATGCCGTAGCCAGCAGATATAGATGTGCTGCTGTGCCCTGTATCGATGATATCATGCTCACTTTCGGAGCGTTTGGGAAAGCCGCTTAAACCTTTGTATTTTCTAAGGGTATGAAACAAATGCTTACGACCTGTCAGGATCTTATGTACGTAGGCTTGATGCCCTACATCCCAGATCATCTTATCCTTAGGGCTGTCAAAAACACTATGGAGGGCCAGTGTCATCTCTACCACTCCCAGATTTGAAGCAAGATGACCACCGGTTTTAGAAATATGCTCTATTAAAAAGGAACGAATTTCATCAGCTAACAGATGTAATTCCTGATCACTTAGTTTTTTCACATCCGATACGGAAGAGATACTTGAAAGATAACTGGTCAATGGATTCATCTCCCTTTCCTGCTATTTTTTGGAAGAAACAAACTAAAGCCTAGATGCTTATGCAGATGATGTAAAATCACACCTACAAAAAGTACGATTTCTCTGGATTTTCTCAAAGCAATTTCTTTTCCGATTGCCTTACCGCCTACAGTCAGCGAGGCTACAAAGCCGCTTAAAAGTATGCTTAAGGAAGGCAAATTGACCTGATAGAGGCTGCGGATTTGCAGTATAATGATTGCAGCAGCTGCACCGCTTATAATTCCACAGATATCTCCAATTACGTCATTGCAAAAATTTGATACAGGCCCCGCATTCCGAACCAGCTTTACGGCATAATTGGCTCCAAGAAGCTTGTTTGAGGCCATAGAATGAAAGGGCTTCTCCCGAGAAGAAGCGACTGCGATGCCAATTAAATCAAAAACGATACCAATAACGATAATAAAAATCAAAACGATAAATGCAATCATCAGGCCAGTATTGCGCAACAGGGTTTCCGAAATAAAACTCATTCCCGTACCTAAAAAAAAGGTCCATATAGTTATGAGTATTACCCATTTTGTATTGGATAATCTTTTCTTTGTCTTTTGCGTTTTCTTTTTTTTAACGGCTTCTTTTCTCGAATCACTTTCCATATTACCATTACACCTCTTTATATTGTAGGAAATACATGTCAATCCATGTAAAAATTTCATAGATTTAGGACTATAGAATAGCTGATGGAAGACCATCAGCTAATTAGGTTTGCTATAAACAATGGGTGGTGGCCTACTGAGTAAATCTTGCGGCTTAGGTCTAGTTGGCTTTCCCAAACGGCTACTGGTCTGTCGCCAAATCAGCGGTTTCCCTTCAATTCCGTTTTTACCCTGTCGCCAAAGGTAAGACTAGATTACCACTTAGTCCGCACTGTAATCCTCAGTATGCCTCGATTAGAACAGTCTAGGAGATTTCCTCTACAGTCACACCGGGCCTTAGCCTCTTTTGCAGCATAGGTTTCGAATAGCAGTAATAAGACTGCCATGGGCCCTTTCAGCAATCATATCTGAAACCTATTATCCACCATATCCCACTCAAGGCAGGCTACGCTGCATGCAGCCCGAAGTTGCACCGAACCGCTCTGCAGGTTTATCCTATTAGCACAATGAACTTGGCTGATAGGTCTCCACGGAGAGAGGGTCATCGCCCACATGCCATTGTGGATCGCCCCCTGTTCCTTACTCCCAGCATCGACCCCCGACTGGGCGTCAGCAGCCGATACCAGGAACTTCATCGATGTGCCCTTCGACGGATTTTTAGCCCCGCCCTCAGAACCGGTAGCACCGACTAGAATACTGCACCACCCATAAAAGCAAATATCATTATAACATATGTCTTTTGATATATCAAATCATCAGGTTGGCAATTACAATACCCAATATAGCCCCGGCAAAAACTTCAAAAGGGGTATGTCCAATCAATTCCTTTAGCCGCTGCTCTCCTATAGGTTTATGATGTTGACGGTCTTCAATCATTTTATTTAAAATGATAGCCTGTTTTCCAACTGCTCTTCTCACTCCTGAAGCGTCGTACATCACAATCAGGGCGAAGGATAGAGCAATAGCGTATTCCATAGAATTCCATCCACTCTTTAGGCCTACAGCTGTAGATAAGCCCATAACAAGGGATGAATGGGAACTGGGCATACCGCCGGAGCCCACAAATCTATATAAATTTAGTCTTTTTTCCTTAATCAGTGTAAATACTACCTTCAATGTCTGTGCAATAAACCATGATACAATGGTAACATTTAATACATCGTTTTTCCCTATTGCCTGATAAAAAGTCACTTCTTTTCCTCCTAAATCAATATTCCCGCTTGACGAGATAATGAGCCATATCCATAAAGAATTGAGCTTTTTCTCCATAGTGTTCAATGGCTGCAAGACCTTTTTGAAACAGATCATTTACCCTTTCAAAAGAGTGATTCAAGCCATGAAATGCAGGATATGTGGCTTTTTGATTCTCCTGATCGCTTCCTACCTTTTTACCTAGCTTTTTTTCATCACCGATGATATCTAGAATATCGTCGGTGATTTGAAAACCTAAACCTATATTTTCTGCGTAGCTTGTCAAATGCTTCAATGTTTCTGGTTCTGTGCCGGCCAAGATAGCTCCTGATCTAATGGCAGCGATAAATAATGCGCCTGTTTTATAGTTATGAATAAAATCTAAGGTAATGCTATCAATCTGCTTTTTTTCACTATCAAGATCTACAACTTGCCCGCCAATCATCCCATAAACCCCAGATGCCCTTGCGATTTCGTACATGGCTGCAGTTGCATTTTGGCTTTGGGAAGGATGCTGGAGTATAGACTGGAGCATTAACTCGTAGGCATAATTTAGCAATCCATCTCCTGCCAATATAGCTATACCTTCGCCAAAAACCTTGTGATTGGTCAGCTTTCCTCTACGATAATCGTCATTGTCCATTGCAGGAAGATCATCATGTATCAGTGAGTAGGTGTGGATCATCTCTATGGCACAGGCAAAGGGTAGAACCCTTTCCGTCTCTCCACCTGCAAATTCGCAGGCTGCCAGCATCAGAATGGGCCGTAACCTTTTGCCCCCAGCAAACACACTATATCGCATGGCCTCGAATATATTATTTTGAGGAGAAGGCTCCTTTGGAAGATATTTGTCCAGGGCTTCATCTATTATCTGCTGCTTTACTTTTAATGTCGTCTGAAAATCCATGTTCATCCCCCTTACTCTGCAATCTCTTTGAGTATAAACTTCCCTTCATCTGCCTTTGTCAAGATACTGATTTTTTGTTCCGCATGATCCAATACATGGTTGCAGTGTCTATATAAAAGAATTGCTTCCTCGTAGAGCTTTAAGGTTTCTTCTAGGGTCAGCTTACCTGCTTCCAAGGCGGAAACAATTTCCTCTAAGCGAAGAACCGATGTTTCAAAGCTTTCATTTTCATTATTTTTTAGTTCCGTATTCATTTAAAAAACCTTCCCCCTTTTGGATCTGGTCTACAGTACAGGCCACAGAACCATCACTCAACATAATATTTATATTGTCTCCTAGCTGGACCTCTTCTACCGAAACCAATGCCCTGTTCTTTTGCCCATCCATGGTGATAGAATAGCCACGGCGAAGTATTGCCAAGGGATTTAAGGCTTCCAGCTTGTATGCAGCGGCTTCTAATACCCTTCTTTTATCCTGCTGAATATCCTGAAGGTTATCCTGTAAATCTTCAAAAATAGTATCCAGCAACTGATGACGATCCTGTATGCTTCTGAGCACCATCTGGTGCAATCGTTCTGGATCAAAGGATTGGAGCTTGTTTCGTTTATTATACAACACATATTGCAAATTCTTTTGAATTCTGCTGTACAGCATGTCCATTCTGCTCTTGACTTCTATGATGTTAGGAACGGCCAATTCTGCCGCTGCCGAAGGTGTTGGCGCTCTCAGGTCTGCCACAAAGTCTGCAATGGTAAAATCCGTCTCATGGCCAACCGCTGAAATCACAGGAATCTGCGATGAAAAAATACTTCTCGCTACAACCTCTTCATTAAAGGCCCAAAGCTCTTCGATGGAACCTCCGCCCCTTCCTACAATAATGGTATCAATCCCATCTATTTGATTCAGATGCTCTAATGCTTCTGCAATTTGACAGCCAGCACCCTCTCCCTGAACCAGCACGGGATACAGAAGGATTTCAACATAGGAATTTCTTCGCTTGATTACTGATAAAATATCCTGTATTGCAGCACCGGTTGGAGATGTAACCACAGCAATTCTCTTTGGAAAAGAGGGAATTCTTCTTTTACGGTCTAAGCGAAAGAGTCCTTCCTGCTCCAGCTTTTCCTTTAATTGTTCAAAGGCGATATACAAGGCTCCTACCCCTTCCGGTTCCATCTCATGGATATAGAGCTGGTACTGACCGTCTCTTTCAAAGACTGATACATAGCCCTTTACAATGACATTTAAGCCGTTATAGGGTTCAAATTTGATCTTCATACAGTTTTCTCTAAACATAACACAGTTGATTTTGCTGGTCTCATCCTTTAAAGAAAAATAAAGGTGACCGCTGCCATGATTTTTAAAATTGGATATCTCACCACGAAGATAGATTTGATTCAAAATAGGATCCATGGTTAACAGTTTTTTTAAGTAACGGTTTAGCTCTGATACAGTGAGGGTTCTTAATCGCATGGTGCTGCCTCCTTTCCTATGGTTGAGCCAAATACTTCTTTAACCCTAAAAAAGCAGTACCAACTGCGTGATCAGTGCAATATTCAGGCTTACCAAAATAATATCGGATTTTTTTTTCATTCTGATTTTCTATCAAAAATTTTTTAACCACTTGACTTGAGGCAACACCACCCATCATGAGTACATCTTGCAGGTTATACTGCTTGCAGCAGTGGGCGATGGCTTTTTCTAAGGACCTGGCTACGCAGACCAGCAATGCCTTTGCATAGGAGTCATTGTATTCCTGCTGTTCCCCTATCATGCGCAAAACCTTGGTTTCGACACCAGAAAAATTGATCCATCCATTTTTGACAGAGACTGGCAGCTGAAGGCTTGTTCCTTCTTTAAGAAGTGCTGCGGCATCCATATGCCTGCCTGCTGGGAAAGGTAGTCCCATGGCAACACCAATTCTGTCGATCAGCTGACCTGCACTTATATCTGCAGTTCCTCCCACAATCAATGTATCATAGCCTACAGGTCGGGGTTGTACATAAAGAATTTCTGTAGTACCTCCGGAGATATGCACAGCCAGAAAGGGACGGTTAAAATTTATCTGAATGGACCATAGGGCTGCCTCCAAATGATTTTCCTGATGACTTGTCCTATAACAGGGAACGCCCAATAAACTGGCAATGGTCTCACCATAGGAAGTACCGGCAAGAAAAACCGGCATATAAGAATCTTCTACGGGCCTTGGCTTGCTGCTGAAAGAAACGCCATGAATAGGATAGATTTTATAATGTGCCTTTAACTCCTTAAATAAGGATGGCATATTCTTTACATGCTGAAAAAGGGCATCTGATTGTCTTAATCCCCTTTCCCCTATTTTTACATCTAAAAGGATACGTTCTTGATAAATAAGAGATCCTTCAAGATCGACTATAGCTGCAGAAGTAGTGTAGTTGCTTGTATCTAAGCCTAAAATACAGCCTTTTATCATTATTCTTGAGTCCCTACGATATTGCCCAGAACACCGTTTACAAAGCTTCCCGATTCATCTGTGCTATAGTTTTTAGCCATTTCTACTGCCTCATTAATAGAAACGCTGTGGGGAATGTCCTCAACATAAAGGATTTCAACCACTGCCAAACGGAGGATAGACAAATCTACCTTTGCGATTCTATCTATCTTCCAATCTTTAGCATGGCGGGCGATGACCTCATCGACCTCCTGCTGATGCTGCATATATTTATAGAGCACATCTCTTATGTAATCATGATCCTTTGGTTCATCAGGATACTCTTCGATGGCCCTTTCGATAGCCTCTTTTGAAACATCGCGCTGTATTTCCATTTGATAAATCAGCTTCATGGCTGTTTCTCTTGCTAATTTTCTACTCATGCTTATCCTCCTAAAATTCACTGTCTGTAAAAGCTTCTAAAGATATTTTGTCTAAAAAGCAGATATGTATGTAGCCCTATTTCAAAGTGCCTGGCGGGAGAATCCTATCCAGCAGTTCCCATATGTTTTCTTTTTTGTCCACTTTATTTCCAAAAAAATATCCGATATAAACACAGATGGAAATAAATATGGTTTTGATAAACCCTAAGGTAATGACCAGAATGCTGACCAACAAACCTAAGAAAACGCCGATAATCTTTCCATAATGCTTAAGTAAAACTTCAAGGATCTGTTCTTTGCTCATCATGATCCTCCTCGTATCTATTCTACTCTACCTTTACTCACGGTTGAGATGTCTTGAATGGTTACCTTAACCTCTTGAACGGAGATCCCTGTAAATTCTTCAATATAGTCTTTGATAGATTGCTGGGCCTTTACAGTAGCCTCTGGAATATTGGTATCACTGACAGCCAAGCCTAGAATTTCAATGACAACCCCTTCCGCTACCTGGTGGACAGATGCCCGGATTTCCCGAAGGCCGGGGATCGTTTTTGCTGCCTTTTGAGCCATACCTTCCAAGGTGTTAAGTGTAATCTTCACCTCGCCAAAGGCGGTATGCCGCACCACGGCGTGCTGTCTTGACCGATTTGACCAAAGGCCGGAGACTAGAAAGCGAATGCTGACACCTAAGAAAAAAAGTGGAAATAGAATGTTCTGCCAGTTGCCTCGAAGATTCTCCAATAATACCCTTGTCCACTCATAAGCTGGCCGATAAAAGGGTACAGCCAACAACAGGATAGAAAGCACTCCAATGGAAAAGCTGTACAATGCAAGAATAATTCGATCCAATAATTTCATCTTTTGTTCTCCTCTCCTTAAACATTGAAAGTAACCCCCTGAGGCTTCAGAGGGTTACTTTTGATGGTGGTTATTTTACTCTATGAGGAAACTCTTCTTCTTTATTGTCTTTGTCAATGTTGACTCCCTGAATGTGAATATTCACTTCAACAACCTTCAGTCCCGTCATTGTTTCAATAGCTTTTTTCACACTCTCTTGGATTTGCCAGGATACATCCGGTATCTTTGCACCATATTCAACAATGATGAATAAATCTACTGCTGCCTCTCTCTCACCAACCTCTACTTTAACACCTTTAGAGAGATTTTTTCTGCCAAGGATCTCGGCAATCCCACCAGCCAAGCCGCCGCTCATCCCCGCAACACCCGGCACCTCAGTAGCTGCGAGACCAGCAATAATCCCAACGACCTCATCTGCAATTTTTATTTGACCATAATCTGGACTATCTATATGATTATCCAACAATGACACCCCCTGCTAATATGTAGCGATCTCTAAAGAATATTATACCAAAATCTATTTTCATTTACAAATCTATCTAAAATTTATTTAGTACTTTAACATTATCAATGGGCACATTGGTTTCTCTTAAAACAATATCCAGTATTTTTGCCATATCAGAATCTGTTAGCTTTTCAATCTCAACAATCACATTCACTGAATTATCCGTAATGAATACCAGTGCATCCTCAAAACCCTTTGCTTTAATTAGGTTTTCAATAATTTTTTCCTTGTTCATGGTGTCGATCAGTTTCATTTTTGCATCGCCGGCAGCTTTCCGGTTGGTTTCATCCGTCATCTGATTATTGATGATTTCATTTAATAAAGAAATCATTTTTTCCCGCTCAATACCGGTATTGAGACGAGCTTCTATAAAATAATTGACTCGTTTAATATTTTTTTGCTGCATGATATTGCTTTGGATCGTAGCAGCAGTCTCTTGAACCACTTCCTTGACTGCATTGCCCGAGCTATCCACCACCGCTGTTTCCTCATCCCCGGCACTGCCCTGATCTAAAACGGGAAAAGCCATTTCCTCGCTGTTGTTTTCCTCAAGGGCTGTATCACCGCTCATAACTTCTTCCAGATCAATTTCAGCCAGCTTATTGACTTCATATTTTTCAAACTCCGTAGAGGTTTCCAATAGAGAGTATTTATTAATAGCGTAGTTAAGATAACTGATAAAGCATAATACCAAAACCAGTGAACCAATCAAAGCGTTTCTCCTTTTTATTTTGAACATGAAAGCTCCCCCCTAATCAACTTTTTTCTCGTAAACCATAACTTTATGTGCCGGTATCTGGAATATGGTTTTAACAGCTTCAATCAGTTCTGTTTTTACCATAATATCTCCCGCACCCTCAGCTACTACTACTACCCCTCGAATCTGCGGTTTGATTTCTTTGATGACCATAAGTCCTGTGCTGCCTGTACTGCTGTTGGTTACAATATTTTGTGTCAACTCCTCCTGAGTTGTGGTTCTGGTGCCGCCCTGAGCATCTTTTTCCTGGGTTTGCTGCTGGGATTTGGTGGTGTTGGAGGCGGGTACTACCTCTACGCTGCTTTCATAGGTTACCATTACCTCTACTTGACCGACGCCCTTAATGTGACTCAATATATTTTTCAATTGTGTTTCCAGGCTGTCTCTATAGTTTTCTACCGAGAAGTTTTCACCCTGCTGTACTTGCTTTGCCGCGGTTCCCATTTGATTTCCCTTCAAATCCCCAGGGAAAAATGTATCCCATGTAATCAGCGCAATCACACAAATGATGACAATAGCAATCAAGTTATATATCATTTTTTTATGCCCCATTTTCTGGAGCAGTTCATTAAACTTTTCGTTGATTTTCATTATCCTCCAACCTTTCTCCTAGTTTTTTGATTCTACTTGTTCTATGCTGATGGAACGGGGATCGATTTCGTATAAGGATGCAAGCTCTGATTTTAATTTGTATGATAATCCCGCATCCAAAGCTGCTGCTTTGACCGTCTCTCCCCCCTTACCGATCTCTATGAATATATTTGAAACAGGTTTGATTTCTGTTGAAGATGCTGGGAGATTCTTCTGAAGGGCTATTATTAAATGGATGTTTTTCAGCTTGCCAAAATCCTTATGGGATTTGTCTCCTTCAATCTCTACATCCATTGAAATTACCTGAAGGTCATTTTCTCGTTCTATTTTTGTGCGCACATGATTTTCAATCTTCGATTTATACAGGGCTACTAGCTGCTGATCCTGTTCTACCTGTAGCCGTTCCAAATCGTAGGATAGGGTTTTTTGATCCATGACTGATGAGGTTTTAAAGATTTCTTCCTCCAGATTGATTTTTCCGGCAGCCAGCTCCAGCAGAGGATTTAAAACTACCAGCATGACCAAAAGACCTATAATCATTTTGATATATTTTTTCATATCGCTGTTGGGGAGGAGAATCTCTAGAAAAGTAATAAAAATAATCACCGTCACAATGTTTAAGACCCAGGTTCTCAAAAATGCCATCATATCCTTCACCTACCTCATCATTAGCGTTAGATTGCCCGCGCCAACGATAACAGTAACCGCCATAAAGAACATGACAGCAACTGATAATACAGTGGCAAAGATCAGTACCAAAGAACCGCTCATATCATTTAGACAGCTTACCAACTGACTATCGGTAATCGGCTCTATGATCGCTGCAGCAATCTTATAAATTACGATTAAGGAGAATATTTTCAAAAGGGGCATCAGCACAATAAAAGCCAGGGCAAATAGCCCAAGAGCACCAATCGCATTTTTTAACAACAGGGAGCAGCCTACGATAGCATCCACCGCTTCAGAAATAAACCCTCCTACCACCGGTATAAACCGATCCACTGCAAACTTGGCTGTACGAATTGTCACGCCATCGGTAGTAGAGGCAGCTACACCCTGAATGGTAATGATGCCGATAAAAACTGTCAGCGTAAAGCCCAATAAAACTACACAGGCTTGCTTTAACAAGGATGCCAGCTTTGAAACATGGATTCTTGAGGATAAATTATTTACTATAGATAATATGGCAGAGAAAAATATGATCGGCATAACAATATCCTTCATCAGGGTACTGATGGTACTAACTGCGGCAATAATAACGGGTTGAAACAAAGCCGATGAGGTAATCCCCCCCATAGCCATCAGTAGTGTCAGCAACAGAGGCAGCAGAGCCTGCATAAACAACACCATATCATTGATCACTGCGATTCCCACTGCAGTGGCAATGGAAAAACTCTGTATGGCGATGGCGATGATCACCAGATAGCACACCATATAAGCCAGCTTTCCTACAGCGTTGCTTTCAAAGGCATTGGAAAGATTGGACAGGAAAGCACAGATGATAGCTAGGACAATGAGCCGAATTAAGAGCATGGAGTTGGCAACAATCTCCTTAAACAGATATTTAAACAACCCATTTAAGGTATCCCTTAGGGTTAAACTGCTTTCGCCACGGATCAGTGAACGTATCCCTTCCCGTAAATCGATCTTTGGAAAATAGTTTTCTGTCTCTCCATTGATTTGATTGATAATCCTTTCCAAATCTCCCGTATTCATATTTTGCAGCTGACCCAGAATCATATCTTCCGTAATAAGATTTCCATTATCTTGATCCATCCCATAAGCACTGATACTCATAAAGAGCATAAATATAAAAATCAAAGATAGGCGTTTCACTTTTATCACATCCTAGGGCATTAATCTTACGATCAAATTCAATAATGCTACCAGAATCGGAATGGCCAGCACCATAATAAGAATCTTGCCGGCAAATTCGATTTTGGACGCGATGGCACCCTCACCTGCATCTCTGCAAACCTGAGCACCGAATTCTGAAACGTATGCAATTCCCACTATTTTAAAAATAGTGGTGATATAGACCAAATCAATATCAATCTTGCTGGCTACCATGTTTAATACTTCCAGCACAACGGTCAGCCTGGTTGCAATGAAAATAAATATGATTACTCCGGTAGCGATGCTGATTTGCACCGCAATTTCCGGTTTTTGATGCTTTAAAACAATTGCCAGTATGGTGGCTACTAGGCCGATGCCAACAATTCTAAATATCTCCATAACGTACCACACCTTTTATGTATTAATAAAGCTGAAACATTGTCTTAACAGTATTAAACAAATTACTGATTAGGTTGATTACCATTAATAGTACAACAACCAGGCCGGCTAATGTCGTCATCATAGCCTGTTCCTCTCTGCCGGAGCGGGTGAGTACTAAATTAAGCACAGCTACCAATATCCCCACAGCAGCAATTTTAAAGATTAGATCCACATTGACATTCATTGACAATCCCCCTTAAAAGATCTTGATGCTTATATTTATTTAAATAAAAACAATCACAATGGCCAATCCAGCTAGAATACCAAGACTTCTGCACATCTTTTCATTCTTGCTGCGCTCTTCCTCTGCGAATAGCTGCTGCTTTTGCAGTTCTAAGGTAACCATATGAAAGTTTTTCTTCTGATTATCCTTATCCGATGTGCCAAGCTGTTTCCCAAAATCCATCAAAACCTCCTGATCAATATCTTGAAGCGGGCCATGGGCAGCATGCTTCTCTACTGCATTGTTCCATGCCTCTGACAGGCTGAGACCCTTTCTGCTGTAAAGACATTGAGCGGTATCGAGAAAAATCCCCGATACAGAGGGATGACTTCTCTCTCCCGCCCTTTTCATGGCTTCGGGCAGTGGGTTGGAGGAATATAGCACTTCTGTTTCCAACAGCTGTATTCCATGAAGAATATGGCGCAGCTGCTGTACTCTGTGATTGTAGCGGGATGCATAAATATATCCGATGGAGGAGGTAGCGATGAGAATAACTAATGAAAAAACAACTTTAATCACCAATAAATTCACCCTCCCTTACCGCAGCGTACTTGTATATCGGTTCCTGTCGGGAACCATCCAATATTGCCTGTATGGTACCTACCCTTGGCAGATTGGAAAGCAATATGATCCTTTCGAAAACACCCATTTCCAAAATTCCTCTCAGATATGGACGCTTTCTGATTTCCTCTAAGCTGCTTCCGTGGACAGTGGTCAACAACTTGATCCCCGCATGAAGGGCTTCTTCTACTGCATTGACATCCTCGTGCTTCCCTACTTCATCGGTGGCGATGACCTGGGGTGACATGGAACGAATCAGCATCATGATGCCATCTGCCTTTGGACAGGCGTCCAATACATCAGTACGAATACCGACGTCATTTTGCGGTATGCCCTGATATGAACCGCAGATTTCAGAACGTTCATCTACTACCCCTACCTTCAATCCTTGAAAATTCAGGGATTCCATACCGTTGCTAACATTGCGGATGATATCCCTCAAAAGCGTGGTTTTCCCGCACTGAGGCGGAGAAACAATCAAGGTATGGTAGACTTGACGGGTTCCTTGTACAAGGTATTTCATGATAGGATCCGAAACTCCCAGTTTTTGCTTAGAGATACGTATATTTAAACCGGATATTTCTTTCATGGTCCTGATGCTTGAGCCATTGAGTACTACTCTGCCACTAAGACCTACCCGATGACCACCCTTGATGGTAATAAAACCGTTTCGTATTTCCTCTTCTAATGCATACACAGAGTAATCCGTTAGAAGGTGAAAGGCCTTTTCGATATCTTCTTTTTTCACCTGATAAGCACCGGCGGGATGGGATAAAGGCATGCCCCGTCCATCGATATAATAATCGCGGTTCCGCATGGATACACATAAAGGCCGTTCTCCACGCAAACGTATCTCTTCCACCGCATCCGCATATTCCGGTGGAAATTGCTCAAAAATTCCCCGCAAGTGGATGGGCAGGATATCCAGCACTTCTTTGCGGAGTTGTTTATGCTCTCTTCTGCTTACAAAATTCTTATCTTTCGCATGATTCATAACCTGTCCCTCCTTTATATCATTAATATTTAGAAAAGCCCAATATTATGCTTAAAATTTCAGGACAAAAAACAAAAAACCTGATACGTGGGTATCAGGTTTTTTTATAAACTAACTATTCGTGGTGATGGTGTCCGCAGCAGCCGTGATCATGATCACTGTCGCAGCAGTCTTCTATATAAATCTTTTCATGGCAGTTAGGGCAAATCACTTCATTGTCTTCTTCGTCATATACTAAATCTTCGTCAAGATAAATGACTTCCTGACAATTTGGACACTTTACCTCAACAAAGTCAATATCTTCATCTTCTTCCTCATCTTCGTCTTCCTCTAACTCACCAAAAACTTCATCCTCAACATCAGCCAAATCTTCGTCTAAGGTTTCAACATACTCATCTAGATCTGTAACCTCTTCCTTGAGCTCATCGATTGCATCTGCAAAGTCCTCAAGGATATCGATGATGTTTAATAGAAGCTTACCTTCTTTTGATTCATCACTTACTTCCATACCTTCTGCCAGGCCCCTTAAATAGGCTACTCTCTCATACAGATAATTCATTACGAAACCCTCCTTTGTATTAAATATACTCTACTAGTATTGCCTAAGCTCTTGATAAATACTCACCAGTTCTCGTATCTATTTTAATTCTGTCGCCTTCATTAATGAAGATCGGAACATGAATCGTAGCACCGGTTTCAACCGTTGCGGGCTTCGTTACATTCGTCGCAGTATCTCCTTTAACCCCTGGCTCTGTATAGGTTACCAGAAGCTCAACAAAGTTTGGCGGATCTACTTGAAATGCCTTACCTTTAAAGAACTTCACTGTAGCAGTATCATTTTCTCTAAGATAGATAATGGCATCTTCAACTTGCTCTTGTGTCAATGGGATTTGTTCGAAGGTCTCATTATCCATGAAGTAGTATAAATCACCATCATTGTACAAATACTGCATGCTCTTTGTTTCGATATGGGCCTTTGGAAACTTGTCATTTGGGTTAAAAGCTTCCTCACGAATAGATCCAGTAGTTACGCTTTTATACTTCGTTCTTACGAAAGCTGCTCCCTTACCAGGTTTAACGTGTTGGAAATCAACTACAACAAAAGGTTCACCATTTATTTCAAATGTAACACCTTTCCTAAAATCTGAAGCTGAAATCATGTATATCCCTCCATATATTAATAAATTGAATTTATATATCTACCGATTCTATAGTTGTGTGCCTAAGAAATTTAGCATCCCGCGGAACGGCACAGAGACCATTCACTACATACATCTCAATAGAAATGTAGGGATCGACGCCCTCGTCCTTCCGAATATTTATTAGGATTCTCAGTCACATTTTTATATTAGAATCAATAGTCTTTTTTTATTGTCATCCTGAGTGATAAGGAACAATCTAACATTATAACTCTATCAATTCCTTTGTTGACTTGGACAATCTACGGTGTCCCGTCTCCGTAACCAACACCAAATCCTCTATCCGCACACCGCCAAAATCAGGAAGATAAATTCCCGGTTCATCGGTTACAATCATCCCGGGTTGCAGCACATCCTTGCCTAAGGGAGACAATCGAGGCGACTCATGGATTTCCAAGCCTACCCCGTGACCTAAACCATGGCCAAAATAGGCTCCATAGCCCTTTGATGAGATGATATCCCGGGCAACCTTATCCACTTCAATACCCGTTACACCGGGTCTGATAGATTCCAATGCTCTTATCTGGGCATCCAGAACAATTTCATAAATCTCACGCTGCTTTTCTGTGGCTTTCCCTACCACTACGGTGCGGGTCATATCAGAGCAATAGCCCTGATAAATACAGCCAAAATCTAGGGTTACAAAATCCCCTGCCTCGATCAGTTTATCAGAAGCAACTCCATGGGGAAGGGAAGACCGCTTCCCGGAAGCCACAATACTATCAAAGGAAGTTGCACTGGCGCCCTGTTTCTTCATGAAGCTTTCCAGTTCTAGTGCGATTTCCCATTCACTTACTCCGGGCTTTATGTATCGGCAAATATGTGTGAAAGCCTTATCGGCAATCTCTGCTGCCTTCTCTATACATGCGATTTCCTGGTCATCCTTGATGATTCGAAGCTTGCTTAAAGCATCCTCTAGGGATTCTAAGTGCACCTCAGGCAGCTTCTCCGTTAATTCTTTATGCTCCTGATATGTGACAAAGTCTCCTTCAAAGCCCATGCAATGAACGGGAATATTTTCTAAGATCTGATATAGCGTTTTTTCATTGGAATGTTGAAGAATCTCATAGCCTTCGCACTGGGCTGCAGCCTGTTCTGCATAGCGAAAATCTGTGATGAAATAGGCCTTGTCCATGGTTATGAAGACATACCCGGAAGAGCCGGTAAAGCCGCTCATATATCTTCTGTTTTCGGGCTTATAGATTAATGCACTGTCTAGTTTCATATCCTGCAGCAGTTCTCGAAGCCTAACAATCCTTCTTTCCATTGTGAACCCCCTATTCAGAAAGTATTCATATCTTTTCCAACGATGCTAAAGAATTCCTCTGCTGAATCCTATAATATGATAACACAATTTTATTTGTTTGAACACAGTTTTTCAAGGATTACTACATATTATAACCAACTATCAGAGAAATTTACAAAACATACGGAGATTTAACCATGCCGCTTATTATTTGAAACAATATCAATGGCATCAATGATGGCTTTCATTACATCGGTTTGAAACTGGAGATGCATTTCATTGATTCGGCTGTAAACCTCACCTTTTTGCGTTACTACATAATGAGGCTTAAGATGGTTAAGCGTTATAGCTTTAATATCAAGGATACACTGTTCACAGGTGCAGATATCGGGAAAAGCTCTTAGCATTGCAGGTAAAATATGATCTACTACGTCTTCCATATAATTTTTCAACATAAATGTACCTCCTTCATTGGCTTTTTTGAAGAATTCCATAAAAAAAAGAAAAATCCTTTCTTTTCATCAGGATTTTGTAGATTTAGGCCTTTTTTGCTATCCGTTGTACTCGATTTATCATCCTGAGTGCAGTAAAACGAAGTCGAAGGATCTTATGAGGTAAGGGGAAGTTCCTTTACGAAGTGAAGGCACGTCCTCTTATCTCAGGCCTTAGGATGACTACCTCATTTCCCTTATTCCCTATCATAATTTCGGAAAAACACTACATTTTCCCCTTCAAAGACTTCACTGCCCCTGCTCCCTCTCAGAATAATTTTTATCCCTCTGCAATTTTGGTAGGTCCCTTCGATGGGCTCTACAAAAAAATAGGTGATGTCATTGGCAAAGATCACGTTGGCATCATTGCCATAGCCATACCATAGGCTCTTAACAGCCTGTCTATGTTCAATGACCAGCTTTTTCTTTACGTGATCTCCCTGGGCACTATTGTCAAAAACGATCTTTCTCACATGGGTACGGCTGGCATCATAAAACTGTACACTCTGAATCCCCTTCGCAAAAACTAGCTTATCCACCAAGGTCTCCATAGCAATCTGCATATGATATTGTACCTCCAGCTGGTCCTCCGCCTTTATGAAGCACTGATAATGATAAATGAAATAGGTACAAAGAGGCAGTAAAAGAAAACAAGCTAGAACCAAAGTGATCAATAGCTCTAAGGCAGAATAACCTTTTTCATTTAGAACGCTGAATTTCATCTTTGAGTAACACTCTCCCACTGGAAGGCACAATGGTGACCTCATAGTATTTCCCTGATTTTTTATCCCGGATGGATATCGTGTCAGAATTGGATGGGGCACCATAGCTGGTAAAGCTGATATGTTGTCGAGTATAAAGGATCACTACGTTTTTGGGTGCCTTTACGGTTTTTAATTCTTTAGTACCATTCAGAACCTTATAAAACTGCTCATATAATGTTATTTGATAATTTTCCCCTTCTGTCATTTTCATCAATCGAATATATCGTAGGTCAGCACAGAGCTGGCGGCTGTAAACCTTCATATCAAAAGGTGTTCTATCAATGTGTGGTACCGCCATGGCGGCGAGAATCCCTATAAGACTGATGACCAATACCACTTCGATTAAGGTATATCCCTTGGGGCTTGATTTCATTGCCAACACCTGCCTATTCTTGCGGGAGATAACTCATGCGGGTCAGACTGTTAGGGTTTATAGCGTGAGCTTGGGGGGGATTGTTGGGGATGTCAATCTCAATCCGTGCCTTTTGCTTATAAAAGACATTGTTAAATTTAGCGTTGGATTCAAGCAAGATTTGGCAGGTTTCGTTATGGCTGCTGAAAGGAACAAAGGATAGGATGGTGACTACCGGTGGTAATGGTAACCGCAGATCATCTAAATTTGCATATGTATGGTTTTGCAGCTGTGATACCAAACTTTCATTGAGCCGGGTAAGGTACTGCTGCTTCCACTGCTGGGGGTTTAATCCATCGGCAGGTATGGTATATATCGTAGTTTCAACTTCTTTTGAAATTAACGCATAGGCTTCTTCTAAGGCTGATTCAGCTAAATAAAAGGCGTTTTTTTGGCGCTGGGTAACCAGCTTCATCTTATAATTTAAGGTGCTTAGCCCCAGCAGTGCCATACCTAGAGTACTTAGGACAGCAAAGATGACCAATACAGATATCAAAACTGAACCCTGATTGGAAGATTTGGATATAGGCTTCACAGGCGGCTCCTCCTCAATCGCATCTTCTAAGTCCTACCAATCGCATAAGCTCCCGATTATCTTCTAAACCCTTCAAAACGATCTCAACTTTTTGCAGCCGGCCAGATAAGGCAGCATCGGGATGGGGTTCAAGAGTGCGCAAGATCTTGATATTTTTATCCGGCAGGATGACCTCTATAGGCGTCATGTCAATATTTCTTTCCAACTTGGCATATTCCATATGCTGCTGTACGAGATGGGTATAGGTCATAATCGTCCTGGACTGCTGGTTTATACGGTAGGTTGTGACAAACAATGTGGTGATGGGTATCAACAAAATACCGATAAGTGCAAACCCAATAATGACCTCTATGAGCATTAATCCTCTTTTATTCACGAACACCCCACCTTAACTTTCAGAGAAAAAACGATTTAGCAGGGGCTAACCATTGTGTCTACCCGTAACCCAATATACCTACATACACATATGCTGTCCACATCTATCTTTTTACGATTATCACATGCTAATGTATTCTATATTTACCAAAAAAATCCTTTTCTCTATGCAAAAAAAATTAAATATTTTGAAATAAATTGTAAAAATCCCTCATAAGCAAATCTATATGATTATCCCAAAATATTCTGTAAGCAAAATGTATCATGGTAGTTTGCTCATCTGTATCACATAAAGAAGATCAAAAAATTAATGACAATTGGCCGAGCAAAAGTGAACGTAAAGTCCCTAAACAATTGGACATGCTAGTAAAGGATAGTTGATATCAAATATCTTATATGCTTACAGAGAAAAACAGAGAGGACATGGGAAAGTGAATAATTTGATTTAGAGTCCTTACCATAAAAAAGATCACCTCAAATATTTGTTTGAGATGATTTTATCATAGTTTTTCTAGATGTATTATGTGCAGTTGAGTTTAAGCATACAATCCTTCTCTTTATTTAGTATGATATAACAAATACACGGCTTCTGCCCTTGTCAAATAGGCGTTCTTGTTTTCCAATCCGTTGGAAACTATATTTTTCTCTACCAGTAACTTTTGGCCCATCTCATTCCAGCTAAAATCCGGTTTTGACAGTACAGAACCCATGATAAATTCTACTTCTTCATAGGTGATCGGCGCCCGAGGCCGTAATGTATTGTCCTGATAGCCTGCCACATAACCGCCTAAATATCCCTTAAAGATCGCTTTAGCCATAGAGTTCTCGTAGCTGCCCAATGTGCCATAATCCTCAAACTTGGTGAGATCTATTTGACTTTCAGGCATTGGCCATTGATAGATCTTATCCAGCATGATGACAAATTCTCCTCTGGACATAGGTTCATCGGGCTTGAAGTTATTCTCCAAATCTCCTCTTACATAAAACTTGCTGCCAAAATCATTGATCTCTGTCTGTGCCCAATGGCCTGCGATATCTGCAAAAGGCTTATAGGTTGCATTGACAAGCTTCGTAGGGTCTCCCCCTATAAAAAGGTAGTTAATTTTTAGCCCGCCCTGAGGTGCCATGGCCGAAAATGGATTTTCTTTGAAGAAATCCTCATCTATGTACCAGCGGAACAAATCATCCTTTAAATCAGGACTGTTCTGAAGTCTATAAAAGGACAACTGTATATTCCCGGTTAGGCTTCCGTCTTCTTTACTGGTCATATTAATGTTTTTGACGATGATCTTCTTCTGAAACTTCCAAAATGTCTGCAGATGATTCATCAGTGCAGGATAGCTGCCTTCATAGGATAAATTTATAGAAGAAGCTTCGATCTCAATCTCCCCTAGCTTTTCCATAGCAGGAGGTGTAAAAGCGATATTCAGGACTTTAAAGCTGGGATCCTGAAAAAATTCGTTAAAGAGAAGAATAAACTCCTCCTGCTCTGTATCTGTAAAATACTTTCCTGTAATTTTTCGAATCTGTTCATTGGTTTCGAAAATACTATCATCCAGCTGTTTTTCCACAGCAGCCGCATTTTCCAACCGAGTCATCTCTGCTTTCATTTTTTGGTTTTCCTGCTTTAAGCCCTCTACCCAAAGCAATTGGGGTGTAATAAGAAACTGATAATAACCCCACAAAAAAACCACAACACCTAACAAGGTAACTAAAGTTCTTTCTCGTCTTGTCAGCTTCATACTAATTCACATCCTTTACTGTGAATTGCAGAGCAAAGTCATATATACCTTCTTTGAAAGCTATATTTGATACGAATATATCTGTAAAATATTTACTGATGCGCAGGTTATATTCCAACTCTGCAATAGCCGATTTATCCCTTGCCTTTCCAGAAACTGTTGCCTGGGTGTCCGAAAGCATAAAGCTTGAAAATTGCAGATCCTTTGGTATGGCATCGACTATCGTTTGCACGATCTGCTCATCCAAAATATCTATTTTTTGTATTTCTTTATCACTGTTTTCCACAATGGGCAGTATTTTCTTAATCTCATCCAGCTTAGCCTGCTTTGCTTCTATCCTTTGCAATCTTTCCTTAGCCTCTGCGGAAGCCAGCGTATTCTTCATATCCTGAATGTCCCTTTTCATCTGATAACCATAAACCAGATTAAATACTGGGAAAGCAATCACAGCAACAAGCGATATCACTGCAGTAACCATAAAAAGCCTTTGCTTTTTTTCCCTGCCCTGATGCTGTAGTACATAGGGTTCAAAAAAGTTTAAGTCTCTCATGCTTCTCCCCCTTTACCTTCTGATCATTGCGCCAAGGGCATTGATATAGCGGGTGATATCTATATTTCCCTTGATATTTGAAGTATTGATATTGCTGATGCTCTTTATTGTACGGGTAGGAATGTTGAATGCTTCTTCCATGTACTGCTCTATACCCGCTTGATTAGTGCTTCCGCCATACAAGTAGATGGTGTCTATCTTATTCCCTGTATGCCTTGTCATATGATATTTAAATACCCGCTCAATTTCATCAATCCATGTGTCAATGCTGGATTTGATGATGTTGAGCATCCTGGATTCATCTGAATAGTCGCCCACTCCTGCTGAGATGTCCTTGGCCTCAAGCTTTTTGATCCTTGCCTGCTCTAATGAAATATCTAAAAAGTTTATCAGGTTTTGCTCTATATCCTTTCCGCCCATATTCAACAGCCGGTTGAATTTAAAATTCCCGTTGTCTATAAGGGTTACGTTCATCTGTTGATGACCGATGTCGATGACTGCTATGGTCTTGTTTGCAATGGTCTCTCCCTTATTGATCTGGTGGGCAGGGTCTAGCAGCTTTGTGACTGCATTGGAGTGTATGTCCAATGCAACAGGCTTCATATTTAAGCTTTCTATAAGAGCAAGATACTTCTCTACGATCAGCCGGGGCAATGCAGCCACCAGGATGTTGGCATGTTTGGTATCCCCTTCTTTCAACTCCTCCAACAGCTTATACTGAATTATGTATTGATCCAGTTCTATAGGAAGATACTGCTGGATTTCATAACCGATCATTTCTTTAAGCTCTTGGGCTTTTACCAACGGCAAAACAATTTCGCGTGTGATGATGCTGCTGCTCTCCAATGTACACACCACGGACTTTGTACGGATTTTATTTGTTTGCAGGGCGACTTCAATGATATCCTTTAGCTTTTGCATATCCTGAATCTGTCCGTCCTGATAAACATCAGCAGGTATCGGTACAGTGAAGGCTTTATCCAGCAAAATCATATCTTTGTCTCTCTTTCCCACAAGGATCTTCATGCTATGGGTGCCAATGTCTAAAGACAATAGTTCTTTTTCGTTTATGGACATAGAATTCCTTTTCAAGCTGCTACCCCCTCATATTTATTGCATAAACCTTTGCAGGTACAAAATCCATAAGTCATCTTGAAAGCATATAGTAATCAATGCAGCGATGGCGATAAAAGGACCGAAGGGGATCGCTTCCTTGCGGCTTTTCAGCTTTGCTGCCAACAAAAATACAGATAAAACTGCACCAAGGATAAAAGAAAAAAACATGGTCATCAATATTCCCCGGATGCCCAGCCAAAGCCCCAGCATCCCCATGAGCTTGATATCTCCCCCACCCATGCCGCCGTTGGAAACCACGGCGATCAATAAGAAGACTCCCCCACCTATGAGCAGCCCGCCTAAATGACTGAGCAAGCTGAGCGGTGCTTTAAGTACAAAATGATTGTAAGCTATGTATGCAAAGCCAGCGATTGTGCCCAGCAGCACAATCCCATCGGGTATAATCTGATGATCATAATCAATCCCCGTGATGATAATCAATAAACTGGCTAGAAAGCCAAAAAAGAAAAACTCGAACGTTAATCCAAAAACACTATATAACAATAAAAAAATAATAGCTGTCAATAACTCGAAAAAAGGATACCGTATAGAAATCCTGCTTCTGCAATATCGACATTTTCCCCTATGCAGCCCATAACTGATAACAGGTATGAGGTCTAGTACCTTTAATGACCTCTGACAGCTTGGACAATGGGAAGAGGGAAAAATGATGGATTTCTCTATAGGAATGCGGTAAATACATACATTTAAAAAAGATCCGATGAGTAGTCCAAAAATAAATATAATGATCGCCACAATCCTCTTCCCCCCATAAAAAGTAGTTGAATATTTCTAGAAAATTATACCATCATACTGAAAAATACACAGTTTTAGGGAAAACAATAAAATTAGCTAGAATTCGAAATAACGAAAATGAGTCAAAAAGAACTGATTCTTCTGACTCACTTATGTATTAATATTTCTAAGTAGTCAATAATTTCACAAATCAAATGCTCTTTGCTGCTATGGTCAGACCAACCGCTTGATCAATAGTAGATGCTTAGCTCAGAAAATAATAATCACAATCGCTAACATTTGCAAAAATGTAAATTCCTGACATATATAATAGACAAAGTATTATAAGCTTATTAACTATCAAATTAGTTTTGTATATACTTTAGCCCTAAGTTATCAGAACCTATTATACTATTTCCATCCGCCTTCAAGTTTAATAAGCTGATTTCGGTTTGTCCATTATATGCTTTATTCATATGTTCACTTAATATTTTAAGTTTCAAGGTTGTAGGGTTAATTTTACTAAAAATACTTGAAGCAGTATTTATATGACTACCGTAAGTGAAAGTATGGTAAAGATTTGACGTTTTATCATATTTAACATGAAAAAGTTTACCATCAGATAAATAAAAGTAACTGAATCCACTTTCATGAAGATTAGTATCACAGGCTTCGGATACATTTATTAGTTCTAGATAGGAAGCAAAACGAACCTCTTTAATAATTATATCCATGGCTAAGCGTACCTCGCTTTGGAGATCATATTGGCTGCTGCTTATAATGAATGTGTTGTTTCCATAGAAGAATAGAGAAAATAACACAGTAAAAACAATACTTACCAAGGCAATAGCAATCAGAAGCTCAATTAGTGTTACCCCTTTTGCACTCCATTGAGTAAACCTGTTCATAAATGTAACCACCTTATCTTATTCTATAGCTTGATGCTTATAAACCTGATAAGTTCGCTTTGAAATAACCAATTGTGGCTTTGCTACCATTTTTGTCGTACTCATCTTCAACTTTGAATACATCAACATTAATGTCAAGACTCCTACGATCAAATGTAATGGTTATATTCTAGCTTGAAAGATTCAAAGCAGAATTGCTTTCGATAGTCTTCTGATTATCATATAAGGCTTCTGTTCTGCGTCCTGAACGATTTATATGAATAAACTGATTGGTTAATATCGGAATTAAGCTTACTGAGATAAGTCCGAATAAGGTTATACCTATTATGATCTCAATCAATAAATATCCTTTCTTATTATGATAATATCCCATATTTAATTCACAGCCTTTCAAAAAGAATTCCTCAGAGTATGGTTTATCTCCATGGATTTTGGTCATAACGAATGACAATATTACTCGCAGATGTACCAAAGAATTCGCCTGGAATAGAAAAAGAAGTTGGTGCAAAAATAATTCCAGCATTCGAACCACCTGAACGTTTGAAAGTTTCTGCTATGACTGAGCCCTTTATTTGTGCACTTCCAGACATATTGACAAGAGCCCTCGGTGCATAAAGTATCATACCATGAGCAGATGAACCACCTGCAATATTTACATATGTCCCAAGAGTTACAATATTCCCTTTCATATTTGCCCCTGCAGTAAAATTGATATCAGCGTTTTTAACAAATAAGTTTCCAGAAAATTTAGACGATCCGTCAATTTGAACTGTTTGACTTCCTGCATAATATATATATACATTATCAGGTATGCCATTTTCGTTTAATGACCTGCTTGAACCTAAAGCAAATGAGTTGTCAACATAAAGAAACAGTTTGCCATTCTCACCTACATTCTTTAATTCAATATTTCCTCCAGTTAAATTTAGATTATTAACTCGTATAATACGATTGCCTCCCGCTAGATCAATGGTTATTGTCCGAGAGCTGCTAGGCTGTATTGAATTATAGTAACCATCTTCTGTTATTGGATAATATAAGCTTTCAACCCAAGGGGTTGTAAAATTAGGATTTGCCGGCTGAGGCAATTCGTCTATATTTGGAAAACTTGGAAAAACTGGTTCTGGATATTTTGATGACGGATAAGATGGCATAGAAGAAAACTTGACCCCATTTTCGATATTTTTCCAGAAAGCCCAATTGTTATACCATTGTCCATTGGGGACACCCGGAACTTTATACTCAGGCGGAGCTTCTCCGTTAGTTGAACCCCTGTCAGTGGATATGACAATCTTTGGATCAGTACCAGGTTTTAAATAAAGAGAACCATTTCTGATATTATAATTGCTTCCTCCAGAAAATTTGATAGAGTTTTCTTTTGTTGAGTTAATTGCTACATCTCCTTGTATGAAAGCTCCGCTGGATAACTCTAACGCAATGTTAGAATCTTCTGATAAGGCTACCAAAGCGTTTTCTTCTGAAGATGGGTTATAAGCTCCACCGCCAGATTCAGTTGATACTACCAACGTAACTGTAACGCTGTCCGATACCCCTCTATAATTTCCTGTTGAAATAATATCGAGCTTTTCTTTACTGCCAACAGTTTTTCTTACAGTTTTTATAGTGAAATTACCATCAAGAAAACTTGTAGCATTACTTGTTTTATTGGAGATATCATCAAGTAAATTATTCATGTTTGTAAAACTTTCACGATAGGATTTTTCTATCAGATAGGCAGCCATGGTTTCAGCTCCTGATCTTGCTATGTAATGAGCTTGCATTTTATTGTTTTGATAAATGCTATACCGATTATCTGCAATGCTGATAGACATTGTTGCAGCGGTGAGTATTATAAGAACCGTAAAAACCATTAAAGACAATGGAATAATTGCACCCTGATTATTATAAATGTGTTTTCTCAACATCACAATCTCCCTTCAAGCACAGGTGAAAATAAAAGTATCAAACAAAAAAAGTAGAATTGTTGTATTATTAAAACAAATTTTCTGTAATTTTATTATAAAGTCAGATCCTAAAATAGTCAAATACAAGCATAAGCCTTGGCATAATAAAGACGCCTATTTTTATTCCTGATTCCTTCAAAACAGCATATTATGATTATTTGTTATTTAAACTCATCGTAATGTTAACTCGCAAATTTTGCTGAAATTAACTTGTCAAGTTATTTGGTTTTCATTTATGCCTGTAAAATAAAAAAGTCAACCTCTTTCAGATTGACTTTTTTATAGCTTGTTTTGCACAGTTTACTTAGACTGAGTCTAACTACAATAGGAAGTGTCAATACCCCCGTCCCCTCATCGCCGTCCTATTTTTCCACATAATTTGTAGTAGGGCCAGTAACAGTATATTTTCCAGTGGTAGGTGAATATGATAAACCCCATGCAGCAGAAGGAGCAGATTGCGGGCTAGAAGGAACAGTCATATAAGTTATACCATTAACAGTCCAATCACCACCAGCTGTTGGAAATGCTTCTGTACCACTCAAGCTAGCCGCACCTCCTGGAGATAGATTTTTTTCTGCATCAATCATTCTTGCTACTTTAATAATTTGGTCAGAAGTGGCATGGTCGGCCTTTAACTTTGAATTTTGTTGAACGTTTGAAAATCTTGGTATAGCAATTGCCGCCAAAATACCTAAAATCGCAATAACCACAATCAGTTCAATGAGCGTGAAGCCCTTTCTGTTGTGCATTCTTTTTGTAAATACTTTGATCATAACTTTCTCCTCCTTTTATTTTCTCTCTTATGTATGAATGCATTTATGAATATCCCCCTGCGATCACCCCCGTTTGAGATTGATGATAAATGCTTATATTAAAGCTTATATAGCTTAACAGACAACTTTTTTGGTGCAAGATTCGAGGTTCAAGGTACAAGTAAAAGCATAAAGATCTAAATCAATATAATTGCTTACCCTATTGAACCGTCTTCAGCATATCAAACATCGGCAGCACCATGGCAATGACGATAAAACCGATGATCAAACCCATTACCAAAATCATGATTGGTTCAAACAATGTAACCATTTTCTGCAAGGCTGTCTCTACCTCATCATCATAGAAGTTTGCCGTCTTGTCCAGGATATCATCTAATGTACCAGATTCTTCTCCGATATGAATCATGTTATCCACCATGGGGGGGAATATACCTAGTCTTCTGATAGGAGGTGCTAGGGGAACACCGCGGCGAACCTCTTCTCTCACATTCATTATGCCATCAGCTGCTACCTTGTTCCCTACTACATTGGCCACGTTCTCCATAGCCTGAAGCAGCGGAATCCCGCTGGACAGAAGGGTAGACAAGGTGCGGGTAAACCGTGCTGTAATGATCTTCTGTGTTAGACCCCCTATTATAGGGAAATTTAGTTTCAGTTTATCAAATTTAAGTCTTCCGTTAGTGGTTAGGGTATAACGCTTAACACCATAGACGATAGCAATAATACCCAGCAGGAATAGATACCAAAAATTCTTTAGAAGTTCGCTGAACTTCATGAGTATTCTAGTGGGCAGCGGCAGCGGTACACCGCTTCCCTGAAACATACCTATGAAAGTGGGCATGACGAAGGTCAGAAGGAAAACTACTACGACTGTAGCTACAACACTGAGGATGATCGGATAAACCATAGCACCCTTGATCTTGTTGTTGATCTTGGTTTCTTTTTCATAGTGAACAGCCATGCGCTCCAGGATCGTATCGATGGAACCGCTGGCTTCTCCTGCCTCTACCATATGGATCAGCAGCTCTGGAAATATATCCATATGTTTTTTCAGGGATTCTGAAAAGGTTAAGCCTTTTTGCACTTCTTCGTATACTTCTTCTAAAACATTTCTTAACTTTTTGTTTTCTGTCTGACTACGCAGAATATCCAAACAGTTTATAATCGGCACTCCGGCATTGAGCATGGTATAGGTTTGTCTGCAAAATACTGCGATATCTTTGGTTTTGACACCACCTAAAAGATTTACCTCCCGTAACTGACTGTCAACCTCTTCCTGGATCATGACAGGATAGCTGTTGCTGCTGCGAAGCATTTGTATGACTTCCTGCTGTGAGTTGGCAGTGAAGGTCCCCTGGTGGCTCTGTCCGTTGACGCCGATGGCTTTGTATTTGTAGATAGGCATATAATCACCTCGAATTCGTGTGGAACAGCACACAGGCTTGCTCCCTACAGTATTATAGGGGTGTAGATAAAAGCCACCCATATGATTAAGAATCAAATAATAAATTATGATTTTCCGGAACGACGAGGGCGTCGTTCCCTACATTAAGATCCTTCGACTTCGTTTCACTGTGCGCAGGATGACAGTTTAGACTAGAAGCCGATGGTTTTTTTCATCATATCCAGGTCTAAAGAGTAGTTCAGTGCATTTTCTTTGGAGATGATGCCCTGCTTGTACAGTTCCATGAGAGAATAATCCATCGTCTGCATCCCAGCTTTGATTCCTGTTTGAATCGAGGTTTGGATCTGATGAGTTTTGCCCTCTCGGATCAGGTTTCGTATGGCGTTATTTGCCAGCATAACTTCAAAGGCAGCGACCCTTCCATGTCCTTCTTGCTTAGGCAGCAGCTGCTGCGAGATAATTCCTTCCAATACTGCTGCCAGCTGGATACGGATCTGCTGCTGCTGATAAGGCGGAAATACGTCTATAATCCGGTCAATGGTCTTTGCTGCACCAATGGTATGGAGGGTAGACAGTACTAAATGTCCTGTTTCAGCCGCAGTGATGGCGATGCTCATGGTTTCTAAATCACGCATCTCGCCAACCAAAATAACATCAGGGTCCTGACGGAGTGCTGCTCTTAGTCCCTTACTGAAGGATTGGGTATCATCACCTATTTCCCGCTGGTTGATAATGCATTTGTTGTGCTTATGGAGATATTCTATGGGATCTTCTAAGGTTAGTACATGACCGCTTCGCTCATGATTGATCAAGTCGATCATAGAAGCTAAGGTAGTGGATTTTCCGCTTCCCGTTGGTCCCGTTACCAGAATAAGACCCCTTGTTTTCTTCGTCAGCTCTTTAACACTGGGGGGCAGTCCTAAATCCTCCAAAGATGGAATATGGATATTCACCACCCGTATGGCCATGCAGTAGCTTCCCCGCTGCTTGTAGATGTTCATACGGAATCTTCCTAAGCCTGGGTTGGAAAAGGATAAATCCAATTCACCTTTTTGCTCCAGTTGTTTGATTTGCTCCACCGTCAGCATTTGTCTCGCTAAGACTGCGGTATCCTCTGAGCTGAGTGTTGTATCTCCCATTTTTTCCAAGTGTCCGTCTACTCTGATGATCGGTGGTACATTAACAGTAATATGTAAATCTGATGCTCTAGCCGCTACTGCTTTTTCCAATAGGCTTAAAATGTCCATTCTCATTCCCCCTTAATCTAGATTGTAGGTCATTCGGAGCAGCTCATCTACAGTAGTGATTCCACTGATAACCAGTTCTCTGCAGCTTTGACGAAGTGTCGTCATCCCCTGATCCACCGCAGCTCTTCTCAAATCCTCTGTATTGCTTCGCTCATCAATAAGCCTTTTGATATCCTTGGTGATAGGCATAATCTCATGTATAGAGGTTCTGCCCCGATAACCGGTTTGATTGCAGGCATTGCATCCTTCCCCTTTATACAGCATCATTCCGTCAGTCAATTCCAACAGTTGGATTTCTCCAGCACTAGGAGGATAGGCAGTCTTACAGTTAGTACAAATTTTTTTTACCAGACGCTGGGCTATGATGCCAACCACTGAACTGGAGATCAGGTAAGGTTCAATACCCATGTCCACCAATCTGGCAATCGTGGATGCAGTATCATTTGTATGAACGGTACTGAGGACAAGATGACCTGTTATGGCTGCCCGTACTGCGATCTGTGCTGTCTCTGCATCCCGGATTTCTCCGATCATAACGATGTCTGGATCCTGCCGCAGTATAGCACGGAGTCCGCTGGCGAAGGTTAAACCCGCCTTTATGTTTACTTGAGACTGATTTATTCCTTCCAGTCTGTATTCCACAGGGTCTTCCACGGTAATGATGTTTTTTTGTACATCATTTAATTCTCTAAGGGCGGCATAGAGAGTAGTGGTTTTTCCACTCCCAGTTGGACCTGTAACGAGGATAATCCCAAAGGGGTTTTTGATAATTTGGTCAAATACCTGTAGATTTTTTGGTGTAAAACCTAATTCACTTTTACTGATAATTACACCGCTTCTATCAAGCAGACGTATTACAACTTTTTCGCCATATACAGTAGGCATAACAGAAATCCGCATGTCAACCTCTCTGCCGTCTACATTCATCTCTACTCTGCCATCCTGAGGAATTCGCTTTTCTGCAATATCCATCTTTCCCATGATTTTGATTCGGGTGACAATGGCGGAATGGCTGGATTTGGATGGTGTCATATTCTCTTGTAACTCGCCGTCTACCCGAAAACGAACTCGTAGAATTCTCTCATAGGGTTCTATATGTATATCACTGGCTCTCATTTTCACTGCTTGAGAGATGATTGAGTTTACCAGCTTTACTACTGGAGCGTTATTGATCTGGGCCAGGCTTTCTTCGTCAATCTCTTCAGCGATTTCATCATAGCTTTCTTTAAACTCCTCTAAAGCTTTTTCTGCACTAGCCTTTTGATAGTACTGATCAATAGCCATTAAAACATCTTTGCGGGTAGCAATCACTGGCTCCACATCATAACCTGTAATGAGCTTGATATCATCCATGGCAAATATGTTTAAAGGATCTGACATAGCTACTACCAGTTTGCCTCTTTCTATCCGGATAGGAATCAATATATGTCGTCTTGCAACTTTTTCGCTGATCAGCTTTGGTATATCCGGATTTATATAATACTTGTCTAATACTACATGGGGGATACCCAGCTGAAACTCTAAAACCTCGATGATTTGTTTTTCCTGGAGTATGCCTTCTTCTATAAGAACCTCGCCGAGTTTTTTATTTAATTTTTTTTGCAGCTGTAAGGCATCTATCAGCTGCTCTTCTGTAATTAAGCTGGCTTCAACCAATAGGTCACCTAATCTTTTATTTTTAACATTCATTAGATTCCGTCCTCTCAGTAGTCATAAAGACTGATAATTGCCTAAAAAAACGAAAATAAAATCTGAAAAAAAAGCTAACAATACCCATCGATTGTTAGCCGGTTACGCCGCCACATCCCTACAGCATAAGGCGTCCAAATGTATCTGTAGTTCAACTGTTCAAGGTTTATTATTTTTTTATTACTTATTCGACGAAATTATCTAAAATCCTGTTAGGATATAAAAAAACTGTAAAATACTGTTGAAGTCAGGATTAGATATTATCACTTTATATCCATTTTTACAGCAGTAAACATGTCTCCTTAAACTAAATTCGACATCAGCAGACACCATATGCTGTAGCAAAGAGAAGATGTCTTGCTAATACTTGGTCTCAGAATGAGGCAAATTTAAAAGCTGTATAATTTAACATGTAAATAATACAGCTTTCTAGATCTATTATTTATCCATATGATAATTTGAAAGTACCGCCTTTAATACATGCCTCTCTACCTTGCGTACCAAGGTAGTCCACCAAAATTCTCTCCCCTCCAGGGGAACCACAAGTATGGTAAACAATCCCAAGCGGTTTCCGCCCAATATATCGGTAAAGAGTTGGTCGCCGATTACCGCCGTGGTATCCGGAATGGTACCCATGATCTCCATAGCTCGCCGAAATGGCCCTCTGCGAGGCTTTCTTGCTCTATGGATAGCCGGCAGCTTTAAGGTTTCATTGAATACCACCACTCGGTCCTCTGTATTGTTGGACACAAGACAGATAGAGAAGCCTGTTTCCTGCAGTTCCAAGAGCCAAGCCTTGACTGCATCGCTGGCGTATTTTTTATCCCACTGTACCAGTGTATTGTCAATATCGATAATCAGGCCTCTGATCTGTTTTTTCTTTAAAAGGTTTATATCTATTTGGAATACGGATTCTGCGTAATGCTTTGGTGTTAATCTTGTCAGCATTTTTTCACCTCTATGATTGGAATATATATTTACCATTATAACCCAGAATCCATAGAAGCAGTACATGTTTTTCCGGAAATTATATTTCCGTGGAAATAGTGATATTTCAACATCTTACGGCAATGCTCTTGTATTTTTGACGAATAGTTCTTATTTTATCGGATGGAGCTGGATATCGCCGGATACTGTTCGGATTGAGACTTTGTGACTGCTGTTCCCTACTCTGCCGGAGATGCTTTTTTTATTTACACTGCCTGTTAGAGTAATAGGAAAATCACTGATGAAATTACCGGAGACTGTATCGGTTTCGATAGCAAAGGAAGCTGTTTTAGGCAGTTTTATGCTTACTTTGCCTGAAGTGGTTTTAGCCTTGATATCATGATTAAAGCTTGCATAGCTTACATTTAGATCTCCTGAAATGGATTCAAGATCCATGTTGCCCTGACTGTTTTCTAAGCGAATATTGCCGGAGGTAGTCTTTAGGGTGCTATCTTCTGTTTTGCAGTTTTCTATAGTGATTTTTCCCGACACCGACTTTTGGTTTAAGGTCTTCACATCAAGATGCGTGATTTGCATATCCCCTGAAGTGCTGCCCAAGTCTGCTGTATTTCCCACTAAAGACTTTGCAATCAAATTGCCGGATACAGAAGTAAATCTGAAATCTGTGTGTTCTAGGGTATCTATTTTTGTAGTTCCTGAGACATTTCTAATATCCATGGCCTGCCTGTAAGCTTTGGGGACATAAACATCTAAAGCTGTATTTTCATTGATGAAACCGACGATATTATTTGATTTTCTTTTGATGGATAGTTTTATACGGTCTCCGCTGCTTGAGGCATCCAGATAAGGGATATAGTTTTCAGAGCTGGTGGATACGGTACCATGAAAGTGAGCTTTTAGCGTTGTTCCATCTGTTGTGGGTATAATATTGATGTTGCTGCTGGCCGCTTCAATATCGATTTGCTTCAAGCCATCGATATCAAAGGTCTTTTCTTCATTGATTTCTCTGCTGACGGTTCCCCCGATCGATCCTTTTTCCTGGTTTTGTATATTGGGAGTAGCCGTATTCCTTCCTATTGAAAAACTTCTGGTTAAAAAGGAAGTTATGGCTGCCAGGGAAAAGGAAACCACTACTACAAGGGATAAAATGAGAATTAATTTTTTCATATTGATGTTTTTAAACATGTTATACCCTCCTACCGGTGATAATACGTAAGTTTAATTTAATATATTGAAGCGTAGCTTTGTAGAAATACATGGACAGATAACAGTTGCCGATAATGAATAGAATGCCTAAGGCAGTGGTTCCTATTGCCGCAAAGAAAGTGGCCAGGGGATTCATGTGGATGCTGAAGGGCAAGTGCATGCTCCATCCGAAAAATGGAAACAGTATTGAACCTCCAAACATTGCTACTCCTGATATGGTTATGCCAAAGGCTGCGGCAAACAGTGCAGTGAGTATTCCAACCAGTGCCAAAAAAGGACCCAGGATAAATATGACATTGAAGAATCCAAGACTTATGGTTGCAAATACAGCCCTTAGTACATTGGTGGTAGAGGTATCCGTTTCAGCCCTTTTGAGTGCATGGCCAACAGTAAATTCTTTGGCTAGATTTTTTGGATCTCCCAATGAAGCGGCAATTTCTTCTTCTGTTTTTCCTTGCTCAAGGCCCATTTGAAAATGTTCTTCATAGTCGTATAGTATCTCGTTTCTCTCTTCTACGGATATGTTGCTCAAGGATTGCTCCAGTGTATTTAGAAATTCTGCTTTACGCAAGTTCTTCATCTCCTTCCAAAATATGATTTATTCCTTTTACAAATCGGAACCATTCCATCAGCAGTTCCTCTTTCGTTTTTTTTCCTAAGGGTGTCAGTCTGTAGTATTTTCGTGGCGGGCCTTCCTGCGATTCTTGAAGATATGTGATGAAGTACCCTTCTTCCTTTAATCTTCGCAGCAATGGATAGATGGTTCCCTCGGAAATCGCTATATTTTTTGAGATTTCGTTGACCAGCTCATATCCATAGCAATCCTTACGATCCAGCATAGCCAGTACGCAAAGCTCCAGTACGCCTTTTTTGAATTGTATGTTCATTAGGACTCCTTTCTGTACAAACAAGAGATATATCTGAACGGCACAGAAGCACGCTCCCTTGTACATTTCTGCTTAGTGGATTTATTGATTTTTTGGTCATATTTTCTCTATGATTATAATGTATCATAAGCTACCTTTTAATACAAGGTACTGTGTGATTTTTTTTTATTTTTACAGTTTTTCATTTTATAAAGAGGTGTTTTTTAAAGAAATTTGTGCATATAGGTTTAGCAGAATGCCATAGGGATACGTTTTCTACCCTTCTAATAGCAGGAAGAAATACAAAATATAGTAAGACTGTAGATCAGATCAGAGCTTAACAATAACCTTAAGGATAAAGCGGAAGTAAAACAAAAATATAGTATAAAAGGCTGGGAGTCCCAGCCTATATGAAATAGAATTGTATTACTGACTTTGGATCTTGTCCATTATATTATTGTTTTTAACATATTCATCGATTTGTCTGATCTCTTCTTCACTCAGTTCGAAGCTGTGAACGATCAAGCCCCCATCAATCAGCTCCATGTAGTCCATTTCCAGCCGCTCCTGGGTTGCGTATACCATCTGAACCACTGGATCTACAAGGTTCCAACGGATCATAGTCTCATCATCAAATTCTACATCTAGATAGACATCTACCGATTGTCCCTGATAGGATATTTCTTTAATACCATTAATTTTCAAGTGTCCAACCTCCTTCTTCTATCTAAAGAAACTGCTATTGTTAGTATGTCCTGTCTAAAGCTGTATTTAGCAGACCATTAGGAATAACAAAATCTGCAAATCCTTTAAGGACTTTTATATTGTGATATGATATAGCCACCTTTTATCATTTTTCTTTAAAAGATGAAAAAGCAGCTTAGAGCATTCAATAATATGCTCAAATGCTGCTTTTGCTGCTTAGTGTACACCTTTGCTATTGAAAAAATCCTTATATTGCATATCACTTTTTAGGATATGCTGTTCAATCCAGTTGGATACAAAGATGATAATGTCCATGGTGATTTTTCTTTGTTTCTCATCAATGTCCTCGTTTTCCAGCTCAACAATTTTATCGATAAAGCTGTTATGTTCTTTCAGATGGGCACCGAGGCCTGGAAATCCATGTTTTTCCATAAGCGCTTCTTCAAAATCAAAATGATAGATGGTGTAGTCCTTTAGTTCTAACAGTACGTCCATGATTTCGTCATAGTGATCAGCGCCGTCCTTTAAGGCTACGATATTATATAGCTTTGATCCAATTTCAAATAGTTTTTTGTGTTGTTGGTCAATTGCCTCCACATTACAGCTGTAGGCATCCTTCCATTTGAATAACATTCCTGCTTCCCCCTTTGTGAAGTATACACCTTATTATACCATATTTTTATAAAGGAAGCCTATAGAAATGGCTAATACTTTATTCATGCTTATGTAATGTCAAAAGGTTTACAGTAACGCCGTTTTCAAATTTTACGATAGGCATATGAGGTACATTTATATAGTCTTCAAAACCAGTGATTATTCCACGACCGTACTCCGGGATAATAATTGACTCCCCTATTTTAAAGAAATTGGATCTGCGAACAAAAATATCTATGATATTTGGATCAAATTTTTTCGATTTATTTTCCCAAACTAAGCTTATTGCATCACGAGGTTTTGTTCCACTGTTATGAAAATAGCCTCCCACCTTTTCCTCATAAAAATGTGCCATTGAAATGATCCTGGCAAACCTGCCAATATCTTTGCCGCTTTTTCCTTTTGGATAGCCTCCGCCATCATAGTGCTCATAATAGTCGAGGATTCCGAAAAAAATGGATTCTTTTCTAAGCATAGGGAGTTCGGTGGATATGTTTTTAATGAAGTCTACGTATACTTGATAAAGTTCCTTCCCTTTTGTTGAATACTGCAAGTGAATATTAAAGGTTTCTTTCGGCAGCCTTGTTAAGGATGCGTCTATAAGTAAAGCTGTAATTGCAAGATCTACCAGTTCTTCTTCTGTCAGTTCTATTGTTAATCCAATCATTAAGGAAATGCTTACGGTATTCATACTGTGAATTAAAAGTATATCTTTATAGTGTTTTATCGGTATGAGGGCATTACAAAGCACATTATTGGATCTAATGATGTCATATAGTTTTTTTCTGACTCTAGAGGCTCTTTCTTTTAGCTTAGCAGATTCGAGATTGTTTTCAAAAGATAAAAAAAGAGGAAATTTATATAAAGTATCCAGATAATCATTGTCAGGATTATAGTTTTTTTCTGAATAAGAATCTTGTCTCATAGTTTCCACGTTAACATGCGGGTCCAGTAGAGACATCATCGTTAATGGTACTGTCATCAATTTGTTGTGCTCCAGGATAATTTCTTGCAGCATATCAATATACTGGGCATTTCTATACTGCTCTTCATCGATATACTGCTGGTACGAATCCTGTGAAGGAACAACAAGTACATGAGTATTTGAAGGCAAGTGGTAAATGATCTTTTGAATAATATCAGAAGATAGCGTTTTGTATTGGTTGATCAGCATCAAACCGTCTGTTCTGTAAATAGGATGTAATAGTATATCTCCTGGAATCAGCTGACGTAATTGTTTTTTTACATACAAATTAGGCTTAGTATTTCCCATAAATTCTACCCTCCTAGTTGATAAGAATAAACAATAACATATTTTGATACCTGGAATAATCTACTTCTTCTTTCTTGAGAATTGAGCCAAATGCCCCCTTGCAAGCACTGTGACAGGACAGCGCCTTTAGTTAAAAGAGCGGAGAATATGTCTATGAAACTATATAAACATCATAGCATACTAAAACACCTAAAGAAAATGCAAAATCTTTTTTATAAACAAATTAAGAGGCATTGCGGATTTATATAAATCAGTACCCACTTTGCCTCTGATTGTATTGATACTCATGCTTCAAGCTGTAGGATAGGCCAAATTTCGAGTATATGACAGGCTTATATAGTATGGGGGGCAACTTACCTATTCATCATCCTCGATGATCGGTTCTGTACTGCAATTAAAGGCCTTACTGAGCTTTTTAATCGCTCGTTTTTCAATTCTTGATACATAGGAGCGGGATATTCCCAGCAGCTTTGCGATTTCCCTTTGGGTTTTGCTGCCCCCGTTTGCTAGGCCGTATCTCAGTTCGATAACGGTTCTTTCTCTGCTTTTCAGAACTTTTGCCATTTTTTGATATAGCTTTTTCACCTGAATCTTTAATTCTACTTCTTCAAGAACCTCATCATTTTCAGTGCCCAATATGTCGAGTAAGGAAATTTCATTGCCTTCCTTATCGACACCAATAGGATCCTGCAAGGATACTTCGCTTTTTGTTTTTTTGTTAGATCGGATTGTCATAAGGATTTCATTTCCGTTTTTTACAAAACTGCGACATATTAATTTTTTTAGAGGAATTATTGAAAAAAGAAAGAATGATTATTCTAGGGAGTAAGGGATAAAAACTGTGAAAAGATGTCTAAACTACAAAAGGCATAAATGATACAACTGAGGAGGACGTAAATGAAGCCATCGAGTATAATATTTTTTTTGATTGTTGCGACCAGCATATATTTTGGACTGCACTATTATTTATACAACAGCCTGACAAAGGATTTACAGCTTAGTGTAGGCATACGCCGTATGATTATTGTAATGCTCTTTATGGGAGGCCTGCTGTTCTTTGCAGGTGAAATACTGGAGAGAATGTACGGACTGCATGGCTTTTCCTATGCAGGCAGTATTTGGCTGGGTTTTATCACTATCGGTTTTTTCATTTTTATATTAAAGGATCTTTCTCTATTCTTCTCTATACCACGACATACCGCAGTCTATGGTGCCTTGCTACTAACCCTGCTGTTAGGGCTTTTTTCGATCTACCAGGCAGCTAAACCACCTGGATTGATAGAGCACCGGTTATCAGTAGGACGCTTTCCACAGGATCAATCAGAATTTACCATTCTTCAGCTTTCCGACCTTCATCTGGATGGATATAAATCTGAGACTTGGTTTGCCGAGATAGTGGAACAGGTGAACAGGCAGCAGCCCGATGTGATCGTGATGACAGGCGACATTATTGATGATCGTTATGAACGTGTAGAGCGGTTTTTGCCGCTGCTGCAGCAGTTAAAGAGCACCCATGGGGTCTATGCTGTATCAGGCAATCACGAATTCTATGCAGGCATAGAGGATTTCTACAAGTTAATGGCGCAGGCCAATATCTATGTGCTGAAAAATGAAAGGATATCTCTTGGAAATACCCTAGAACTGGCGGGTATCCATGATGATACAGCAAAACGCTTTGGACTGGAGACTGCAGATCTTGATAGTATCCTGAAGAACGCAGACCCTGAAAGAATCACTGTGCTGTTATCCCATAAACCTGTGGATTTTGATAAAGCTGTGGCCCTAGGCGTAGATTTGCAGCTTTCAGGACATACCCACGGCGGGCAAATTCCCCCTATGAATCTACTGGTTCGACTGGCCTTCAAATACTCCCATGGACTGTACCAAATGGAGGACTCCTATATCTACACCTCCAGCGGTACCGGTTTTTGGGGCCCTCCCATGCGGTTGTTTACCTCCCCGGAAATGGTGAAGCTGACTTTGACAGGTAAACCCGATTTTTAGTCTTCAACCATAGGACGTCGATAAGACGTCTTTTTTTCTTCCCCAGTATATAAGGAAATCCTATGGTTTGTATATTTTACCATGGTTCCTAGTGTATTCTTAAGGGAATTTTCTGCCCGCCACAGACTGTCTTTTGCCGTTGTTAAATTATATGCATCAGGTTTTTCTAAGGCAGCAGGCAGCGGCAGTATTTCAAAGACTAACTTTTGTCCTTTCCTATAGCGGTGAATCCAGGTAGGTATGTATGTTACCCCTTCGATCTTTAAAGGTGCATTCTGTCTATCCTTGCGAAGCAGTACATTGACAATGATCCCGTCCTCAGTATGGCGATTTTTCAGGATTTCATACCGTTGGTTGGATAAAAAGTTTCCCATGGAATAGACTACCAGCGTTTCTTTTTCAGCAGTTTGGATGAGTTCCATGGGCTGCAGTACATGGGGATGACTTCCGAAAATAATATCTGCTCCCTCCTCTGCCAGGTACTGGGCAATTTGTCTTTGGACAGGATTGGGCTCCTGCTCATATTCATTTCCCCAGTGAAGGTAAAAAATGACCAGTTCTGCCCCTTCTGCCTTCATTTGTTGAATTCTTTCCTTCAATTTCTCAAGTTCCTTAGTGAGGGCTTGGTAGCTAAAGCTGTCAATCAAAGCCTCTGCTTCCTTCGGAATTTTGATGGCGTTGAGCGTTTTAAATTCACCCCATGGAGGCGTTTCATAGGTATAGGCAGTTAAGCCGATTTTTATCCCCTTATGTTCAAGGATCTGAAATGAAGATTCACTGGTATTTCTCCTTGTGCCAAAAGCTGCTATTTCTTTCTCCTCCAGCACATCCAGCGTACGCAGGACTCCTGCCAGACCTGTATCAAGGGTATGATTATTTGCTGTACTGGCACCGTGAAAGCCTGCCTCCCTCAGTGCATCCGCAAGGGTGTCGGGAGAGTTAAACAACGGAAAGCTGGAGTAACCCCGTTCTTTCCCGCCAAAGGTGGTTTCCAGGTTGCATAGTGCCAGATCTGCCTGCTGTATGTAGGCTTTGACAAATTGGAAGTTGTTATGAAAATCGTGGGTTTTCGCTTGTTCATTCCACTGAGCTTTCAGTTGGGGTCCGTGAACCATTATGTCTCCCACAGCCGTGATCTGAAGGGTTATAGGTTCTTCTTTCTGCTTGTCCTCCGTTACAGACGGGGTTTCTTCAAGAAGTTCCTGAAATGCGGGATCGCTTTCTTCGAAAGGGTGAAGGCCGATATAGAACAATAATATGAATACGGCCAGTCCGATATGTATTTGTTTGATGTTCATGTCAATCACCTTCTATAAAAATCTTGGTAATATTGCCCAATTTTTGACTCCTTATATTAAAGCATAAAAAAAGAGACGATGCAAGTGTAGGTTGCAGGTCTCTTTGGAGATGATTGAATTATGCCTATTCACAAGGTAATCGGCTCCAGTGTTAGTATAGGCCAGTTTTGAACGAAACGGCACAAGGGCTTGTAGTTTATGGGATAGTGGTCATCGCTGCGGGTCGACAGAATCGTCGACCCCTATAAATATCCTTTTATACAAAGCTAGAAGTTGATTTTATCTCTACGCATACTGACGTTTAGGATCAAACCGATACAGATCATGTTCGACAGCATAAAGGTTCCCCCATAGCTTACAAAGGGCAATGGCTTACCGGTTACAGGCATCAATCCTATAGTCATGGCAATATTTGCAAAGATATGAAAGGCCAGCATAAAGGTTACTCCGGTAACCAAATATGCTCCGAAATCATCTTTGGCTCTACGGGCAATATTGACGCATTTTACCAGTAAAATGCTGTACATCACCAACAGAAAAAGTGCACCCAGCAGTCCTAGCTCCTCAGATAACACGGAGAAGATAAAGTCGGTATGCTTTTCCGGAAGAAAGCCCAGCTGGGTTTGTACGCCTTTAAACAGACCCCTGCCAAACAATCTGCCAGACCCTATGGTCAGTTTAGACTGGATTACGTGATATCCCTTCCCCATTGGGTCCATCTCTGGATTTAAAAACACCAGTATTCTGGTTTTCTGATAATCCTTCAATCCCATCCAGGCAAAGGGCATACTGAGAATGCCGATTAGTGCTGTTACGAGAATATGCTTATAGCGCAGGCCGGCCATAAAAAGAATCCCGAAAGTAAAGGCTGCAAAGGTCAATGTAGTCCCTAAATCCGGTTGTGCAAGAATGAGTACCATCGGTACCGCCGCAAAGCCTAATATTCTGATTAGAGTAGACAGTTCATGAATAGAATCTTTTTTATCGGATACCAGCTTGGCTAAACAGATGATGATTCCTATTTTTACGAAATCAGAAGGTTGAAACTGTACACCGCCAATACGGATCCAACGGTTTGCTCCCCATGTATCCTTTCCTGAACCAAACAACAGCACCGCCATCAGCAATGCATTGCAGAGTATATAGATAGGAATATAGAGTTTGGCAAAGAAATTATAGTCAATTAATAAAAGGATAATAATGGCAGTGAATCCCATAAGGATCGATATTATCTGGGTTTTTATATATCGCGTACTTTCAAGACTTTGGGTGGCACTACCAATGATGACTACGCCAAAAACACAGATGATCAGCAATACAGCGATTAAGCCAAAGTCCAGCTTACGGATAAGTCTGTTGTCAAATTTAAACATAATACCTCCAAGTCTAGGCAATGTATGATCCTATATATTTCAGTATATCCTATGACTAGTTTATCTTAAACCCATGCAGGATTCAACACCTTGTTTAAATTACCAGTCCCTCCAACCCAACAGGGATATTTTGTTTATGCAAAGTCTAGTCGGGTAATAAGACAATATATGTGTTAAAATGAAGTATGGGTATATCTTTGGGAGGTGAAAGGATGGAAAAGTTCGTTCCTGAAATTAAAACGGAACTGAGGAAGAAAATCATCGAGGTACCTCAGGCTATCTATAAGGCCAGCGGTATCAAGATAATGGGCAAAAGAATAAAATCTCTTTTATTTTCAACAGATGTAGCAATTATTAAAAATACAAATGCCGACGCCATCATCGCGGTATATCCCTTTACCCCACAGTCGGCCATTACACAAGCGATCATGGAAGTAGCTCCTGTTCCTGTTTTTTGTGGAGTAGGAGGCGGATTAACTACCGGGCAAAGATCGATAAACGTGGCCTTACATGCGGAGTTTCAAGGAGCTATCGGTGTGGTGTTAAATGCCCCTACTGCTAATGAAGTTATTATCGAAATGAAGAAGCAGATCGACATTCCTATTACTGTAACTGTGGTATCTGAAAATGAAGATATTGACGGAAGAATCAAAGCCGGAGCATCAATTTTTAATGTATCTGGAGGCGCCAATACGGCAAGGATCGTAAGGCAGATCCGAAAGGCTTATCTGGAATTCCCTATTATCGCTACCGGAGGACCTACAGATGCTACGATTCAAGAAACCATTGATGCCGGAGCCAATGCTATTACTTACACACCTCCTTGCACTGCCGATATATTTAGTGAGGTTATGGATCGATATAGAATTGAATTAAGCAAGAAATAGACATATAATGGAAATAAAAGGAAAGGATCTGCTTCCTTTTAGCAGATCCTTTCCTTTTATGCTATAGACTAGGGGGAATGCAATATGGAGCCATTTGGGGGATTTGGAGCTTTCAATTTTATGTTTAGCTTATTTCCTATCTTTTTTATTTTTGTATTTGGCATGATCGTGTTTACTGTGATTAGAGGAATTAAAGAATGGCATAACAATAATCAGCAGCCTGTGCTTTCCGTACCGGCCGTAGTGGTAACTAAGCGCAGCCATACTTCACGCAGTGCACACAATCATGGGGACCATACCCATCACAGTACGTCTACCACCTATTATACTACCTTCGAGGTAGAAAGCGGTGACCGTATGGAGTTTCGCGTTTCCGCTCAGGAGTATGGTATGCTGGCTGAAGGCGATGTAGGGAAACTGACCTTCCAAGGTAGCCGATATCACAGCTTCGACCGTAAAAAAAGCTCTCAGGAGTAAAAATGGCAGGAATTAGAACAACTTGATCTTTAAATGCTCTAATTCCTGTTTTGTTTTTCCGAAAATCTCTTGAAAAACCTCCTCTTCTAAGAGATTGAAAAGCATGGCGGGTACTTTCCCTTCATTGAGGCTCTCTAACAGCTGCTGGTACTTCTCTGCCGTCCATTGAATCATCAAATACTGTATTTCTTTTATACTCTCCTGCCCTTGTATAACAATCTTGATTTTTGAGTTTTCTTTCGGCATATGCCTCACCTTTTCATTCTGAGGATACTACATTCTTATGATCATCAGAATTTGTCTTATGATATTTATTAATATTTCTCTTCTCGGCAGATATATATGATTATAAGGGGTGATGGTTTTGAGTGTAGCAGGTATATATAGTCGAAAGTCTTTATTTACCGGTAAAGGTGAATCGGTGAAAAACCAGATTGATGCCTGTCAGGAATATGCCGCGATGAAAGGCTGGGATAGTCTTGTTTATTTTGATGAAGGCTTTTCCGGACAGAACCAAAACAGACCTGGTTTTCAACAGCTTCTGCAGGATATCGATCAGGGAAAAATACAGCATGTGATATTTTATAAGCTGGATCGTATTTCAAGAAGAATGCTGGATATATTAGAGTTCATTGAAAAAATGAATAGCAAAGGTATTGATTTTATCTCTATAACGGAGAATTTCGATACTACTACTCCACTTGGAAGAGCTATGGTACATATCGCTGCTACCTTCGCCCAGTTGGAAAGAGAGATGCTGCAGCAGCGGGTTCGGGACAATATGATCCAGCTGGCGAAGACTGGCAGATGGCTTGGAGGGATCGCACCAACGGGTTACACATCCAAGGAAATGCGATTTAGAGACCATCAGGGAAAAGAGAAAAGAAAGTATATCCTGGAGGGTATTCCTGAAGAGTTAGCGGTTATTGAGAAAATCTATACACATTATTTAAAGAAAAAGTCCCTAAGCCAGGTTGAGAAATATTTATTAGCCCAAGGCTTTCAGACAAAGAATGGCGGGGCTTTTCAAAAACAGACGATACGTTCAATATTGATGAATCCCGTCTATGTAAAGGCTGACCCCAGAATATTTGACTATTTTAGGGTACTTCAGTCCGATATTGCCTCCCCTATTGAAGCATTCGACGGCATCCATGGATTGTTGACCTATAATAAAAATAGAAAATCAGGCATAAAAGGAACAGAACCTTGTGATCCGGAGCATTGGATTGTGACGGTGGGGGATCATAATGGCATCATTGATGCTTCTGATTGGATTGCGGTTCAAAAACAGATATCTAAAAACAGCAAGCCTGGTGTACCCTGGAAAAAGAGCAGTCACGCCCTTCTCTCTGGACTGCTGCGCTGTAAATACTGTGGAGGGCCAATGATTATCCGATATGGGCAAAAAGATAAAAAAAATGGTCATCGGTTCTATTACTATGTTTGTCAGCAAAAGGATCTTACCGGTGGTGCAGGCTGCAGCAATAGGAATATTCGGGGAGACCTGTTGGATCAGACTGTGTTGGAGACATTGGTTTCACTGGCGCCTCAGCCGAGTCAGGTTAAAAAAATACTGGAGAAAGTAGAATCCAAATTTTTAAACAGTAAAAGAAATATAATATCTTCAAATGAGGATTTAAATAAACAAATTCACAGAAATCGCAAACGAATTCAGCAGCTGTTATCAAAGCTGGAAAGAAACATTCCTGATGCAGCTGCAAAGCATATTGGCGAGAGAATTGAGGAGTTGGATCACCATATCTCAGAATTAGAGAAAAAAATGGAACATAGAAAAATAGTAGAGCAGCATCCATCAATGGATCTCTCCCCTGCTATATTAAAGGGTATCAGAGAAAACGTTGCCTCGATTGGGCATGTAGTTAACAGTATGGAGAGTGTAGAGGAAAAACGTAGGTTTGTTGAAGGAACAGTTGAAAGGATTCTTTATCATGAGGGAGCCGTAGAAATCCATTTAAAAAAGAATGCTGCAGTACAGTGAAAAACGGATTCTCAATGCACCTTGCAGCATAGGTTGCCAATCGGGTTCCTTTGCTTCTATCGAAGGTAATAATGGCCTTGATCAGTCCAATGGTACCTATAGAAATCAAATCGTCTACTTCTTTACCGGTGTTGTGGTATTTCTTTACGATATGGGCCACTAACCGAAGATTTCGCTCAACCAAAATATTTTTAGCCTCTTCATCCCCTTGCTCGTATTTTTCCAGATAAAAATTTTCTTCCTCTTGGGTTAAGGGCTTTGGAAAAGATGTATTGCTGGATACATAGGATACAAGTGTGAATACCGGTTTGGCCAATACTGCCGAAAGTGTAAAAAAGGTCGTCCACATGAAGCTGCCCCCCTCCTTATTATTGGTCATCTTAAATAATATTCAATTTAGTATAAAAGTGTGCATGTCACGATTTTTATTCTTTCCTCTCATTTTCCAAAGCTTGAATTCTTGCTGCGATATTTCTGAAGGTAGGTGCGGCCACTCTCCCACCAGAACCACCGTCTTCAGCGATAATTGTAATGGCGTAGCGAGGATTTTTTGTTGGAAAATAGCCTGTAAACCACGCATGAACTGTATTTCTTCTATCAGACACAGCTTCTGCCGAGCCTGTTTTGCCAGCTGCATCAATAAAACCAGTCAGATCCTGATTTCTTGCCGTTCCTTCCGAAACAACTTTTTCCATCATATGCTGGAGTTGTTTAGCGGTCTCCTGGGATAATAAACGCTGTGGTGTATTTTGATTGTGATCCTCAAGAATATTTCCCTGATCATCTATAATGTTGCGGATCAGTCTTACACCCGGGTCCATGCCATCATTGGCGATGATGGCCGTTAACCTTGCAATTTGAAGAGGTGTAACCCCCAGTGTACCTTGACCGATGGAAATGTTGCCGATTCCGGCCCCCTTGATATAGTCATCCTCTGCCAGGGTACCAGGGACCTCCTCCGTCAGCTCAATACCTGTCTTTCGTCCTAAACCCAATTTTTCTGCCATGGAAAGTATTTCCTTACCTCCTACCAGCTTTCCCAGCTGGATAAAATAGGAGTTGCAGGATAAAGAAAAGGCATCTGCAAAATTTATCAGCCCATGGCCGCCCCGTTCATAGCTGGAGCATCGAATGATGATATCCCCGATCTCTTCTGCACCACTGCAAAAATAGGTATCATCCAATGAAACCAATTTGTTTTCTAGGGCTGCGGCAGATACTACGATCTTAAAAACGGAGCCTGGAGGATAGGGAGTCTGAATCGCACGGTTAAAGAGCTCAAGGTTATTGCTGTTTAGGGATGCTGCCACATCGTCTTGATCATAGTTGGGTCTGCTGACCATAGCGATTACTTCGCCATGTCGAATATCCAGAACAACGACACTCCCTTTTTCATGGGAGCGGTCAAACTCTTCTTCCACGATCTGCTGTATATTCATATCCAAGGTTGTAACGATATTCTTTCGTTCTTCAGGCCTGCTTTCCTGTATCACCTTATATCCGAGACCGGGAATCATTCTTTTTTGTGCATCTACAATGGCTCCGATCCTAAAGGTTTGTTTTTCCTTTAACACTTCGTCAAAAGCTTTCTCCAATCCCTGATGACCTGTATTGTCAATCTTATTGATGTAGCCTATCAGATGAGATGCCAGGCCGGATTCATTATATCGATCCTCTGACTCTACAGGATATACTCCTCTCATTCCTACAGCTTCTTTTATCAGCGTTTGATCTTGGTGAACTACCTTTAGCTGAACAGGCCGTGAGCCGAGAATTTTCTCATATCGGAGTATATAGTTTTTTACCCCTGTTAGTTTGGCAATAATCTCTAAGTTTTCATCAGTTTTTTGGAAAAGTTCAGGAAAAATAACCAGATACTGATTTTTCTGCTGATTGGTTAATGGCTTCAGGTTTCGGTCAAATATTTTTCCTCTGGCCACACCAATCGGGATTTCTTTAAACCATTGATTTGTCGCCTTATGATAATAATCTTCTCTTTTGAGCAGTTGGATATAAGCCAAACGGCTGATCAACATACCTAGAATTAAAGTAAATATGATGCCTAAAGAGAACAATCTTTTTCGGTTAACATCAATAATACTGGGTGAGGATTTTTCAATTTTTTTTCTCTCTAATCTTGTTCTCAATAAAAAACACCTTCTCAGAATGGAATATTCTCATTATCTCCTATTCTAAAAAGGTGTATACATTATAGTATTTTCAGTTCCTTGCCATTTTGCTTCTCGTAAATGACGGAGCGTACCTTTGCTACCATGATGTCTATGGCCACCTTATTGTAGCCTCCTTCCGGAATAATTACATCTGCATATCGCTTATAGGGTTCAATAAATTGCAGATGAGCTGGCCTTACTGTATTGAAGTACTGATCAATAACCGAATCTAAAGTTCGGTTTCTTTCAGTGATATCTCTTTTGATTCTGCGGACGATACGCACGTCTGCATCCGTATCTACGAAGATTTTGATATCCATTAAGTCACGGAGCCGCTCGTCCTCTAAGATCATGATACCTTCAAGGATAATAATATCCCTGGGTTGAACCAACTGTGTTTCTTTTTCTCTGGTATGTATGGAGAAGTTGTATTTTGGCTTATGGATGGGCTTAAAGTTTAGCAAATCCTTCAAATGAGTCAGCAGCAGTTCTGTATCAAAAGCTAAAGGATGATCATAATTGGTATGAATGCGTTCTTCAAAGGTTAAATGACTTTGATCCTTATAATATGAATCCTGCTCAATGATGGCTATATTTTTTTCCGGAAGACTTCCAAAAATAGCCTTTGCAACCGTACTTTTGCCTGAACCGGTTCCCCCGGTGATACCGATTAATATTGGCTTACTCAACGGAATCATCCTTCCTATCTTTTCTTAATATATAATACCTGTCTACAGGCTTTTCCATCTTCATCTTAATGATCTGCTGGGGATGCGGTGCCACCTGGATTTCTTCGCCCTTATCGTTCCACAGAACACCTATTTGTTGTGTAAACATATCAATGTCAGGCCCGATCACTTCGATTTGATCTCCTTTGAAAATCCGATTACGCTGTTCTATCGTAGCGATCTGAGTTTCAGGGTCATATTCCAGTACTAAGCCAATAAAATCATATTCCCGGATATAGGAGCTGTTTTCATATACCTGCTCTTTTTCATCGGGCTTATTGAAATAAAAACCGGTGGTGAAGTCCCGGTGGCTGGCTTTTTTGATCTCTTCCATCCATTCAGGATTGTATCTGTAGGCTTCTCCCAATTGATAATATGCATCAATGGCACGGCGGTAGGCCCCTACGATGGTAGCCACATAGTAGGCGCTCTTCATCCTGCCTTCGATTTTTAGACTGGATAGTCCTGACTGAATCAATTCAGGAATATGCTCGATCATACAAAGATCCTTTGAATTGTAAAAATATGTGCCTCTTTCATCCTCTACCACAGGAATATATTCACCAGGCCTCTTCTCTTCAACCAAATAATATTTCCATCGGCAGGGATGGGCACATTCACCTCGGTTGGCATCGCGGTTGGCCATATAGTTGCTGAGCAAACATCTTCCGGAATAAGATATGCACATGGCACCATGTATAAAAGCTTCCAGTTCCAGATCCTGAGGTATTTTGCTATGGATTTCTTTAATTTCATCTAAGGAAAGCTCTCTCGCCAGAATTACACGCTTGATTCCCTGTTTATGCCAGAATCGGGCACTCATATAATTTGTATTATTGGCTTGGGTGCTCAAATGTACTTCAAGCTCTGGGGCATACTCCCGCACGTACATCAAAGTGCCGGGGTCAGATAATATAACGGCATCGATCTGCATGGCCGAAAGCTTCTGCAGATAGCCTGGAAGCTCTTGAAGATCTTCGTTGTGGGGAATAATGTTTAGGGTAACATAAACCTTTTTTTCCCGTTCATGAGCAAACTGTATCCCCTTTTCCATGTCCTCAAAGGAAAAGTTTTTGGCACTGGCCCGCAGTCCAAATTGCTGCCCGCCAATATATACTGCATCGGCACCGTAGATGATGGCCATTTTCAATCTTTCAAGGTCTCCTGCAGGTGCTAATAGTTCTACTTTATCCACATTTATGCCTCCTTGTTTTTATAACTGATCGCTACCCCGTCTCCAATCGGAAGCAGGCAGGATACAAGTTTTGGGTCTTCCATAATATAATCCAAATAAGTTCTCATTCGCTTGACGATGGTTTTTTTCCTTCGTATAACGTATTCATTAGAGGCCACCATCCCTTTATACAACACGTTGTCTGATATAAGTACGCCGCCGGGCTTTAGCAAATGAATGCAGGATGCAAGGAATTCCATATACTGCCCTTTTGCTGCATCTAAAAAAATCAAATCATATGTTCCCTCCAGGGAGGGCAGTACTTCTTCTGCACAACCTTGCAGGATGCAGATATGGTCACTAAGGCCTGCTGCTGCAATATATCCTTTTGCCTTTTCGATCATATCCGAGCGTCTCTCGATGGTCGTGACTTTACCTCCTCCGGAGGATTGGCAGAAAACAATGGCTGAGTAGCCGATCGCCGTACCTACCTCCAGAATCTTTTTAGCCCCGTTTATTTTTGTAATCACTTCCAGGAGCTTAGATACCTCCGGTTGAACGATAGGTACATGATTCTCCAGAGCGTATTCCTCCATCTCCTTTAGTAAGCCTTCATTTTTACAAATGGTATTTCGTATATATTCCTCGATCAACGGATTTACTATATTGCTCAAGCTTTACACTCCTTTTTGCTATGCTCACAAAAATGAATACGTGGTATGTTCCCACGTATTAGGTTTCCCAATCCTTTAATTTCCATTCTTCGCCTTCAGGTGTTCTTTATAGGTTTTACTGAAAGTATGCTCTCCGTTTTTGCTTACAACAAAATATAGATACTCTGTTGTTTCTGGGTATAAAGCAGCTTCTATGGAAGGTTTACCCGGCGAAGCAATAGGCTTAGGCGGTAAACCTTGGTATTTATAGGTATTGTAAGGAGAATCGATTTCAATATCCTTCAGTGTAAGATTCTCTTTCCTCTCGCCCAATATATATTGAACGGTAGCACAGGATTGAAGCAGCATATTTTGCTTAATACGGTTGTGGAATACACTGGAAACCAGTGGTCTTTCCTTATCCAGTTTCGCCTCACGCTCAATAATGGAAGCCAAGGTAATCACTTCATTGATGGAAAGACCCATTTCCTGTGCTCTTTGATAGTAGGATTCCTGAAAGACCTGGTTGAAGCGATCCAACATTTTCTTTAGGATTTCTTCTTCCGTGGCATCCCTAGCAACCTGATAAGTATCGGGGAACAAGAAACCCTCCAGCCGGTTCTCACCCTTTGGAATGTTCTCTAAAAACTTATAGTTGAAGTCACCGTAGTTAGCTAGTTGAAGAAATTTATCTCTGTCAATCAGTCCGTTACTCTCTAACCGATTTACGATCTGAACGAATTCGAAGCCTTCTGGGATAGTAAATTTAACCGTATCATGGGTTACATCCCCCTCTACCAAGGCCTGTATAATCGCTTTTGCATCCATATCATTACGTAATGCATATTTTCCAGCCTGCATTTTGCCGTCGGATTTTGACAGTCTGCTCAAAATCCGAAAGGCTAGATCGTTTTTGATCAGGTTATTTTCCTTTAACAGCTTAGCTATTCTTGCAGTAGAAGTACCGCTGGGTATTTCTACAGTAATGGTACTGTTACTGTATGCATCCACTGGCTGGATCAATTTACCAAAAGAATAAAACAATCCGAGGGGTGCCGCTAATAGGACAGCGATCAGCAGCAGTAGTAAGTTTTTGAATTTTTTCTTCCTTTGCCTTCTTACAGAGGAATTCATAAAAGTACCCTCCATCTAGTCATTTGAAAATCATTGTGATGATATCATTATACATTTATCAACAGTTTTTTACAATATTTTAACCGGAATTTAAAGAATGACGCAAAATGGTAGACATAATATTTTTACGTCTACCATTTTCTTATGAAAACATATCCTTCATATCTACTGCTTCGCCGATAATCTTGTAGACATCACCGATCAGCTGACTGAATCGCATTTCGGCATGTAAAAATTCTGCTGCCAAGGGGTCTTTTGCTATAATTTCATAGAGCTTCTGCAGCTGCTCAGTTTTTGATGCATCCATAGTTTGTCCCGATATCTGGGCAGCCTGCAGTTCAATTTGTCGTTTATGGAAATCGTCAATCATTTTCTTTAGCTGTGGAGACTTTTGAACTTCTCCCTGAAGTCTTTTATATTGTCTGAATTCATCTGAGTTTTTAAGGGCTCTTGCCAGCTGATGGGCATAGTCATGGATATTCATAAAACAACCTCCTTAATATTTATTAATTTAATGAAATGATTAATGGTACTAAAACCGGTACTAAGGCTGACAAGATCAAGCCTGTAATAAAGGAAATCACAGCCGTATTGCCGTTGGTAGCGCTTGATATAACCGGCAGGGATGTATCCATGGCCGTTGCTCCTGCTGGTGCGATGCTTTCTAGCTTTCCTATATATTTTGCAATAAAGGGTATAGAAATCAGAGCAATTACTTCGCGGCTAACGTTGGTAATAAACGCTAAAGCACCTGTTTCTGCACTGTATTTAGAAAGCTCTATGGCAGAAAGACTATACCAGCCAAAACCGGCACCGATCGCTCCTGCTTCATAAAAGGGGATACCTAAAAAATATCCTCCTACCATACTTCCGGCAATGCTTCCTAGTGCCACCATCAGGGGAACCAATAGAATCTTTATTCCATTGGCCATGATTTTGGGAACAATATCTCTATTGCGGCCAATGTCTATCCCGACAAATAGCAGCAGTGTGCACAGACCTATATCGATGATTTGCCCCATAAATCCTACATATTGCTCTGGGAATATAAACAATCCACAGAATACACCTAGTAAAACGGAAAGCATAATTTTAACTGTCATGGCCACACTCCCCTTCTTCTTTTGTCGTGAATGCCTTAGAAACCAATTTTACACCCAGTATGCTGAATAGGATGGAAAAAAGAGCCAATACAATTCCCTGGTAGCCTAATTTAAAAAAGGTGCCTACAATTTCTTTATTAATACCGATATTTATGCCCATGATCATCAAGAGTGCCAGAAGACACCAGGTCTGAATTTGAGAAAGCCTGTCCTTAAGTTTTGAACTTAGTATGTCCTGATAGCCTATCACAGCACCTATCAGGATGATTGTAACATAGAGTAGTATACGCAAGCAGAAGCCCCCCCTTATGTCCTTTGATTAATATCCATTATTATTATACAATGATTCACGAAAAAGTGAAAAAAATATGCTGCAGGGCAGCATATTTTATACCTCCATAATGATCGGTAGAATCATTGGACTTCTCTTGGTCTTAGAATACAAGAAGTCTCTTAAACTATCCTTGATTGCAGACTTCAACACTGCCCATTCTCTCACGTTATTACCCTGGCAATTCTGAAGGGAATTTCGAACGACTGTTCTCGCCTCATCCATAAGATCTTCGGACTCTCGCACATAAACGAAGCCTCTGGATATGATATCGGGCCCTGCAACCACCTGACCGGTTTCCTTGGTGATAGTTACAACCACAACCATTAATCCATCTTCAGATAAATGCTTTCTGTCTCTCAATACGATATTGCCAACATCTCCTACACCTAAACCATCTACCAAAATATTGCCTGCAGTTACATTTCCGCTTATTTTTGCACCTTCCTTAGATATCTCTATGACTTGACCGTTATCTAAAGTAAAGATATTTTCAGGAGGGGTTCCCATGCTTTCCGCCAGCTTTGCATGCTGCCGCAGATGTCTGTGCTCCCCATGGACCGGTATAAAATACTGGGGTCTGACCAAGGAATGGATTAGCTTCAATTCCTCCTGGCAGGCGTGACCGGATACATGGACATCAGCCAGGCTCTCATAGATTACATTGGCACCCTTTTCAAAGAGCTGATTTACTACCTTTGCTACAGTTTTTTCATTTCCTGGTATTGGGGTAGCAGAAATAATCACCATATCTCCAGGTTGTATCTCCAGCTTTTTATGCTCTGAGGCTGCAATTCTGGAAAGAGCAGACATCGGCTCGCCTTGGCTGCCGGTTGTTACCACCACGATTTCATGGTCCATATAGCGATCGATATCATTCATATCTACCAGCATATCACTGGGTACATTCAAATAACCTAGCTCCATCGCTACATTTACTACATTGATCATGCTTCTGCCGGAAAATGAAACTTTTCTGTTAAACTTATAAGCTGCATTGATGATCTGCTGTACTCTATGAACGTTGGATGCAAAGGTTGCTACGATGATTCGTTTTGTTGCATTTCTAAAAATATTCTCAAAGGTTGCTCCAACAGTACGCTCCGACATCGTATAGCCTGGTCGTTCTACATTGGTGCTGTCTGCCATAAGCAGCAGTACCCCTTTTTGTCCCAGTTCAGCCAGTCTATGAAGATCAATGCGCTCCCCGTCAATCGGTGTAAAATCCACTTTAAAGTCACCTGTGTGAACAATCGTTCCTACTGAGGTATGGATTGCCAAGCACACTGCATCTGCTATACTATGACTGGTTCGCATAAATTCAACCTTAAATTCACCCAGCTTTACTGTATCCCCAGGCTTAACAACCTGCATGTGCACGCTGCCTGAAAGCTTATGCTCTTTCAACTTCGTCTCCACCAATCCAAGGGTCAGCTTCGTTCCATAGATGGGTAGATTTATTTTTTTTAAAACATAAGGCAGTGCACCGATATGATCCTCATGACCGTGGGTAAGGACGATGCCCCGAACCTTGTCTTTGTTTTTAATCAAATAGGTTATGTCGGGAATAACAATATCAATTCCCAGCATTTCATCCTCAGGGAAGGTTAATCCACAGTCAATCAACATGATATCATCTTTATATTCAATGGCCATCATATTTTTGCCGATTTCATTTAATCCACCTAGTGGAATTAGTTTTAGCTTTGCTGTTTTTTTTGCCACATTATCACTCTCCTAATTTATACGATGTCAATTATTCCGAACCCGTTGTAATTTCTAAATTCAAGATAACCGTTCACCTTTTGCACAATCCATTATACAGTATTTAACAGCGGTTTACAATATGTAAACTAGTCACTTATGAAATCACCTTCATGCCTTTATGTGTTATTATTGCTAATTTTAAATTTTTATATAAGCAGACAGGGGATGAAATTTTACGTTGCTAAAAAGAAAAAACCTGCAACTTTATCGTTACAGGATTATTTACACTTGCTGCAATACCCAAAAAACTTGACTTTATGGTCGCGGATCTCGAAATTATAATTCTTTTCGATTTCGTTCTCTAAAGCGTCCATTAAATCAACTTCTACTTCAATAACATTTCCGCACTTTAAACAGATCAAATGGTGATGCTGATGATCATCTTGATGGGTATTAAGTTCATAGCGGCTGCATCCGTCGTCAAAATTGATTTTGGATATTACGTCTAATTCGTCCAGTAGTTGTAAAGTTCTGTAAACTGTTGCTAACCCGATTTCCGGACATTTCTCTTTAACCATGTCATAGATTTCTTCTGTACTAAGGTGTTTGCCTTGATTTTCAATAATTGTATCCAGTGTAGCCCGTCTTTGAGGTGTTAATTTATAGCCTTTCTCTTTTAACTGATCCTTAAGACCTTCCATGATTTCTGTCACATCCACACCTTCTTTTCAATTAATAATCTCTGTCATGATTAGTTTAAAGCCTAAATCTGGAAAAGTCAAGGGAAAATAAAAATAATATTGAAAAATGTACAATTTCAATTGAAAATTTCTACACTTTATCTGTGCAATCCTTCTTCCCTAAAGAGCAGCCTTTACAGTCACCGCATTTTGGCGGTTCCTTAATGATGGTATAGCATCTGGGGCATCGTTTTATCGAGTTATCAGCAATTTGATTCCCGCAGGTTTTACAAAGCATTGGCATAAGAGGTTCATCCTTCCCAATTGTATATAAAGGCAATGACATTTATTCTCAATTACAATTTACCATCTTCTGATAGATAAATCAAGTGAAAAATATAGGAATCTCCTTATAAATTTGAATTTCCCCAGGTGCAACTTTACAGATATATGCGTAGAATTCTACACCTGCATGATAGGCCTCCACTACCGCATCTGCAAAATGAGGATCCATCATACGATTCGGTGTAAATGCAATGGCATCTTCCCTTTGAACGATAAAATAGACAGCTCCCCGCATTCCTGCCTGAAGGGCTTCCATTAGTTCCAGTACATGCTTTCTACCTCGCTCTGTAGGAGCATCAGGAAACGATGCCACATGATCCTCCCGCACATAGGTTACACATTTGGCTTCAATAAAGGCTGCATCCCGCTGCCGATGGATAAGAAGGTCAAATCGGCTCTTGCCGAAGGTCACCTCTTTTTTAACAGATGTATAGTCTTTAAAAGCTGGTATACTGTTGCTCTCAAAGCCTTTTTCCAGCAGAATATTTGGCAGCTTCGAATCGATGGAAACCAGAACATCCTCTTTGTAAACCATCAAAAGATCATAGGCGGTTTTTCTTTTTTTATCCTGTACCTGTCTGACGACAATTCTGGCCCCCTCCGTCAGCAGTTCTCTCATCCTCCCAGTATTGGCTATATGGGTTTTCTGAATATCCCCATCAATGAAAATTTCTCCAATAAAACGATTCAATCTCTTTATAAACCTAGCTTCTTTTAATTCGCCTTGTATACGTATTTTCAATTTAAACCCTCCAAGTCTTTCATGCATATATCTGGAAAACCTGCTTCCCTTTCATCGCCTGAGTCTACGCATGAAGATTGCCAATACAGAAATTCTAAAACAGGATTTCAGCAAGGTCACTGAAAAAGTCCAGGTTCTGTCATTCTAAATAAAAGATCGTGGATTAAAGAATTTTTAAAAGCGCTTAATTTCTCAGATCCTTCGCTGCGCTCAGGATGACAAACCAGACTTTTTGCAGTATTTTTGACTTTTTCAGTGGCATTGATTCGAGCGTCCTTTTATTATTCAGGAAAGAGAATTATATTTTGTAGGTCCATAGACAGATTTACAGCTTCCCCTATGGAAAAAATAGTATCTGGCAGCATCAGACACTCTAGCATTTCTTCCCCAAGCTTCACTTTATAATAGATCCGATCCCCTGCAAAACGCATATCTACAATAATAGCAGAGGCATTTCCTTTATCTTTTTTCAATTTAATTTCTTCCGGTCGGATCATCATCCAATAAGTACCGTCTGCTCTTTCTTCTGATTTTAATTCACCGCCGCTATAGTAAAAGATTCCTTTCTCTATCCTGCCCTTTAAATAGTTCTTTTTACCAAGAAAATTGGCTGCTTCCCTATTTTTCGGCATCAGATATATTTCCTCTGGTGTGCCGATCTGCTGTACTTTCCCATCCAACAGCAATACAATTCGGTCTGATGACAATAAAGCTTCTTCCTTATCGTGGGTTACCAATATAGTTGTTATTTTTAGCTTTTTCTGCAACCCGCATACAAAGTCCCGCATGCTTTCCCTAAGCCTTGCGTCTAGATTAGAAAAAGGCTCGTCCAATAGTAGTACCTTAGGTTCTATTGCTAGGGCCCTGGCTAGTGCCACCCTCTGCTTTTGTCCACCGGATAATTCTCTGGGATATTTTTTTTCAAAGCCATGCAACTCAACAAGCTCTAGCATCTCATTAATCTTTTTTGCCTGTTCTTCTCTCCCTTTTCCTGCCATCCGCAAACCAAAACCAATATTGTTCCAGACATTTAAATGAGGAAACAGCAAGTAATCCTGAAATACCATGACCGTACCCCTTCTTTCAACCGGTATATTTAGGATAGAGTTGCCATCGAAGAGGAGTTGTCCTCCATCAGGCGGAAGGAGTCCTGCAATGATTTTCAGCAGAGTCGTTTTTCCACAGCCGGAAGGGCCCAATAATGAAACTAATTCCCCCTTACGAACAGAAAAATTGATTTCATTTAAAACAATTTTTTGATCAAAATGCTTGGATATATTGATGAGTTGCAATTCATTCATGATTAAACCGTCCAATCTTTTAAAGATAAAAATAATCCTGGGTATTTAAATGAGTTCTTAAGATTTTATTTATAAGGAGAAAAAAAATAAGGGTTATAGCGATAAAGATCAGGCTAAGGGCAGATGCAATGGCCCGATCACCGCTTTCGATAAACGGAAACAGAACCATGGATAAGGTAATGATTTTTCCTCCACCGACCAAATAGGTTAAGAAGTATTGGCTAAAGGAAATGATAAAAACTAAGCTGCCTGCAGAAACTAATCCCGGTGCCAACAATGGCAGCATAACATGGAACTGTGTCTGTAAACGGTTGGCTCCAAGTATTCTCGCCTGCTGCTCCATCCTCGTGCCTAAGGCCTCATATACATTGGTGAGAATTCGCACAGCATAAGGTATGCAGGGGATCAGATGAACCAATAATATTCCCCAAAAGGTATCGGCTAAGCCCATTTGGATGAATTTCACATGGATTCCCATGGCCACAGCAAGAGGTGGCACGATGATGGGCGATAAAATAAAGATTTGTATAGCTTTTTTTCCTTTAAAATTATGCTGGCCTATTGCCTTTGCCGCCGGAAGACTTACCAACAGCGTTACAAAGGTAACGGCCAGAGATAGGAAGAAACTAAAGCACAAAATTTTCAATATTTTCGTATGGGGATCAATAATATATCGCCATCCCCTTAGGCCAACATCTTTTGGAATGAGATCAGGCCATGGCCAAGTTTTTGTAAAGGACCAAATCAGTAAAATAAAAATCGGTAATGTTAGCAGGAAAACAATAGAATACAGGAGGATTTCCTGAACCCACTTACGTTCTCTCATATTGATCACCTATCATATTGAAGAATGAGATTAAAAAGTTTAGTATAGAGCATTGTAAGCAGAATACATATAAATGTAATACACATTAAGATTACCATGGTATAGGGCCTATTGGTCATATCAGGATGAATATAGTTAATATAAGCCATGACCGGCAATGCCTTGGGAAAAGTTGGACCGATCAAGTAAGGAACTTCAAAAGCTCCAAAAGAAAAAGCGAAAATGATAATAAAGGCGGAGGATATAGTAGGCAGCAGCAAAGGTAACAGTACATGAATGAAAATTTGACGTCTGTTTGCACCTAAATTAGCCGCTGCATCGGCTAATTTGCTATTGATTTTGCTCATAACTGTATAGACTACCATAGTGATGAAGGGTACTTCCTTCCATATATAAGTAATAATAATCCCGAAACCTCTTTTATCAAATACCAGCTTTGAAAATTGAGAAGAGTCTTGAATCAAATCAAGATGATAAAACAATCTGGCAAGAATTCCACTGTCAAAGAATATATTCAACATGAGCAGCACTGCAACCGTATGAGGAACAATAATAGGAAGCTTGTAAAATATGCTTACAAGCTTCTCTGAATTATTTTTTTGAATCAAAAGATATGAAAGCAATACACCTATGCCCACGGAGAACAGCGAAGATACAAAGGATGTATACAAGCTAAAAGCTAAAGCAGTTAGAAAACTGCTATCCCTTAGAACCTCCCTATAGTAGAATAATGTAATGTTTCTAAGACCAACTACGGGAAAATAGCCAAGGCTCTGTGCCAAAGCCATAGATAAGCCTCCGATAAATATACCTGATAGGATCATTAGAACGGGAGCTAGAAGTATATAGGGTTTTAAGGTTCTGCTATTCAATGCTACTCACCCTTTTTTGATAGTACCTGTACCCAAATCTCTTCAATGCGTGGAATAAATCGTGCAGGCATTTCCGGCACACGATGTTCCATTAATATATTCTGCGGAATTCCACCCTTGCCCAATGGAATACTATCAAACACCTGCTTTTCTTCCTGTGAGAGCTTGTTATAGTCTAGCACTGGAAGATCTCCCCACTGTTCAGGATTGTATTTAGAAATCTGTGCCTCAAAGCCTTCGATATAATTTATGGTTACCATAGCCCCGGCTTTGTTTTGTGCATTAAAGGGGATTGCTAAAAAATGGGTATTTCCAATGTTACCCTTATCAAATACAAAGGTATCTGTGGTCTCTGAAAACTCTCCATCTGTTATTCTTCCTGAAGCATAATAAGGGGTGTAGCTCATCCCGAATAAAACTTCACCATCAGCAAACATATTATTCAGCTGGGCCACTGTAGCAGGATAGGTTTCGCCCTTTCTCCACAGATAGGGCTTCAATTCTCTTAAATAGTCCATACCAGGAGCTACATTGTTTTCCAAAGCGCCATCTTCTAAGGTTTGGAAGGTTTCGTAGCCGCATACATCATATATAATGTTTCTGACAAAAGCACTGCCGGTAAAATCAGGAGGTGCAGGATAGGTGATTTTTCCTGGATACTTTTTTGCCAGTTCTAGCAGTTCTATATGGTTTTTCGGTGGGGCATCAATCTTGGCCCTATCATATATGAATACCAGCTGTGCTTTTCCATAGGGCGCTTCGTAGCCTTCAACCGGATAACCAAAATCGTATTTAACATCCTCTTCATCAAGATTGATATATTTCTGTGCATTTGGCAGTTTATCTAAAAATGGCCCAAAGAGCAATTCGTTGTTTTTAGCTGTGTAAAAGTTTTCTCCGTTGATCCAGAGTACATCTATACTTCCCTTTTCATTACCCACCTGTTTGTCTCCCAAAAGTTTATTTAAGAAGTCTTCTGCATTCATCGGCACCCTATTGAGCGTAATATCATAGTTGTCCTTTAATGCAGGTGCGATAACCGTATCCAGCCATCTATTTACCTTTTCATCGCCACCCCATCCGTAAAAGTTTACCACCGATCCTTTTGCCGCCGATTCTACCTCTGACCACTCCATATCCAAGACATCTTTGGATACTGGAGTAGATACCTTGCTGCTGCATCCAATGATGGATATGCTGAGTAGTCCTATTAATAAAAATATCAAAATCCTTTTTTTCATGATTGTCACCTCATCAAATAGTTTTTTACAAAAAAAAAATAACAGTTATTTGCCAAAAATTTTATATGCCTCATAAAAGCGTTGTGCTCCTGTATAGAGGATCATGATCGTAAATAGATTGATGAATACTATCCGTAAGTCAGGGAAAAGCATAATCAAAGAAAAAACGATAAAGGTTTCAGTTCGTTCTGCTAGTCCAGCTTGATAATAAAATGCTTTTTCACTCTTTCTATCGCTTAAGGCACCTACTGTTAGGAAAATAGAGAAGGAAAAAATAATAGATGATAACAAAAACATCAGCGACATCCTTGCATCATGATATTTCAAAGCTAGGGATAATATAATACCAATTTCTACAATTCTGTCAAAAATAATGTCCATTAATGCTCCAAGTTCACTGCTTTGGCCGGTTAATCTTGCAATGGAGCCGTCTATTACATCAAAAAAACCTGAAATCCATAACAGTAGTAATGCAATCCAAGCTAGATCATAGTAAAGCATTATAGAACTAAAAATTCCAAAAATTAAAGCTAACACTGTGATTTGTTTTGGTGTTAACATAGTTTTGATAAAAACCCTTGCAATTTGATTAAAAACTGGCTGCACATACACTCTTGCTTTCGTATCTAACAAGTAGTATCCTCCATTCGTGAAATCATTAAATCAACTATCTACTATTATAATATAATTATTTCTAAAGTGTTTATAGAAAAAAACTATAGTTTTCTTCAAACTATAGTTTATCTCTATTAGCAGCTTACTCATATTCCTCATCGTTTTCTTCTTCCTGCATCAATTCTTCATATGCAGCTGCTACTGCATTGAATTCTTCGTCATCTTCTACACACTCTAAAGAATAGCTGCCGTTCTCTTCGATCATTCTGAAGATGAACGCTTCCTCACTATCTCCATCTAAAGGAAGCAGGATTGCGTATTCGCTTTCATTTACTTCCAGTGTGGCAATAACCTCAAAATCTGTTTCTTTTCCTTCCTCATCAAGAAGGGTTACAATATTTTCGTTCTCCATTTTTTCACCCCTTTCACCTGCGACTATCCAGGTATCCCTGTAGAATATATGTGGCTGCCACCATATCGATTACTGTTTTTCGCTTCTCCCTGCGCATATCTGCTTCAATTAGGGATCTTTCAGCGGCAACAGTAGTAAGTCGCTCATCCCATAGAATGATCTCTACTTTAAAACGGTTTTTTAACCCTTCCACAAACTCTAGAACTTTCTCTCCTTGAGGCCCAATGGTACCATTCATGTTTTTAGGCAGGCCTACTATAATTTTGCTGACGTCCTTTTCCTTAATCAGTTCGCCGATCCTTGCATAATCGGCTTTTTTTTTGGTTCTTCTAATGGTCTCAAGGCCTTGGGCGGTAAGGCCCAATAAATCACTTACTGCAACGCCGATCGTTTTATCTCCAACATCCAATCCCATAGCACGCATATAAAACTCCTCACTTTATACAATTTTAATACAGAAATTAGGACAATAGCTGCTGCAATACCCACATAAAACACAGGTTTTAGGGTCAACAGTCAAAATATTATTCTTAATGGCTAAAGACTTTTGACTGCATTTTGGAATACAAGCGCCACATGTTTCACACCATTTATCAATATGGAGCCTTCTGGGCATTGTGTTGATTTTATCTTGTAATGCTTTCGGTATAGAAATACCTTTAAACCGCATAACATTAGCCTGCACTTCCTCTATAGTCTGCATTCCGACGGCAACAGCATCTAAAAATGGCAGGTTCAATACAAACTGAAAGCATTGATCTGCATCATGAATAAGATTGCCTCCACCAAGAGGCTTCATTCCATAAATTCCCTTTCCTCTTTGATGAGCTGTTTCGAGGGCTTCTATCATTTCCTTTATAGAGCCGTCCTGTATACCCAGTCCTGTCATATTTATGATCGGGTGTATGATGTCGATCTCATCTATTTCAGCAGCAGCTCTAACCGCTGCAATGTGGTGGGTAGAAATTCCCACTGCCTTTAGAATACCAGCTTCCTTCATACTTTTGAAATACTCTAAGGCTTCCATGTGTCCCCTAATAGTATGTTCATTTTCCTGTTCATGCAACAAAAAAATATCAATTTGATCCAAGTCAAGTTCTTTGCGTGCCATATTCAGACTGGCTTCTGCAGTTCCTTTGTCATAAGCGTAAGACTTGGTTGCTATAACCAGCTTCTGCCTGTCCATGGCTTTTATCGCTCTACGAATATGGGGATAGGTCTGATAAAGCTCCGCTGTATCTATAAAATTTACGCCTAGGGAAAAGGCTTCTTGAATAATAGCAGCCCCTGCCTCTACGGTCATATTAGCCTGTAGGGGTCCGATAGTCAATGCACCAAAGCACAGCCTTGAAACCTGTATGCCTGAACGTCCTAAAGTTCTATATTCTAAGCTAGACATCGGTATGGTTCTCCTTTGGAATGTAAAAAGTTAAAAACAACATACTCATGGCTAAGAAAATAATTCCCGTCGCAGAAGCTACAACGCCAGAGTCATTTACAAGAAATCCTACAACACAAGCTGTAACGATGCCTGCCCATCCGATAGAGAGGTTTGGGTACGCTTTAAAGAGTCTATTGATGGCACCAACCGGCCGGTAGAACAATACAGCCAGTATTAAAATCGTGCTGATCAAAACCTTACTCCAGATCGTAACACGGATTAACCTTAGATTCATAGCCAGCTTTCGATTTGCGATTAAAAAAATGGTTCCGGGTCCCTCACTAAAGATCTGTTGAATAGCACCGGCTAAATGAGATTTTGCACCTAAAACATTGATGTCGATAAAGGCCATCACTGCCACGACAAAAACAGTGGAAAATCCTATAATAAGGATTTGTTTCAGACGAATACGAACATTAAATAGCCGCAAAGATGAAAATACAAAAGCTGCAACGGCCGTAATGGTGCCACCTACATTGGCGCCTAAACCGGGAAAACCTACGATTACTGTTGTACAGACAAATATTAATAAGGTCAAATATCTGCTTGTTTTAAACCTATCTATTATCGCTGTTGCAAATACTAGAGTTGAACCGATCAAAACCCCCATATATTCATTCCCTATTCCATAATAACGGGCTCCAATGATTGGATCATATCCCAACAGGGAGGTTTTGATCAACCGTCCGTGGGTAGCTATATCTAGCAGCAGCCCAATGGTGGTCAAGGCAGAAAGAATCAGAAGAGGATCCAGTCGATGTCTGCTGATTTTTTTAGCTCCGTAGGTAATAAGGACGGTAATAACAATCATCCAGGTAAATACCAGAAACAGATTTCTTTTCGCAAACAAAGAAAGAATCAATAATACAAAGGGTACTGTCATTGTACTTAACAATAGATTCATGAACCCACTTACCCATTTGCTATTGAGCCTGTCCTTCAATAAAATCAGTATTAATGCTGAGATGGAGATTAGTATCTCAAAAATTGCAAAGGTTGTTAATACGGGATATCTAAACTCTGATGTAGCAATAATATCCTGATTAATATTCATCAGCCACTCCAGGTTGCCAGCTCTTTCAAGATAAGCTAAGGGTCTTCCGGTCATACTTTCACTTTGTACCCCTAAATATTCTACAATACTGGGTGCTAAGTCTACGTTACCTACAACCCCTTCACGCCTGGTGGTATTCGATGTCAATATTCCTGGTCGGATTCCGTCACCTACTGCTAAAATGGGCGTCAGCCTGTCACCTGCTTTAATATTAGACGCAGAGGGATAAGGGGTTACTACATATAGTCTCGTATTTGAAAAATCAATGTGCTCCAGGAGTTGGACCATATAAGCATCTAACTCCCTCAGTGTTTTCACCCTATGATTCATATAAGCCTGATCCGTCATATTGTCCCGGTAGCGTTCCAGCCGATAGATGTCTCCAATGTCTATGACTGTCAACCCGGCTTTTTCATAAGCCTCAATAAATGCTTCAAGCATTCTCTGATAATTATTCTTTAAACCAAATGGATATAGATCATCCTTTATTAAAGTGCCTTGACTCACATCTCCATAATCCACAAAGCCCAGCTCATCCATGGCAATAAGTGGGGCCAAACGTACCGATGCATCTGAGATATCACTGTTTCCGATTGCTGCAGTCTTTATTTTCTTTTCATGCAGTGCTTGTCCCAGAGCTCCTGCAACAGCACCATATTCTCCTGCAGTATTTAGCCTTTGCAGCTTTGCCATATCTTGATTTACGATACCTTCAGCTCCCGGATCCGTGCCCATTCTGCGCAGGTAAATCTCTCTATTGTCTTCATTGATATTTACAAAATGTATGGAATCAGAGGATGCTTCAGCGCGAACGCCTGAACCAAGGGTTGTATAAGCTTTAAATATATTGGCTCTCGTAGAAGTCCGATTGTTCATCAGACCGATAGAGCCTTGGTCAATTAGCTTCTTTATGGTAGGAAGCTTTTCAAGATCTTGAAAGTTTACTTCGTTTATAGCCACAACAACTACTCTTTTATCTATGGCAGGTTCACTATAGGAGCTCATCCCAGATAAAAGAAGCAGTAGCACAACCATGCAAATGGTTTTATTTAACTTGTTATACAATATTTATCTCTCCTATTTATTTTCTAAATAGCTCTTTAACAATTCTTCCAATAGTTCATCTCTTTCAAGCTGGCGAATTAAGCTTCTTGCATTGTTATGACTGGTAATATAGGTTGGGTCGCCGGATAAAATATAGCCCACCAGCTGATTAATGGGATTATACCCTTTCTCTTTTAAAGACTTATACACATTTTTTAATATTTCCTCTGCCTGATTTACTTTTTCTTTATCCACATTAAACTTCATTGTGAGATTAAATTTTTCATTCATTGTTACCCGCTCCTTTCTTTTATATATTACTATTATTCGCTGTGATTATGCATAATCCTGTCCAATTGCAGATTTATAAAGAATAAAAGGACATTAGCGGAACAGCACAGGGGCTGTTCCCTACATAATGTTAAATTTCTAAATCACATATCTATATAGATTTACGCCTCTACAACAAGATGTTGTTTTGTAGGGGACAACCTATGTGTCTGCCCGCTTTTTCGGGACGACACATAGGTCGTCCCCTACATTTATCTTTCATTTTACTGGCGTTTATCTATATAGATTATATACCTTTTATACTATTATTTAAGCTGAGATCTTACTAATTCTTCAACTTTTTGCAGTGCTTCCTCCAGCTTGGCCACGTCCTTTGCCCCAGCCTGAGCCATGTTTGGACGTCCGCCGCCGCCACCGCCAGCGATTTTGGCAACTTCCTTAATAATGTTTCCGGCATGGATACCTTGCTTGACTGCATCGTCAGTAGCCATAGCAACAAAATTCACTTTATCCTGATCTGCTGTTCCTAATACTACTACCCCTGATCCGATGCGGTCTCTTACTTTATCAGCAAGATTTCTCAAACTATCCATATCTAATCCTTCCAGCCTGTAGGATACCACCTTTAGATCTTTAATTCGATAAGCATTTTCTAGAATTTCATCAATAGAACCACTAGCCAACTTGAGCTTCAAAGCCTCAAGCTCTTTTTGGGCTCCCTTTAATTCCTGAATGAGTGACTCTGTTTTATGAACTAGCTCTTTTTCACTTGTTTTTAACAGCTTGGAGAGTTCACTCAGTTTGTTTTCCTTTTCTTTAATGGTTTCATAAGCCTTAAGTCCGGTTACTGCCTCTATTCTTCTGACACCGGCAGCCACTCCGCCTTCGCTGATAATCTTAAATATTCCGATTTGACCGATATTCTCAATATGCGTACCGCCGCACAATTCTATACTATAGCCATCGATAGATACAACCCTTACCGTATTTCCATACTTTTCACCAAATAGGGCTGTGGCGCCTATTTTCTTAGCTTCCTCTAAAGACATATTTTCTGCTTTTACACCAAGGCCCATCAATATTCTTTCATTAATAGATTCCTCAATACGGTCTATTTCTTCTGTGGTAAGGGCTTGGAAATGGCTGAAGTCAAAGCGCAGACGATCAGGTGTAACATAAGAACCTGCCTGCTCAACGTGCTGTCCAACTGTTTCCTTCAGTGCTTTATGCAGCAGATGGGTAGCCGTATGATTTCTTTCTGTAGCCTTTCGAAGCTCCCTATCAACAATAGCTTTTATTTGCGTATTTACGGCTAGTGTTCCCTCCACTACTTTACCATAATGGAGAATTCTTTCATTGTTTCCTTTTCTACAATCAAATATTTCCACTTTCACGGCTTCATTTTCCATAAAACCTTTATCTCCGATTTGTCCGCCTCCCTCCGGATAAAAGGGTGTTCGGTCGAGAATCAGGATAACTTCGTCATTTTGCATGGCAGTATCCACTGCCTCTCCATTTTTCATAATGGCCAGCACTTTGCCTTCTGTTTGTGTATTGCCATAGCCTTCAAAGGTTGATCGGATGTCCGCACTAAGCTTTGAAAAAATATCTTCCTTCCAGCCTTCATCCTCCATGTTTTGTCTTGCTGATCTAGCCCGTACCCGTTGCTTCTCCATTTCTTCTTTAAAGCCTGCCTCATCAATCTCAATTCTCTCTTCTTCAAGGATTTCCTTTGTTAGTTCGATAGGAAAACCATAGGTGTCGTATAGTTTAAATGCATTTTCACCTGAAAGGCAGGTCTTCTTCTGCTGCTTCAATTCTTCTACAAAGCCTCTAAGTATCTCACTGCCCTGATCAATGGTTTCACGGAACCGGTCTTCCTCTACAGAGATTACCTTTTTAATGTATTCCTGTTTCTCTATAAGTTCCGGATAAGCCTGGCCGGATACAGCAATCACACGGTCTACCAAAGCTGTAAGGAATGTATCCTGAATTCCTAATTGTTTTCCATGTTTGGCAGCTCTACGGAGTAATCTGCGTAGTACATAACCCCTTCCCTCGTTGCTTGGCATAATACCGTCGCTTACCATAAAGGTTACGGAACGAATATGGTCTGTTATAATACGGATAGAAATATCACTCTTAGAGCTTACACCATATTTTTGATTGGACAGGGTAGTAACGCCTTCTAAAATTTGCTGCATTGTATCAACTTCAAAAATAGAATCTACTCCCTGCATGATGCAAGCAACTCTTTCTAATCCCATTCCGGTATCAATATTAGGCTTTGGCAGTGGATTGTAGTTGCCCTGCTCATCTTTGTCGAATTGGGTAAATACATGGTTCCAAAACTCAACGTATCGGTCACAGTCACAGCCTGGTTTACAGTTCTCGTGACCGCAGCCATATTTTTCCCCACGGTCGAAATAGATCTCCGAGCATGGTCCGCATGGTCCTAGCCCGATCTCCCAAAAGTTGTCGGCTTTTCCTAATCGAACAATACGTTCGGCCGGTACGCCAATTGTTTTATTCCATATCTCATAGGCATCATCATCCTGCTCATATACGCTGACCCACAGCTTTTCTACCGGCATTTTTAAATGCTCCGTTACATATTCCCAGCCCCACTGGATTGATTCTACTTTAAAATAGTCACCAAAGGAGAAGTTTCCTAACATCTCAAAAAAAGTGCCGTGGCGGGCTGTTTTGCCTACATTTTCAATGTCTCCTGTACGTATGCACTTCTGACAGGTAACCATTCTCTTGTTAGGCGGCGTGTCAATTCCCATAAAAAAGGGTTTCAGAGGAGCCATACCGGAATTAATCAGCAGCAAACTCTTATCATTTTCAGGTACTAAGGAATAGCTTTTTCCTACATAATGGTTCTTACTGGCAAAAAAATTTAAAAAAGAACTGCGAATATCATTTAAACTCATTTTTTCCATACTTACGCCCTCCATATCTCTTGTGTTATTTTAATCATTTACAAAAAATAAACTCTCGTTCCTACAATATAGGGACGAGAGTGCTCTCGCGGTACCACCCTACTTACCAAAATGGTCTCTCCAGTACAGTTCAATACCTGACAGATAACGGCTGTCTTCCGCTGATTCTTACTAAAATAGATTCAGAACCATGGCTCAAAAGCTGCTTCTAATAAGGACTGTTAGAAATCTCTCAGCCAAAGGATTTCCTCTCTGCATACACTCTCTTATTATACTCCTCTTTATCATTGCCTTTGTTTACTATTCATGTCTAGATTATAATGGAATTAGCTATTTTTGTCAATTCATGAAAGTATCATATAATCTTTTTAGTATCTCACTATTCTCTCAATGATATGATGAAAAATTATTTTAATACTGGCTGCAACGGGGACTGCAAACAGCATTCCTAATATTCCATAGAGCATATTGCCAACGATCAGTACAAGGATGACCATAATGGGATGAAGCCCTACGCTTTCCCCCACAATTTTAGGGGAAATAATAGCACTTTCAATCTGCTGGATTACGGTAAAGGCTATGATAACCCAAATGGCTTTAGATGGTTCATCTAATAGAGCGATGATCACTCCCGGAATTGATCCGATAATGGGTCCAAAGTAAGGAATAATGTTGGATAGCCCTGCAATAAAACCGATTAGAAAAGCAAATTCAACCTTTATAATCAACATGGCAGCTATGCTTAAAACACCTACGGCTGCAGCAACGATCAATTGTCCCCGGATAAAGCGGCTGATGAGTATATCTATATCTCTGGCAATATCAAGAATAGCTGTCCGCCCAGATTTAGGCAGCAATAGTATAATTTTTTTCTTAAAATGAGAAGCATCCTTTAAGAAATAGAAGGTAAACACAGGAATCAGCACCAGTGTTACTAAATGGGTAAATATATTGAAGATACGAGTAGTAATATTTCTAAAGAAGTTCACTAAATATACTTGAATACGGGTAAGGTTTTCTGTTATGGCCTCCTCTACGCCGATAAATTCTGGCGGCAAGTATTCAATTTGATCCACTTTGCTGTAAATTTTGTTCATAAGTTCTCCAGCCTGTCTGGAGTATATAGGAAGTAAATCGATCAGTCTTCCCATTTCTCTGGATATTTTAGGCGTGATCGTAAATAGTATAAAGAATATTGTAGCAGTTAGTATTGAATAGACGATGATCACTGCCCATATCCTTGAAATATTGTGCTTGCTGATTTGATTAACAATAGGATTTAGGAGATAAGCTAAAAGAACTGACCAACCCAAAGGTGGAAGTACCTGCCAAATAATACTTCGAAAATTGTACAACAGGCCAAAAAATAAGATACCTGCAAGCCCTAATGAAAAATAATAGAAATGTTTTTTGCTGATTCTAATTTTTTTCTGTTGATCAATAAAGTGATTGCCAATGTTAACTAAATAATAAACGGAAAATCCTAAAAGTAAGAGTAATAAGATATTTATTCCAGCTACGATAAGTAAAAAAAAATAAAAAGCAGGCTTAACTTCTAAAAAGTTTTGTAAATATAATCCCAGATTGCCCATCAAAATTTCTCCCTAAAGCTTTATTGAAAGCAGCTAAGAGACCTTAGCTGCTTTATAATTTACTTAAACATATCCATTGATTGTGCCATGCCCATCATAGAGACTGCACTTTTAAGCATTTTATTACCTCTTTTCATCATTCTTTTTCTTTGTCGCGGACTCATCCTAGAGTAAGCAAATAGCCCGGCAGTTGCACCAATAAGCCCACCGGTTAGCATTCCTGACATAAATCGATCTCTCATGCCCATCCTCCTTTTTCATTATTGGTAATCTGTGTCTTAATTATTCCAATGACAATATTTTTTTTAATCCTCCGGTATGGTACTGCACTTCGTTCTTCATTTCCTGTGGTACGATTACAGAGAAATCCTTAAAGGATACTGAATCGACCAAGGGCAACAGGGGCCTTCCTTCAATCAGATCATGAAATAATCCGTCTGTAAGAATCAAGGCAGTGATTTTTCCCCTATCAATGTCAAATAATAAATCTTGAACCATGCCAATGTTTTGTCCTTCTTCGGTTAAAACCTCTAAATCCAGAATGTCCTGTCGCCCGTGAAATTGGAATGATGCTTTGTAATGGATAGGAACATGCTCTACAAAGCTGCTTTTCTGAACAGTAATTACATTATCATCAAAACTTGATATATTATGATAATGGATGAATCTACAGCTGTGCATCAGGCCTCCCTCATCTACAAGAAGAGCCTTTAAATTCATAGTCTGCTGATCAAACAAAATATCTTTTACTTTTCCTTTTTTGCTATTATCTTCTAAACAGATTACAGGTAAGCCTATAATGTCACTCCCTCTTTTTAACATTGATTACACCACACTTTTTCATAAAAAAAAGTAAGTGAAATGCCTACTTTTATCATTCCACTTACCATTTGAAAACATACTCATATGCTATTGTTAGTATTATCTTACTTTGCTACTTATTGTACCTCCGCCTAATAATAAATCTCCTTGGTAAAAAACAACAGCTTGCCCTGGTGTAATGGCTCTTTGGGGATTTTTAAAAACGACCTTCATTGTCTTGTTTTCCATAGGGTATAAAATGGCTTCAGAAGCCCTTGCATTATAACGAATTTGAGCTTGAACGGATATAGGCTCATTAGTATAACTTAAATGTATAAAATTCACATCTTCTGCTATCAGTTCCGCTCCAAACACATCTTCGTTGTCTCCTAAAACTACTTGATTGCTTTCCGGTCGTATCTCTACTACATAGCTTCGTTTTCCCAGTGCGATCTCTAAACCTTTTCTCTGTCCTATCGTATAATGAACAATACCTCTGTGGGTTCCAAGCTTTTTTCCCGTAGTATCTACAAAATCCCCGGGCAAAACAACTTCTGGTTCATTTGCCTCAATGAAGCTGCCATAATCATCATCTTTTACAAAGCAGATTTCTTGACTATCTGGCTTGTAAGCATTGATAAATCCCATTTCTGCTGCAATTTTCCGCACCTCATCCTTCGATTCGAAATCTCCTAAGGGCATGAGGGTATGAGCCAGCTGCTCCTGAGTAAAGTGATATAGGGCATAGGTTTGATCTTTTCCGGCTGTGTTAGATTTTTTAATTCTATATTGCTGGGTTTCTGGATCATAGATAATCTTCGCATAGTGTCCGGTGGCCACATAGTAAGCACCCAGCTGATGGGCACGACGCAGCAATTCATCAAACTTTATAAACCTATTGCAGGCAATACAAGGATTGGGTGTTCTTCCCCTTTTGTATTCATCAATAAAGTACTGAATCACTTTTTTTTCAAATATGTCCTTAAAGTTCATAACATAAAAAGGTATCTCCAGCCGATCTGCTACTCTTCTGGCATCGTCAACTGCTGAAAGACCACAGCAGCCACCGGAGCTTTCCTGTTCATCCCCATTCATATCCGGCCAGACCTGCATGGTTACACCAATAACATCATACCCCTGTTTCTTCAATATATAAGCTGTTACAGAGCTGTCTACGCCACCGCTCATGCCAACAACTACTTTGTTTTTATCTAAGCTCATTATCATCTCACCTATATAGTATTATTTTAATCGAATTCTAACAATTTATCAGAAAAAAGCCCAGATATTCTGGGCTCTGTTTTAGTGTTCTTCTTCGTGATGATGGTGGTCTTCTGTAGGATCAAAGTCCTCTAAGCCGGCAAGCTGTAAACTATTTTTTCTTGCGTAATCCAGCAAGGCTGATTTTACTGCCTGTTCGGCTAAAACAGAACAGTGAATCTTTTGCGCCGGAAGACCGTCTAAGGCTTCTACTACCGCTCTATTGGTTAACTGCAGTGCCTCTTCCACAGTCTTTCCCTTAATCATTTCTGTTGCAATACTGGAAGTTGCGATTGCCGATCCGCAACCGAAGGTTTTAAATTTCACATCTACAATTACACCATCATCTATCTTTAGATACATTTTCATTATATCTCCGCATTTGGCATTTCCTACCTCGCCAATGCCATCTGCATTTTCGATTTCTCCCACATTTCTAGGATTCATAAAGTGATCCATTACTTTATCTGAATACATTATTTTTGTCCTCCCTTTACCTTCTCATATAGTGGTGACATTTGTCTTAATCGATCAACAACCTTTGGCAGTTCCTGTAAAACATAATCAATATCTTCTTCTGTTGTAAAATCTCCAATGGTTAAGCGTAAAGAACCATGGGCAATCTCATGGGATAAGCCTAAAGCCATTAGTACATGGGACGGATCTAAAGAACCGGATGTGCAGGCTGATCCACTAGAGCCGGCAATTCCTAACATATCCAAGCTAAGCAGTAGAGATTCACCTTCAATAAATTCAAAGGCAAAGTTAGCATTGCCGGGAAGTCTATGCTCCGGATGTCCATTCAAACGAACATAGCCGACCTTTTCCATGATGCCTTTGATGAGCTTATCTCTTAGAACTTTTACATGCTGAATATGTGCCTCTAGATTCTCATCTGCAAGGGCTGCAGCTTTTCCGAAACCAACAATTCCCGGTAAATTCTCTGTCCCCGCTCTTCTTCTTCTTTCCTGAGCACCCCCATGAATCAAAGAGTGAATCTTAACACCTTTTCGTATATAAAGGGCACCGATTCCCTTTGGTCCATAAACCTTATGGGCAGATAGGGACATCAAATCGATGTTTAAATCGTTCACATTGATCTTTATATTGCCGAAGGCCTGAACGGCATCTACATGGAAGATAACTTTTTTCTCTTTGGCAATTTGTCCAATTTCCTTAATTGGCTGAATAGTACCGATCTCATTGTTAGCGAACATAATGGTGATAAGTATCGTTTGATCTTTAATAGCGCTTTTTAAATCATCTATGTTAATTCGGCCATGGGCATCTACCTCTAGATAGGTAACTTCAAAACCGTTCTTTTCTAGATATTCGCAGGTATGCAGTACAGCATGATGTTCAATCTTAGTAGTAATAATATGATTACCCTTATCTCTATTTGCATAGGCAATCCCTTTTATAGCCCAGTTGTCGGCTTCAGAACCTCCGCCTGTGAAGAATATTTCATCGGCCTTCGCACCAATTGACTTAGCCAGTTGTTCCCTTGATAAATCAATAGCCTGCTTGGCTTCCCTGCCAAAGGAGTGAATACTGGAAGGATTGCCAAACTTTTCTGTAAAGTAAGGCAGCATTTCATCAAGTACTTCCTGCTTCATTGGCGTTGTTGCGGAATAGTCTAAATATACCCTCTTCTTCATGCAATCATCTCCCAAATCGTTTATATATAATACATATAAGTGTCTTTATTATTCATTCGTTTGTAATCATCAATCATATTTTGCAGGGTAATAGAATCTACAACTTCATTAATACTATCTCTAATTTTCTCCCATATAATTCTGGTAACACAGCAATCTGCTCTTGAACATTCATTGCTGTCATCACTCACAACACATTCGGCAGGTGCTAATGGTCCTTCAAGAGTTCTAATAATATCCCCAACGGTAATATCTTGGGGTCTTTCTGCCAACACATAACCACCCTGTGCACCCCGAACACTTTTCACAAGCCCTGCTTTCCTCAAGCTAGCGAAAAGTTGCTCTAAATAATGCACAGATATATTTTGTCGCTCGGCGATGTTGTTTAGCGCTATGGGACCTTCTCCATAGCTTAATGCCAGATCAAACATAGCCTTAACGCCATATCTTCCCTTAGTAGATAATCTCATTTCATCACTCCCTTCGAATCCCAAGTAAACAACTAGAAATTCATTCTTAGTATATTATACCCAACTAAATTTGTCAACATTCACTTATATGTTTTTTGGCATAAAAAATAGTCGACTGACATAATGTCAGCTGACTATTTTTTAAAGTAAGCTTTATACCACTGGATAGTCTTATACAGGCCCTCTTCCAGACTGTATTTAGGAGTCCAATTTAAGAGCTTTCTAGCCTTTTCTGCTGAAAGATACTGATGCTTTATTTCATGCTGCCCTTGATTCAGTATTACCGGTTTCAGCTCACTAGACATCAGTGTCAGAATTTGATGAACAAGTTCTAACACGGTCAATTGAATTTCATTGCTAAAATTAAAAGCTTCCCCGTAGATTTTTCCATCCTCCATATTTTCAACCAGGAGCAGATAGGCAAAAACTGCATCCTCAACATAAAAATAATCCCTAATAAATGTACCATCGCTGCGGATTTCAGGTGCCTTGCCATGAAGGATTGATTGAATGGTCTGAGGTATAATTCTATTAAAGTTTAAATCCCCTCCCCCATACAGGTTACCGCATCGGGTAATACAGACGGGAAGCCTATAGGTCTGATAATATGCCTGTGCCAATAAGTCAGTGCAGCTTTTAGAAACATCATAGGGATGTTTACCTTGCAGTGGCATAGTCTCATCATAGGGAAGCTTTTCTTGGTCGCCATAGGCCTTGTCGCTGGAAGCAACAATTACCTGCTTAATGGTTGGAGTTCTGCGGCAGGCTTCCAGCACATTCCAAGTTCCTTCGATATTTGCCTTAAAGGTCGATAGGGGATTTCTGTTGGCAATACCCACGATCGCCTGAGCTGCAATATGAAAAACGATTTCGATCTCGTACTCTCCCATTATTCGCTCCAGCAGCTGCAAATCTTCAAGGGAGCCTTTGACAATATTGATTTTTTTATCGTAACCCTCAGATATTAATTTTGAATCTGCAACCCAATCTCTTATTAAACCTGTTACATTAGCCCCTCTGTTCAGTAATTCTTGTACCAGATAGCTGCCCAAAAAACCAGTGCATCCAGTCACAAATACATTCCTATTTATCCAAAAATCCTTATTTGCCATCTTTCCACACCTTCCATGACTTTTTCTGCTGCCATATTTGATTGGCATCCTGGAGATCTTTATAGGTATCCATAGCAATCCAAAAACCATGATGCATGAATACGGCTAGTTGGCGATCACTGACTAGGTTTTGCATTGGATCTTGCTCCAAGACACAATCTTCGTCTGTTCTAAGATATTGAAAAACCTCAGGATTGAAAACAAAAAAACCTCCATTAATAATCCCTTCTGTTTTCTGTTTTTCTTGAAAGGATTGGGCTACACCGTCTTCAATCGAAAGGGTCCCATACTGGCTTTTTTTATGAATACCTGTTACGGTTCCTATTTTTCCTTTTTCAATATGGAAATCCAACAGTGCCTGTAAGTCGATATCTGCCAATCCGTCTCCATAGGTGAGCATAAAGGGTTCATTTCCAATGTATTCTTGTGCACGTTTAATTCTCGCTCCTGTCATGGTATTTATGCCGGTATCAATAAAAGTAATTTTCCAGTTCTCAGGCTGATCAAGCATATGGATGTACCCATTGGGTTGATTCATATCTAGAACAAAGTTATTACTTTTCCATGGATAGTCCATGAAATACTCCTTTATTTTTTCTCCCTTATATCCAAGCAGTAATATAAAATCATTAAACCCTTGGTGATGATACAACTTCATGATATGCCAGAGGATAGGTTTATCACCCACTGGCGCAAGGGGTTTAGGTACATCCTCTGTTATATTTTTCATCCTAGTGCCTTTTCCTCCACACAGGATTACCACTTTCATTAGAATCCCCTCCCTGGTTGATCTCCTCTTGGGATTTTCTATAATTTAAATTATGCAGACATGCTCATTTCGGTGAATGGGATTTCTTATTAAAAGCGATAGCTATGCTGCCGCTAAATCTTCATTTTTTTATAATCTAACAGATTCAAATACTGCTGCTGAAGTTCCTGGGCATGATGCTCCCATGAATAGTGTTCTAATATATAGGTTCTTAATAGATCACTTTTTGGCGTCTCTAAAGCCATTAAGGTGCTTGAACGAATACTTTCAAGGTTATTGGGGTGACAATAATTGATCATGTTTTTAAAAACCTCCTTAGCTGAGCCAATTTCAGTAGAAACAATGTTGCAGCCCGCTGCCCCGGCTTCAAGGTTTGCCAGACCAGGATACTCCAACCAGCTGGGGAGAATATGAACATGGGCGTGGTGATAGAGATTCAAAACCTGCTGATGATCCATTTTATTGATGAAGATTGTTTTCTCTCCTGCTTCTGTACGGCAAAGCTTATAATACTCCTGATCATTAATACTTCCGACAAAAACTATTGGTATGGAGTCTTTTTTTAATGCCCGGATGAGGTTCAATTGATTTTTCTGATAACTAATTCTCCCGACACATAACACATACTGGTTAAATCCATATTTATTACGGATATAATTCGATGTTTCTGCTGAAGCAATATTTGTGCCATAGGGTATAATCTTGTATAACTTTTTGTAGTTAAAATTCTGTTTGATGAGATTTGCTTCTCCTTTACAGTGAAGAATTGATAAATCAACATGGTCGAAAATATGTTTTCTCTTTTTTTCTCCATTGATCCAAGTATCCAGCTTTGAGATCTGATTGGTAGTCTTAAGATATTCACTGAGATCCCAATAAATAGGTGTCAATGCAACTGCCTTATCTCTAATGGATATATGGTTCATAAAATTATATAATTCACTGGCCCGTGAAACATTAAATAGGTGGATGACATCATAGGTATTTAGATTAATTCTATGATCCATGCATATATCTGCAGTGATTTTATACCTTCCAAGCTGCTTTTTTAAAGCACAAATAATGGTTGTATCTCCTGCCGGATTTTCTACTAAATCCTTTCTTACAAAAAACAATACTCTCATAAGATCCTCCTCTTTTGGTTCGGCTATCAATGGATGGTCTATTGATATAAGCTCGCTACTATACTGTATTCATTTTTTATTTTTATGGCACAAAAAAGAACCACCTTATGGTGATTCATCCCCTTTTAAATTTTTTGGGATCTATATCTGGATCTTCTATTGAGGTTGGAAAAAAATCCTCTGGAAAAATCCTTTTTTCAAACTCCTCGCATAACTCCAGTTCAATTGCTTCATAAGGTTCTCCCACCAGTGGTTCCTGAAAGGTACCATATGAGGGGAGCTGCAGCCGCACTCTGCCGACTACGCTTATAATCATAAAAATCCCTATAGGTATTATCAAATGTTCTCCTTCGGATTCTGGGAAATGCAGGAGCTCTGTTCTGGTTTCTGCAATAATCCGGTAATTAAATTCACTTCTTGCTTCTGGTATGTACATTACAGCGTCCTTTTTTATTTCAGGTAAATTTCCATTCATAGCCTTCACTTCACCACTGACTTGATCCCGTACGATTAGCTGGTAAGGAATTTGAATTTGAAATTGTACCCTGGAATGACCTGGACGTTTAGAGCCTAAAGGCGTGATTTTTATACTATCCTCCAATAATTTTCCCTCTTGAAAGGTAATGTTGATAAACTGAAATAAGTCTCCAGACTTCGGCATAACAACAGAAAACTTAGGTAAGCAGCTTCGAAACTGATAGCTGGAATATACCTGATCTGCAATAATGTTGACTGACTCCAGCGGATCAAATAGAATTTTACTTTGCTGTTTTTCCTGCTTATATGCTCCTCTTTTTAGACCTGTGTAGGGTTCTGGTTCACTAAGCTTTCGAATACTTTTCTTATTCTGTATTGTATTGTCATTTATCATGAAATCCCCCTCCTATTCCAATATCTATTATATTGTACTTTCCATATCTTGTTTTCATCACTTATTTATTTAATACAAGTGTCATATTTTCCAAAAATCAATGATAAATATATAGTGGGACAACACTTAAAAAGGAGATATGTATATGGTGAAGAGCAATGAAAAGCATTTTATCTATTACGGATCCTCTGGATTTTCATACCATTTCTATCTAGTAGGAACAAATTTATATGTAAGGGTGCTGAAAGAAGCTATCACCTATAACACAATGAAATTAGAAGAAAAGACTGTAGAATTTTCTGTTGGTATAGATACTGCTGGGAAATTTCATATAGCCTCCATATTAGAAACTGGGCATCTAAAATATGGTATCTATTTTAATGAAGCATGGGAATCCAGAAATTTAATGACCTTTGATCGTTATCACAGCCAACTAAAAAACATCATCCTATTTGTCTTTGAAGAAAAAATTCATATTCTTATGGCACAATCCTACACAGAAAACAGCGATCTTTGGATAATCAAACACTACTACTGGAACAAACAGAGTTGGGAGAATCAGAAAATATGTGAGATAATAACGGAGCCCTATGATGTGGCGTTTCATGCAGATTTGGACAGTAAAAACAATATACATCTCGTCTATAAATCCCGTGTTGGTAAGTATTATCAGATTTATTATGCAAAATTTCTCTTGAATTATCGATCATGGAATATTCCTGTTAAAATCAGTGAGGGCCTCTACGAACATACCCACCCATTTGTTCTCTGTGACAACAAGGATCAATTGCATGTCACATGGTCCTCCTTTATTGGTGGACACTATGAAATTCGTTATTTTAATGCAAAACAACCGATCTCATATAAAAATAATACTCGAAAGGAAATTTTAAGGATTTCAAAAAATGGTACAGATTGCAGTCAACCCTACCTTATTCAATTGGAAAATGAGATGATTATATTCTGGCGAGAGGGAATTCATCTATTTTCTCAAGCAAAAGAGCATGACAGCGATAAGTGGGGGGAAACCCGATGGCTCGCAAATCTATCAGAAAAGAATCTTGCTAGAATTGGTGTACTAGGCAACAGCTACAGATTTAGGTCTCCTATAAAGGTTCTTGCAGCATTGGGTTATATAAATGATGAAATATTATTACTTGGAGTTGATTCAACCGTGTCACAATCAAAGGATAAAGAGGATCACGGTGAAACTGAAGAAAAAGAGGAAGAAGTACAGCCACCAGATATATTTATAGACCCCTTTAATATAATCGATGAATCTGAAGTCTTAAAACCGGAGAATGATCTTTATGAAGAAACCGGGATTTTTGAAAAGCTGGAAGAGATTATCTATCAAAACCAACAGATACAAAAGGATCTTCAATCTATTATAGAAAGGCACCAATCATTGCAAGCCGATACAGCCGATCAGTTGATATCATTACTGAAGGCCGCGAGAGACATCACTCCCGGTAAGAAGGGTTTTATAAAAAGATTGCAGGATTTTTTCATAAAAAATGATCCCTAATCATGGGATCATTTCTTTCGTAAGGAATCAAGCCTTTCTTTGATGCTTTTTTCACTTCCATTTTCTGTGGGTCTGTAGTAGCTCCTTTTCTCCTCATATAGATTATTAGGCAGATACTGCTGCTTTACATACCCCCCAAAGTCGTGGGGATATAAATAATTTTTTCCAAATCCTCTTTTTTTAGCACCACTGTAATGAGCATCCATAATGTGGGGCGGTGGTGGGTCGATGTTCCTTGTACGGATGTCTGAAGCAGCTTGTTCGATAGCTACAATGCTGCTGTTGGATTTTGGCGAGCAGGCCAAAAAAAGCACTGCTTCAGCAAGGATTATCCTAGCCTCTGGAAAGCCTACCATTTGTGCTGCCTGTATACAGGACAGAACAATAGAAATAGCATTAGGAGAAGCTAGTCCTATATCTTCGCTGGCTATCACCAGCAGCCTTCTGCCGATAGTGAGGATATCTGCTCCACCTTCAATAAGCTGCGCTAAATATAAAATGGATGCATCAGGATCACTCCCCCTGATACTTTTTTGTAAAGCAGAAAGATAATTGTATTTATCTTCTTCCCGATCATAATAGTTCATTCGCTGCTGCATGGCTTCGATAATCATATCTTTTTCAATCTCTATATCGTTCCCCAGGGATCTTACGATAAATTCCAGTGTATTGAGAGCAATTCTTCCATCTCCGTTGCACAGGGTTGCTATAAGATCGATATTCTCCTGTGATATGAGAACTTTTCTACTACCTAACCCATTTTTATGAGAAATGGCACGAATTAACATTTGACTTAATTCCTCAGCAGTCAGTGACTTTAGCTCATAGACTGCCCGTACACGGCTAAGCACTGCAGGATTCATTGCAAAATAGGGATTTTCCGTTGTGCTGCCTATAAACCTGATGGTGCCTTCCTCCAGAGCCTTCAATAAGGTATCCTGCTGGCTCTTGTTCCAACGATGACATTCATCCACATAAACGTATGTCGGTTTGTATCCCAGGGTATATTTAGTCTTTTTGGCATAATCGATGATTTCTTTTAAATCCTTTGTTCCTGTAGTAGTGGCATTTAGCTCATAAAAATTAGCATCAAGTTCTTTAACGATGATTCTGGCCAATGTGGTTTTCCCCGTACCGGGAGGTCCAAAGAATATGGCAGAATCAAAGGTCTTGTTTTTGATAGATTGGTAGAGCAAGGATTTTTTATGTAAAATATGAGCTTGTCCGATAAACTCCTCCAGGGTATCGGGTCTTATTCTGATTGATAGCGGCTCCATCATTTGTTTCCTTTCTGTAATCGTTTCATTATAGAATATATCATCTATTCGATATGAAATCCATAATCCCCTTCTACAAATTGAAACCCGCCCGCTTAAAGTTAAAACAACAAGAGGATGTGCGTTTATTACACATCCTCTTGTTGTTCATTAGCAATCTATTCCAGGACCTGAAATAACTTCATCTAGCTGTGGTGGGAAAAATGCAGGTGGCAGCTGTGCATTAAATACTTCACAAGGTTCTCCTAAAGGTTCACAAGGTGCAGGTGGCGGACAGAATCCGAATGCAGGTATCACTAGCTGAACAATAAGCTCGCATTTTATTACATTGTATACTCCAACTGTAAATACTGCAAAGCATACATCATCGTATGGATCTAAGGTTGCGCCTTCATTTCTCTCGATTTTAACATCTAGGATAGTAGCCACTATTTCAAGCTTGATGATTTGATCATCTTCATCAGTTGACGGATGAATTGTACCTGTTTGATCCACTCTGCTTTCTCTAATGATAGTTTGTGTGTCTGGACAATATAATGGTCCAACAGTTTCTGTTCTTCTTAGTATTAGTTCATTGTCCTTGGAGATCGTGCAATCATCGAATACTACATCATATAGAATTCTTAACTGATATTTGTAGGTGATTATCTTACGATCTGGATCTCCTGGTAATGGTCTCTTTTGGATTACTTTAAATGATCCAGGTACAAGTCCTGCGACTCTTACATTAATGATGCTCTCAACACTACAATCTACGCGAACCCGTAAGTCTGGATCAAATACAATTCCTTCATCTCTATCTTCCTTATTTGGATCTCCAACTAAGCAGATTCTTAGAAGGCAAGAGTCATAAACCTTAGGAATCTGGACACACACCAACTCCCTTGCATTTCCAAATTGCTCTCTCAGCTCTTCTGGAATAAAGCCAGGTGTAAATAAACTGATTCCATGGGCTGAGGATGAATGTCTGTACATATCGTGTACCCCCTTCTTTATTGATCAATTATATTGCTATCAGTCTTAAGTATAAAATCGCCTGTTCTAATTGTATATTATGATACTCATTAAAAATTGGTGAGTAAATTGTTCAGTTTATATATATAAATTACCAACATATTGTGGAAGGGGCATTAATATATTTCTAGTAAGGCAGGTGATGGAAGTGTTAGATATTGGCAGGTTTGATACAAATGCAAATATCCATAGGACAGCTTATCGGTTTAGCTTAGATGATTCTCAATACCTTCGCTTCGGAATACAGGGCGAGGAATTATCTGAGAAATCGGTACATCCTTATCCTATTAAAGAATATGCTGTTGATCATGACAGCCATGGGCATATCGGAGCTGTTATACTGGACCAGGAAGGACAATTCTATTATTATAACTTTAACGGACAATCGTGGGATACACATCTTTTGTATCAGGCGGCTTTAGATGCAGAAAAAATTGACTTTGTAGATATAAAGTATACGAATCGGAATCCGCAAATTTTTTTCTGCTGGCGCGATCTATCTTCTCCTTTCAAGGTTTCCATTGTCACTTACTTTACAGAAGACGGCAGCTGGAAGAAAAAAATTATTGCCAGAACCTATTTTAAGAATAATTGTAAACCCTATTGTATAACAAAAGACCATGGTGATAATCTCTACTTATCCTTTCTAACGAATAACAATATGATTTACGATCTTAAATTATCGGTTTACAGGATTGAAACTGCTCAATGGGAGGATGCGTTTTATCTCTCTGATTGTATCTATATTAAGAATTTCTTCATAGACATGCTGGCAGATGAAAAAGGCAACCTACATATCAGCTGGACTGACAAAAACAAAAGTAATTATTGTATTAAATATCTCTGTTACACGATAGATTCAGCAAAAAAAACAACGAATGTTGTTATTGAGAAAGATCAGCCTATTAAATGGTTTTTTCAGTATATTAACCATGATGTTTTCATGATCATATATGTTGCGAATGAAGAAATTTATTATATTTATGCTCATTTATTACAAAATTGCGAACTCATCTGGTCAAGAGAAGGAGTACGGATTCATCATATAACAACCCCAGTATTCAGTAAGATCCTTCCTGAAAATATTACTCATACAAACTTTGGCTTATATAATGATCTTGAAAGTAAAACCTTATTAAATCTCTTCAGCTTGGTTTCAAGGGAAGACTTAAATCAATTGTCAGTACTTGAGGCGAATTTATCATTGGCTGCAGAAAATAGGTTTAGCAATAATCCCTCGATGATCAATAGGGATATGTCCATCAGCAATCGTAAACAGCAACCCTATCATAATCCGCCTATTGCTGCAATCAGCAAAAGTCAGCTTGAATCCAACGGCAGGAAAAATATAATCAGTACAATGGAAAGTGAAATTCGCTTTTTAAAAGAGGAAGTGAAGAAGTTAACCGATTTGAATCGAAAATATCTACACCTAATTAATGAAAGTGGTGACAAAATCAGTCAATACAAAGAGCAAATACAAAAATGGGAAGGTGAAAAAGATATTTTTCAGCACAAAATTTTGGCATTGGAAAAAAAATGTGTGTCCTTGGAAAAAGAGAGAGAAAAACTTCATGGGGAGTTGATACTTTCTCAGCAGCAGAATCAACTTTTCAAGGATGGTATAAAAGAAAAGGAAACAATTCTCACCCAGCAGAAACAAGAAAATGTGGCAAAAAAAGAATCTGGATTTTTCAAAAGAATATTCAAATAAAAAGTTCTCCTATTGAAGGAGAACTTTTTGATACTCTACTTGTTTATCCCTGCGGTGAATTTCGAAGACAGATTGAAATGGGATTTTTCCATTTCGGACTAATTCTAATGCTTTTTGCAGATCAGCCTCATTTGAAAGATAAACTGCTGAATTGCAGGACTTTGCAATTGATCTAGGTGCTTTTTTATAAATGCTCTCTATGTTGTGTCTTCGGAGGAGCTCCTCTATATAATAAGCATGATAATTCGACGTAAAAACGATAATGTATTTTCCTTCTCCATACTGCATACGATCATCTCCTGTCTAACGATTTCACTACAGTATATTCTCGGCATGAATTCTATGAGACAGGTAAAAGAGAGCTCTTCTACACTTTTTTATTTTATCTTTTTAAAGACATATTCGGAAGTCATTAGCTGAAGCAAAGCTCCATATTCAATATCAAAGGCTACTTCATCTCCAACGCTGTATTCCTTTAGCGAATCCGTAACATCAACAATCAGGTGGTCGCTGCTAGCACCTAAAATTGATATTTTCTCATCCTTTGGAATCAAATTATTTACAGATACATCCTGTCTTCCTATGGCCAGAATGGCTCTTTTTCTAATACCATGATCCTCAAATACAGGCTTATTGCCAAAAGCGTCCATGCCAATTTCTCCAATAGGCACCGATGGCTTTTCTTTTAATTCAACAATTTCAGCGATCAAAGTAAATGCATCCTGATAGGTACCAGAGATTGGCTCTCCAAAGGCGGTTTCCCTTCCGAGGACAATGGATTCGCCCAACCGCAAATGATTGATGGCTTTTGGCATCTCCCCGCGTTCCAATAAATAAAGGCTGCTGGAATTTCCACCAGATATAATTTCCATTCGGATTTGGAATGTATCTTCAATCTCCATGGCAATATTTACCAGCTGTCCCAGGTTCGTCGGATTTGGAATGACACCTCCATAGCAAGTCAAATTGGTTCCTATACCAACCAATTGAACCCCCTCTAATTGGGTAATTTCTTTAATGGTTGTGTGAATTTGGTCACTCCAAATTCCTTCCCTTAGATCCCCTAGATCAATCATTAATATGATTTTATGCACCTTTCCCTGCTTTATTGACGCTTCAGATAGTTTTTTGATAGTAGCTATTTCAGAATTCAAGCTGATATCTACCAGTGAAACTACTTTCTCAGCTTGACTGATCATTGGAAGCCTCAGAAGCAGCTTTTGGATTGGAATATGGGCTATTTTTCCAAAGTTTTCCAATCTTGCATCTGCCAACATGTTTATCCCACCCTCTACCATGGCTTCAGCTACCTGTGGAACAGCGCAGAATACTTTTGTGACCCCTGCTACCTGTATTCCTGCATTTTTACAACGATCGACCAGCACTTGTGTGTTGGCTCTGATTTTGGAAAGGTCTATCTCAATTCGTGGACAAACATCCATATTTCTACCTCCAGTCGATTAAAGGATAGCCGGGAATATTGTCCCGGCTATTATTCTATCATTAGACTTTGCTTCATTAGATTCAATGCTGCTTCCGGATATCTTTTTGATAAAACCCCTAAAGAAGCCATGATGTAATGGTTGTCAATAAGAATCTGTGCTTCCGGGGTTGGCAACAGATAGTCTCCTTTGTTGCGCAAAGCTATCTCTTTTAAGATATCTACCCTTTTAGGCAGTCGCGAGAGTGCACCGCCGGTTCCAATGATCCATTTAATATTGGTAAGATCTTTTCCCTCTGCCAAGGTCTTCTTACCTGTTGGCCCATAGAGATGACGAAGCTTTCCAGTATGACGGTTCATTGCTGTGAGGACTGCCTCCAGTGTAAGTATTTCAACAAATTGGATGGCTAAAGGTGTATCCGGTATTGGTTTATGTGTCTCAATCAGGGTTTCTACATCTCCATCCAATTGCTTTTGCAATTCTTCTTTCCCAATTCGCTCTACGATGTTTCTCATATTTACATAAACTCCAAGATCGCCCTCTACAGTACGCTTGGCCAGAGGTTCCGGACTAATTAAAATCCTATTGATCTCTTCACTGCCTTCCGTGACAGAGTGTACATCCGTAGTAGCACCGCCGACATCTAATGTGATGAGATCTCCAATATTTTCCTGCAGCAGCTTAGATGCTTCCATTACCGCTCCGGGCGTAGGAATGATCGGTCCCGTAACCAATTCTCTCACTCTTGACATCCCCGGAGCATGAATAATGTGTTCTTCGAAGGCTTCCTGTATTACCGAACGGGTAGGCTCTATATTGAGTTGGTCAATCTTCGGGTAAACATTTTCAACGATATAGAGTTTATTAGGTTTACCTTTAAAGATTTCTACGATCTCATCTTGATTCTCGATATTCCCCGCATAAATAATCGGCACATCAATATCCAAATCAGCGATTAGTTCTGCATTATAGAGAGCTGTTTCTCTTTCTCCATAATCAACGCCGCCTGCTATGAGAATAAGATTTGGTTTAATTTCCATAATGTTTTTTAAATCAGTTCTTCTAAGCTTTCCACCTGTCACTTTGTGAATGATGGCACCTGCACCTAAAGCAGCTTCCTTTGCTGCTCTAACGGTCATATCATAGACGAGTCCATGTACGGTCATCTTTAATCCACCAGCTGCACTACTGGTGGCAAGCATCTCGTCATATGAGAAATCATCAATTTTTAGGTTTTTTTTAAGATCCTCAATTGCACCCTGCAAACCGATATTTACATCACCCTCTGATACAGAAGTAGGGGCCTGACCTTGCCCCAGAAACCTGGGGCGGTCAGAATGGATGTCTGCAAAGGCATTTACAACGGTAGTAGTACTGCCTATTTCAGCAACAAGAATATTAATTTTCATTTTGAATTTCACTTCTTCTCTTCACTAAGAAAGTGGCTACATGAATACCTTTTGTTCCTCTTCCAAATCCTGCATCAACACCCTGCTTTACAGCCAATTCCGGTGTTACCTGTGTACCGCCGCACAGAATCATGATTCTATCACGAACTCCCTTTTCAATACAAAGCTCATGGATTCGTTTCATATTTCTATAATGTATGTCATCATGGCTGATAATCGTAGATGCCAATATAGCGTCTGCATTTAGCTCAATAGCAGCATCAACCAGCTTTTCAAGGGCCACGGACGTCCCAAGATAATGACATTCGATACCGTATTTTTCGATACCGCCGTGCTTAATATCTATGATTTCTCTCAACCCAACAGAATGCTCATCTTCTCCAACTGTACCTGCTACGATCTTCATCGGCTGAGCTGCAATGGCTTCTCTCACTTCTTGTTCGGACATGATTTCAGGTTCCGGCGGGATAACAAGATCCTTTGTATCTATTGCAAAGGCAACCCTACCCTTTAACTGAATTCGTGTACCCTCTGCTGGATGCATGGTTTCCTTATGAATGACTTCTACGTCCTCAAGACCCATTTTCTTACCAATTTCAAGGGCAGCAAATTCTGCTACTCGTTTGCTGGCTGGAAGGAATAGATCCATTTGTACGATTCCATCACCCATCCACTCCACTTCCGGAAGGATTTTTGAAGACTCACGAAGTTCCTTTGTTTCTTCCATTCTCACATTTACATTATCTGTATCATCCAATTCATCAATGTAGATAATTTTTTCCGGTACTTCCAAAGTGGAACCATCAATGAGCTTAGAAGGGTTATCCTCTGCTGTTTCATCGTACTGCTTCACATTGTTGTATCCGAAATGAGCTGTAACGGGTGCAAGATAATCTGCATCTCTTTCAAAGATTGCGCCTACGCCGATGCCTCCATCAATTTTTCTTGCGATACCATCGCCATTTCTTTCGGGATAATGGCCTGAATCTACAAAGAATCCTTGTTCCACTGCCTTGAAATAGCCGCCGGTTTCCAAGATTTCCTCCATAAATAGTACAGCTCTTTCTTTCAGCTCACGAACCTTCTCCGGCAAATACCCTTCCTTCTTCAGTTCGATCATATCCATTAAGCTGTCCATACCTACAAGTGCTTGTTTTGCTGTATCGCAGGCTTCCATATTGTAGATGTGCCAAGGTACATTTCTTCCTTCATCCGGTGTAATGGTAGATTGGATATCCGCACTGGTTAACCTGGAGATCATTAGGTTCAATACATGAGTTACAGTAGCTTCTCTAGTAGAAGATTCCATGTATTTCGTGTTCATTTGTGCACGCATCCGGTATTCAGAGAATAGGTCTCTTAAAGCTACTGCGTAAGGTAAATCCAAGTGCATGGACGGTGCCGGAGGTGCGGTTGGAGGTACTGTAGACAAACAAATATTTGTCTTTTTCATACCTACTTTTACTGAATAAATTGAGTTTAATGCATGTTGCACCATTAGCTCAGGCATAACCTTCCAAGCTTCTCTAGCAGTAGCATTGGCATTGTGTGCTCCATCGATTTGCGCCATATCCGCCCATGTCATGATTTTTTTAGACTCCGCTGCATCTACGAAGGAACGGATCATATTGATGTTTCTGTATAAAACATTATATTGTGGATCCTGATGCGCACCGTTAACACCTTCTTCTGCAAACATCACGGCGATATCAGGACCTGCAACACCACTTACATAAGAATGATAGTTAATCGGCCTGCCTACTTCTTCCTCGATAAGGTCTAAGGCTTTTCTTTGTGCTCTTACTTGCTTTCTTGTAATAGGAATTCCACCGATACCTTGAGGTGTACCTTCGATGAGGCCGTCAAAGTGGGATTGGCCAGCTGTACGGATAACCATGATATGATCTGCTCCATGCCATGCAGCCATTCTCATACGACGAATATCATCTTCGAATCTCCCGGAAGCGATTTCCGTAGTAATAGTATAATCCGGTTGTGGATCGATATCACCAAAATATTTGGCAGATGGAAGGGGTACACTGTTTTTAAGAGGTTTAGAACAGTTTTTATAATTAAATGGACCCATTTGAAGATTCTCTTCTTTTTCTCTCCATGTCCATCCTCTTCTCTTAGGTCTGTAGCTTTCTAAGTCTTTCAAGATTTCTTTAACATCAATCTTTTCATTGATTTTTAACTCCATTATTTTGCACCCCCTTGAAACATTGCTGCTGCTTCATCCCAGTATTTCCCCTCTACCAGGGCTAATCCAGCTTCTCTGATTGGTAAATTTTTTTCTTTAGCCAGCTTATATACCACGTGACCAGCACCTTTGCCCATTAGACCACGATCCATTACCCCCTCTACAATCGTCTTTGCCTCAAGACTTGAGAATCCCATTCGAAGCAATACAGACCTTTCGATCGATGGAGTCGTATTCTTATAGGCTAGATCGATCATTGGATCAACAATTTTTTCTGCCAACTGCCAAAATCTCTCCTTTAGCTGCTCATCTGTAAGATTGGCAAGGTGGGCTCTACGTTGTTGAAAGTCATCTGCTCTTTTCATGCTTTCTCCCTCCATATTCTTAATTGATTTAAATAGGGATAAGGCATCCCCGCTGATGCCCAGCCCATTTTAACTATTCTTCTATTTCAACTGTTTTCTCTTGAAGTGCCTGTTTTACAAAATCTACAGAAACCTTGGCGTCCTGCGCCAGGAACTCTAGGTCTGCCTTTGAGACAAACTTAATGCCAGTAGTTTCAATGCTGTTGTGAATATAGGATCTTCGAATTTTATCCATATCTATTTCCCGTACCTGTATAAGACCAGGATTTTCCGGTAAGATAATATTGGTTCCCGGAATCTCATCCTTTGGATTTCCAAATTTGATTTCAATACCATTTTGCCGTGCAAAGGATAATTGCGCCTGAAGGTGTTTACCGGCCCCTGTATATTCAGTCTCTTGAACGACGATAATCTGGTCCTGATCTAATTCCTGTGCGATACTGAAAGCTGCTGCCAGGGAAGTATTGCCTGCCGGTCCTCTTTCAAGTCCTTGCAGCTGTGCCAAAGCTTCAGTCATATAGAACACTTCTCCTTGCGACACCGTTACATAGCGATCCATGTATCTTAGCGGTCTTGCAGCTGATCTTGGTACATCAGAACGGTCTGGCCATGTGGAAAAAGGAATGCCAAAGCCTGTGTGTCCGGTTGTGAAAGATTTTCGGTTAAACTGTTTATCACTTGCCATATGCAGGCCTTGAAGATTTACACTGGCACCGACTACCACAACCCCTTCTGCACCGGCTTTCATAAGTCCTCTGGCTGTACCTGTAAGGTTTCCGCCTCCTGCATTGGTACATACCACTACATCCGGGTCTCTTCCTTCCTTCTCTCTAAACTGCATTGCCAATTCATAGCCTAATGTCTCTACACCGGCTATACCAAAGGGCGTATAGAGAGACGCATTAAAATACTGGGTTTCCTCCAGAAGCTTTAAAAATGTATAGAATAACTCTGGCCCTACAGAAAGCTGAACAACTTCTGCTCCATATGCCTCGCATTTTCTTGCCTTTTCAATGATCTCCGGCTGTCCAACACCTCTGCTATCGTAGCATTCCTGTACAATAATGCATTTTAGTCCCTGCATCGCAGCTTGGCTGGCAACAGCTGCACCATAGTTTCCGCTGGTAGCAGCGATAACTCCTTTATAGCCTAGTTTTTTCGCATGATAGACTGCATTGGCAGCTCGTCTGGCTTTAAAGCTCCCCGATGGATTAGATGCCTCATCCTTAATAAAAATGCGGGCACCTTTTCCTTTAGGTGCAAATTTCCTTACTAGAGCCGTAAGATTGCGCAGCTCTAACAGAGGGGTATTGCCTACGCCAGTTGAACCCTGGATGTTTTGCATTTCTTCTAGGGTATATCCTGTCTCCCGCATCATCCGTTCATAATCAAAGGCAATGCTGCCGGATTCGAAAACGCTGTAATCAATACCAATAGCCTGTTTCATAATCTCATTTCTACGGGACATTACCCCTTGATAACTCATATCCTTATGCATTGTTTTCACCTCCTGCAAGCATTTCTTTCAATTGAATGCCAATTTGCAGAAGCTCAGGAACAAAATCCCCAAAGTTATGTTTGTAAGCAGGATGAATCTCTACCAATTTCCCGTTAACTTTTCTTCCGGTTACTGTAGTAATCTTAACTTCATCTCCTATTGCTGCATCTTTTTCAAGAAAACCTTTTACCCAAGACTCTAAAGGTACTTGTTTCGTATCTTCAGGAACTTGTGGAGCTCTCTCTTCCGATGTTAAAACTATGTTGTGGATCATTACCCAATCGCCTTTTCTTGCTTCCATATCGATCTCCTACCTTTGGATTAAGTCTCTCATATCTCCCATAATAGCTCTTGGAACTGGTAAATCTAACATTGTTTTTAATCCTGGTGCTGCATTGATTACATGTGGAATCATGTTTACACACATAGCAATCGTACCAAGACCGCCTTCAACTTCAGGCTTATTCGCCATATTGATAGGAGGTGTTCCTTTAATTGTGATATAATCTCCTGTTTCCGTTCCTTCCATTTCCGGTTCGATCTGCTGAGGATGGATCATATCTATTTTTACTTCTCCATCTACCCAAGCTTGAGCAGTCATGTTTACTCCTGCAACATTTCCGGCTGCAGCAAAGCCGTGGGGTGATTTTCGATCTACAGATGTAACAATTGGCTTCATTTGCTGGTCAAATTTTTCAACCTTCCAACCGATAGCATCTGCGATCATTCCGATAGACTCAGCAAAGCCAACATGTCCTGCCAAAGTGCCTTCTCTAACACCTTTTTCAAATTCTTCTACTGTGATACCAACACCTTGCTCCTCCATAACTGCGTGACCAAAAGGAGATAAGCTGTTTACTCTCTTTGCTTCGATATGTTCAACATCAACCATGCATCCAGTTAAGCATACAACCAATAGGTCCATCATAAGTCCTGGATTGATTCCTGTACCTAGTACAGTCACACCGTTCTCTTTAGCAATTCTATCAAGTTCAGCTGCCAGCTCTGGACTTTGCGCCTGCGGGTATGCCATTTCTTCTGCAGTTGAAACAACATTAATTTTTTTCTCAAGTACATATTTAATACGCGGGAAAGCACTTTTTGTAAAGGAATCCGTAGCACACAGACAAACATCACAGCTTCCTTCTGTTAACACTTCTTCGATGTTTGGATTAATAATAACCTCAGGTCTGTCTCCTCGATCCACACCGAGCACCTCATACATGCTCTTACCTACTCTGGATGCATTTCTATCGCACACCCCTACTATATCTACACCTTTCTTCTTAAGAAGCATTTTTGCCATGCCGCTTCCCATAGCACCAAATCCCCAAATTGCAACTTTTACATTTTCCATATATAAGCACCTCCATCATTATTTGTATATACGCACTTATTATTTGCAATTTTCTTGCCAAACTTATTCTTTTCATTAAATTATTTTGTCAGGAAATATACAGATTTTCCTTATACATCTATTGTTTTTTGCAATTTTATTCAATTTTCCATTCAATTTTACTGAAAATTCCATATATGTAACAATCAAAAATAAAAATGCAAATAATTTTGCACTTACGCATGCAAAATTATTTGCATTTCACGCTTTTATCTGACTGTATTTTTTAATTTTGTGTTGAAGCGTCTGACGCTTGATTCCTAATCTTTCTGCAGCCTTGGAAATATTATCATTACTTTCTTTCAAAGCTTTAAGGATTAAATCATATTCGATTTCTTCTAAGGTATCTGTTAGATTTTTATGGGGAGTCAATCTTCTTGCGGATGCAGGTGCAAACATTTTTGCACTTATTTGCGGGGGAAAATGTTCTATCTTCAAAAGTTTTTCATTTTCAATAATATTCATGGCAGCTTCTATCGTGTTCTCCAATTCTCTAACATTTCCCGGCCATCTATAGTCTCTAAAGATATTTAGCACCTTTTCTTCAACATCTTCAACCTTTTTGTTCATTTTTATGTTTATTTTTTCTATAAAGGCTTTCGCTAATACTGGAATATCATCTTTTCTCTCTCTTAATGGTGGTAGGTTGATTGGAATTACATTAATCCTATAAAACAAATCCTTTCTCAGAATTCCTTTTTCTACAGCTTCATAGGGTTCTTCATTGGTGCTGGCAATAATTCGTACATCTATCGGTATATCCTTCACACCACCAATTCTTCTAACATAACCCTCCTGCAGCACCCGCAGCAGTTTTGATTGCAACAATAGACCCATAGAATTTAGTTCGTCTAAAAAAATGGTTCCCCCATTTGCCTGTTCGAATAACCCTGGGCGGTCTATTGCCCCTGTAAAGCCTCCCTTTACAGTACCAAACAATATTCCCTCCAGCAAAGCTTCCGGAAGAGCAGCACAGTTTTGTGCTATGAAGGGCTTATCCTTTCTGCTGCCGTTGTAATGAATACTTTGTGCAACCAATTCCTTTCCTGTCCCTGTTTCACCGTATATAAAGACACTTGAAGAAGAAAAGGCCGCTTTTTTAGCAAATTCTATAGCCTTTAAAAAGCCTTCATTCTGTCCAATGATACGATCAAAGGTAAACTTCCTTTCTTTTGATACGATCCTGCTCTGTGGCTTGGACAGCTGAAGCTGCAGTGTCATGATTTGATCGGATAGGGCTTTTATTTTTGTAATATTTTTTGCGATTTCTAGAGCCCCTACCTTCTTTTGATCAAAATATACCGGAACAGTAGTACTGATAGTGGTAATTTCTTTATTTTTGTTATTGAGATATGTCTGGGGATGGTCAATCAAGCTTTGCTCTGTTGATAATACCCTTAACAGCGTGCTATTGTTCCAATCCAAGCTAGGAAAAAGCTCCAACAGGGGTTTATTGAGTACATCATTAGGATTCATTCCTTCCAGCTCCGCCATGGCTTTATTATAAATAATGGTTCTTCCTTCATTATCTATAACATGAACTCCTTCATCTATGGATTGCAAAACAATTTCCAATATCTCATAAAAATAGGGCTTCAAGAAATCCCTCCTTTCCTGAGGCTGTATCTTATTTAATTCTATTTTTTATTTCTAAACCCTTTTTTAAAAGCTTAGTTAAAGTTTAGTGTGGATATTATATATTTTAGACATAGATTGTGATACGGGTAGGGGTGGACGACTCTGTCCACCCGCAGATGCCCAATAAAACAAGCGGACGCGGGGGTCCTCACCTTACAAAATCAACATTATAGGTAATAGAGCCTTTTTAAAAAGCATGGTCTAAGGACCATGCTTTCGTCTTATTCATATAATGGATATTTTCGATATAAGCTTTCAACCATTTCTATGGCATCATCATGATCTGTTGGATTTTCTACAACGATCTTGATGATCTCTGCAATGGTCACCATATCCTCCTCTTTCATTCCCCGGGTGGTCACGGCCGGAGTACCGATTCGAATGCCACTGGTTACAAATGGGCTCTGTGGATCATAAGGAATGGTGTTTTTGTTCACTGTAACACCCATTTCATCCAGCAATAACTCTGCATCCTTGCCTGTAATGTTTTTATTGCGAAGATCTACCAGCAACAGATGGTTGTCGGTTCCGCCGGATACAATGCGGAAATCTCTTTTTGTCAACTCTTCCGCTAGTTTTGCTGCATTCTTAACAACCTGCTGCTGATAAGTCTTGAATTCATCCGATAGTGCTTCTTTAAAGCTTACAGCCTTCCCTGCAATGACATGCATGAGAGGTCCGCCCTGTATTCCAGGGAAAATTGATTTATCAATGGCTTTTCCGAACTCCTTCTTACATAGTATTGCACCGCCTCTTGGGCCCCGTAAGGTTTTGTGGGTTGTTGTGGTTACAAAATGTGCATGCTCACAAGGATTTGGATGAAGTCCTGCAGCTACAAGTCCGGCTATATGAGCCATATCTACCATGAGATAAGCCCGTGCTTCATCGGCAATCTCTCTAAATCTTTTGAAATCTATGGTTCTGGAATAGGCACTGGCCCCAGCAACAATAAGCTTTGGTTTAACTTTCAGCGCAATTCGCCTTACCTCATCATAATCAATTCTTTCATCTTCCTTTGATACACCATATTCTACGAAATTATAATATTTACCGGAAATATTTACGGGACTGCCATGGGTTAGATGCCCACCATGGGATAGATTCATACCAAGAACCGTATCACCAGGCTCAAGAATCGTAAAGTACACGCCTAGATTGGCATTGGCTCCTGAATGTGGCTGAACATTGACGTATTCTGCATTAAACAGCTCCTTGAGCCGCTCTCTTGCTAAGTCTTCAACAATATCGACGTATTCGCAGCCGCCATAATAACGTTTTCCCGGATAGCCCTCTGCATACTTATTTGTTAAATGACTCCCCATGGCTTCCATAACGGCTTTACTAACAAAGTTTTCTGAAGCAATCAACTCAATTTTTGTCTTTTGCCTGTCAATTTCCTTTTCGATTGCATTGAATACATCTACATCGACTTGCATAAGATTGTCAAAATTCATTGTTCAGTTCTCCCTTCATATGTATTATGAATTACTTGAATCTTCCATAAACTATTATAGATATAAATAGTCAATTTTACAAGTTTACTTTTTTATACTGCATCCCATATAGTATTATTTCTAGTTTTCATTGATATTAGACATAAATTAGCGTAATATATTACCATGTAGAAGACAATCATTGATGCTATCATTCTATTGATTTTTTGGAGGTGTAGGTTTTTGGCAGATGCTCAAAAAAAAATACTTATTCTTGCCCTCTTTGCAGGTCAGATCATGCTGGAAAACGGTGCTGAAACCTACCGGGTTGAGGATACAATTATCCGAATTTGCAAAGCCTATGGGGTCTCTCATGTGGAATCCTTTGTTACCCCGACCGGTATCTTCGTCTCTATTTCTTCAGATCAAAAAGAGGACCAGGTTATTACGATGGTTAAGCGTATTCGAACACGCTCTATTGATTTGAATAAGGTATCTATGGTAAATGACTTTTCAAGAACATTAACTCTGAATAGAATATCTTTTGAAGAAGGTATGTCTAGGCTTAAAGATATTAACCGAATACCCAAATACCCTCAATTTCTTAGGACATTTTGCGCAGGTATGGCTTCAGCTTTTTTTGGAATTTTGCTAGGTGCAAGCATAAAAGATTTTATTAGTTCTTTTCTCATTGCAATGATTGTCTATAATGGCGTTACGATGATTGGAAAAAAAAACTCCAATCTATTTCTGGAAAATGCCATAGGTGGAATTTTGGCTTCTCTGTTAGCTATTTTATCTGTCCAAATCAATTTAGGTACGAATTTGGATAAGATCATCATCAGCTCCATCATGATTCTTTTGCCTGGTGTTTCCATCACCAATGCAGTACGGGATTCTATAGCAGGGGACTTACTTTCAGGTATATCGAGAGCAGCAGAAGCTTTTATCATTGCTATATCTATTGCAGTGGGTGTTGGTATCGTCATTCATTTATGGTTTTATGGAATAGGGGTGAGTGCTTTATGATTCAACAGCTGATCTTTGCGGCTCTTTCTATTATAGGTTTCAGTGTGTTGTTTAATATACCCAAAAATGCCATCTATAAAACAGCCCTTTCAGGTGCCCTAGGCTGGATTACCTATGTTTATTTCAGTAATCAGCTGGGACAGTCGACAGTGATGTCTTCCTTTGTGGCAGCTGCTGTTGTGGCTCTATTAAGTGAATTTTTTGCAAGACGCTTCAAAGAAGCCGTAACGGTTTTCGTAATACCGGGCATTCTCCCCTTAGTTCCCGGCTCTGGTATGTACTATACGATGTTGGCTATTATTAAAAAGGATTTCAACCGTGCTGCCTTAATTAGCAGCGAAACCATGTTTATTGCGGGAAGCATCGCAGCCGCAATTTTTATCGTTTCTTCTGTTACAAGGCTATTCTTTGTAAAGAAAATATAAATAGAGGAGCCCAATGAAGATTACATAATATTATTATGTAATCTTCATTGGGCTATTTTACTCCATTTTTACTGTCTATTCATAATTCTTGTAATCTCAGGAATATACTTTCTATTGGCACGAAATCTCTTTTCGAACATGCGGATGATCATAAAAGATAGTGCCATGATCAAGAAGCCAATAAATGCAGCGTACAATTCCACATTGCCCCTATAACCCATCTGTTTGAGCAGATAACCGCTACCCCCTATACCTAACACCATAACGATGAGAGGAATAACATAGATGATAAAGGCAGCTCCTAGTACATCCTGGGTTTCCATATTTACTTCCACCATATCGCCGACTTCAGCACCCACTTCATTAATTGCGGCAATAGTCAAAGTCATATTTTCCTTCCCGTGCTGGCAAGCACCACAGTCTCCGCAAGCTGCATGCTTTGTCATCAGAATACGTGCTTTGTTTCCTTTTAAAGTTTCCAATACTTTTCCTACCTGATGCATTCTATTCACCTCTTTACGATATGGAATAATAATTATACACTCCCCTAAAAGATCAGCTCCTGCGGTTATTTATTTAATAAACTTCATAAATCAATGATGAATGATCCATTCCTATTTAGATTATACCACTTTTTTAGACTGAATAATAAACTTTCGTAGAAAAAGACTCCCTTTTCAGGAGCCTTATCTAGCTTACTCTACATAGATTACAGTTCTTACAGTTATCTAACTTCATTGCCAAGTCACTGCATGCTCTCTTAGAGAATACACAGGGAATATTCATGGTTTTTGATTGTTCTTTGATAATTTCACTTAAATTGTGTTCTATATAATCAACTAATACAATGACCATGTCTACATTTGCAGGTATTGATTTCTTCCGCATTCCTTTTTTTCTACCTGGCCAATGTATGTATTCCTGAATTCCCCTTTCGGTTAATACATCAGGTATATTTCCTAATTTATCTCCACCTACAATTAGAGCCGTCATTCTTCTCACTCCTTAATTGATATTGATTATCATTATTATATAATAGCATGGCTATTTTGTCAAATAATAAAAACAGAGTGCTTGGGCACTCTATTTTTTCTTTCTTTTCTTTATTCTTCCAGAGAAACTCTAATATGCAATTCTTTTAACTGTCTTTCGTCTACAATTGTAGGGTCCTCCGTCATAGGTGATGATGCATTTTGTGTTTTAGGGAATGCGATCACCTCACGAATGCTATCATTACCTGTCAACAGCATAACAAAGCGATCAAGTCCATAGGCAATTCCGCCATGGGGAGGTGTTCCGTACTTAAAAGCTTCTAAGAGGAATCCAAACTTATCCCATGCCTCTTCTTTACTAAAGCCCAATGCCTTAAACATTGTCTGCTGTAATTCACTGCGGTGAATTCTTATACTGCCCCCACCGATTTCAACACCATTGAGTACGATATCATAAGCTTTTGCACGGACTTTATCTGGGGCGGTCTCCAGCAGTTCTACATCTTCGTCCATTGGAGAGGTAAATGGATGATGTTTAGCCACATATCTGTTTTCTTCCTCATCATATTCGAATAGTGGGAACTCAGTAACCCATAATAGCTTATATTCGTTCTTATTTAGAAGTTTTAATTGTTTAGCCGCCTCAACACGAAGGTGTCCTAAAGCATCGAAAACAGTACTGGATTTGTCAGCAATAAATAGCAAAAGATCTCCTTCTTTTGCTTCGAATCTTTCCAGGATCATTTTCATTTCCGTTTCTGTTAGAAATTTAGCGATAGGAGATTGGATTCCTTCATGGGTCCACTTAATCCAGGCTAAACCCTTTGCACCATAGGTTTTTACATAGTCTTCCAGCTTAGTAATGTCTTTTCTGCTAAATTGTTCACCGTACCCGTCAATGTTAATTCCCCGTACATCGCCGCCGTTGTTTACGGCATCCTTGAAGACTTTAAAGCCACAGCCCTTGGCAATATCATTGATGGATTTTAGTTCAAAGCCAAATCGCAAATCTGGCTTGTCTGACCCGTAACGCTCCATGGCTTCTGCATAGGGCAGCCTCTGCAGCGGGAGCGGTATATCGATGTCCATCATTTCCTTAAAAATTCTTTGCAGCAGTCTTTCATTCATAGAGAGTACATCTTCTACTTCCACAAAAGACATTTCGATATCAATTTGGGTAAACTCCGGTTGTCTATCTGCTCTTAAATCCTCATCACGGAAGCAGCGTACGATCTGAAAATACCGGTCCATACCTGATACCATTAGAAGCTGTTTAAATAGCTGCGGTGATTGAGGTAAAGCATAAAACTTTCCTGGGTTTACCCTGCTGGGTACCAAGTAGTCCCTTGCACCCTCTGGCGTCGGTTTTGTCAGCATTGGTGTTTCAATTTCTGCGAATCCGTTTTCATCTAAATAATCTCTTACAATCTTTGCCATCTTATGTCGGAACATAAGATTACGTTGCATCCTTGGCTTTCTTAAATCTAAGTATCTATATTTTAATCTTAGATTCTCAGATACCTCATCGTTGTCATCAATGTAAATCGGCGGCGTCTGGGCTTCCGATAATATTTTTAATTCTTGGGCAAAAATTTCAATTTCTCCGGTGGGTATATTGGCATTGACGGATTGTCTTTTTCTTACAATTCCCCGAACAGCCAATACATATTCTCCTCTGATCTTTTCAGCTTTAATAAATGCTTCTTCAGATATATCCTTATCAAATATGATTTGTACAATTCCTGCCCGGTCTCTTAAATCTGCAAAAATTAGTCCGCCTAAATCACGTCTTTTTTGTACCCAGCCCATGACAATTACTTCTTCATCTACATTAGATAAACGGAGATTTCCGCACATGTGAGTTCTTTTCATACTCCCTAAAACTTCAGCCATAAAAAAGCCTCCTTTTATTTTAATCTATTTTTAAGCTCCTGGATTATATTGCTTAGTTTGATCTCTTCCTGGTTGCCAGAATCCATATTCTTTAGCTGTACAATATCTTTTTCTAACTCATCATCTCCAATGACAACAGTATAAGCAGCCTGCTGCTTATCTGCATATTTAAATTGAGCCTTAAGACTTCTGTTCATATGGTCCTTATCTGCAGAAATTCCTTCCAGCCTTAGTTTATGAAGTAGCCTAACGGCTTCTTTTGAGGGTCTTTCTCCAATGGCAGCTATAAATATATCCAATCCGGAGGGTTTTGGGATCTCTATCTGATTGTTTTGAAGGGTCAGCAGCAAGCGCTCAATACCCATACCAAAGCCTACACCCGGTGTAGCCGGTCCCCCTAGACAGCCAATCAAGCCATCATAGCGGCCACCGCCACAAACAGTACCCTGAGCCCCTATTTCCCTTGATACAATTTCAAAGGCTGTCTTTGTGTAATAATCCAATCCTCGAACAATGGTAGGATCCACTGTATAGGCAATCTCCATCAAGGTTAGATTCTCTTTTAGGCCTTCAAAATCGGTTTTACATTCTTCACATATATGATCCAGCATGTAGGGTACATCTTTGATCTCTTCCTTACATGAATCGGTTTTACAATCGATAATACGCATTGGGTTTCGATCGAAACGATCCTGACAGGTTTTGCACAACTTATCCAATTTACCACGAAGATATTCCTTAAGCTTCTCATTATACTTGTTTCTGCACTCAGGGCAGCCTACGCTGTTAATCCTGAGTTCAAGATTGGTAATACCCAGCTTTCTATAAAAGGCCATAGCGATACCGATGACCTCTGCATCTACAGAAGGGCTGGAAGTACCAAAGGCCTCAACGCCGAATTGATGGAAAGCTCTTAATCTGCCTGACTGAGGACGCTCATAACGAAAGCAGGGTGTTATGTAAAATAACTTCATGGGTTGTGGCTCCGCATAGAGCTTATTTTCAATAAAGGATCTCACCACCGGTGCTGTTCCCTCGGGCTTTAGAGTGATTTCCCTTCCACCATTATCTTTGAAAGAATACATTTCTTTTTGGACAATATCCGTTGTTTCTCCAACACCTCTGTGAAACAGTTCTGTATGTTCGAAAATCGGGGTTCTGATTTCCTTATATCCGAATTTTTCACAGATTTCTCTAAATAAACTTTCCACATAGTTCCATTTGTATGCTTCTGACGGCAATACATCTCTTGTTCCTCTTGGAGCCTGAATACTCATAATAACCCTCCCTAATCCAAAATAGATAAAACAAAAAACTTCAACATCCCTATTGTTGACAGGGACGAGAAGTTTTATATCCCGCGGTACCACCCTAATTGGAAAATCCCACTTTTACCTTTAACGCCGGTTTGCGTGCTATCCTACTATTGGTTCAGATAACCTACTCTAAGGTGTCTTCAATAGAGCCATCATTATTGGGCTTCCACCACTTCCCAACTCGCTGAAAACTAAGCTAAATCTACTCTTCCTTTTCATTGTATTTCTTACCTAATTTCCTTATATTATAATGTAGCTCATGCTATCTGTCAATATATGGCTTACAGAATCATTAATTCTCTTCTCTTTCTTTCAATCATTTCTTTGACTCTTTGGATATATTGATAGACATTTGTCAGGTTTGGCACCCTCTCCAGACGGTTTTCTTTTGGATATACAATCTTCGAAACAGCTCCTGCTCCCGCAGCCAGTATCGTTTGCCTTTCCTCCATGATTTGAATGTTGTAAATGCCCTCATGCCCTGGAAGACAGTAGCCTATGTTTTCTAAATTTCCGACCATAAATTTCTGCCGATATAAATAATAGGGTTTCATTCCCATTCTTTTGGTATAATCAACTGTTATTTTTAACATTTCCTTCGCCTGTTCTTCCATAACTAAGGGATAATCTTCCAGCTTTTCTTTTAGATTTGACGCCCGTTTGACGGCAAGGGTGTGTACAGTAATATTTTCAGGTAATAGTTCCGCCAGGGCCTTCATCGTATATTCGATCTCCTTGCATCCTTCACCGGGCAAACCTACAATCACATCCATATTAATGGTTTCGAAGCCAATTTCCTTAGCCAATTGAAAAGCCTCTACTATTTGGCGGGGAGAATGGGCCCTGCCGATACGTTCTAGGGTTTGGGAATTCATCGTTTGCGGATTTATACTAATTCGATTTACACCATAGTTTTTTAAAATCTTCAGCTTTTCCCGATCAATAGTATCAGGTCTGCCAGCCTCTACAGTAATCTCTTTTAAGTCGGAAAGTACAATATTCTCGTTCAAAGTTAACATAAGTTTTTTTATGTTGACTGTATCCAGTGATGTTGGTGTACCTCCTCCAATGTAGAGGGTCTCAATTTTATGCCCTAATTCATTCATTAAAGCAATGGTTCCCTTTATTTCATATATCAAAGCATCTAAATATTGATCAACAATTCCCTGCCCACGGTTCAATGGATTAGATGGAAAAGAACAAAATAGGCATCGGGTTGGACAGAAGGGAATACTTACATAGAGGCTCACCAGGCTTTTATTGTTATTGGCGATAAAGGGTCTCTCCGTAACAGCAATATCCATTAGCAGCTTGCGCTTTTCCTCATTAATTCTATACTTGTTTTCCATTATGGAATCAATCTCAGGGAGTGCATAATTTTGATCCAGCAGCTCATGAACAATTTTTGTAGGCCTGATCCCGGTTAATATCCCCCAATCGGGAAACTTTTGCAGTGCTTTGCTGATTACTTCATAAATGCTTAATTTTATTGTTCTTTTCACTTCTTTTACCAGGTTCATTTGATCAAAGTCAGATTTTTCAATAGCAATGTGATACTGAAACAGTAGTTCTTTTTCTCTTGTTATTGCAGACTGAATTTCTATGTGGTCTTCTTTCTCGATTAATTTGTTTACCAACAAAAAGCTTTGGTGGTCTACCAAAGCTTCATCGTCAATAAAATAAATATTTTCAGTCTTTATAAATATCTTTAACAGCTCTAATACTTCATACTGATAGTTGTGACCTTGCAATAATACCTTTATCATTTCATCACCCTATATTAATAACGGATTGTGATTTCATCCTTTAGTTTCCTTACATAATTTCCACTGATTCCAAGTTCTTTTGCAATTTCTTCATCCCCTAGTCCCGATTGAACCATATCAATGAAGTCATGAAAATCAATATCTGTAAATTGGCTCATATTTTTTCTGCCTAGATAATAACCAATCTTCTTTTCCATATTAAATCAGCCCTCCTACAAAATGTATCTTCTGTTATTTTGACCACTTTCATAGAGGGCTATGCATTTTCTACTGATTCACAAATGGATTTGTAAGTTTTTCAATACTTATGGTCGAAGCAGGACCATGGCCCGGCATTACTTTTGTTTCATCGGGCAAAGTAAATAGCTTTAGTAAAATTGACTGAATAATGCTTTTAAATGAACCGCCTTCTAAGTCGGTTCTTCCAATAGAGTTGGCAAAAAGTGTGTCCCCGGTAAATACTACATCCTCTACAAAGACGCATATACTTCCTAAGGTATGTCCTGGTGTATGGAGAATTTTCAACTTTAGTTTTCCCAGCTCAATGATCTCTTGGTCCTCTAGCAGCCTGTCTGCTTCTACTTCAATTTTAGGCCCGCTCATAAAGCTTGATAAGTTTTTATCAGCATCTGACAAAAGATAAGCATCTTCTCTATGAATATAAACCGGTACCTTTTTTAATGAAAGGATATCAGCAACTCCCCCAATATGATCTCCATGTCCGTGGGTTAATAATATAAAGGAAAGCTCAAGCTGCTGATTTTCAATAAACTTCAGAATATCTTTCGCATCGCCGCCTGGATCAATGATCGCAGCTTTACCGGTTTCTTCGCAGGTTATCACATAACAATTGGCGGCATAGACTCCCGCCGGTATCCGTTCTATTAACAATACTATCCCTCCTAAAAATTTCTATGGCTGTCTACCAGCATGGTTACCGGACCATCATTACACAAGCTTACCTCCATATGTGCCTGGAAAACTCCTGTTTCCACCCTCAGACCTTTCGATCTGCATTGCTCGACAAAACACATATACAAGTGATTAGCTTGTTCAGGTCTGGCAGCAGTACTGAAGCTGGGTCTTCTTCCTTTACGGCAATCCCCAAGCAGTGTAAACTGCGAAACAACCAATAACTCCCCCTGAATATCTAATAAAGATAAATTCATCTTATCATTTTCATCTTCAAAAATTCGCAGGTTGATAATTTTTTCAACCATATATTCAACATCCTTTAGATCATCAGATTCCTCAACTCCAAGGAGTACCAAGAAACCTTTTTGGATCTCTCCAACCCGCTGTCCTTCAACGACAACTGCAGCCTCACTAACTCTCTGTACAACTGCCCGCATTCTATTCCTCCTTGTCTTGCTTAGGAAGTGACTCTATATACATCCATTACTCCCTGCATCGTCTTGATCTTGTTCATTAGTCTATCTAACTGTGCAATATTCGTTATCTCGATAGTCAGATTAATGATTGCAATTCTTTCCTTATTTGTTCTTGCATTGATCGCTGTAACCGTAAGCTTTGTCTCAGAAAGTACATTCGTTATTTCAGACAATAGGCCTTTTCGATCTGCCGCAATGATTTGGATTTCTGTTTGATAGGTGATTTGACGGCCTTCATCCCACTCAACTTCAATGAAACGGTCTTGAGATTCATAATCATCTGCTATATTGGGACAGTCTTTTCTGTGGATGGAAACACCCCGGCCTCTCGTAATAAAACCAATAATTTCATCCCCTGGTACTGGGTTGCAGCATTTTGAAAAGCGTACAAGTATGTTATCTATACCCTTTACCGTAACTCCTTGGTTCCCTTTATTTTCCTGACGAGGCTTATATTGCTTATTATGAGAAGTAACAATGTCTTCCGTTGATCGCTCTTCTTTTTGTGCCAGCTTATACATTTCTTTTAATTTAGGTATAACCTGGTTCATCATAATTCCACCGTAACCGATGGCAGCATAGAGATCATCTATAGTATTTAAATTGAATTTCTTCGCTAATTGACTAAGCCATTGGGGCTTTAATAATGCCTGACCTTCATAGCCGCTTCTGCGCACTTCTTTTTCAAGCATCTCCTTCCCCTTTTCAGTATTCTCTTCTTTTCTTTCTTTTTTAAACCACTGGCGAATCCTGTTTTTCGCCTGTGTACTTTTTACAAACTTTAACCAATCCCTGCTTGGGCCGTTACTATGACTAGAAGTTAGTATTTCGACAATATTCCCGTTTTTTAGCTTATAATCTATCGGAACGATTCGCCCATCAACCTTCGCACCTATACAGCTGTTGCCTATAGCCGAATGTATCTTATAGGCAAAATCAACTGGTGTAGATCCTGCCGGCAGGTCTACAACATCACCCTTCGGTGTGAATACAAATACCTCATTGGTAAACAAATCTATTTTTAAGGATTCCATAAACTCCCTAGGATCGCTGAGATCCCTTTGCCATTCTAAAAGCTGACGCAGCCAATTGAGTTTATCATCCATATCCTCTTCAGCACTTCGACCCTCTTTATACTTCCAGTGAGCTGCAATTCCGTATTCAGCAATACGATGCATATCTCTCGTTCGAATTTGTATTTCAAAGGGTTCTCCCATTGGGCCAATCACTGTAGTCAAAGATTGATACATATTGGGTTTCGGCATGGCAATATAGTCTTTAAATCTGCCAGGAATCGGCTTCCACATCGTATGGACGATACCCAATACACCATAGCAATCTTTTATACTGTCTACAATAATTCGTATAGCCGTTAAGTCAAATATCTCTTCAAAGGACTTATGCTGGTAAACCATTTTCCTGTAAATACTATAAAAATGCTTAGGGCGGCCGCTAAGTTCAAATTCAATATTTACATTATTCAATGCTTCCTTCAGCTGCTTAATGACTTGATTAATATAGTCCTCCCGCTCCCGTCTCTTTTTAGCGACCTTTTCAACCAGTTCGTAATATCCATCAGGGTCAATATAGCGAAGGGATAGGTCTTCTAATTCCCATTTTATTTTGGATATACCTAAACGATGGGCTATAGGCGCATAGATTTCAATGGTTTCCATGGCCTTTTCTTTTTTCTTATTTTCATTCATATATTTAAGGGTTCTCATGTTATGGAGCCGGTCTGCAAGCTTAATGATAATGACCCGTATATCTTTAGCCATAGCTATAAACATTTTTCTGAGGCTCTCTGCCTGTCTTTCTTCTTTTGTTTCATAAGTAAAGTTACCTAATTTGGTAACCCCTTCCACAAGAACAGCTACTTCCTCGCTAAATTCTTTCTTAATTTGCTCATAGCTATACTTCGTATCTTCAATTACATCATGAAGTAAGCCTGCCACAATGGTAGAATCATCCATTTCAAGCTCAGCAAGAATCCTTGCCACCTCAACAGGGTGAACAAAGTACTTTTCACCAGATTTTCGAACCTGGCCTTCATGTGCAGCTTCAGCAAAATTGTATGCCTTTATGATTAGACTCAAATCGCTGTTTGGATTATATTGTTGTATTTGCGCCAGCAAGTTCTCTAACATATTATCACCCTATTATTACTTCTTGATGTAAGATTATAAAGCATCAAAAATTAAAAAAATATTAAATATATTATATAACAAAAGAATTAAAAAAAACAGTATACAATGCACATATTTGTCAAAATAGAAAGAACAAGTGGTTGGATATCCAACCACTTTAGTATTTTACCAAGGATCTAACATCATATCCTTCCAGACGTTTTCGTCCTTCTAAATAGGTTAACTCAATCAGGAAAACAATACCAACTACTACACCACCCAATTCCTCAATTAATTTAATGGTGGAGTAAATTGTACCGCCAGTTGCAAGCAGATCATCAGCAATAATGACTTTTTGACCTGGCTTTATAGCATCTTTATGTATTTCTAAAACATCACTGCCATACTCAAGCTTATATTCATAACGAAGGGTCTCTCCTGGCAGCTTATTTGGCTTTCTTACAGGAACAAAGCCTTTTTTAAGTGCATAAGCCAGCGGAGTTCCTACAATGAAACCTCTTGACTCTGGGCCAATCACTAAATCAAAATCCTTGTCTTCCACTTCTTTTACAAACTGATCTATGGTATAACGAAAAGTTTCTCCATCCTTGAGTAAGGTAGTAATATCCTTGAATCGGATTCCCTTCTCCGGAAAATCTGGTATTACCCTAATTTTTTCTTTTAAGTCCATTTTTATTTCCCTCCATATTCAATCTTCATTGTCAAAGATAATGGGTTTTGCCTTTGCTATATAAAATCAACCACAGGATAACATTCCCATAATAAAATACGCACTATTCATTATATGCTATATTTAAGTTGTATTCAATAGGCTAATCCAAGTTATGGGCTTGATTTAGAGCAGAGTTTTTAACTGCTTCACTAGTATCTATTCTTCAAGCTTTTCAATAATCCTTCATTGTGATGGGATTAATTCTTTTTGATTTTTCGTCGATATTTATCAACAAAAAATAGAGCAAATAGAAATAGCGCCGCTAAATACCCAACAAGCCCTAGTTGTTTTATTTGAATCATATCTTGAAAGTCACCACTGTTCGCTATAAGCTGAGAGGAAGACAGCATTAAAGCGGCTATGAGCAAGCTGGCGGAGAGTCTGTTTCCAATCTCTCTTACAGTTTGTGCAAGCTTTTGTACTTCCATCTGTTCCAAGATCACCCGAATTTCATTCTTTTCTATTTTGTGTAATAGATTTTTCAAATGTCTGGGGAAACCTCTAAAAGATGTAAATAAATTATCTGCATAATCCATTCCCTCATGGAGGATGCGTCTAGGGTTCAGCCGGTAGGCTGTAATCTCTCCAATAAACTGTCCGGCCATATCTGAGACGCTAAAATCCGGATTGAGCATTTTCACACAGCCCTCTAAAGTAATCACCGCCTTCGCCAGTATGGTAAATTGCAGAGGCAGTTTGACATGATTATGGTATGCAATTTTCATAAGAGCCGATACTGCTTCACTCATATTCAGTCGCTTTAGCGGTGTATTATAATAGAAATTCAGCACGAAGGATATATCTTCTTTTAATCTGCGGATGCTCGTATCTTCACTGAGTGCATCTATCTCGATCAAAAGATTGACTATTTTATCTATATCTCTCTTGGCTCCAGCTATAAATAAATCTGCAATAAAACTCATTGTTTCCTTATCCAAATAGCCTACTATGCCGAAGTCTATAAAAGAAATCTTCTTTTCATTTATGACAAATATGTTCCCCGGATGGGGGTCACCATGGAATAATCCGTGTATAAAGACCTGCTTCATAAAAGAAGTTGCAATTAAATCTCCAATTACTTTTATATCCCAGCCCTTCATTTTTAACGTCTCAATATCAGCTACTTTTACTCCCTCGATTCTCTCTAAGGTTAAAATCGTTTTCGATGTAAATTCCCAATAAACTTTGGGAATCATTACACCAGGATGCTCTTTGAAGTTATCCCTGAATTTTTCTGTATTTCTTGCCTCTATCGTATAATCCAGCTCCCGATGGATAGAGTTTGAAAATTCGTCTACAACCTCTGCTACCTTAAAAGGCATTTCACCAGGATAAAAATCATCAAATAGAGAAGCCATCTGTGATAAAATTTCTATATCTCTTGAAACAACGCCCTTAATATTCGGTCTCTGAATTTTTAACACCACATCCTCACCGGAATGAAGCTTCGCACAATGCACCTGTCCAATAGATGCTGCCGCAGTCGGTTTGGAGGAAAAATATTTAAAATCCTCATCTATATGCAAGCCTAAGCTTTCTCTGAGCGCATCTTCAACCAACGATAAAGGGAATTGGGAAGCACGATCCTGCAGTTTGGAAAGTTCAAAAATGACTTCCTCCGATACAATGTCAGGTCTGGTGCTCAGGATCTGCCCTAATTTTATAAAGGTTGGACCAAGCTCTTCTAAAGCCATTCTGAGTCTTTCTCCCGCTGTAAGAGAAGTATTCATAATTCTTCTTACAGCAATCCATCTTGGTACATTACCCTTATGGTATAGCCTTTCTACGAAATAACCAAATCCATATTTGATCAGAATATCCACTATTTGTTTGTATCGTTTCAAATGACCATAACCTAGGCTAATTTTTCTTTTCAATATAACCACTCACTCTTCAATAAAAATGGTAATACCATCGATAGAGATAGTATTACCATTATCTTACATGAATTATAAACATGAAAGCTGTTATTTAAGCAGCGTTATATCGTTTATTCTTTTTCTCCCAGTTTTTCCAAAGTGTCCAAACAGGACTAGCAATAAAAATAGAAGAATAGGTTCCTGTTGCAATACCAGCGATGAGGGGTAGAGCGAATTGTCGAATAGCATCTACACCTAATACATATAACATAATAATTGACAACAACGTTGTAAACGAAGTATTAATAGAACGGGCAATGGTCTGATTTATACTTGTATCAGCGATTTCCTCATAAGATGCTTTTTTCATAAACTTTACATTTTCCCGAATTCTATCAAAAACAACGATTGTATCGTTAATAGAATATCCTACAATGGTTAAGATTGCAGCTACAAAAGAGCTGTTTACCGGAATCCTGAAAATCGCGTATACTGCCAGCACCACAAATATATCGTGAAGCAATGCGATAATGGCTGCAATACCAAATTTAAATTCAAAACGAAAGGTGATATAAGCCAGCATACCTAATGCTGCAATGGCAATAGACAATAATGCCCTGTTTCGAATCTCTTCACCAATGGCTGGTCCAAATTGCTCAGCCTGCAGGAAATCCTCATCGGTTAGATTATATCTTTCTTTAAAGGCACTGAAGATTTCTTGCCTTTGATCATTATTCAGATCTGCTTTCGTTTTGATAATGACTTCCTGTTTGTCTTGACCTGCATGAATAATATCTGCATCCAGTGCAAATTCTGAAATAATATCTTTGATTTCATTAACCTTTACTTCTTTTCCAAGATTAAACTGCATCATCGTTCCACCGGTAAAATCTATTCCCATATTCAGACCGTTAATCATTCCCATTATTAAACCAATTACAATAATGGCAATAGAAAGACCGAACCATATCTTGGTCTTATTCATAATCATCATGTGCTACCGCTCCTTTCTATGCCCCATACAATTTCGTATTTTTAAAGATATTAATATTGATAAACAGTTTCAATAGCATTTTAGTAATCACTACTGCCGTAAACATACTCACACCAATACCAATCATTAAAGTTACAGCGAAACCTCTAATTGGGCCAGAACCAAACTGAAATAACACAATACCGGCAATAACCGTTGTAATATTAGCATCAAGTATTGTAGTCAATGCTCTTGCGAACCCTGAGTCTACAGCTGCTCTCAAGGATTTACCGTTTCTTAGTTCTTCTTTTAATCTTTCAAATATAATTACATTGGCGTCTACTGCCATACCTATAGACAAAATCAAACCGGCTACGCCTGGCAGTGTTAGGGTCGCACCAAAACCAATGAACACATATAAAACGATTAAAATATATAACATCAAAGCGATACTTGCAATTAAGCCTGGTACTCTGTAATAGACGATCATAAAGAGCAGAACTAAGGCGATACCTATTTTAGCCGCATCGATACTCTTATTTAGTGAATCCAGACCTAAGGTTGGACCGATGGCAGAGGTTTGAACCTCTGTCAGGTTAACAGGCAGTGCTCCTCCTCGGATCAAAGCAGCCAAATTAGAAGCCTCATCTATGGTAAAATTACCCGTAATAACTGCTCTTCCATTTGGAATTTCCTCTCTAACCTCAGGAGCTGAAATAATTTGATCGTCAAGTATAATGGCAATAATTCTTTCATTGAGAGCAGCTGCAGCTGATACCTCTTTTGTAGCTGCCTGGAATGCTCTAGCACCCTCACTATTGAATTCTAGGGATACAGATGGAACATTGCCTTTATTGCTTTCAAACACAACTTCTGCATTCTTAACTTGATTTCCGCTAAGAATGACTTCTCCATTTGGTTTCACAAATTGGAGCTGCGCAGTTTTTCCTATCATATCAATGGCTTCCTGTGCATTTTTTGCACCTGGGAGCTCAACTCTGATTCTTTTATCGCCTTCACGCACTATATTAGGTTCTGTAAGACCCATGGCGTTTACTCTTCGTTCAATAACCCCCTGAGTTTGTCCCATAATTCGATTGAGTTCATCCCCAGTTGCATCAGTTTCTGCCTCCAGAACGACAAAAACGCCGCCTTTAAGATCAAGTCCCAGTTTCATCATATCTCGCACAGGACTGATTTCGGTTTCTCCAATCTGAATTCCTTTAATTCCCACAAAGGCCCCAGCGCCGATAATTGCTACAATGAGTAAAAGAATAATTGCGTTTTTTATCTTCATTGCTTCTTACCCCTCCTTATTCTTTTCATAAGGCTATTATACCTTTAGCTGTAAAGTGCGTCAATCAAATATATATTCCAATATATATAAACAGGCATGAAAATACAATATATCCTATTTTCTATGATTGTTGGCCATTTCTACATAATTTAGCGCAGAGCTCTCAAGCTGCTTTCGGTCTTCCTCCGTCAGTTCTCTTACTATCTTCGCAGGAGATCCCATAACCAGAGAATTGGATGGAATCTTCTTACCGGGAGGTACTAAGGAGCCTGAACCAATAATTACATGATCTCCTATTTCTGCTCCATCCAGTACGATGGCTCCCATTCCTACCAGGACATAATTGCCAATATGGCAGGCATGGATTATTGCATTATGACCAACAGTTACATAATCCCCGATAACCGTTGGCATATTTTTATTAATGTGTACCGTGCAGTTATCCTGGATATTTGTGTTTTCTCCTATCGTAATGTGGTTGTCGTCCCCACGAATGACAGTCCCGTACCACACATTTGCATTCTTTTTCATCTTAACTCTACCGATCACTGTTGCATTTTCAGAAATATAACAGCTCTCATCTATATCAGGCTTAATTCCCTTATATTCCAAAATCATTTTAGTTTTCCTCCTCCGTTAATAATTTCGCCTGGATCATGAGGGCACACTCTATTCTCTTCTTTTCCATCTCGCATCCGATTTCATAAGGCCGATTCACATCTTGATAGAAATTATAGGCATTGGCATGGCAGCCTCCGCTGCAATAGAATTTTGCCCAGCATTCTCGACATTGGGGCTTATTGTAAACATGGGCATTTCCAAATTCTCTTTGTATTTCATTGCTAAATTGATTTTCTAATAAGTTACCCATCTTAAACCGTTCGTTGCCTACAAATTGGTGACAGGGATAAATATCCCCCTCCGGTGTAATGGCTAGATACTCTGAACCTGCACCACAGCCGGAAACCCGTTTAATCACACAAGGACCTTGGTTGAGATCAATCATAAAGTGGAAGAAGCTAAACCCGTTATTATTCTTCTTTCTCTTCACATACTCTTTGGCAAGTGCTTCATACTGAGCAAAAATTTCCGGCAAGTCCTCATGTCGAATAGCATAAGGTTTGTCTGCTTCTGCAACCACAGGCTCTACAGAGGTATTTAGGAAGCCCAAATCGGCCAAATGGAGTACATCCTTTGCAAAATCCAGATGCTCTCTTGTGAACGTTCCTCTCACATAATAGTTTTTCCCTGCTCTCATCGATGCCATTTTCTGAAGCTTTGGAAGAATGATCTCATAGGTTCCTTCTCCCTTTAGGGTTTTTCTCATATTATCATTAACTTCTTTTCTGCCGTCTATGCTCAATACCACATTTTCCATGTGCTCATTGATATAAGCCATATTTTCCTCATTCAACAACACACCGTTAGTAGTTATTGTGAATCTAAATCGTTTATTGGCAGACTCTTCTCTGCTCTTCCCATAATCTACAATCTTTTTTACGACCTCCATATTCATCAGGGGTTCTCCCCCAAAGAAATCTATTTCTAGATTTCTTCTATTGCCAGAATGCTCTATCAAAAAATCTATGGCTTCCATTCCTACCCTTTCAGTCATCAGGCTTCTTGTACCCTTAAAATCACCCTGGGATGCAAAACAATATTTGCAGCTTATGTTGCAATCGTGGGCAATATGCAGACAAAGAGCCTTTACTACTGGATTTCTATTCTGAAAGGATGGATGCGATTCATAGGAATCCTGAGTGAACAGTAACCCGGCAGTTTCTAAGGCTTTTATTTCTTCAAAAGCATCAATGATTTCCTCCGGCTTGTATTGATCCTTAAAAATCTTCAGCAATGCGTCCAGACTTTCTCTTTCATAGTAATCTAAAAGCTTGTATACGATCTCGTCAATAATATGGACTGCACCACTATTTACATCCAATAAAATTCTTGTGCCATCCAATTCAAATTTATGAATCATTGAGAACCTCCTTTTTATTTACAGCAACTTTCCTATTTATTAAGCCTTTTTACAAGGTCATAAATCCATCAAATTATGAATAAATACGCTAAAAAGCAGTAATATATTCATATTACTGCTTTTTTATGTATTATTTATTTTCGCATTCTTGATTTGCTACTGTACATGATGTTTTGCATGCAGATTGGCATGAAGTTTGACACTCTCCACATCCACCCTTTGCAGCACTATCCTTTAGTGTTGCATTCGTTAATGTTTTTATGTGTTTCATATACTACTACCTCCTCTAAGTTTCATTCAATGTAAATTATACCATAAACCTTTTTTTTGTAAAAGCTTTATTTCATATTTACGCCTATCATCCCTCCTATACCGCCAGAGATAACAGCTATTATCGTTCTATAAAGAGTCCACCGGTCTATGGAAAATCCATCTACGAAAATCCAACTCATCATAAACAACAACAAGATATAAACCAGCCCTGTTAAAGCCCCGTTTAGCCAGCCTTTTCTTTTTAACTTCGTACCTGTGTAGATACCGCTTATGGTAATGCTTAAAATAAGGATCACTGAAGTGAAAATTGGCAGGATAGATTCAGAAATATTGGTATAGGTTATCATTAATGCCATCACTAAAAATATCACAAGGGAAAAGAGATAAGCAGCAATAATTCCCTTGAAATATACCCATATTTGATTCGTCCAACCTGTCTCAGCTGCTTTGTTCGATTTCATTTTATTCACCTCGCACAAACATTCTTTATAGCATATTTATGCGGCGAATAGTGATTTATTACTGTATCCTGTTTTATTTAAGCGGTTTCAATCCAGTATGAAAGGGGACGTGCAATCACATCCCCTTTTATGTACAGATTATTCTACAGTTTCATTCTTATTTAAATTACCTACTGCCCATCTTGCTATTTGCAGTTTTGTTTTATCAGCACCTACTTCAATGGTTAATACATCATCCTTGATTTTAGTAATTTTTCCATGGATTCCGCCGATGGTAACAATATTGTCACCTACTTTTAAACTGTTTCTCATTTCCTTAACTTGTTTATCCCGTTTTTGTTGCGGACGAATAATTAAGAAATAAAATATACCAATAAAAATGGCTGTCATGATGATTGGTGAATAGGCACCTGGATTCATTTTAAATTCCCCCTCTCATTTTTTCTTGATATATATTCAACATAAAATCACTATCTCCTTTTAAATCTTAAAGAATTATTATATGATTCACTGTTCGTATCCATACTTTTGAAAGAATTCTTTGCGGAAATCCAAGAGGCGGTCCTTCTTTATGGCTTCTCTGACTTGTTTCATTACATCTATTAAAAAATAGAGGTTATGATAGGTAACTAATCTTGCGGAGAGTATTTCTTGTGCCTTATACAGATGTCGCAAATAAGCACGGGAGTAGTTTTTACAGGTATAGCATTGGCAGTTTGGATCTAATGGAAGAAAGTCCTCTACGTATTGAGCGTTTTTAATGACAACCTTTCCTACAGATGTCATGGCAGTACCATTTCTAGCTATTCTGGTAGGCAAAACGCAATCAAACATATCGATGCCTCTTATTACACCTTCAATCAGACAGTCCGGTGTACCAACGCCCATCAGGTAACGGGGCTTATCTGCAGGCATCCATGGAGTAGTATAGTCTAGCACTTCGTACATCAAAGACTTCGGCTCTCCTACGCTTAGTCCGCCTACCGCATATCCTGGGAAATCCAGTTCGATGATTTCTTTCGCACTTTGTTCCCTAAGGTCCTTATACATTCCACCTTGAATAATACCAAACAGGGCTTGTTGATCCGGCTTTCGATGTGCATCCTTACAGCGCTTTGCCCAGCGGGTAGTTCTCTCCAATGAGTTTTTTACATAACTGTGCTCAGCAGGATAAGGGACGCATTCATCAAAGACCATCATAATATCTGAACCTAGAGAGTTTTGGATTTCTATAGCCTTTTCAGGGCTGATAAAATGTTTGGATCCGTCTAGGTGGGACCGAAATTCTACTCCTTCCTCGGTAATCTTTCTTAAGTCTCCAAGACTAAAAACCTGAAAGCCGCCACTATCCGTCAGAATAGCTCTATCCCAGTTCATAAACTTATGCAGTCCACCGGCCTTTTCAATGAGCTTATGGCCAGGCCTAAGATATAAATGATAGGTATTGCTTAATATGATCTTTGCTTCAATTTCTTTTAATTCTTCCGGGGTCATTGCTTTAACAGTTGCTTGGGTACCTACAGGCATAAACACAGGGGTGTCAATCACGCCATGGGGTGTATGTACACGGCCTAGCCTTGCACCGCTTTGTTTGCACACCTTAATGCTTTCATATGTCACAGCCATTAAAATTCATTCCTCCTAAAACTAATAAATAAACATCGCATCGCCGAAGCTGAAGAATCGATAGCGCTGCGTTACCGCCTCTTTATATGCGTTTAAAATGATTTCTCTTGTACTAAGAGCACTAACCAGCATTATTAATGTTGACTCGGGTAAATGAAAATTAGTGATAAGACAGTCTACCACTTTAAAAGAAAAACCAGGATAAATAAAAATTTCTGTCCATCCGGAACAGGGTTTAATCTCACCGTGATCTGCAGCAATGCTTTCCAGCGTTCTTACAGAAGTTGTTCCAACAGCAATAATTCTGCCTCCGTTTTCTTTGGTTCTATTAATCTTCTCTGCAGTCTCCTCCGTCATAATATAAAACTCGCCATGCATTTTATGCTCCAGAATATTATCAGCCTTTACGGGACGGAAAGTTCCTAATCCTACATGCAGGGTAATGAATGCGATTTCAATACCCTTCTGCTGAATAGCATGGAGCAGCTCTTGAGTAAAGTGTAGTCCGGCGGTAGGGGCAGCAGCCGATCCTTCATGCTTTGCGTAGACTGTCTGGTAACGCTCTTTATCCTCGAGTCTTTCTTTTATGTAATGAGGCAGGGGCATAGTTCCTAGTTTATCTAATATTTCCTCAAAGATACCATCATATTCGAATTCTACGATTCTTGTACCTTCTTCTGCCAATCCAATAATTTTTGCTTTGAGTAAGCCTTCATTAAAAACGATAGTATCGCCTACCTTAGCCCGTTTTCCTGGTTTTACCAGGATTTCCCATTGATTGTCCTTAATTCTCTTCAATAATAAAAATTCTACCTGCGCACTGCCATTTTCCCGAATGCCAAAGAGCCGGGCTGGGATAACCCGTGTATTATTGAGCACTAAACAATCACCTGGATTTAGAATCTCAATAATGTCTTTGAATTGGCGATGTTCTATGTTTCCAGTACGCTTATTTAAGAGCATTAGTCTAGATTCATCTCTGTTTTGAAGAGGTGTTTGTGCGATTAATTCCGGCGGTAGATCAAAATAAAAATCTTTTGTTTGCATTCAAATGACTCCTTATTCAACTTTTACGTCAGTATAATAGTAGGTTAAGATTTGTTCGTAGGTATAGCCTTCTTCAGCCATTTTCTTAGCACCCCACTGGCTCATTCCCAAGCCGTGTCCCCAACCCTTGCCAGTGATCATGATATCTTCAGATATGCCGGATTGGGCTGTTTTATATTCGACACCGTTAAAAATCATGGGTGTTGTAAGGGTCCCGCTTTCTTTTAGTCCATCCCCCGTTAGTATATAGCTGCTTTTTATATTTACTTTTTGCGGTGGTTGTGATAAATCTGCTAAAATATAGGTTTCCCCACCACCTGCGTTGATCGTAAAATAAGTACTTTTAATATTATTATAACCAAATGTTGCTCGAATCTTGTCCTTCTCTATAATTTTCTTGCCCATTGTACCGTTGATCTCCAGCTTAATTGCCCTTCCGTTTCTCGAATATTCAGTAACCATCATATCCAATAATGTTCCTACGTCTAATCCTTTAGATACTAGAATATCCTGGGCCTGCTTTTTAGACATGGTATAAGTCCATGTATCATTAGGCGCACCAATAGAAAAGGGATCCTTTACACCCCGTATGTAGGCAATAGGATTGGTCCAAATGTTCTCACTATCCTCGGTTTGACCACCGCTATTGGAATGATAATAAGCTTCAATGGCTTTTCCATTGTAGGTGATTAGCTTTCCTTTTGTTTCATCGACTGCCTTTCTGCTGGTTGGATGTTCGATACTGTAGCCTCCATAGGCTTGGCAATGGGTGGTCGCACATACATCAAACCCATGCTGTCCATGTAACTTCACACGATTGACAGCAAAGTTTCTGGCAGCCACAGCCTGCGCCTTCTGTGCTTCGATTGGCCAAGAGCCAGATACTTCTCTTGGTACCACACCATAGAGATATTCCTCTAATCCTAAATTGTTAATAACCGTCAGGTCACTACCAGAGAGCCTTTTGACAATTATACTGCCTCGGAAGGTCTTTCCGTCTAGTCTTACGATATCTTCACCGCTTTTATCGGGAACTGCCCGAAAATGAAAATCTGAACTTCCAGGATTATACATCATAAGCACCTTACCGGCTTTGGTCAGCACCTGAATGCGGCCGCTGTTCTGTGGAATGATTGCATACTCAGCTTGAGGAACTTGGTTTTTAAGGGTTTCTACACCGGCTTGGGCGTTACTAGCCGTAGTGTATAGCCCCTGCCAAACTCTCCAGCCATCCTCATATACCAGGTATAGATTCGTAATCTTGCTGGCTATGCTATTTAGAAATGCTTGTGCATCTTGCCTTGTATTGAACTTTCCCCCTACTTGTATATGTATAGGTCCATGTATATTAGCATTGCCGGAATCTCTTTGCTCATCAAAGCTGTACTCGATAAAGGAACCGTTCATATTCAAAAAATAGCTGTCTTTTCGGATCATAATATCATCATTTTCTACAAAACCCTCGATCCGATTAAATTGATTACCTGTATAAAAGCCTAATTCCAACCCGCTCTGTGCATAGAGCATCACCAGTGGCGCAGCCGTATCTTGAAATCGAATTCCGACTTTCATTTCCTGCGGCAGCTTTGATGGGTCAATCCCGTGTACAGATAAAGGTATTACTAGAAGCAGAATACAAAGGGCTACAGATAGCAAAGGGCGGAATCTATTCATTTTCTTCTCTCCTCCATTATGAACATCTTTATATTCTACTTTCGACAAGATTGTGGAATATCCTCCATTTTATTACCTACTGTAATAAACTTGAAATATTCAAAAAACAATCTTAACTTCTATAAAGTATTGCAATGATCGATAAAAAAACTGTCTACTCTGAGACAGTTATCTTCTAAACAACAAATTCAGCAGAACCGTTAACACAATACTGGCTATGATACTGGTCATAACAGGAAAATAAAAAGTAAAATTTTCCTTTTTGTAGTAGATATCTCCCGGCAATCTTCCTAGTCCTAGTTTAGAGCCTAGAAAAACAATCCCGCCGATTACGATAAGCAAAATACCCATCATCATCATCGTTCTTCCTAATGATTCCATAAATCATCACCTCTTTATTCTTGGATCCTAAGCCCTAGATGTTCATATCCAAGCTTTGTTACAATACGGCCTTTTGGTGTTCTCTGTAGAAAGCCCATTTGCAACAAAAATGGCTCATATACATCTTCAATGGTATTTCTCTCTTCTCCTGTGGATGCCGCTAAAGTGTCTAGCCCCACAGGACCGCCATCAAACTTCTCAATAATGGTTAACAAAATATTTCGGTCAACACTATCTAATCCTAATTCATCTATCTCAAGCATTGAAAGGGCATCTCGTGCCATTTGCAGAGTTATTACGCCATCACCTTTCACTTGGGCATAGTCCCTAACCCTCTTTAACAGCCGATTGGCAATCCGCGGGGTTCCCCTTGATCTTCGACCGATTTCCATGGATGCAAGCTCTTCAATTTTTGCACCTAAAATATTTGCAGAACGCATAACAATTTTATTGAGATCCTCTGTTTCATATAGATTAAGCTTACAGATCACGCCAAAACGATCTCTTAGCGGAGCTGTTAATAATCCAGCCCTTGTGGTGGCCCCAATTAACGTAAAGCGTGATAAATCCAGTCTTATAGAGCGGGCACTGGGCCCTTTGCCAATAATGATATCCAGTGCATAATCTTCCATGGCCGGATACAATACCTCTTCAACCGTTCTATTTAAGCGATGGATTTCATCGATAAATAATACGTCATTCTCCCCCAGGTTTGTCAATATTGCGGCCAGATCCCCGGGCCTCTCGATTGCAGGCCCCGAAGTAATTCTGATTTGAACGCCAAGCTCATTAGCTATAATGCTGGATAAGGTTGTCTTCCCTAAACCCGGTGGCCCGTAGAGCAGTACATGATCTAGAGACTCTTTTCTCATCTTTGCAGCATGGATAAAGATTTTTAATTTTTCCTTAGCCTTATCCTGACCTATATATTCATCCAGCGCCTTTGGCCGTAGTGTAGTTTCCAGTTCAAAGTCTTCCGCTTTCACAGCATTCGTCATAAATCTGCTCTCTTCAATCTCGTTAATCATTATATACCTCGCTTTCTACTTTATCTTGCCAGAACTTTTAGGGCATTTTTTATTATCTGTTCCAGATTACTGCATGATTCAGCAGATTCTGAAACTGCAGAAGCTGCTTCATTTTTTCCATAGCCCAAAGAAACCAGGGCTTCTATTGCCTCGTGCACAATATCTCCCCCGTACTTGGGCGGCATCACAGTTTTTCCTTCCATGGTCAGCTCCTGGGTACGTATCTTTTCTTTAAGTTCTAGAATAATCCGCTGGGCAGTTTTCTTACCGACTCCATGGGCTTTAGTCAATCCAGTAACGTCTTCTGAATAAATCATTTCGGCAAGCTTCTGATAATGGATAGAGGATAAAATTCCTAATCCGACCTTAGCTCCAACACCTGATACCGTTGTTAGCAGTTGGAACATTTTTAGCTCTTCCCTTGATAGAAATCCATAGAGACTGATATCATCCTCCCGGACTACCATTTGGGTATAAATCGTAACTTCTCCTTTATCTGCACCAATATCTGAAACAGTCGTCAGAGAAGTAAATATCTTGTAGCCTATATCACGGTTCTCTAGAACGATGAAATCATCACCTATATAATCTACTCTGCCTTTTATAAAGTGAAACAATAAGACCCCTCCAAATGTTATTTTATTTTAAACATATTCCCAAAAACACCGGAATGGGCATGACAGACGGCAACCGCTAAGGCGTCTGCTACATCATCGGGCTTTGGAATTTTTTCTAAATTAAGGATCGTCTTGACCATGGTTTGCATCTGTTTCTTGTCAGCTCGACCATAGCCTACGACTCCCTGTTTTACTTGCAAAGGTGTATACTCATAAATGTTTATATTTTGCAAGGAAGCTGCCAGAATGGCCACACCCCTCGCCTGAGCTACCAGCAGAGCTGTCTTTGTATTTTTATTGAAGAACAGTTCTTCAATGGCCATTGCACTAGGCTGATATTTTTCCATCAGGGATGCTAATGAAGTATATATGATTTCTAAACGGTTTGGCAAGCTTTCTGAAGCATCAGTGGTAATGGCCCCATGACTGATTACACGAAAGTGATTGCCCTTATATTCAACGATCCCAAATCCGACAATAGCGATACCGGGATCTATTCCTATAATTATCATACTATGCGCTCCTTTTATGCTTTCCAAACATATATTCGATATGCAACCATCGAAATCCTTCTTTATTCTATCACAACCTTCGTTCAATAAGTACGAAAAAAAGTGCACTATAATGTGCACCTTAGCTGCTGTAGTCCTCAAGTATTTGGTTTACGCCATCCATACCTTTTACAACGATCCCTCGTCTTAGCTTTTCTCTGTCTATTTCCGTAAGCGCAGAAACAGGTATGTTGGTCTGCTCCAGTAAAATAGGATTCCCCTCTTCGTCTATATGAAAGATGGCAATATATCCATTGCTCTGTTTAACTATATAATGGTTCGGTGAGATTCCATCTTTTATCCGGTAAAGCTCTACCAAATCTTTGTTTAGTTCCCGAACATCCCACTCTCCATAAGCGTTCTGAAGAAAGATACTGAATTCCTCTAAACTTTTTCCGATCATGTCCCCTGGAATTTTGATTTCACGGGTTATGGTATCCCTAGTTTGTTCGAAATAGGTTTTTAGTAGAAATCTTGTATTATTCGTAATAATATTATCTTGATTTACAACTGGTTCTTCTATTTCATAGGGGGTTTCCACTTCTCGGGGCAGATTGTTCGGTTCCTGTATTTGGGGATTCTCATTTTGAGGACTTGGAACCTCTACAGACAGGTTTTTTGGATCTACTCCTTCTTTGCCCGGTTTATTTAGAATTCTTGTTTCATTGCTAACATAGCCATATATGAAGCCCGCCAAGAGTAGAACAACGCAAGCCAAAACATATTTCCTTCTACGCCTTCTTCTTCTTAACATAGGTATCCCTCCAATCTATCTAGCTGTTTATTATAACCATTTTCTAACAGCTTATACAGATTGGAGAAAAACCAAAAGGCAGAAATTTATTTACATTTGCAATAAAATCTCATGATTTACCCTATGGGTATAGCTTTGTATCAATTCAACAAAGCCTTTGCTAAGAGGGTGATTTTTAAACCTATTGAAAAAATGTACTAAAATAAATAATTCATTCGACATTTCTCTTAAATTGTTGGGAAAATATTGACATGTTTTGTCAATTATAATAGAATAAGCATGAAAACAATTCACTAATTACCCATATTGTTTATTTTTATATTGTATTAGTCCATAGGACTATTTTTTTTACTTTTAAAAAAAAGAAAGGATCTATGAAGATCCTTTTTCAATTACTTTTGGCGGGAGTATGTGGGAATCGAACCCACCTGAGAAGCTCCTAACCCCTCAAACTGGTTTTGAAGACCAGAGGCAACACCAGCCACCATCTACTCCCTTAATATTGTTTTGAGATACAATAAAAATTATACAATATATTATAACTCAATACAAGGATTTTTTACGAAATATTCTTATCCCCCTCCCACTACAAGGGCAATATGATTTTCCACTCATTGTCATCATAAACAAACTTCCAATACTCCACCAGTTGATCCTCCACTGTAGAAATAGTCGTCTTTTTCTTCTGATAAGTTATGACCAGCACCATCTCCTCTGAGTATCTCTGTGTCTGATATCTGGCGATCTCATAACCTCTTACCTCTCTTGCATAATTTCCCATCACCAATCGAAATTTTACAAAATCAACCCGTTTTCTGCTGCTCTCTTCCACCATTTCATAAGCTGCATTATAGTCAGCATTTTTAAGGCGATCTATAAACAAATTAAAGGTTTCGTAAGGTGTAAGATCCTCTTTCTTTAATAGTTCCTCATTGCGGAAATAAGGTTGTTTTAGGGAATAATATTTCTCTATCACATCAACTTTATTTCCCTCTACAAGTATTTGCACACCTTGAACTTCATTGAGTTCCGTTAATGAATTCACAATGGACCATATGGTGATTGCTTCATTCATTTGTTGAGACCATCGGTAGGTATTTAAGAACTCGTTCGAAAGATTGACATAGCAAATTCCTTCGGTTGTATTTACAGAAAGCAGTCTTGTTTCCGGTGGTATCGATGCCCTTAATACTTTATTTCTGGGTCCCTTAATCAATTCTTCCACAATTACTTTTTCTTCAGACAATTCCTCCGAAACAATAATTCGTTTCTCAATCACCAATTGCTTATAATCAGGGCTTCCGAAGTATAGGTTCATTTCGTATTTTGTTTTATCCGGTATAGGTGGTATTGGCGGCTGATTCTTTGCCGGGTCAACTTCATTTCTAATGCTATATAATCCGTACCCTAAGGTAATAATCACTAACAGCAGGAGCAATACTTTATAAAGTATTCTCAATCATATCCCTCCCTTTATCCTGTGCTAGCTGCCCCGAACGACACTCTTCGGCAGCCTGATATAAAAAACTGTTCCCTTGCCCAGTTCACTTTCAACATGAATACTCCCCTGATGCAACCCTATAATTTGCTGGGAAATTGACAGTCCAAGTCCTGTTCCACCAGTGCTTCTGGCCCTCGCCTTATCTACGCGATAGAACCTTTCAAATATATGGGGCAAGCTTTCTTTAGGGATTCCAATGCCGTTATCTTCGATCTTAATAACTATGTCTTCGTATTCAGAATAAAGAGATACCAGCACCTTACCTCCTTCAGGAGTATACTTAATACCATTGGATATAATATTGGTTAACGCTTGCTGAATTTTAATTTGATCTAATTTGATCTGGATTTTTTCATTTTCAATAAATGATATGGATATGCTCTTCTTATCTGCCAGTGGTTTTAAACTGCGAATTAGATTTTCTATGAGATAATTCACATAGGTTACCTGATAATCAAGTTCTAAGCTGTTTTTTCCTAGATCAACGAGACGCAGCAGGTTTTCAATGATCTTATTTAAACGGTCTACTTCCGAATCAATATCTTTCAAAAACTCCCTATAGGTGCTTACATCCGCTTGATCCTGGTGCAACAATGATTCTGATAATAGCTTGATTGCGCTTAGCGGTGTCTTAAGTTCGTGAGATACATTGGCTACAAAATCCTTGCGCTGCTGCTCAACTAATGCAAGTTTAGTGGTCATCAGGTTAAAAGCCGTTCCTAGATTACTCAATTCATCATTGCCTGTTATCTCTACTTTTTGCTCTAGGTTTCCTTGATACATTTTATTGATTCTATCGGTGAGCTTTTCAATAGGCAGCGATATAACTTTAGCGAAAATAAAACTTATAAATCCAGTAATTATAACGCTTAGACCCGATAACAGTCCAAATCTTTTCATCGTTCGGGTAATATTTCCGTAGATTTCTTCAACCGATGAAGATATCAGTACAACTCCATGGATCTCCCCTTCAAGAAAAACCGGTACAGCCACATAAATTGTTCTGCCATATTTTTTAAGATTGTGCAGCCTTGCATTGCTTCTGCCCTCTAAGGCCTCCTGAACTTCTAAATGATCTATTTTCTGCCCCGTCAGTACATCGTAGGAATCGCTGATAACCATTCCATCTTTATTTATCAGCATAACTCTAGACCTAATCTCCTTGCTGTATCGCTTCAATAGATCAGATAAAGGCTCGTTATCATCACTTTCATTAAAATCTTGAATAGGGCTGATGATTCGGTCGGCTATGATATTCCCTTGAGCCATTAAGCTCATTTTTTTGTCTGCTATATAATTTAATCGCATGCTTTCACTAATGAAAGAGTTGATTAGCAAAAGTGTCAGGATAATCAATAATAAATAGGTGGAAACCAGTTTCCACCTAATACTTATAAATCTTCTATTTTGCGCGAAAATAATAACCAACTCCCCACTTGGTAAGTATATATTCCGGTTGGCTAGAATTTTTTTCGATTTTTTCCCTTAACCGCCTGACATGCACATCTACCGTTCTTAAATCACCAAAATACTCGTATCCCCAAATAATCTCCAACAGTTCCTCTCTGCTGTATATTTTACCGGGATTTGAAGCTAGTAAAAGCAGCAAATCAAATTCCTTAGCAGTAAGGTTAATCTCTTCATTGCGAAATATGACTTTTCTTCCTAGTGTATTGATTGTAAAATCCTCTATTTTAAGCACACTGGTTGGCGAAAGATATTCTGTACTCTGTACTCTTCTTAGGATAGCTTTAATTCTCGCCTTTAATTCTAAGATATTAAAGGGCTTTGTTAAATAATCGTCGGCACCATACTCTAATCCTAATATCTTACTGGTATCTTCTCCTTTAGCAGTGAGCATGATAATCGGTACCATGGATTGTTCTCTAATTCTCCTGCAGACTTCTAGGCCGTCGATCTCAGGAAGCATTAAATCCAGTATTATTAAATCAAATGCTTCATCTGAGGCCTTCAATAGTGCTTCTTTTCCGTCTGCCGCTGTTTCTATTTGGTAGGATTCCTGTTCAAGACTATATTTTAAACCCTTTAAAAGTATCGGTTCATCATCGACGATTAATATTTTATGGGTCATTTAATCACCTCTCAATTATATTATTCCTTTTTTGGAATAAAAAAGTCATCCTTACTATGTCATTTCAAATCAAAAAATAACAAATTACAACAATATTCATTATTTTAATCATACTGTTTTTTTTATTCTTTTGCAAGAAAAAAGCTGTAGATCCTCTACAGCTAACATAGTACCCTCTTTTCTCCAATCCTTTTCGTTATTTTATTCTGATCGAAGTTTTCTATCAGCGGAAGAGCATATTTCCTAGTTGTATGGATTAGATCCCTAAACTCTGAAAGTGATATTTCACCATGCTCTTGTATATACTGTTTTAACATTTCCTTTGCTTTTTCGTAGTTCTTCACATGAAACAATATGTCATCACTAATTTTTACAAGCTGTTTTCTATCGACAAGTGCCTCTAACACTTCTCTATATTTATGGTCATTTTTCTTACTATTTAAGAATTCTTCAGGAGAAGGCGTCTGAAATTCACCCTTTAAATATAATTCTTCTATTTCCTTTAAAATCATTAGTTGTTCTGGTGAATATTTGATTTCAAAGTCAGCCAGTGCCACTAAACTACTATCCAGTCGGATGACTTTTTGTTGTATGAAATGATCTAAAACTTCGTCAAATAACTTGCCTTTTATTTTAACCTTTATCTTATTTCTCAATTCTTCTTTTCCCATTCCAGTCTTTAAGGGGTTATGTCCGTGGAAATCCTGAAGTACTTTTATGATATTCGTCTCCAGCTTTGTAAGATAGTCTATATGTATTGGAACTGTACCGGAAAACTTTTTAATGGTTCCTTTTTCATCTAGACGATCTACAATCCTTTCAATGGCGTTTTCCCCTAAGCCTGTTTGTGTTGCATAAAAGCTGATGTTTTCGAAAGTATCATTGAAACGTAATATAACCTTCTCTAAAATTTCTTCAGGACTCCCTTCCTCCTTAACTTTTAATTCCTCTATTGTATCTTCTTTAAATCGTTTATGTTTGACTGGATTGGGCTCTAATATGATACCGCCGCCAATGGTCTCCATTGGCGAGTAGAATCGAATAACAAAATGGTCACCCCGTTTTGCAACGATAGATTCCTCCATCCTTAGCTGAGCATAGCAGCTTTCACCCGGTTTTACTTCTTCTCTGTCCAGCAATACGATTCTGCAAAGTATTTCAGCAGTTCCATGATACAAACGAAGCCGGTCGCGGTTGTCAATGGTACGTTCAGCATGCTTCAACATATTCAACTTAACATCAAGCATCATCGTTTCCTTCATTGAATTTTGCTCGGCGGCCACATTTCCCCTCTGAATATCTTCTTTCTTAATACCAGTAAGGTTAATCGCTACACGCTGTCCCGCATAAGCTGCTTTAACATTTTTACCATGAACATGAAGACTTCTTACTTTTGCAGGTATATCCTGAGGATATATGGTTAACTGATCTCCTTCATGAACACAGCCTTCGATCATGGTCCCTGTAACAACGGTTCCAAAGCCAGACATTGTAAAAACCCTATCAATCGGTAGTCGAAAAGGAATAGAGGTATTCTTTTCTTCTGTCTCCTCTGTATACAAATCAATGCGGCGGACTAATTCATCTAGGCCCAGACCTTTAGTTGATGATACGGGGATCATAGGAGCATCCTTCAAAAATGTATCTTTGACCTTTTCCCGTATTTCCTCCTGTACAAGGCCCAGCCATTCTTCATCCACTAAATCTACTTTAGTAATTACGATAATTCCCTTTTTTACATCGAGTATGGATAAAATGTCTAAGTGCTCTTGCGTTTGCGGCATAAAGCCTTCATCGGCAGCGATTACCAAAAGTACTATATCAATTCCGCCTACTCCGGCCAACATGTTTTTGATAAATCTCTCATGTCCTGGCACATCAATAATACCTGCTCGTCTGCCACTGGGAAGGTCGAAATGAGTAAAACCTAAGTCAATGGTAATTCCCCTCTTTTTTTCTTCTAATAAACGGTCTGTATCTGTACCCGTAAGCGCCTTAATAAGCGTTGTTTTACCATGGTCAATATGACCTGCAGTACCTATAATTACATTTTTCACTTTCATCTCCCCTTTAAGTCCTCAGTATATCTGCAAAAGCCTCTATAATCATATCAAATTCTTCTTCTTTTATCGTTCTGCAGTCAAATAATAATTGATCTTCGCTAATTCGGGCAATAATAGGTATTTTTCTTTTTCTCAGTTCGGTTTCTACTTGATTTACTGATTTCTTGAAAGGTTTTATTGCAATCAAATAGCTAGGCAGTTCTTCTAATGGCATAGCACCTCCGCCTACTTGGGATACTCCCTTTAGGATTTTTATTTCATGATCCAGATTTAGTTTCCCTATTTCCTTTAGCAGGGCTTTGGCCTTCCCTTCTATTTCTATTGGAGATAGTGTTAACATACGCAGAGTGGGTATTTTTATTAATGCATCTTTCTCGTCTAAATAGAGCCTTAAAGTCGCCTCTAGTGCCGCTAAGGTCAGTTTGTCGACTCTCAATGCTCTTGTAAGAGGATTCTTCTTCATCCGATCTATATACTTCTTTTTACCGACAATGATCCCCGCCTGTGGACCTCCTAGCAGTTTGTCACCACTAAAAGTTACAACATCTGCTCCTTCAGCAATGCTCTCTTGCACTGTAGGTTCTTTTGTCAAACCGTATTTTGAAAGATCAATGAGTGTTCCACTCCCAATATCCTCGATTACCGGTATATTATATTTTTCCCCGAGTAACACCATGTCAGATAATGCAACCTCTTGTGTAAAGCCTAATATTTTATAATTGCTGGTATGTACTTTTAGAAGTGCTGCGGTTTCCTCGCAAATTGCTCTTTCATAGTCTGCAAGATGGGTCTTATTGGTAGTTCCTACTTCTTTAAGCTTTGCGCCGCTTTGTTCCATAACCTCAGGTATGCGAAATGAGCCTCCGATTTCAACCAGTTGTCCCCTTGATACAATTACTTCTCTGTTTTTGGCTATGGTACCTAACACTAAAAGTACTGCCGCCGCGTTATTGTTTACTACCATGGCGGCTTCAGAACCACACAGCTTTGAAAGTATATCTTCCACATGGGCATACCGTGAACCACGGGTTCCAGTTTCTGTATTGAATTCTAATGTAGAATAATTGGCTGCAGTATTCCAAACCTCTTCTTTTATTGCTTCGCTTAGCAGAGATCGTCCCAAATTAGTGTGTATAACAACTCCGGTCCCATTGATCACTCTTTTTAGGTTCATCATCCATGCATTTTCTACTTGTCGAATAACCTGATTGATTAACTGATCCTCATCAACTTTATAGCTTTTAACTTTATCCTCCTGTAACCCGATAATTTCCTGTCTTATCTCTTCTATACAAAGTCTTACAGTATCTACAATGATGGTTCTTGGATATTTTTCAAATAAGATGCTCAATTTGTCATTGTTCAGCAGTTCATCTACCTTAGGTATCATACAAAACAAATCTTTTTTCTGCAGCATATCAATCACTCCATATCCCTTTTATTTCGCTGTTCTTCAGTATTTCCTATATCCGCTAAGAATTATAACATAAAACTATACTTTGATAAAAGCTTACATGCATATGAAAATATTATTAAAATAAAGCACTGTTTTCAGTGCTTTATTTAGCCTATTATGATATCCCATTGTTTTTTTTCAACGGCCTCTCCAACGATAGCAAAGGGCAAATCTAAAGAGCCTTCCAATAGATCCAATAAATCTTGAGCTTTTTCTTTATTTACAGAGATCAACAGTCCACCAGAAGTCTGAGGATCAAATAACAAGTCTTCCAGTACCGGAGACAGGCTGGGGCTATACTTTATCTTATCTCTAATATATTTTTTATTGGCATAGGTGCCTGCGGGAACTAATCCCATTTCTGCATACTCAGCTGCTCCTTTCATGACAGGAATCTTGCCGCTTTCAATTGCTAGAGTAACTCCGCTGGCCTTTGCCATTTCATAGGCATGGCCTATAAAGCCAAATCCAGTAATATCAGTGCATGCGTTTGCCCCTATTTGCTGCATAGCTTTCGCCGCTTCTTTGTTTAGGGCAGCCATGGTGTTCATTAAATCGTTGACCTGATCCCTATCCAGCATTTCCGCTTTTAGAGCAGTATTTAATATGCCAGTTCCCAGCGGTTTTGTTAAGATCAGCAAATCACCTGGCTTTGCACCTGCATTGCTTACGACCTTGAGTGGATGCACCAAACCGGTAACAGAGAGACCGTACTTAGGCTCATTATCATCTACACTATGTCCACCCACCAACAGAGCGCCTGCTTCTGCCACCTTATCGGCTCCACCTTTGAGAATTGCAGTCAACAGGTCCATCGGTAGACAGGTAGGAAAGCAAACAATATTCATAGCCATAATCGGTTCTCCCCCCATGGCATAGACATCGCTTAATGAATTTGCTGCAGCAATTTGTCCATACATGTAGGGATCATCTACTACGGGAGTAAAAAAATCTAAGGTTTGAATAATGGCAGTTTCATCATTCAATTGATATACAGCTGCATCGTCAGAAGTATGAAGACCTACGATCAGCTTTTCATTTCGAATTTTAGGTAAATGGCACAAAACTTGTGCCAAGGTCTCAGGACCTATTTTTGCTGCTCATCCCGATGTTCTGGACATCTCAGTTAGCTTTTTATATTGAATAGCTGTCAATTTATCATCACCTCCACATCATCATATCATAGGGCAAGAATCTGTGTCATCTTTTTTCCATTAGTTTACGGTGATATGATCTTTGATCCCTTCATATTTTTTGTCCCCAATTCCAGAAACCTTTTTAATTTCTTCAATGGTCTTGAATCTCCCCTTATCATTTCGATACTGAAGAATTCTTTCTGCCAGTACCTTTCCGATACCATTTAAGGTTTCCAGTTCAGATTGACTAGCCGTGTTAATATTAATTTTTCCGCTTTGAGTAGACGTAGTCATCGAAACTCCTATACCGCTATTTACATTTTCAACTTCTCCAACTTCAGGAATATATATTTGTTCACCATCTACAAGAATTCTGGCCAAATTTACTTGCTTTCGATCAGCCGTTGAGAGCAAGCCTCCAGCAGCCTCCACTGCATCAATCATTCGATCTCCTTGTTTTAGCTTGACAACACCAGCATACTGCACCGCCCCGCATATGTCAATGACTATGAATTGCTCATCAGGCAGTTTGGGGATTTCTTCTTTTATTTCAATACTATCGGCCTTCATGGGCGTGCTGTCTGTCTGCAATTCAATAGTCGGTTTTTCTGGTCTTAATAATATATGTTGTCCTACCATAAATATAATCATACTGGCCATCAAGATACTCATGGTGATATATTCCCGTTTCGTAAGCCTTATCATACGCTTCACCCCTTTTCCTTTCATTACCAATTCTCTATCTTTTTTGACATTCCTCTTTCTTCCAAAATATTTAATTTTATTTTACCTTAAATTTTTTGCTATTTTTTGTTATACTAATAAAAGCATATCTTATTTCGACATTCGAGGTGAATACATGAGGAAAACAATGCTTCTTAGGTTACTGGCTGTTTTGGTTTTTGTTAATACATTTTCCTTTTTACCCAGCCATGCTATAGCAAGACCGCCAGACATAACCGCCCCTAGCGGTATTTTAATAGATGCAGCTACCGGGGATGTTCTCTATGAAAAAAATGCCCACGAAAAAATGTACCCGGCGAGCACTACAAAAATTATGACTGCCATCTTGGTATTAGAAAATACAAATCTCCAGGATACGGTTATCATCGATAAGGATACCCCTTTTACTGATGGCAGCAGAATATATGCCCTAGAGGATGAAATTTTTACAGTAGAGCAACTTCTATATGCATTGCTGGTTCAATCGGCAAATGATGCTGCGGTAGCATTGGCCAAACACGTATCCGGCAGTGTAGAAGCCTTTGCCGCACTGATGAACCAGAGAGCCAGAGAACTGGGTGCAAAAAATACAAATTTTGTAAATCCCAATGGGTTACCCAATGAAGCACATATCAGCAGCGCATATGATCTTGCTATGATTGCAAAGCATGGCATGACAATTCCTGCATTCCGGGAGATCGTCGGGACCGTAAGATATGAAATTCCCCCTACTAACAAACAGGAAGAAACACGATATCTGAGAAGTTCTAATCGCTTTTTATGGGGAACAGGCGGAAGAAATCAAATCAATTATCGGGGAAAATGGACAAATATTAAGTATGATATTGTAGATGGAATCAAAACAGGCTATACAATACAGGCACAACAATGTCTCGTGGCATCGGCTGTTCAGGGTGAGCACCGTCTGATTAGTGTAATACTGAAGGCTCAGAGTACAAATGTCTACTTAGATTCGAGGACGCTGATTGATTATGGATTTGAAAATTTTCAATTTAAGAAGATCATAGGTTCTCATGAGCCTATTGAAGCAGTCTCTATCAAAGGCGGCATTGAAAAAAAAGTGAACTTAGTCACTGCTGACGCGTTCTACAAGGCGATACCAAAGGGAGATAGTATTGAGGATTTGACAAAGGATATAGTACTTAGGGAAGATCTTTCCGCTCCTATTGAAAAAGGGGAGATTTTAGGCAGGATGATATACAAATCAGGAGATCTTGTCTTGGGAGAAGTTGATTTAATAGCAGAGGAAACTGTTGCTAAAAAAGAAGGCATTTATGCTGCTTTTCCTTCAGCACAAACAAGCAGGAGACCTATTGCATATATCATTGCATTACCGCTGCTTTTATTTCTCCTGTGGCGGAGCTTTGTAACCTTCCGGCGAAGCAGAAGAAGAAAAAATAGATTGCTATATTCAAAAAAGAATCACAGAAAATCTAGGGGAAATGATCTTACCGATGTAAATCTTTATTATCACGATAAAAAACATTAATATAAAAAGGCACACCCAGTGTGCCTTTTTATATTAATATTCAAATCATAGGCGTCAACTTAACCCATAATTTGTCATCCTGAGCGGAGTAAAACGGAGTCGAAGGATCTTTAAGCTAGATGATATATTCTGATAATCAAAAGTAATTTTGCGTATGTTCCATAAGATTCTTCGCTAATGCTCAGAATGACATGCTTCTAAGGTTTATTTGGAAATATTTAGATTAAGTTGACGCCTATGATATTCAAATAATACTATTCTTTTTTATCACCGAATATTCTTTTCTGAATTTCTAAACCGGTAGGGGTTGCAGCCAATCCTCCTAGCGCCGTTTCTCTAAGTTCGCAGGGCATCGCTCTGCCTACACGATACATTGCTTCAACAACTTCATCAAAAGGTATAATACTCTCCACGCCAGCTAAAGCCAAATCTGCCGAAATAAGCGCATTTGCAGCGCCTATTGCATTTCTTTTAACGCAGGGTGCTTCTACCAAACCGGCTATCGGATCGCAAACCAGGCCCAAAATATTTTTAATGGTGATGGCAGCAGCATGAAAGGCTTGTTGAGGACTTCCACCCATTAGTTCTACAATTGCTGCGGCGGTCATGGCAGCAGCGGCTCCAGTCTCTGCCTGGCAGCCTCCTTCAGCGCCGGCAACGGTTGCATTCCGTGTTATGATATACCCGATTGCAGAGGCAGTTATTAACCCTTTTACTGCTTCCTCATCACTAAGTTCAAAGGCTTCTGCCACCGATAAAAGTACTCCTGGTAAAATACCACTGGAGCCTGCCGTAGGAGCAGCTACAATTTGTCCCATAGCGGCATTAACTTCTAATACAGCCATGGCACTGGCAACTGCCTTATTCATTCTATATCCTGACAGCGTTTTTTGACTTTCATATCTTTCTCTAAGCTTCTTAGCATCCCCGCCAACTAAGCCGCTGACAGACTTAACCTCTTCAAACAAGCCCTTTCTTACTGCACTTTTCATGATTTGCAGATTACCCATCATATAATTTTCGATTTCAGATTTCTCTTTTCCGGAAATGAAAGATTCCCGTTCTAACATAACTTCCCAAATCTGTTTATCATGCTGTTTGCATAATTCTATACATTCACGGCCGTTGTTAAATTCAAAACTCATTTTTTCACTCCCTTTATAAAGCATCTATGAGATATACACTAATAAAGTCTTCTCCTAAAGCTTTTGTTTTATCAATTACTTCTTCATTGATTTTATTATCTGTTTCGATAATCATGAAAGCATCTTTGCCTTTACTTTGACGGAATACTCTCATGAAGGCTATATTAATGCCGTATTCACTTAAAATTAAAGATATCTTTGCGATAGCACCTGGCTTATCAATATGTCTTACCAGCAGTGTTGGGTATTCACCTGTAAATTCTACGTCCAAGCCATTGATTTTAAATACTCTGATATTGCCGCCGCCCACAGATGAACCTATTACTTCTGTAGTTTTCCCACTTATGCCCTTCATAATGATTTTTACTGTATTAGGGTGAACATCCCCCAGGTCGGCTTCAATGAACTCGAATTCAATTCCTTTCTCCAAAGCAATTTCCATTGCATATCTTAGATTTTCATCATTTGGCTCCATGCCCAGTATCCCTGCCACTAGGGCACGATCTGTACCGTGTCCCTTATATGTTTTTGCAAAGGAGCCATGGAGATAAAAGGAGACCTGTTTGATCTCTTCTCCTCCAATCTTTCTCGCAGCTTTACTCAGTCTAGCTGCACCGGCAGTATGGGAGCTGGAGGGACCAATCATTCTAGGCCCTATAACATCAAACATACTATAATTCTTCATCCTATCACCTTCTTTTTTATTTTATAAATACCCATCATGATCCTATTAGCATAACCAGAATCACATAAATCTTTTTGATAGCAATAAAAAAGGCCCTCTGCGTGTGCTTCGCTAGGGGAACCTTAGTTCCCCTTCGACGACTGCAAGGCAGTCTGAGCACCCCTCTTACTGCGGCAGGGGATTTTATCCCCTACAACCCCTGCTTTTTTATTGTCTTAAAATGTTATAAAATGCCTTAAACTTTGAAATTACTTTTATTGAGGCTCCAGCAAATTTATACTTTCCTAGACAATAAAAAAGCGGTCATTTCACATGACCACCTTAATTTTATTTTACCATAGCAATGGCTTCGATTTCAATATTTGCATCCTTGGGCAATCTTGCCACTTCTACGCAGGATCTAGCAGGCTTATCTCCTGGAAAATAAGTTGCATAAACCTCATTGATCTTTGAAAATTGATTCATATCTTTAATAAATACTGTCAACTTTACCGCATGATCCAGGGATGAGCCAGCTTCCTCCAAAATAGCCTTTATATTTTCCAGACATTGTCTTGTCTCTGCTTGGATATCGTTTGTGATCAGCTCTCCCGTCGCCGGATTAACCGGAAGTTGACCTGAGGTGAAAATTAGATTGCCTACCTTAACCCCCTGTGCATAGGGGCCAATTGCGGCAGGTGCATTATTGGTTTCTATCATCGCCTTATTCATAAGTACCTCCTTATTTCGCATTTACTCTTATCTCATCTAAATAGTTATAGATGGTATATCTTGAAACACATAAAACCTTAGCTACATAATCTATGGCACCCTTGATCAGGAAAGCCCCTTGATCATCCAGCCTTTTAACAATATTTACTTTTTCATCCTTATTCATGTATGCTACAGGTTTTCCAATTTCCTCCAAAGTTCCCGCCACTATGTTAGAAAGTACATCATTAACACTATTAGAGATATTTTCTCTCAATTTTGTTTCCTCTTTATCCTCTGTTTGTGTAATTTCCTGGATCGCATTCTGTGCAACAATTAATTCTGACATATCAAAATTAATGCAAAGGCATCCGATAACATTTTCATTCTCGTCTTTTATAAACATGGTACTAGATTTTAATGCCCTACCATCAGTGCTCTTCCCAGTATAGTTAATGATATTGTCATCTGTATGTCCTTTTCGAATAGCTTGAAGTCCTACTTCAGTCATTGGACTTCCAACGCTTCTACCTGTAACATGTCCATTTTCAATGGCAATAATAGAACTTTGAAAATTATTAAAATCATGAAGTACAACTTCACAATTTTTTCCAAAGGTTTTAGAAATGCCCTCCACTATAGGCATAAGGCTCTTCAGAATTGGATGTATTTCGTTGCTCATTTTCCCACCCCTTTTCTTTTTCTTCATATGTTTATGTTTGTAAGTCTTATATAGTCAATCCTTAATAACAAAAGCTCTACTACGCACATGATAAGTTAATATATCAGATTTATATATTATCCTCATACTTTTCATGAAAAAAGTACCATGATCATTCAAGTCCCATAAAAGAGACGAGACATTCTCTCCTGGTACTGTATTTTATAGTGGGACCCATCTAATCATTCAGATCTTAGCAGAATTAACAAGTCATTTTTATAAGTTTGTCTTAAAATTTTAAGATTCAGCATATTTTTGAAATGTACTAATATTTTAACAATTGCTTAATTAATAATTATTATAATTAGTTCATTTCTACATGTCAATACTTAATTGCAGTGCATCCCTCCAAACACGCTCAATATTATAAAAGTTTCTCTGCTCTTCCGTAAAGACATGTACAATCACTGCATTATAGTCCATCAGTATCCATGTGCCGGTATCATATCCTTCTTTATGGTTAAGATCTAATCCTTTTGCTTTCATCTGATCTTCTATTTCATCAGCTAAAGCTTTTACATGCCTTGTAGATGTTCCGCTAATAATCACAAAATAGTCAGCAAAGCTCGAAATTCTTCTAATATCCAATATTACGATATCCTGTCCCTTTTTGTTATCTGCTATTTTTCCTATCTCCATCGCTATATCCTTTAATTCCTCTATCATGAATAACCTCCTGTATCTTTGGTATTTAAAAGGTAATATAATACAATGCAAACAAATAACTGGAATAAATACACAATAGTAAAAATCCATGAATCCTGTCAATCATTCTCTTATAGGTGCCGCAAAGCACTAAAACCGACATCATTAGCAGAGATACTGGTATATCCAGCACAAGGGTTTGAGGTACATTTACTAAAACATGGTCCAATATATGAAGGTCTCTTACCGAAATCATAAGTCCTTTACCGGATAACAAGGAGGAAGTTCCAAGAACCATGGTTAGATTTAGGATATTGGCTCCGATAATATTCCCGACAGAAATACCCATATGCCCTTTGATTACGGCCGTAATAGATGTTATCAACTCTGGTAAAGAAGTACCTAAAGCGATCAGTGTTAAGCTGATGATTTGCTCGGGTACATTAAAAATATTGGCTATGGTTACACCATTATCTACTAATAGTCTCGCACCTAAAATAATCATCCCAGCACCTATTGTAAACTTTAAAACATTCGTGGCTAATAATAGTATCGTCAGCTTTTCCTTCGTAGTATATACTCCGGCTGTAGTACCCCTTAATTCCGAGATATTTATTATTATATATAGAATTAAAATCATTAGCAACATATATCCTTCAATTTCATCTACAATGAAATCACTGGCAAAATAATAAAAGATCATTAGTGATCCAATCATAAGCAATCCTTTAAAGCTAAAGAATTTTCTTCTAATAGCTACCGGTGATATGATTGCACAAGCGCCCAATATAAGTCCCATATTGCATATGGTGGAACCAATTGCATTGCCAATGGCCATTTCAGTATAGCCCTTTGAGGATGCGATAGTCGAGACGAAGAACTCTGGTAAAGTTGTCGCCAGACTTACCAGAGTGGCGCCAATAATAATGGTTGGAATCCCAGTAATTACAGCTATCCATATGGCGGCCTCTACGAACAAATCTCCACCTTTTATTATTATGATCAAACCTAAGAAAAACATTGCAAATACAATAAAATTGTCCATAGAATCCCCCTTTAAAACTTTATCAATAATATATATACATGTACTCTATTGAATATACTATTTTTGTACACATTGGATCATCAATGGACAAATTAGGGAACAGAAAAGCATTGGCAATTTAGCCAATGCTTACTTTTTATAATCACTGCCGACGATAATGGTCACGTCCGCTTCAGCTTCAAGATATATATCTTTTTCAACCTCTTTTACATTTAATAGCTTTGCTATTTTTTTAGCTTCTGTCATTTTGTTCTTTCGATCATATATGTGAGTCTGGTTATACTTGATGCCCTTTACTGTATCAACATTTACAATATTGTATCCCTCTGCCTTCAGCTTATTGGATACATCTGTAGCTAGTCCGCTGATTCCAGAGCCATTTAAAACCTCTATGGTAACATCGCTTTTGAATTCCCTAAGGTCTTCGATCTTATTAACCGGCTGCTTATTATCTATTGTTTCTTGCGACATTCCAGCCATAGCAGCCTGAATTTTATTCATATCAGGAATATAGTACCATACTCCGCTGATAAGTTTAGGTTCTCCAGGTATTGTCATCATCTGGATATTTTCCATGCTAACGCCATTTGCCTTTAATGCATAAGCGGTAATCGTAGAAACAGGCATATCTGTAGCAACATAACTGCTAAAGGTTTTTGCAATTTTAGGCAGTTTGATGATCGTTTGCGGCTCTAACAGCTTGTCAGCTAAAGCTCTCATAAAGGTTTGCTGTGCCTTGATTCTACCCAAATCCTGGTCGGCATATCCCTTTCTGTAACGAACAAACTGCATAGCCTTATCACCATCTAAAACCTGTAGCCCCTTTTTTAAGTCAATTCTAAGGGGTGGATCTGCTGTAGGGTCTGTATACTTCATGTTCATCGGAACATCTACTTCTACACCGCCAAGATCATCTACGATCTTTCCTAGGGCCTTATAATCTATGCGTACATAATAGTGAACCGGTACCCCTAATAAATCCTTAACGGCTTTAATGGATAAATCCGGTCCGCCGTAGGCATGGGCATGGTTTATTTTATCCATTCCCTTATGGCCTCGAATTACAACCTTTGTATCTCTCGGAATAGAAATTACGTTTACTTTTTTCGACTTGGGATCAAAAGTAGCCAGCATGATCGTATCCGATCTTGCACCTTGACTGTTTTTTACATCTTTTGCATCGACACCCAAAATCAGCACATTAACCGGTTCATCCTTATCCGGAAGGTCTCCCCCTGCTTCAACAGGATTATTTGGATCATTGCCTCCACTGAGACTATTTAGAAAGATGTAGGCTCCCGCGCTAAAAACTACTACAAAACAAAAAAAAGATATCATCAACACCTTAAAGAATTTTTTCATTCCCTCACTCCTGTTCAAGTCCATCTTGCCTTAATAAAAGAGAGTTTCTAGCATGTATTGTATCTACATGCAATAGCTTTCCCTTATTCATCACATAACGGATCGTATGTTCTAAGGCCAATAAAGTAGCTTTATCCAGATCAGATAAAGCTGCTTTTCTTAAAAGATCTACTCCATCAAAATCTCTTGAAGGTTCAATAAAATCTGCCAAATAAATGATTTTATCCAACTTTGTCATACTGCTCCTGCCAGTTGTATGGTATCTGATAGCATCTATGATCTCAATATCCTCAATATCAAATAGATCCTTCGCCAGCACTGCACCAACAACTCCATGAAGCAGCTCCGGCTGATATTTTGTAAGATCATCCATAATTATATCAAATTGCGCCGCATGTTTCAACAACTGGTCTACAGATAGGTCTTTTGCACAATCATGAACCAGACCGGCAATCCTTGCTTTTTCTACTGGAACATCGTATAGGGTTGCTAAATGAACAGCTGTTTTTTGTACTCCCAGGGAATGTTGATATCTCTTTTCTGTAAGCATTATATGGATATGCTGCTTTATATAGGATAAATCTTTCATTCTATGCCTCCTACCGATAAAGACCGTGTTTATAGATATAATATTCTACAGATTCAGGCAAAAGGTATTTAATAGATTGTCCTTCTCTTACACGACACCTTATATCTGTTGAGGATATTGCTAAAGCCGGTACATCAATCTTACGGATAGATGAGTTATACTTGCACTGCAATTGTCTGATCTTTTCTTCCAAATCAGGTGATTCCAGGCCTGGTCTGGTAGCCGCTATAAAATCGCACATGGTAACGAGAATCTCTACATCCTTCCAATTCTCGATATCACAAATCGCATCAGCTCCTGTAATAAAAAACAACTTAACATCCTCAGAAAAAATCTTCTTTAGTTTTGTTAGGGTATGAATGGTATAAGATATTTCTTCTCCCTCCATTTCTATTTTTGACACTTCAAAGAAGGGGTTGGTTACAGTTGCCAATAGGGTCATAAAATACCTATGTCTGCTGCTGCTTACATCCGTGTTTAATTTGTGAGGCGGATTCCCGGCAGGGATAAACAGAATTTTATCTAAACGATATTCACATCGGATTTGCTCTGCAATAACTAAGTGACCATAGTGAATAGGATCAAAGGTCCCTCCCATAATTCCTATTCTCTTTAAATCACGATTCTCACGTTGAATAATATCAAGGGAATTGGTCGAAGCCATATTCATTCCTCCAAAATTAATTGTCTGCTATGATTCTTAACTGTAATTATATTATATATAATTGTATGGTTTTGACAACATAAAAACAAATATTCATCCTATTGATGTGAAATTATGTACTTTTCTATATTTTTTTTATTATTAAAAAGGAATTTAATTGCCTTTCTAGAATAGTTTATGTATCAGGAGGTTGATAATATGGTGAGACAATCTAAAGCTTACTATGAAAGAAAGTATTTGGTTGATCTAAACCCTTTGTCAAAAACTATTCATGACCTGGAAAAAGAAAAACAAAGTTGTAATATTGAAAAAGTTATCGAACCTTATATGAAAATGTATGATACTAAATCTCAAGTAATCCTTCACATGCTATTGCACCCTGAATTTCAGTTTTGCAGGTGCTGCATGAGGGACGAATATGAAAGGACCCATGTAAAATAAAAAGCTCAGCAAACAACTGAGCTTTTTCATATTAGACTATTTCCTTAGTAGTCCAGGCGTACCAGGAATTTCGCCTAACATCGTACCTGTTATTTTTTTTGCTTTTTCCTCTGCGTTACGGGTAACGCGGTCTGTTTTTCTAATTTTCATATTATAACCACCATTTCTTTAGTGTTTTAAGATTATTATTCCACGAAAACAAGAGAATATAATCTTAATATACTTGAAGATTATGAAATGGATGGTAGTCTAAAAACACCCTTGATAAAATATACAAATTATGATTTCGGTATCTCTATTTTAGGATTTTCCTTTGACCTTCTATATAAAACAAATTTACTTCCTATGGCTTGTACGAACTCAGCATTGGTGAGTTGAGCCGCTTCATTGCCAGCTTCTTTAGAGTCAAGCATGCTATTCTCAAGTACATGTACTTTGACAAGCTCTCTTGCTTCCAATGCACTGTCTAATTGTGCTATAAAACTTTCTGTTATACCACTTTTTCCTATTTGTGTTATGGGAGTAATGGTATTCGCCAATCCCTTTAAATAACTTCTCTGTTTTCCAGTTAGCAATTGTATCCTCCTCTATTAAACCTCTATCTCTTTTCTAAGCTTTCTTCGATGAATTTCATAGTTTTTACTACCTTTTTTCCATCCACCTCTAATTTTATCTTCTATTGTCTGGGCACTATTGGATTCATTAATGACAAAATCGTTTTTTTCTAAACAGAAATATGCAGGTGATCCTTGTTTGCAGTTTTGGCAGTTAAAACAGCTCATATAAAATCTTTGACCTCCATCTCATCATTAATCATAATATTCAAATTCAAAATCATAAATCTTAACTGTATCGCCATCTTGAATACCTAATGCCTTTAGTTCATCTACTATACCCCTCTTTCTAAGAAAGTTTTGAAAGTATCTTAATGAATCCATGTCACTTAAATTGGTGGAATACATCAGTTTTTCAACCGGTTTTCCTTCCACTACATAATAATCATTTTCTCGTCTTACAATGATCTGATTCTTTTCCTGATCGTCTATAGTATAATACTTGAAGGTCTCTTCTTCCTCGTAGATAGGTTCCTCCACAATTTCATCCAGTCTGTTGGCCACATGTCGAAAAAGCGACTCAATCCCCTCCCTCGTTGCTGCAGAAATAGGGAAAACTTCATAACCTTTACCTTCAATTTCTTCTTTGAATCTATTATAATCCTCTGGATCAGCCAGAAGGTCAGTTTTATTTGCAGCTACAATTTGCGGCTTCTTTGCCAGCCTTTCATCGTAGTGTCTCAATTCATCATTTATCTTGCTAAAATCCTCTAATGGATCCCGCCCTTCAATACCCGATACATCTACAACATGTATTAACAATTTTGTTCTTTCTACATGTCTCAAGAATTCCAGGCCAAGACCAATACCCTCATGGGCACCCTCGATTAGTCCTGGTATATCCGCCAGTACGAAGCTCTTTTTATCAACTTCTACAACTCCTAAATTCGGTGTTATAGTTGTAAAATGATAATTGGCGATTTTCGGTTTGGCACTGGTTGCAATGGAAAGTATAGTGGATTTCCCAACATTCGGAAACCCTACTAGGCCTACATCCGCCAATAGCTTTAGCTCTAATATTACCCATCTTTCTTCCGCGTGTCCGCCGCTTTCTGCAAAATTTGGTGCTTGTCTCGTAGCAGTAGTAAAGTGTACGTTACCTTTTCCACCCTTTCCTCCTTTTGCAATGACGGCACGCTGTCCAGGTTCTGTTAGATCCGCAATGATCAGATTGGTTTTCTCATCCCGAACAATTGTCCCTGGGGGAACCCGTAGAATTAAATCTTTGGCATCCTTACCAAACATTTTCTTCCCCTTACCATTTTCCCCATCTTCCGCAACATAAGATCTTTTATATCGAAAGTCCATCAGCGTTCTTAAGCCGGCATCCACTTCAAAGATTACATGTCCTCCATCACCGCCGTCTCCACCATCAGGTCCTCCAGCAGGAACATATTTTTCTTTTCTGAAAGAAACAGCTCCATCGCCACCTTTTCCTGCCTTTACAAATATCCTTGCCTTGTCTACAAACATTATATATCACCCTTAACTATGTATTCAATATATTTTTACTCCCCAAAAAACAACAAGTTTCATAAGAAAAAGTAATTTATCCTATGTCATTTTCTAATAAACTTATTATATCAACTGCGCATTGGCTGTCAACGCTTTATTTTCAGTTTCTTCTTCTGTTTTATATGTATATATTCAACCTATCTGCAGGAAATTATTCCACAAACGCAGGAAGTTTGACATTTTCAGTCAATAAGAATAAAAAAGGCGTCCTTAAGGACGCGTTTTAAAACCTAAGCCGCTAGGCTTAATTTTCTAACCGATAGGTTATTCCTTGCTCACTAGTATATTCAATTGGTTCCATAGTGCCTCCACAGACTTCACAGCTGAATCTTGGAGGCACTGTTATATCTCCTTCATCAAAAATATCATAAATATCTACTACATCTTTTGGAATATCTTCTTCTATTCCACAGTCTAAACATTTAAACGTGACAGGCTTATTTTTTTCCTTGAGTTTTTCTATTTTCTTTT
>NZ_FQZV01000078.1 GCF_900142145.1 Geosporobacter subterraneus DSM 17957 | reverse complement strand
CTGTGTTGAGAAACTACTATCATAAAAAATGTGAAAACAAGAAGAAAAAAGTGGCTCTTGTAGCCGTTATGCACAAGCTTCTCCATTATATCTTCGCGGTTCTCCGTGATGAAAAGCCATTTGTATTTAGGATCCCTGAAGATCATCAAGCATGGAGAAAAGACAAAAACTCACATCGAAGCATCGCTGTTTAGGTAGATAAAACTCAACTCTTTAGAGAAGCCATTGTTCGGCTTTTACCAATGGTTAGCTTTGCTGTACACTTTTTAGAAAAACTACTTTTTTAAAAAAATTAAACTAACCTATTGACTTTTATTAGCTGGTCTTAAATAGATATTGAAAATCATTATCAATAATATTTTTAAATAAAGCTCTCAAATTTATATGAATAAATAGAGAGTAATTTATTTTCTATATTCTCAATAAAAATGTCTAATTGAGAACGAATATCATTTACAATATAATTATAACTGATAATTTCTGGGCAAGTCAATAGGAATACTCAAAAATAATTTTAAAGCTTGAGCATATATTCATATGAAATTATTGACATTAGATGTTATCTGGGAATATAATGAAAATATAATATATGAATGATTGAGCAATTATTCAGTGAATTGTGAAGAAAATAATCTGTGAATAATAAAAAACTTGACTTCGAAAGATGCCGTGTTCATGAAGATATTGCAAACTTAGTAAGAGTTGGCATGAATCTTTAGAAAGAATTATATGATTTAGTAGATTTTTAAAAGTCTCCAGGACTCAACAAGAATTAAAATACTGCTATATAACGGAGGGGTGAATATGTATGATAGAAAAAGCAAGAGTAGTAGAAGTAAAGGGTAACCTTGCCAAAGTAGAAGTTAGAAGAGTAAGTGCTTGTGGAGAAAACTGCGCAAATTGCAAGGGCGGATGTGCACCTACAAATATCTACATTGAAGTAATAAATAGTATTGGTGCAAAACAAGGTGAATATGTTGAAATAGAAATGAGCACAAGGACATTCCTTGCTGCAGTTCTAATAACATATGGTTTGCCATTGATTATGCTCTTCATAGGTATCTTTTCTGGGAATGCGTTGGTGAATAATATGGGGCTTAAGATTAATAACGATATGGCAGGGGCTATACTTGGTTTCATCTTCATGGCTTTGTCATATATATTTATTTCAAAATTAGACAAAAAATATAATAAACAGCGGAAAATAAAATTTGAAATAAAAAAGATTTTGTTTTAAATAAATCAAATGATTAGTGTTATGCAGTAAAAAGTTAAGACAAGATTAGCAAAATAAAATCATTAGCAGACCAAATGTTGAAGTTTTGAATTGTCCAGAAACAGTGAAATCTACGGAAGGTTAAAACTAATGCCTGAGACCATATTCTTAATATTGTCTCAGGCATAAGCACTGCTGTAGGAAACAAAAATACTTTTGCAGTATAAGGAAAGCTTTTTCCAAAATGCAATAGGAGTTGTGGTTCCAGTTTTTTACTGGAATATAAGTGGAACTATGAATATGTGGGTTGCTAAAGGAGTTTACATTCTCAATATTGTTAATCAACAGTATATGGTTGGGATTTCCATATTTGTATATCCTTGTGCAAATAAAGAGGTAAGTCCCGAGTAAATAATTATAAAATTAAGAATTACTGCTTAGTGGTTTCTTTTTTATTGCACAGGCCTAATAATTTGACTTAAATAATATCTGGAGGAAATAGAGTTTCATTAAGATTTATAAATGAGGAGTGAGTAGCGTGATTTAGTTAAGGGGACAAGCTAAGAAAACTAGTAAGCGGTATAAAATTAAAATTCTAATGGGATTGATAAATCAGAGGTGAATAAATGTTAAATTCAATTCGAAAAAAACTGATTGCAGCATTTTCAGTAATTCTAGTTCTTATGTTTATTAGTAAACTCTTTAGTATCTATTCATTTAAAGAAGGCAAAGACTATATTATGCATATTGAACATAAAGTAGCAAAGGAAATTGAGATTGCCAATGAGATGAGAAACGATATAGCCCTAGTAAGATTATACCTAATGGAATCAAATTTCACAAACAACGTGGAAGAACTTTCAAAAGCAGAAAGTAGCATTGCAGCATTCAGAAATAATGCTGAAGCACTGCTAAAAGTGAATGAGCAATATACGGAGGATATTATCAGCATAAATAAGTCTTTTGATTATTTTGTAAGCTACGGCATGAAAATGACTGAAACATACGGCAAAATCAGCCAGGAGGAAAGGCAGAAAATGGCCGGAAATTTTGATGGTTTTGCTGATGATGTATATAGCAAAGTTCAAAAGATACAAAAGGATAGCCAGGAGAATCTGGTTAAAGATTTGGATTATATAGAGGCAACGATGTCAAAGGACTTATACAGAAATATCACGGTTGCAGGGATCAATTTGGTTTTATCTATCATTATTGTTATTATTCTTAGCAATGTAATTCAAAGACCAATAAAAATGCTTCTTGAGATTTTTTCCGAGTTGGAAAAGGGTGAAGGGGATCTTACAAAGCGGGTAAAACATATATCTAATGATGAAATAGGCAGGATGGCGAAAGCTTTTAATCGTTTTATGGGAAGTATGGAAAATATGGTTCGAGTTATTAAAACTTGTTCAAGGACTGTTACTAGTAGCTCAGAAGAGCTCTATCTAGGCGAAATACGCTCAAGGGAAGAAATATCAAAGCTTAATATTTATATGTCTAAGGTAGCAAAGGATAATGAAAAAATCAGTTATTCCATTGAACAAATTGCTGCAGCCGTGACAGGCTTTGCTGGGGCATCGCAGACCACAGCATATGAAACACAGGAAATATGTAATGCTGTTAGTAGAATAAACGAATTATCTCAAGAAAGTAGTCAAAATGTTATGGATGTAAGACAAGAAATCAAAAAGATAGAAAAGACTTCAGCTGACACTATAGATATTACACAGGAGTTGGGGATGGAGGCTGAGGAAATTGTAAAGATTACAGATACAATAAAAGCAATCACAGATCAGACGAATCTTCTAGCCTTAAATGCCTCGATAGAGGCTGCAAGAGCTGGAGAATACGGCAAGGGATTTAGTGTAGTAGCCATGGAAATCAGGAAGCTCGCGGAAAGTAATAACGAGTCAGCAAAAATGATTGAGAAGATTATAAACCATATCGGAAAAATGATTCAAAAGACAATAGTTGCTACAAAGGAGGTAGGTGAAAATATCAGGCAAGGTAGCGACGCTGTTGATATTATTTTTGAAAAGTTGCAGCTCATATCAAATGGAATTATGGATATAAATGAAAGGATTCAAGGTATAACAGCCAGTACTGAGGAACAGGGAGCTGTCATTGAAGAGTTATCTTCTACAATGGAAACGGTGAACATCAGTAATAATACAATTTCGGATAGTATAAAAGAGATATCTGGCAATTTAGACTTGCAAGCCAATACTATTTTCAACTTAAATTCCTTGGCGAATTCTTTAAAAAACTCTTCAACTGATTTGGATATTATGGTTAACAAATTTATTGTTTGTGAAGACTGTGATGATTAAATATGTTTTAGGAGAATGGAAATGGGTTATTTAGGTTTAATAGCTAAGACTAATAAGTTAAACCACAATTTTCAAAAGAGCAGAAATGAGATCTTGAATATTCGTGAGAGGAGATTTAGGGCACTACTTAAGTATGCTTATTATAATTCTGAATTTTATCATGAGTATTATGATAGTTATGGCATTCGTGACCGAGATATAGAGGAAGTTCAAATAAATAAACTTCCATGTATCGATAAAAAACTGTTTATAGAGAATTTTAACAGAATAGTGACCGACAAGCGATTAAGCTTGGAATGTATAGAGCGTTTTCTCATGAGGGAGAAAGGTAGGGATAAAAAATACCTGGGTGAATATACAATTGTTCACTCTTCAGGAAGTACTGGCAAGCCAACATGCTTCATTTATGATCGTTCTTCATGGGAAACAATACTCGCTTCAGGATTCAGAGCATGTAAAGGGGAAGTAAGGCTGAAGGAAGCTATCTCAAAAGGTTTAAGAGGATTTAGAGTATTATATATAGCTGCAACGGAAGGACGATTTGGAGGAGCTATGGCAGCACATTCCGGAATAAAAGGCTTTGGATTTCATCCTTTATTGTTAAATATCAATCTGCCACTGGAGATCTGGATAGATAAAATTAATGATTTTAACCCGGATGTAATCATTGGTTATCCATCTGCGGTCAAGATACTTTGTGATTTGATATCTGAAAATAAGATTAAGATAAACGCTTTTAGAATAATTACCGGAGGCGAACCGCTAATAGCGGAGCAAAGAAAGTATTTCCAGTCTGTTTTACATACGGATATCTTTAATATCTACGGAGCCTCCGAGTCAATAATATTAGGCTTGGAGAGAGATGCATATCAAGGATTTTATATATTTGATGACATTAATTATCTTGAGATAGACGAAGAAAGCACTTTTATTACGCCGTTATATAACTACTCACAGCCTCTTATCCGTTACAAACTTACTGATAAGCTGATGAGTACAGAAAGAATGGAAAACGAAACACTTCCATTTAGTAAAATAAGAGAAGTTATGGGGAGAAATGAGGAAATCATGTGGTTCTTGAATGATAATGGAGAAAAGGATTTTCTACACCCCTTGATCATAAATACATTAGAGGCAGAGGGAATAATTAAATACCAGTTTGTTCAACGTTCAAATAAATGCTTTGAAATAAGAGTAGAATCAAGAAAAAATACGGACTCTGATACCATTGAAATTAAGTTACGCAAACAAATGGATAATATTTTAAAAGAAAAGAATTTAACCTGCCTTAACTATCAAATAAAGCAGGTGGATACGATACCTATCAATGCCTCAACCGGGAAAAGTAAAATTGTTATAAAAGAATATTAGTATTTTGCCAATAATAATCAAATATCATCAGGTTAAATATGTAAATTTTCATTTTATTTATAGAGTAAGCTGCTCAACTTCTAAACAGAATAATCGTTAATTTATAAACACTTGAACAATCTTTCATATATGTATTGACATTTTACTCGTAAAGGCATATATTTATTATATAACACATGAATATATGTTCAAGTGTTAAAATTAACAATGGAGATGAATAGTATGAAGGCATTTGTTAATAAGAATGTTTGTATCTTCTGTGGTATGTGTGGTGGAGCCTGTCCGAATATTTTTTTCGCTGATTACGACAGTAAATCTGTAGCATTAGATATAGAACTTACAGGAGAACTACTTGTTATGGCAAGACATGCAGAATCAATATGTCCAGTTGGAGCAATAGTAATAAAGGATGTTCTACAAAAATAGGGTATGACATTTAGTAAGTTATGTACTTTTACTAATATAGAATTACACTCTAACAGGTTAAAGTATTTTATATGATTATATGAATATTAATTCGTGTGTTCGAGTTATTATCAAAAAAGTATTGGAGGTGTGAAATGAATTATTTTATTATTATAGCTTTGCTAGTGGCTGTAGACCAGGTGTTTAAGTATCTAGCAGAGTTTTATCTCAAACCCATAAGTACATTCCCAATCATTAAGGATGTATTTCACTTAACCTATGGGCAAAATACTGGAGCAGCATTTAGTATTTTACAAGGTAAGCAAGCATTCCTTATTATCATTACCTCTATTGTTACAATAGCAATGGCGGTTTATCTAATTAAGAGTTTAAAAAAACAAAACCGTCTATTACTTATATCCCTTACCCTTATTATATCTGGGGCTTTGGGGAACCTTATTGACAGGGTACGACTAAACTATGTAGTTGACTTTTTAGATTTTACATTGATTAATTACCCTATTTTTAATACGGCAGATATTTTCGTTGTTTCAGGCTCTACATTGCTAGCCTATTTTATGTTATTTGCTAATCCGAACAATTCACAAAAGGAGGGTTAGACATGACAAAAAATACAAGATTTATCCCAGCTTTAAAATTTGATTGGCTTACCCGCTTCTTTGATCCTGTAATGAAGCTTACAATGTCGGAAAAAAAGTTTAAGAAAGCTTTATTACTACAGGCGGATATTAAGGATAATGAAACTATCCTTGATTTTGGCTGCGGTACTGCGACGCTAACCATTATGGCTAAAAAAGAAGCCCCGAAAGCAACCATTTATGGTGCGGACGTTGATCCAAATGTACTCAAAATTGCGAAGAATAAAGTGGAAAATAGTGGTTGTGAGATATCTTTAAGACCCTACGATGGTATTTCACTACCCTATAAAGGTCAAACATTTGATAAGGTGCTATCAAGTCTTGTGTTCCATCATTTGACTAGAAGCCAAAAGGAAATAGTGCTAAAAGAAATATATCGGATATTAAAGTTTGGTGGAGAACTGCATATTGCTGACTTTGGCAGAGCCAAGAACATTTTTATGCGGGGGATGTTTTTAATTATCCAAATCTTTGATGGTTTTATCAATACCTCGGACAATATAAAGGGGTTACTCCCTGAAATTATCAGAGAAGCCGGTTTTGATAAAGTTATTGAGCATAAGCGAATAATGACCATGTTTGGTACTATTTCGTTATACAGAGCCATCAAACTATTATAATCTCACTTATATCACATTTTTCAGATAAAACATTTTGGTGTTGATTATACACAAAAGGAGGGAAATAGTTCATGCAGGATAATAAAATTGACTTTGAAAGATGCGATTGTACTGTTATTCACGAAGACATTGTAAACTCAGTAAGAGATAGTATGCCGCATGAAGAAAGCTTATATGATTTAGCGGAGATATTTAAGGTCTTTGGTGATACTACAAGAATTAAAATACTTTATGCCCTATTTGCTTCAGAGATGTGTGTTTGCGATATTGCAGTATTGCTTAACATGACTCAGTCTGCAATATCCCATCAGTTGCGTGTCTTGAAACAAGCAAGGTTAGTGAAGTATAGAAAAGAAGGCAAAATAGTTTATTATTCATTGGATGATGACCATATTAAACAAATCTTTGATCAAGGTTTAATTCATATTACAGAAAAAAATAAAATATAGGGGGGATTACCATGGCATCAAAAGTTAAGAAGGAATTGATATTGGAAGGTTTAGACTGTGCTAATTGCTCAGCTAAGATTGAATCTGAAGCTAACCAAATAGCTGGAGTAAATGCTTCGATGAACTTTATGACTAAGACACTTACTATCGAAACTGAAAATGGACAGGAGATAGAAAGAATATTAGCGCAAATTAATACTATCGTTAATAAGCATGAACCGGATGTTATAGTAAGGGAAAAAACAATAAACAAAAGCGGAAAGAAATCATTAATACTTGTGGGTTTAGGATGTGCAAATTGTGCTGCAAAGATGGAAACACAGATTAAAAATCTTACAGGTGTAAAGAATGCAACCGTGGATTTCGTGTCTAAGAAATTAATCATTGAAGCAAATAGTAAGCAGGATCTAAAGAGAATTATTGAAGAAGCTACAGCCATAGTGAAAAGAATTGAACCAGATGTAAAAGTAGTCGATGAAGAACAAAAAGGAGAAAGCGATAATAAAAGAATTTTTATACTTGAAGGACTTGGATGTGCGAATTGTGCATCAAAAATAGAATCAGAAGTTAAAAAATTAGAGGGGGTTAAGGTTGCTTCAGTAGATTTCGTTTCAAAAAAGCTTACTATGGAAACTGATACTAATATTAATTTTCAAAAGTTAAATGAAGACATTGTCAGCATAGTAAAAAAAATTGAACCGGATGTTAGAGTTATAAGCGCTGAAGAAATTATTAAAGAAAAAGTAAAAGAGAATGACGGCAAAGAGGAAGATAATAATAAGAAAGAAATAATTAGGCTTGGTATAAGTGGAGCTTTTTTCGCTATAGGCTTAGCATTAAATTTGCCAAGCTGGATGGAACTTACCGTATTTTTAATAAGCTATATTATATCTGGAGGGAAAATTGTACTAAAGGCTTTGAAGAATATCACCAGAGGCCAAGTGTTTGATGAAAACTTCCTTATGAGTGTTGCTACAATTGGCGCATTTTTCATCGGAGAATATCCGGAAGGTGTAGCTGTTATGCTGTTTTTCCAGGTAGGAGAGTTTTTTCAAGAATTAGCTGTAAATCGTTCCAGAAAGTCAATAAGTGCGCTGATGGATATAAGGCCTGACTTTGCTAATCTTAAAGCTGGGGATGACATAAAAAGGGTATCCCCCGAAGAAGTAAGCATAGGCGATATTATTGTCGTAAAACCGGGTGAAAAAGTTCCACTAGATGGCAAAGTAGTAGAAGGAAGCTCAATGGTTGATACATCTGCTTTAACAGGTGAATCCGTTCCAAGAGAGATAGAAGCAGGCAATGAGGTTTTAAGCGGTTTTATTAATAAAAACGGTGTTCTAACTATTGAAGTTACTAAAGAATTTGGCGAATCAACTGTGGCTAAGATTTTGGATTTAGTTCAGAATGCCAGCAGCAGAAAAGCTCCAACTGAAAACTTTATAACAAAGTTTGCCAGATACTACACACCGGTAGTTGTAGTTATTGCATTACTACTTGCAATCGTACCACCCCTTGTTGTTCAAGGGGCAACATTTTCAGATTGGGTATATAGAGCGTTAGTATTCTTAGTTATTTCATGCCCATGTGCGCTGGTAGTATCTATTCCTCTTGGCTTCTTTGGCGGAATTGGTGGTGCATCCCGAAGTGGTGTATTAGTAAAGGGAAGTAACTATTTGGAAGCGTTAAATAATGTGGAAACAGTTATCTTTGATAAAACTGGTACTTTAACAAAAGGCGTATTTAATGTAACGGAAATAAATCCTCAAAATAATTATACCAAAGAAGAGCTGCTAGAATACGCAGCATATGCGGAGAGCTATTCAAATCACCCAATAGCAATTTCGATTTTAAAAGCCTACGAAAAAGAAGTTGATAAGAGCAAAATTGAAAGCTATGACGAAATATCCGGACATGGTATAAAGGTTAAGGTTGAAGGCAAAGAAATCCTTGCGGGTAATATTAAATTAATGAACAAAGAAAATATTAAAGTTAGTAAAGTTGAATCTGTAGGAACTGTAGTACATGTAGCATTAAATAATGTGTACGCAGGTTATATTGTGATTTCAGATGAGGTTAAAGATGATTCAGCAGGTGCTATTAAGGCATTGAAAGCTCTTGGCGTGAAAAAGACTGTTATGCTTACAGGAGATGCAAAATCTGTTGGTGAAAAGGTAGGTAAGCAGTTAGGATTAGATGAAGTATATGCAGAGTTATTACCTACTGAAAAAGTTGAAAAACTTGAATTGATTGATAAACAAAAGTCACCGAAAGGGAAGCTTGTCTTTGTAGGTGATGGTATAAATGATGCACCGGTACTTGCAAGAGCTGACATCGGAATGGCAATGGGAGGCTTAGGATCGGACGCAGCCATTGAAGCTGCTGATGTGGTAATTATGACCGATGAACCATCTAAGATAGCTACAGGTATAAAAATTGCAAAGAGAACACGAAAAATTGTATGGCAGAATATAATACTTGCTATGGGAGTTAAACTTATATTCTTAATCCTGGGCGCTACTGGTGTAGCTTCATTGTGGGAAGCGGTATTTGCTGATGTTGGGGTAACAGTTATTGCCGTAATAAATGCTATGAGAGTAATGAAAGTCAAGAATTTATAGCATTAAGTATGTAATATAAAGAAAGAAAGAAATATAGATAAGCTGTTGGGGTTATGCTGGCTGTAATTTTTCATCAGGCATGCATAACCCTATATTGCAATAGGATTAAATTGAAGTTTGCTAGAAAACAGAATTTTATTATGACAATAATAATCAAAATTGCAGGAGGTTAAATATGCCATATTTCATTATAATTGCCTTATCACTTATCACTTATCATAGATCAGTTAAGTAAATATCTTACTGTAATATACTTAAAAACAATAGAATCTTATCCGTTAATTAATAATATTTTTCATTTGACATATGCTGAAAATACTGGAGCTGCGTTTAGTATGTTTAGCGGTAAACAGCCACTTCTTATAATTTTGACACTAATAATAATTGTAGCACTACTATTTTATCTTATTAGAAATTTAAAAACAGATCAGGTTTTTCTTAAATTTTCTTTGTCACTTATAATAGGCGGAGCTTTAGGAAACCTTATCGACAGGATAAGACTGAATTATGTAGTAGATATGCTGGATTTTACATTAATCAATTATCCTGTCTTTAATATGGCAGATGTGTTTGTAGTTTCAGGTGCAGTTATCTTTGCATACACAATACTAACTAGTTCGACAGACAATTCTGTAGATTAACTACCAATAATGCTTGGGGGATTTAATTATGGGAAATAAGGAGCAATATATACCTGCTGCAAAGTATAGTATCTTAACGGACTTATTTGATCCCTTCATGAAATATATAATGCGTGAAGAAAAATTTAAAAACGAATTGCTTGATGAAGCAAAAATACAAAAAAGAGATACGGTACTTGATTTTGGTTGTGGAACTGGAACTTTGTCAATTATGGTAAAAGATAAGGTGATGGATACTATTGTTCACGGTGTTGATATAGACCCAAAAGTGCTAAAGATAGCTAAAAATAAAATTGACAACAAAGGATTATCAATAGATTTAAAGGAATTTGACGGAATAAACCTGCCTTATGAGAATAATGTATTCGATAAAGTAATTTCAAGTCTGGTATTTCATCATTTGGTTCGGGAGCAAAAGGTAAAAATGTTAAAGGAATTGTATAGAGTGACTAAACAAGGCGGTGAAATTCATATTGCTGATTTCGGCAAACCTCAGAATTTAACTATGAGGGCTGGTTTTTTTATAATACAGCTATTTGATGGATTCAATAATACCAAGGATAATTTGATAGGGACCATACCATCGTTTATGGAGCATGTTGGCTATAAAAATGTTAAAGAGGTTCAAAGGGTGATGACGATCCTCGGGACAATCTCCATATACAGTGGTACAAAGTTTTAGTAATGAATCATTTATGTAGTGACAGGATTTGAATTTGAGATAGTTGGATAAGAATTGCTATATAGTGATTACTTTCGATTATAGTTTGCCTTTTCAGACAATTGTCATCCTGACCATATTTTATTAGGGAGAGTATCGCGTGATGTGATAAGAGGTTCCATGCATAGAAATATATAGTTAATCTAAGTTAATCTATTATGCAACAAAAAAATCGAATGTTGTTATTGATATTTCAAAAGTCAAAGTCAAGGGAGGAATACTTATGAACGAAAGTATGCTGTGGTTGTTGCGAGACACAGGCAAAGCCAAAAAGCAAGGTATGAACGCAATAAAAGAGCGGCAGCGAACCCGTCTTGCCGAAATAGTGGCCTTTGCACGGGGCAACTCGCCCTATTATAGAGAACTCTATAAAGATCTGCCGGAGCGAATCGAGGATACCACACTATTGCCAATCACCAGTAAAATGAAGCTGATGCCACGGTTTAACGATTGGTGTACAGACCGTAATGTAACGTTTGACAAGGTAAGTGCATTCGTCGATAATCCCGACCTGATCGGGAAACGTTTCCTTGAAAAGTACACGATAACCACTACTTCGGGCATTACCAGAACACGTGGTATCTTCCTGCTTAATGACCGAAGCCTCGCCGTAGCGAGTTCCATCGCCTTCCGCATGATGAGCAGCTGGATTGGAAAATGGGATGTCGTCCGCATAATACCAAAGCCTGTTACAGCTATGCCGCCACCGAGGCTCCTGACAACTATCCTAATACATGGTGCACGTCAACAGCGACTGGCTCGTGCTGGAAGCTGTCGACGCCAATTACCAACCATGGCACCAGGCGAATGGTCGCACACGGTTTTGGTAGCAACCTCGCCAACCGGATACAGCCAATCCTACGCTACGACCTGGGCGATAGTGTCATGCTGCGGTCTGCCCCTTGCCCGTGTGCCTGGTATTAATATAATCCAGATTTTGCAGACTACACCGACGAACCTGCGTGTACGTCTGCGACCTGCGACTGGAGCCGCCTGAGCAATCATCAGGAGGAAAGATCCGTAAAGTTATCCCGCTAAGTTGAGGGTAGTGTCAAGAAAGAATAAGTCTTTACATTATAAAAGACAAAATTACTAAGTAAGGAAATATTCACAGGGAGTATGAGACTAAAGTTATGGGTATTATCGAGAGTATAGATTCTATCCAGTAACCTATTGTATCAAAGCTAGATTGATGTGGTTAATACATTTAAAGAGCCAAATTAAAATTAGTTGTGTCAAGGGCAAACTTGTCGAAAGGCAAGGACGCAAAGCCATAGGGTCTAAGGTGCTATATTGCATTATGACAGCCTAGTTGCCGCTAGATATTTTTGTTTTTGCCTGCCCTTTTTTGGGGCAGTTTTTTTGTGTCCACGTAGAGATCGGGCAAATGCATGATGGCTTGTGTCAAGATTGGTTTAAATCTTAATATTTTTAGAATATAAGGTGGGATAAATATGCTAATATTTTTTGCAACTATTAAGGATGAACAGAGCCGGAATAAGCTTGAAGCCTTATATATAAAGTACGGGAAGGATATGTTTAAAGTCTCTTACAGGGTTTTAAATGATTATCAGCTAGCGCAAGATGCAGTACAAGCTGCATTTATAAAATTAGTAGGCAATTTAGATAAAATAGATGAGATAAACTGTAACAAGACAAGGGCTTTTGTTGTTATTATTGTTAGAAACATCTCAATAAACATGTACAGGGAGAGAAAAAGGCGAAACCATATGTCACTTGAGGGCATGGAAGATGCTTTGCCTGATGACAGCCAGATGATTGATGAAAAACTTATTAGTATGGAAATGTTTAGCCAAATAGTATCCAAGATTAAAGAGCTTCACCCTGCGTATTCGGATATTATTTCGCTTAAGTTTTTTTATTTCTATTCGGACAACGAAATTGCAAAAATATTCAATATTACTCAGGAGAATGTTAGAGTCAGACTTTATCGTGCAAAAAGAAGCTTGATCAAGTTATTATCACAAAGTGAGGAGCTTATAGAAAATGGATGGTTTTTTGGTTCAGAAAGCGGCGGCTAAAGAAAAAATGCTCGAAGCAATGTTTGAATATGCTGGAGCCTGCCATGTAGAAAATATTATAAATGAAATGGAAGATGAAAACAAATTTCCAGAAGAAATACCTTTTCCTCCCGAATTAGATGAAAGAATAAATAAGTTGATAGGAAACTATAAATGTAAATCAAGGAATGAGAAGGTCTGGCGAGGCGCCTCAGCAGTGTTCGCAAAGGTAGTGAGACTATTTAATTAATGCTTGATTCTTACTATGTTTAGACAAATATTAGAATCTTTAGTTTTCAGAAGAAAATAAAAAAGTAAAAATTTTGAAGTAAACTGTAACAAATCACCTTCCTATTTTGTTTATTTGTATGAAGGACAAAAAAGGAAAGGTGATTTTATTTTTCCTGAATTATTCATGAAGATCTAAAAAATGAATTTAGACCCTCAAAATTGAGTTTTATCAGTTTTAAAAATCTATATAAAGGAAAAAGTTCCTAAAAAAGGGTAGACTTATCCCGTAATAGTTGTTTTTGGGTTGTTTTTGCCGTTTTGAAATTGCCAAGGTTCACTGTTTTTGCTATTCAAACTTTGGGAGTCGCCTTATGTTTTCAAAGGTTTCGTAGAATTCCTCTTTATATGGGCAGCTGCTACAAAGTTTGAATGTAATATATCTTGCTGATCGGATTATCTTTGATGCAATCTTGATCAACTTTAAGCGGATGGTATCGATCT
>NZ_FQZV01000043.1 GCF_900142145.1 Geosporobacter subterraneus DSM 17957 | reverse complement strand
ATCCCATATCTCATAATGAAGAACCTTTGGGAGGATATCAGTCTTGAATTTCTGATACTTGGGGGAATGAATATCATCATGAGCCCATTGCCCAAGGGGAACATATTTAGAAAGAAAAAGCACAAGCCAACGAATTTGTTGATTTTGGTATTGGATTATTAAAAGTAAATAGGTTATAATTGAGTTCATAACAATGACCTTTCTTTCAGGGAGAATTTTGTGTGAGAACTTAATTATAACCGAAAATAGGGGGTCATTGTTTTTTTATTTCAAAAAACTTTGTAACCCTTAATATATAAAGAGTTTAAATCTAAAAAGGGGTGTCATACTTGACACTACCTAGAAAATGACAGGAGGAGAAAAAATGAAGAGAAAAGCCCTTTTAGCATTATCTATCATGATGATTTTTGCATTGCTGGTAACAGGCTGCAGTTCCGCACCAACCCAAGCAGATCAGCCGAAGGATGCGGCAGAAGAGAAGTTAAAGGTAGCCTTTGTTTACGTAGGACCTGTAGGCGATGCAGGATGGACTTATGCCCATGATATGGGAAGACAATACTTAGAATCACAAATACCGAATATTGAAACAACCTTTATCGAATCTGTACCTGAGGGGGCTGATTCGGAGAGAGTAATCACTGAATTGGCAGAAAAAGGAAATAAAATTATATTTACAACAAGCTTTGGTTATATGGATCCAACGATCAATGTTGCAAAAAAATATCCGGATGTCACTTTTCTCCACTGTTCAGGCTTTAAGACCAGTGAAAATGTAGGAACCTATTTCGGGAGAATGTATCAAGCCAGATATTTATCCGGTATTGTAGCCGGTCAAAAAACATCCTCTAATGTGATTGGATATGTAGCAGCTTTCCCAATTCCTGAAGTAGTAAGAGGAATCAATGCCTTTACTTTAGGCGTTCGTTCAGTAAATCCAGATGCGGTTGTAAAAGTTGTTTGGACCAATACCTGGTACGATCCTGCAAGAGAAAAAGAAGCTGCCAAGGGCTTGCTGGATGCAGGGGCTGATGTGATCGCCCAGCATCAGGATACGCCGGGACCACAGCAGGCAGCTGAAGAAAAAGGCGCTTTCTCTATCGGATATAACACGGATATGAGCCAGTTCGCACCAAAGGCATATTTAACGGCACCGGTTTGGAACTGGGGACCATACTATGTAGAAACTGTGCAGGCTGTGATGGATGGCACCTGGAAAACCGAGCAATATTGGGGCGGCATGGATGAAGGCATTACACAGTTAGCACCAATGACAGACTTAGTAGATGCTGAAACAAAAGCATTAGTAGAAGCAAAACAGAAAGAAATCATTTCCGGTACCTGGGATGTATTTACAGGAGAAATTAAAGATCAAAATGGAAACGTAGCCGTAAAAGCGGGAGAAAAAATGACTGATGAGCAAATGCTGTCCTTCGACTGGTTTGTAGAAGGAGTAGACGGAACCATCCCTAAATAGAAGAATCTACGGACAAAAATAAATGGCACACAGGATTTCGCTTGTGTGCCAGTTTTCACACTCAGTGATTTGGAAGGAGAGAAACCATGGCAGCAAAACAGTTGGTATCGATGCGGGGAATAACAAAAAGCTTTGGCACTGAAACAGTAAATGATCGGATTGATTTTGATCTGCAGGCAGGAGAAATCCATGCACTGTTGGGAGAAAACGGTGCAGGAAAATCCACCCTGATGAATATTCTATCAGGAGTATATCGTCAGGATGCTGGAGAAATTAAACTTCACGGACAGCCAGTGACCATTCAGTCTCCAAAGGATGCCATCGGCTGCGGGGTGGGTATGATCCACCAGCATTTTAAATTGGTAGAGAATTTGACGGCTGCTGAAAATATCATTTTAGGTTATAAGAAAGGACTCATGTTAAATCGAAAGAAGATTAATCAGGAAATTGCCGAATTCTCTATGTCCTATGGACTATCAATCCAACCTCAGGATTGTATTTACCAAATGTCTGTAGGAGAAAAACAACGGGTAGAGATTTTGAAAGCTCTTTACCGGGGAGCCGATATATTAATCCTGGATGAGCCTACGGCGGTTTTAACACCACAGGAAACAAAGGAGCTATTCACCATACTGAAGAAAATGGCAGCGGAAGGCTGTGGGGTAATCATTATTACCCATAAGATGCAGGAGGTTATGGAAATTGCCGACCGCATTACGGTACTGCGAAAAGGAAAAAAGGTAGGCACACGGGAAATCGGGCAGGTCAATGAACAGGTGCTTGCAGAAATGATGATGGGACAGATGGTAATCCGAGAGCGGATTAAAAATATAAATCCAGTAGGAGAAACTGTACTAACGGTTCAGAATCTTACTGTTAGAGGCGATAAGGGTGTCGATGCGGTCAAGGATGTTTCTTTCACTGTGAATCAGGGAGAAATTCTGGGGATAGCCGGTATATCGGGAAGTGGTCAAAAGGAACTGGCTGAAGCTATCGCAGGCTTAAGACGGGCTGAAGCCGGAAGTATAAAGATCGCTCAGGAAGAGACCAAAGGGAAAACAGCTAGAGAAATGATCGACCTGGGGATAAGCTTCGTACCGGAAGACCGATTGGGCATGGGACTGATCGGAACCATGGATATGGCAGACAATTTGATCTTGAAGGATTATAGAAAACCTCCCATTAGCCGTGGAATATTTATCGACAAGCAAAAAGCCAAAGAACGGGCTAGTGCAGTTATTGAACAATTCGATGTAAAGATAGCCGACAACAATGGCGCCATCAAAAGCTTATCCGGCGGCAATCTGCAAAAGATTCTGTTGGGAAGAGAAATTTTAGAAGAACCAAAGATACTCATTGCAGCCTATCCGGTAAGAGGTTTAGATATTGGAACAACGGAGGCAGTATATAATCTGCTGCTGGAGCAGCGCGACAGAGGATGTGCAGTAATTTTTATTTCTGAGGATTTAGATGAAATTATGGAGCTTTCAGATCGGATCATGGTTATGGAAGGCGGCAGAACTACGGGGATTGTGAAGCCTGAAGAAACGTCTGTAGAAGAAATCGGAAGAATGATGCTCAGTGGCAGAGTCAGTTAGGAGGAAGGACGATGAATGGACGATTTAAGATAGAAAAAAGAGAAATCCAGAATAAATATGCCTTGACGGGTATCCGATTAGTGGGAATCTTTCTAGCGCTGATTGCAGGCGGCATCTTCCTGGCTTCTACAGGACACGGACCCATCCTTGTGTACAAGGCTATGCTGAAGGGTGCTTTCGGGTCTTCCTATGGGATTAATGAAACCATCGTAAAGACCATTCCTCTTTTATTGGCTGCTTTAGGAATTTCTGTTGCCTTCAGGATGAAGCTTTGGAATATCGGTGCAGAGGGGCAGATCTGCGTAGGAGGCATCGCCGCTTCCGCCGTGGCGCTAAAGTTTGGTCATTTACCCAGTTATGTGCTGCTTCCGTCAATGCTGCTGGCCGGTTTTTTGGGCGGCGCCATATGGGGGCTGCTGCCTGCCATCCCGAAAGCATTATGGAAAACCAATGAAACCATTACGACGCTAATGATGAATTACATCGGTATTTTATGGGTAGATTATCTGGTATTTGGACCTTGGAAAGATCCTAAGGGATTTAATTTTCCTATTACTCCGGAATTTAGTCCTGCTGCATTCCTGCCTACCTTTGGCAGAAGCAGGGTGCACACGGGAATTATCATCGCCTTAGTTTTGGCGGCTTTATTATATGTGATCATCAATAAAACCCTATGGGGATATGAAATACGTGTGGCGGGAGAAAACAGCGAAGCGGCTAAGTATGCGGGAATGAATGTTAAAAGAAACATTATTTTGGCCATGGGGATCAGCGGTGGAATCGCGGGAATTGCAGGAATGACTGAGCTTGCTGGAATTACCCACCGGCTCCAATCCGGTTTCTCCCCGGGATATGGCTACAGTGCCATAATCATTGCATGGTTATCCCGATTAAATCCTATAGCAGCCATCGGCGTATCCTTTTTGTTCGGAGGTATGCTGGTAGGAGGTTACGCAGTACAAACCAGCGGGTTACCCGCAGCTACTGCTGTAATGATGCAGGGACTAATACTGTTTTTCGTACTGGGAGCAGAGTTCTTTACCCAGCATCAAATTACCTGGATCAAAAAAAACCATGCAGAGAAACCGGTAGTAAGAAAGGAGGTAGAAATTCATGGATAGTGCCATGCTAATCGCAACATTAGCAGCAGCCGTAACTGCAGGGACTCCAATATTCTATGCGTGCCTGGGAGAACTTTTAACGGAAAAGTCCGGCAATCTGAATCTCGGCGTGGAAGGGATGATGCTCATCGGTGCGGTCTGTGGCTTTAAAGCAGCTGTGGCTACAGGAAACCCCTGGATCGGCTTTTTAACTGCAATGCTGGCTGGGGCTGCCATTTCTCTTATCCACGGATTTCTTACGATTCATCTGAAGGCAAGCCAGGTAGTAAGTGGTCTGGCGTTGACAATTTTCGGTACAGGATTAAGCAGCTTTATCGGAAAACCCTTAATCGGCATACCAGCACCGGTGAAGTTTAACAAAATTCCTATTCCGGGGTTATCAGAGATCCCTTATGTGGGGCAGATATTTTTTAATCATGATGCCCTCATTTACTTGAGCTATGTTGCAGTGATTTTGGTGTGGGTTTACTTATATAAAACCAACATGGGATTAAAGCTGAAGGCAGTGGGAGAAAACCCGGCAGCGGCAGATTCACTGGGGGTAAATGTAATGAGGATGCAGTATATTCATGTAATGCTCGGGGGCGTATTTGCCGGAGCAGGAGGTGCTTATCTATCCTTAGCCTATGCACCTGCCTGGCTGGAAAACATGACAGCGGGACGGGGTTGGATTGCTGTTGCCCTTGTGATCTTTGCTCTGTGGAATCCATTGAGAGCAATGCTGGGTGCCTATATCTTTGGAGGCCTGGATATACTAGGATTTAGAGCCCAAACCTTTGGTATTGCCATATCTCCCTTTTTTATGAAAATGATCCCCTATTTATTTACCATTGCAGTTCTAATTTTTATTTCTGCAAAGAATAAGCGGGACGTAGCTCCTCCTGCAGCCTTAGGGGTCAGCTATTCCAGAGAAGAAAGATAGACTGTTTTAAAAGCTTCCGGCACTATAGCCGGAAGCTTTTAAATGAGGCGCAACAATCCAAGAAAGATCAGTATGGTTGCAGAGATATATTTTAAAATATGCTCTCGGGTCAGATGACCCACTTTTTTGCCCAAAAGCTCTCCAGTCTTAAAAAAGAGAATGTTGATCAAAAAAATTGCAGAGATAAAGGTTATCATATGGATTTTTACGATGGATACAGCCAAACCGATCGTAAAGGCATCCATAGCCAATGCCATACCAATATATATGGCTTCCTTGGTCTCTATGACTCCTGAGTGGTCCCTGTCACCACTGACGGGGTCACGGATAATATTGATGACAATTCCCAGGGTTTTGATAGAGATGATCTTGATCATCCGTTTTCCTTCTTGAGGTGGGTAACGGCAATCTAAGTAGGCCTGGATGAAAAAAACAAAGCCCAATAGGAGAATCAAAACAGAACTGAGTAATTTCGCTTGAAAAACAGAGATAAAATTTAAAAGCAAACTGCCCAAGGCAAAGGCCACCGATAGAAATATGACAGAGATCATATTGATCAATAAAAGAGATCGGAGCGGGACCCTAATTTTTTTCATGCCATAGGTAACGCCTAGGCCAAAGGTATCAATACTAATAGATATTGCAAGCAAAATGGGATAAAAGTACATGGCTTCCCTCCATTCTGAAGACATGGATTGTTACTTTTATTGTATGTAATTAAGAAAATAACCGTTCATATTTTTAAATATTTTCACTGTTTGACAGCAATGCTAGAACATGGTAAGATTGACAAGAAAAAATACCTTTAAAAGGAGTCCAGTGAGGCTAACAAGGAGGAGAAACAATGATCAAAAGTAAGGAAATTGCTAAAATGCTGCTGGAAATTCAAGCGGTTACCTTAGGAGATTCAGAAAAATTATTTACCTGGGCGTCAGGAATCCGCTCGCCGATTTACTGTGACAACCGTTTGACCATGGCATATCCACAGGTAAGGGAAGCAATAGCAGAAGGCTTTGCCGCTATCATCCAGGAAAAGTATCCGGATGCAGAGGTATTAGTAGGAACAGCTACAGCGGGTATCCCTCATGCCGCTTGGACTGCACAAAAATTGAATATGCCCATGGCTTATGTAAGAAGTACTGCCAAAGCCCATGGAAAAGGAAATCAGGTTGAGGGAAAAGTCCTTCAGGGACAAAAGGTAGTAGTAATCGAGGATCTGCTTTCTACCGGAGGAAGCTCCATGAAGGCAGTGAAAGCACTGCAGGAGGCAGGGGCTGATGTACTGGGCGTCTTAGCGATTTTCACCTACGGCTTTGAGCAGGTGGATCAACTGTTTTCCAGTGAAAACATCCCTTATGATACTCTGACCAGTTATCAGGTTTTACTGCCCTTAGCGAAGGAGCTGGGGCTTTTGAAGGAAAGTGAAATGAGCCTATTGGAACAGTGGAGTAAAAACCCTTATATATTTACAACAGCGTAATTGGGGCGGGCCTTGTGTCCGCCTGTTTTCATCTTAAAAAGGTAAATAAACTTTAAATCTATGACAAACTGCGTGTGGGTGAGATACATGTAGAAATGCATCAGAATTTTGGATGAAATAGGGCCATGGAATTATTGTCATGTTTGACCATTTTGATGCATAATATACAATATGTAGTACGATAGGAAAAATCCAGCACAACAGGAGGGGTACGAAGTGGTAACAAAGGTTCAGAAGAGAAACGGCGAAATTGTCGATTTTGACGGAGGAAAAATCAAAGCGGCAATATTTGCGGCAGCCAAATCTGTTGGTGGCAAAGATGAAATGGTAGCACAAAGACTTACGAAAATGGTTATAGAAATTATCAATGAAACCTATGGTGCAAGTATACCAATGGTAGAAGATATACAAGATGTAGTGGAGAAGGTTCTGATCGAGGAAGGCCATGCAAAGACAGCAAAGGCTTATATACTCTATCGTAAAAAGCATGAAGAGATACGTGAAGTAAAGAACCTTTTCATGGATGCAGAACGGATGATTGAAGAATATGTTAATTTAGAGGACTGGCGGGTATATGAGAACGCCAACATGGGTTTTTCCTTACAGGGCCTGAATAATCATATTGTTGAAAGCATTACAAAGAAATACTGGTTAAACAAGATTTATCGTAAAGAGTTAAGAGATGCTCACATTAAAGGTGATTTACATATACATGATTTAGGTTTGCTGGCACCTTACTGCTGTGGATGGGATCTAGAGGCTTTTTTAAGAAAGGGCTTTAAAGGTGCAAAGGGAAAGATTGAATCCAAACCTCCAAAGCATTTTGAATCCGCTTTAGGACAGTTAGTAAATTTGCTGTATACCTTGCAGGGAGAATCCGCAGGGGCACAAGCCGTATCCAGCATCGATACTTATCTGGCACCTTTTATCTATTATGATGAATTAAATTATGCACAAGTAAAAAAGGCAATCCAGAGATTTGTGTTTAACCTGAATGTGCCAACACGGGTAGGTTTTCAAACCCCCTTTACCAATATAACCTTAGATATTACACCCCACCCATTGCTGAAGAACATGCCTGTTATCATCGGAGGACAGTCCATGGAAAAAACCTATGGAGAGTTCCAAAAAGAGATGGATATGTTCAATAAGGCTTACTGTGAAGTGATGATGGAAGGAGATGGCGCCGGCAGAGCCTTCAGCTTCCCAATCCCAACCATTAACATCACCCATGACTTCCCATGGAGCTCAGAGGTAGTGAACGCTGTAATGGAGATGACGAGAAAATTTGGGACTCCTTATTTTGCCAACTTCCTAAATGCAGACCTTTCTCCTGAGGATATTCGTTCCATGTGCTGTCGTCTGCGACTGGATAACAGAGAACTGCGCAAAAGAGGAGGAGGCCTCTTCGGGGCGAACCCACTAACAGGATCTATTAACGTAGTTACTTTAAATATGGCCAGAATCGGTTACCTATCCTCTTCACCTGAGGAGTTTAAGCGAAGAGTAAGAGAGTTAATGGAGCATGCAAAAGAAATCTGTGAAAGCAAGCGGGATGTCTTAGAAAAATATATGGATGCAGGGCTATATCCTTACTCCCGTTACTATCTGCAGGACGTGAAAGATAGCATGGGACAGTATTTTAAAAATCATTTTTCCACCATTGGATTAAATGGGATGAATGAGGCGTGCATTAACCTGCTGGGGGTAGATATTACCACAGAAGAAGGAAACGAATTTGCTATTGAGGTAATGGAGTTTATGAATCGTGTGATTCAAATCTTCCAGGAAGAAACAGGAAGTTTATGGAACCTTGAAGCCGCTCCTGCAGAAGGTGCAGCTTACCGCTTTGCCCGCTTGGATAAGAAGATGTACCCGAATATCTTTACTCAAGGCAAAGACGAACCTTATTATACAAATTCAACACAGCTTCCCGTAAACCATACCAGGGATATTTTCGAAGCTGTAGAAAAGCAGGAGAAGCTGCAAACCCTATATACAGGCGGTACCGTTCTCCATGGTTTCATCGGTGAGGAGATTGACAGCATTGAGAGCTGTAAGCTGCTGATCAAACGCTTGATGGAAAACAGCAGCATTCCATATATCACCATTACACCAACCTTCTCCATCTGTGATGACCATGGCTATATATCAGGAGAGCACTTCCAATGCCCTCACTGTGGCAGGGAGGCGGAGGTATGGTCCAGAGTAGTGGGTTTCCACCGACCGGTACAATCATGGAATAAGGGCAAGCAGGAAGAATTCAAGGATAGAGAAGAATTTGATTATACATATAGCTTGGATCGGGTAGAAGAGATCAGACAGGAGACAAAAGTAGGATAGAAATCAGGTGAAATGAAATGGACTTTCTAGGACATGAGAAGACTTCACTGGTGGATTATCCTGACAAGATTTGTACCATATACTTTGTAGGAGGCTGCAACTTTCAATGTCCCTACTGCCACAACGGGCCTTTGGTAAGGATGGAGGGCATCAGGATAACAGAAGATGAAGTGTTCCGTTTTCTGCATAAACGAAAAAAGTATATTGACGGGATTTGTATTTCCGGTGGAGAACCCACTCTTTATGAAGGACTCTACGGATTTCTTCAGAGGGTTAAGAAAGAGGGCCTATTGGTCAAACTAGATACCAATGGGACTCATCCCGAAGTGGTAGAAAGGTTGCTGCGAGAGCAGCTGTTAGACTATGTGGCCATGGATCTTAAAGCTCCCTTTCATAAGTATGAGGCAGTTGCTGGTGCAAAGGTGAACATAGAGGACATTCAAAAAAGCATTGAACTGATCCGCAATGCTGAGATAGACTATGAATTTCGTACCACTGTATGCAGAGAGCTTTTAACCAAAGAGGATATTTTAGAGATCATTGGTCTTATCAAGGGAAGCAAACGATACAGCCTGCAAAACTTTCGGGATGGGGAGACTGTCCTGGGAGGAGCAGGTCAGTTTCATCCCTTTGATATAGATACTTTAGAAGAGATCGAAAGAGAAACAAAGGATTATTTTGAAATCCTAAAGATAAGGAAATAAAACAAGATAATTAGAAACAGGGCCCTTCTTTTGAATGGTCCTGTTTCATTGAGGGGAATAGGTTCTACTTCTGGGATCTCTTAAAGGGAATGTTTAGCAATCCCAATATCCTGAGGGGATAATTCTTGTTTGGAGAGAGGGATTGTGTTATGATAGAATAAGTGAATTATTTAACATAGGAAACTATTTTTTTTCCAGAAAACATAAATTTCAATAATATATGCTTTGTGAAAGGAGGGCTTCTTATATTTAAAAGTATGTACGTAAAACCTGCTTTTCTACATTCAGAAAGCATATCGGAGAACCGCAGCAAGTACATGGTCTTAGTAGCATGGGGGCTCACTCTGCTGGGGTTTGGTTTGGCTATGGATACACCAAGAGGCATACTCTCCGGTCTATACCGGATCATTGTAGAGCCGGACTTTCTGATTACAGATTATATTAGCGTGGGGGGCCTGGGAGCAGCCTTTGTGAACGCAGGGCTATTAATGCTGATTTCCACGGGCATGCTGCGGTTTTTAGATATCAAAATTACTGGAGCCAGCATATCCGGTGTGTGGCTGATGTCAGGCTTTGGTCTCTTTGGCAAAAATATTTTAAATGTATGGTTTATCATTTTGGGAGTATGGTTATTTTCTTGTTTTCAAAAAGAAAAATTCAGCAAATATGTATATATTGCTTTGTTTGGAACAAGTTTAGCACCCATTGTAACCCAGATCATATTTGGTTTAAATATGCCTAAGACCTTTAGTATTCCTTTAGGAATGTTTACGGGTATTGCTGTTGGATTTATCCTTCCACCTCTTTCTACCCATATGATGCGGATTCATCAAGGCTTTAATTTATACAACATTGGCTTTACCGCAGGTATCGTAGGCACGATTCTCGTTTCGATTTTTAAGTCTAACGGACTGCAAATGGATACGAGGATTATTTGGTCTACAGCTCACCAAATGCCATTGGCCATCCTGCTAGGAATCTTATTTGCCAGTATGGTAGGTATGGGCTATGTTTATAATGGCATGTCCTTTCGAGGGCTGCAAAAACTATATAAGTATTCAGGAAGGGCAGTAACGGACTTTCTGGTACTGGAGGGCTTTCCACTAACCTTGATTAACATGGGTGTCAACGGGATTTTTGCTACAGTTTATGTAATATTGGTCGGAGGTGCCCTAAATGGCCCTGTTATTGGAGGAATTTTCACAATTGTAGGTTTTAGTGCCTTTGGAAAGCATCTATCCAATATATTTCCTATTTTTATAGGGGTAGCTTTAGGGGGTTTAACCAAGATGTGGGCTGTTAACGAACCGGGCATGCTGTTGGCAGCATTATTTGGTACTACGTTGGCCCCGATTGCAGGACAGTTTGGATGGGGATATGGTGTTATTGCCGGTTTTCTCCATTCTCTGGTGGTACAAAATGTAGGCTATCTGCACGCTGGATTAAATCTTTACAATAATGGATTTTCTGGGGGCATAGTAGCAGCAACGCTGATTCCAATTATTGAAGCTTTCCAAAAGGAGGAATAGCATGAAGCACGAAAGGCTGAAAATATCAAAAATCGTGGAAGAGCTGATGAATTATTTCTTTTATATGGGAGCAACAGAGTTTAATTTCAATGTGCAGGAGACGGAAGAGCACTTTAGAATATACTGCCAAAGCAACTATAAGGAAAATTCACTGAAAAAGCTGGAAAAGCTGGTGAAACTTCTGCATTGCACCAAGCATGAGGAGTTGGAGGAATATTACTGGACCTTGACGGGAGACTGTGATGTAGCCAATGAATTAAGCCTGGTTGGAATGATGATTGATGAAGCAACGGTTAGATATGGTGAAGGAGAAGACGTAGAAATTACGCTGTACAGATACAAGGTGAACAAATCAAAATAAGCAGCATAGAATGATCATGAAGCCCCCGGTATTTTCTTCCGGGGGCTTCATGATCATTCTATGCTGCAGTTTTCAATTGCTATTTTAGAGAACTGGAAAAAAATTATTTATTCTAGTCATTTTAAACATGATAAAATAAAAGGAAAAGGCATCTGACCATTAGAAAGGATCACATATGCAGGATAAAATAAGAAAAATTAATAATAAAGTATATTATAGAATATTCAAGCTGATCTTGATAACGGCCATATTAATGGCGGTTATTTTAGGATTGGTAATGGAAAGTTACAACTATTACAAGGATATGATGGTGATTTCCGAGCAGAATAATATTCTGAGTGTGGCTACAACAGTAGCGGCACAGATGGAAGGATACTTTGAAAAAAAAGATTATTATCTCAGGGAGATACTCAATGAGCCGCAGTTTCAGGAAGAGTTTTTAAAACTAACTCAGGGCCGTGTAAAGGAAGTTAAGTTAATTGAGCTGCTATTTAGGCTTCAAAAACAAGAGTATATTGCATTAGAGCTTATTGACAAGTATGGAAGCCTATTAAAGGCCTATACAAATGATCCTCAATATGTTTACAATATGGGAGAAGATGTTAAAAAGGCCATTATAGCAGGGAAGGAAACCTATTTCATAGAACCTAAAGGAGAAAGGAGTATCAACATAACTTACCCGGTTAGAATAGACAAAGATGTTTTAGGTTTTATAAGAATGAAGCTGAATACCAATTATATTTTTAGCACCTATATTGCAGACTATAAACTAAATCAAAAGGGATATATTTCCTTAAAGGATCGTTATGGAAGGCTGCTTTTTCATCCTTCTAATGAAGGGATCGGAGAAGATGTGGTGGAAGTCAGAAAAAGGCAATATCCGAATTATGACTGGAGTGAGCTGGAAAGTATAGTAGAGAGGCAGACCAATAAGGAGACAGGCGTTGGAACTTACCACTCTATATGGCCTGGAGAAGGGAAACGGGTTAAAAAAATTAGTGCATTTACTACAAGTGATGTAGGAGATACATTTTTCATTGTGAATTTTTCTTTGGACTATAAAGAAACCATATCGGGCATTGAAGGTATTAGGAATGTAACGATATTAGCTTGTCTTTTACTGATTGCAACCGGTTTAGTGATTATAGGATACATTTATCGTGTAGAAATAAAGAAGAATACCCTCATGGTAGAAACTGTGTATTTAAATGAATTAAAGGAAAAAAATGCTCTTTTAATGCATCAGTCCAAATTTGCCGCTATGGGGGAAATGCTTGCTACTATAGCTCATCAATTGAAACAGCCCTTAAATGCACTTAAGCTCTCACTTTATAATATTGAGGATTATTATACACTGGGAGAAAATGATGAAGATTATCTTAAAAAATTGATGGAATCAAATTATAAATTCATAGATAAAATGGCGAAAACCATTGACGATTTTAAATTCTTTTTTAAACCTCAATATGAAAAGTTGGAATTTAATGTCTGGGAAGCTGTTAATTTTGCTATCGATTTAAATACAGAACGAATCAATAATCTGGAAATTGAAGTAAGTCTGAGAGGTACTCAGAGTTTAACCATAAGAGGTGAAAGCAACGTATTTTCACAGGTCGTATTGAATCTGTTAAATAATGCAATTGATGCGATGACAGAAGGAAACGGAAAAAAGTATATAGATATTGGGATTGAAGAAAAGGAAAAAGAGGTTATTGTTGAGATCACCGACAATGGCGGAGGAATTCAGCAGGAGGTTCAAGACAGGCTGTTTGAGCCATATGTAACTACAAAAGGTGATCATGGAACAGGACTGGGTTTGTATATCTCAAAGAATATATTAAAAGAAAAATTCAATGGAGATTTATTGATAGAAAATACAGAGGAGGGAACTAAGGCAGTGATTATTCTACCTAAGGGAGGGGGTAGCGTGTATGAACAGCAGCTTGCTTAAAAATTTAAAAGTCCTTTATGTAGAGGATGAAGAAGAAGTAATGGAGCAGATGAGTTTTTTTCTAAAAAAGAGAACTGGAAGGCTGATTACTGCTAAAAATGGCAAACTCGGCTTAGCGGAATTTAAGTTAAACAGGCCTGATCTGGTCATCTCCGACCTGAGGATGCCTGCTATGGACGGTATTTCCATGGCAAGGGAGATCAGAAAGATCAGCGATGTACCCATTATCATTACCACTGCTTTTTCAGAGAAAGATATGATTTTAAAGGCCGTGGATGTAGGTATCGAAAAATATCTGGTCAAGCCCTTAGATGCTAGAGAACTTGTGGCGGCTATGGAGCGTATTGCAGTAAAAATTTATAGAAGCAGAGGAGAACTTTTAGAAATTAGAAATAGGATACTTTCCAAAGAAGAAAAACAGACGATGGAAGATAATATTAAAAACGCCATTGCAAAATTTATTAAAGAAAAAACTGGAAAGGGCCCGAAAAATGTAAAAGCATTCCTTCATGGTACAACTTTAGAGATAGAAATATTAGAAGCTTTTACAAAAATGGAGAAAACTCTTTTAGAAAAAGAGAAAAATATATCCATCGTAAAATATAACCGTGAAGTATTTTATAAGGATTATGAGGAAGAGATGAAGGAAAGTATAAAAGAGTTTTTTCAATGGGAAATTAGGTTGGAAGCTGTAGAAATCGATATTATAGACGACAAAAATCGACTTTATTTCTCTGTTTGTTAAAAAATACTTTACAATAAAATAGAATTATTGTATATTAAAATTAAAGCTAGGTTTGAAAAGGTTTTCTGTGAAAAGCTTTTCGAAATAGCTAATGGAAATCAAAATTTAATCATAAACCGAGTGTTTGAGTTTATTTGAGAAAGTCTATGGATTTAGCTTAAATAGGTCAACACAGAAATCATTATTTCTGTGTTGGCCTTTTTTGTTTTTCAAAAATTATAAAAAATATGAGGAGGAGTATTATGGAAATTACGCAAGGTGCAAAAGTGGCTCAGGGTGAAAAACAGGAAAAAAAGCAAATGAAGGTATATGGAATTCCATTGCCCTTATTTGTACTCTTTGCAGTAATCACAATCGGTGCGTCTGTTGCAGGGGTTTTACCTGTATCCATTGTAGGGGCTTTAGGAGCTTGTTTGGTGCTAGGAGCTATATTTGGAGAAATAGGAGATCGTATTCCTATTTGGAATGAGTATATCGGTGGAGGAGCAATTCTTGGATTTTTAGGTTCTGCCTATTTGGTTTACAGCAAAATCATGCCTGAAAAAACAATAGAATCTATCACTGTATTTATGGAAGACACAGATTTTCTAACACTCTTTATTGCTGTATTGATCACGGGCAGCATGCTTTCGGTAAACAGAAAACTACTGATGAGAGCAATGGTAGGGTATGTGCCGACAATCATCGTGGGCGTCCTTGGGGCAATGGTGTTTGGGGCAATTGGCGGATTGCTTACTGGAGTACCTGTTACCAATGTATTGAGTATGTACGTACTGCCTATCATGGGCGGCGGAACCGGTGCAGGTGCGCTGCCAATGAGTGAAATCTATGCAGCTACCACAGGAAATGATCCAAAACAGTTCCTATCCTTTGCACTACCGATTCTTACCATTGCAAACATTATATCCATATTCTTTGCTGCAATCTTAAATAAATTAGGTCAAAAGAAGCCTATGTTATCGGGCAACGGAGAATTGGTTAGAGGAAAAGGATTTGATGCCGAGGATGAAAAATCAAACTTAAAGATTACACACAAAGAAGTGGGAGCGGGATTGGTACTTTCAATCGGTATGTTTCTTCTTGGAACCTTGATGAGCAAGACCATTCTGCCTACAATCGGCGGCGTTAAAATTCATACTTTTGCATACATGGTGCTGCTGGTGGCGGTTTTCAACATGATCAATATCATTCCGGAAGAATTAAAGCAAGGTGCTAAAAAACTTCAAAGCTTTTTCTCGGGACAATTTCTATGGGTGATTATGATTGGTGTAGGGGTAGCCTATACGGATTTGGCAGAAATCATTGCTGCCATTAACGTAACAAACGTTGTAATATCTGCATTTATTGTAACCGGTGCTGTAGTTGGAACTGCATTATTCGGCTATTTTGTAGGATTCTATCCGATTGAATCGGCGATTACGGCAGGATTGTGTATGGCCAACAGAGGCGGTTCAGGAGATTTGGCAGTACTAGGTGCTGCTAAAAGAATGGATTTAATATCCTTTGCACAAATTTCTTCGAGACTTGGCGGAGGGATCATGCTGGTTATAGCAAGTATCGTATTTGGTATGTTGTTTTAGTTAAGGAGGGAAAGCATGGTAGGAACTGCAGGATTTGAAAGAGAACAAGACTGTCTTGTAAAAGTAACCTTAAAGGATACAGGCGGATTAAATATCCATATCAACAGCAAGCTGAAGCTGTTATTTGGAAAGCAGATGTTAGAAGCAGTAAAGGATGCTGCCAATGAACTGAAGGTTGAAAATGCAGATATCGAAGTATCCGAATTCGGATCTCTGGATTTTGCCATTAGAGCAAGAGTAAAAACTGCAATCCGAAGAGCGAGGGGGGCTAAATATGAAGAAGCTTAGAAGAACAATGCTATTTTGCCCGGCAAGCGAACCGAAGATGTTCTATAATACACCTGTGTATCATCCCGATTGCATTATTTTTGACTTAGAGGATGCAGTGGCTTATGCAGAAAAGGACAGTGCAAGAGATTTATTGTGTGAAGCAGTAAAGACTTTAGATTTTAAAGATATTGAGATATTCGTCAGAATCAATCCTCTCTATACGGCCTTTGGAGAAACCGATGTTAGAGAAATAGTAAAAGCCGGGGTACGAAATATAAGACTGCCGATGTGTGAAACAGCAGAAGATGTAAAAAAGCTGGAAGCACTGCTGACAGAAGTTGAGAAGGAAAATAATATTGATGTTGGAGCAGTGAAAGTACAATGTGCTATTGAAACACCTAAGGGAGTTTTGAATGCACTTGCCATTGCCACAGCAAGTCCGAGAGTCGTATCCATATCCTTTGGTGCAGAAGACTATACAAGGATCCTTGGTGTAGACAGAACAAAAACGGCGAAAGAACTGGCCTATGCAAGATCTTATATTGTCCTTGCAGCCAGTGTTGCCAATGTAGATGCCATTGATACGGTATGGTCAGATGTATCTGATATTGAGGGCTTTAAAGCCGAAGTACAAGAAGCAAAAATTATGGGATTCTCCGGCAAATCCTGTGTTCATCCTGCACAAGTGAAGGAAGTGCACAAAATATTTACACCTTCACAGGAAGAGGTAGAAAAATCCTTGAGAATCATCGAAGCTGCTAAGGAGGCAGAAGAGAAAGGCATAGGGGTTATTACGGTAGACGGAAAGATGGTAGATGTGCCGGTTATTCAAAAAGCTGAACGAATCATTAGCTTGGCTAAAGCTGCGAAGGTACTAAAATAAGGGGGATGAAAATGGAGTTCGTAAAAAATAAAGCTGGAAGAATGGTTCCCACCTATATTGAGGGTATCGGAGAACTAAAGCCTTTTAACGGAATATTTGATGCAGAAGTAGCAGGTAGGAGGCATGGCGCCATAAATAGCAAAGTCGTGCCAACAGACCAAAAACTGTTAGGATCAATTAGAGAAGCTATCGAGAAAACAGGATTGAAGGATGGAATGACTGTTTCTTTCCACCACCATCTTAGAAACGGTGATTATGTGCTCATGATGGTAATGGATGAGATAGCAAATATGGGGATCAAAGATATTACCATTTGTTCTTCTTCTTTGACCAATGCCCATGAAGGTTTGATTGAGCATATTAAAAGCGGTGTGGTAACCGGACTGCATACCAGTGGGTTAAGAGGCAATATTGCAAAGGAAATTACTACCAATTGCATCCTGCCAAAACCGGTGATTTTTAGAACCCATGGGGGAAGGGCTAGAGCTATTGAATCAGGTGAAGTGAAAATTGACGTAGCCTTTATTGCCGCATCCTGTTGTGATGAGATGGGAAATATGAATGGAAAATTGGGCAAATCTGCCTTTGGTGCAATGGGATATCCAATGGTAGACGCACAATATGCAGATAAGGTAGTGGCTATAACGGATAATCTGGTACCTTATCCGGCCTATCCCATCAGCATCCCCCAATATCTGGTTGATTATGTTGTCGTAGTAGAGGAAATTGGAGATCCAAGTCTGATCAGTGCAGGGGCTACAAGGGTAACCCAAAATCCTTTAGAGCTTTTAATTGCAGAATACGCCAGTGAAGTCCTGATTCAATCAGGATTAGTTAAGGAAGGATTTTCCTTTCAGGCAGGAAGCGGCGGTGCATCCCTTGCAGTGGCCAAGTTTTTAAGGGATTATATGAAGGAAAATAATATTGTGGGATCCTTTGCTTCCGGTGGAGCTACATCCTATCTGGTGGAGCTGCTGGAGGAGGGATTATTCAGAACCTTACTGGATACACAAACCTTCGATGCGAAAGCGGCCACATCTTTTATGAGAAATGAAAATCATGTGGAGATGTCTGCTTCTATGTATGCAAATCCTCACAACAAGGGATGCGTAGCCAATAAGCTGGATATCATGATCCTTTCTGCTACAGAGGTAGATGTTCACTATAATGTAAATGTTATGACTGCTTCTACCGGTGTAATCATGGGAGCCCAGGGTGGACATCCGGATACTGCCGCAGGAGCAAAATTGACGGTTGTAGTAGCACCGTTGATGAGAAAGCGGATACCCATTGTGGTAGATGAAGTGACCACTGTGGTGACACCGGGAGAAACGGTGGATGTAGTAGTAACAGAAAGGGGTATTGCGGTAAATCCTAAAAATGCAGAATTATTGCAAACGCTAAAGAAGACCAACCTGCCGGTTATGACCATCGAAGAGCTGAAGAACTTAGCTGAAAACTTTACGGGCAAGCCCGAAAAGGTGACATTTGGAGATAAGATTGTAGGGATTATAGAATATAGAGATGGAACGGTAATGGATGTTATAAGAAATGTTGTAAAATAAGGACCATATCCCTTTCAATAGCAAGATAGCAGGTGGATTTAGAAGCTGCCTGCTATTTTGCTATAAAGGCAATGTGGCAGAGAAAAATAAGCAAGGAGGAGAAACATGGCAAAGATAAAGATCTCTGAGACCGTATTAAGAGACGCCCATCAGTCATTGGTTGCTACACGAATGAAAACGGAGGAAATGTCTCCCATACTAGAAACCCTCGATAAGGTAGGGTATCACTCCCTTGAGGTATGGGGAGGAGCAACCTTTGACGCCTGTCTTCGATTCTTAAATGAAGATCCATGGGAAAGATTAAGACTCATCCGAAAGCATGTGAAGCATACGAAATTACAGATGCTCCTGAGAGGACAGAATCTTTTGGGATATAAGCACTATTCTGATGATGTGGTTTCCGAATTTGTTAAAAAAGCCATTGCAAACGGCATAGATATTATTAGGATATTCGATGCCTTAAATGATGCAAGAAATCTGGAAACTGCGCTGAAGACAACCAAAAAGGAAGGTGGACATGCACAGGCTGCCATATCTTATACCATCAGTCCTGCACATAATACAGAGCATTATTTGAAGGTTGCAAAGCAGATGGTAGACATGGGCGCTGATTCTATCTGTGTGAAAGACATGTCAGGAATTTTGACACCCTATTATGCCTTTGAATTGATCACCATGTTGAAAAAGACCGTTAAGGTACCTATTCAGCTGCACACCCATTATACCAGTGGAATCGCTTCAATGACTTATCTGAAAGCCATCGAAGCCGGTGTAGATGTGGTGGATTGTGCAATATCGCCTATGGCCCTGGGTACCTCACAGCCGCCTACAGAACCCTTGGTAGCCACATTGCAGAGAACACAATATGACACAGGGTTAAGCCTTGAAGTGTTAAACCAGATTGCGGACCACTTCAGACCGATTCGGGATAAATACCTGGAAACAAAACAACTGGATCCGAAGGTATTAGGGGTTGACGTAAATGCCCTTGTATACCAAGTACCTGGGGGAATGCTCTCTAACTTGGTGTCACAGTTAAAAATGCAAAATGCGGTGGATAAATATGAAGAAGTGTTGAAGGAAGTCCCTCGGGTTAGAGAAGACTTAGGATTTCCTCCATTGGTTACACCCATGAGCCAGATGGTAGGGACCCAGGCTGTTTTTAATGTGGTTCTAGGAGAAAGATATAAGATGGTTCCAAAAGAAATTAAGGCCTATGTCAGGGGCGAATATGGAAGACCTACCGTAGAAATCAAAGAAGAAATCAGAAGAAAAATCATCGGAAATGAAGACGTGATTGTCTGCAGGCCTGCAGACCTGATTCCATCTCAGCTTGAAACCATTAAAAATGAAATGAAAGAATATTTTGAGCAGGAAGAAGATGTATTATCCTATGCACTTTTTCCTCAAGTGGCATTAGAATATTTTAAATATAGACAGGCAAAGAAATATCAGATTGACAGCAGTTGCGCAGACAAAGAGCAAAAGACCTATCCTGTATAGATGTGCCCTAGACATAATTAGGATATAGATTTGGGTAAGGGGGGATTTTTATTTTTAAAGGTATTTATATAAAACCTGTTTTTTTATATGAGAAAAGCAAACTGGAAAATCGCAGCAATTACTTTATTTTGATGATATGGGGACTGATGCTTTTCGTATTTGGCATGACAATGGATACCCCAAAGGGGATTGCATCGGGACTTTACCGTCTGGTTGTAGAGCCGGATTTTCTAATTACGGACTATATCAGTATAGGCGGACTTGGAGCAGCTTTTGTGAACGCCGGACTGTTAATGCTGCTTTCCATAGGCATGCTGAGCTTTTTAGATATCAAAATTACGGGAGCTGCAGTATCAAGTCTGTGGCTAATGTCCGGATTCGGGCTCTTTGGAAAAAATCTGTTCAATGTGTGGTTTATCATTTTGGGCGTATGGCTCTATGGCCGATACCAAAAGGAAAAATTCAGCAAATACGTATATATTGCGCTATTTGGAACAAGCTTGGCTCCCACAGTTACACAGATTATGTTTGGACTAAATCTACCAAGAACCCTCAGTATACCCCTTGGAATCCTTATAGGTATTGCTATTGGTTTCATCCTCCCCCCTCTCTCTTCTCATATGATGAGAATTCACCAAGGCTTCAATCTATATAATATTGGCTTTACAGCAGGGATCATTGGAACCGTCCTTGTTTCTATTCTCAAGTCTAATGGCCTCAAGCTGGATACGAGAATGATCTGGTCTACAGGACATCAGAAACCTTTGGCCCTACTCTTGATGATGATGTTCTTAAGTATGCTGGCCATAGGTTATTTTCATAACGGGATGTCCTTACGAGGACTTCAAAAACTGTATCAATATTCTGGAAGGGCAGTTACAGACTTTGTAGTACTGGAAGGCTTTCCAATTACCTTAATGAACATGGGAATCAATGGATTATTTGCGACTGCATATGTGATTCTGATTGGAGGGGTTCTTAATGGGCCTATCATTGGGGGAATTTTTACAATTGTAGGATTTAGTGCCTTTGGAAAGCATTTATCAAACATGCTTCCTATATTTGCCGGAGTAGCTTTAGGTGGATTGACAAAGCTGTGGAATATCAATGACCCAGGAATGCTGCTAGCTTCCTTGTTCGGTACGACATTAGCGCCCATTGCAGGGCAGTTTGGATGGAGGTATGGTATTCTTGCCGGTTTTCTCCACTCTCTGGTGGTACAGAATGTTGGATACCTGCACGCTGGATTAAATCTGTACAATAACGGGTTTTCAGGAGGAATCGTTGCAGCAACCCTGGTTCCCATTATTGAGGCGTTTAAGAAGGAAGACTAAAATAGGACAGTTCTTTCATTAGAACTGTCCTATTTCTGTGCGGCCGGCATGGGCGCAAATTAGCGGGTGAAAATTCTGAGTGGGGATTGATAGTGCCAAGCACATAGCCAAGAGGACAGTGGTATGGAAGGTGGACTACTCAATTAATGGGCAGTCTCCTATCCGATTGTACTATACTGTTTTTTCCTCAGCTGTCATACCATAAACTGAAGCGTTCTTTTGAGCATTCCAGTTATCCCCATAGATATGCGCAAAGGTAACGGTTTCACTCGGTTGAATCGTTATAAAATCTTCATCCCAAGGTCCTGTCAACAGTTTCTTAATATATTGAAGGGTCCCAGGAATGACTTGATGACAAAGCTTTAAGTCCTCAGCAATCACATGGGTTTTTTCCAGAAATTCCTCTATCGGATACGCCCCTGTTTCAATGACACCCAGCCGTTTATAATGCTGCAGGAGGACTTTATAGATTTTATCAGCCCGTGATTTTCCATAGCGATGGATAGCTTCCTGATATTCACTCCAGATATTCTTTTCATATTGCAGCCAACCATGGGTAAGGAAATATGTACCCATTTCATCGGAAATGGCCTTCCGTTTCTCACAGGAGCCAAGAAGTAAAGTAATACAGTCATCTACCCGTGGAAAGATCATTTTATAAGTAGGCGGCGTGATTCCCAGCAGGGAATTGCCGCAATAGCCAAAGGCCATCAAAACCTGATCTACGTTAGAAATATGATCTAGTTCTTCCTGAAGTCTCTTCTTCAAGGAATCCGGATATAGGTGCAGTCCTGATTCAATCCATAGGATAGGATACCTACAGGCGGTTTCCTCCATAGCCATATTCAGCTCATCGGCAATGGTACGGCAGGCAATCATCAAAGTGTTCATCGTGCTTCCCCCTAGTGAACATATTATACATAGCAATATCATAATTCAGACAATAAGGATTGTCAAAATCTGATGATCTCAGGAAAATTGAACCCAAGGCGAATAAATAGGCTAAAGGAGGTTAAAGGGCCCCTATTCACCTTGTTAGATAATATTTTAAATATTTTCAAAAAATTCCGTATATATATTGACATAGGGAAAACCTTTGCTATAATAAAAGTATATACATATACATAACCTGTATATACAGATTGTAAAATTATGAAGTAAAGGGGGAAGAGTGGATGATCGTAATCGGGGAAAAAATTAATGGTACGATTCCAAGTGTGAAAAAGGCTATTGAAGAAAAAAATGAAGAATTTATCCGTAATCTGGCGATCAAACAAGTAGATGCAGGGGCAGATTACATCGATGTATGTGCCAGCACAGCACCGGAGTATGAGGCGGAAACCCTCAGGTGGCTGATGGATATCGTTCAGGATGCAGTGGATAAACCGATTAGTATCGATAGTCCAAATGCCAGAACCATCGAAGCAGTCTTTCGGTATGCGAGAAAACCGGGAATCATTAACTCTGTATCGGGGGAGGGAGATAAATGTGAAGTTATCTATCCTATGATTCAGGGTACAGACTGGCAGGTGATCGGATTAACCTGCGACAATAACGGAATTCCCTGCGATGTAAAGACCAGAGTAGATATCACCAAAATATTGGTGGAGAAAGCCGAAAAATATGATATTGCACCGGACAGGATACATATTGACCCGCTGGTAATGGCCTTATCCACCGATAATACATCTTTGATGAATTTTGTAGAGACAACCAGAACTATTAAGGAAATGTATCCTACCATCAAGGTTACTTCAGGACTAAGCAATATTTCCTTCAGCATGCCCTTGAGAAAAGTGGTCAATCAAAGTTTCTTAACCATTGCAGCCTTTGTAGGAATGGATTCAGCGATAATGGATCCATGTAACAGGGATATGCTGGCAACATTACTTGCAACAGAAGCATTGCTAGGCAGAGACAGATATTGCAGAAATTACTCTACAGCCTATAGAAAGAATAAAATAGGGCCGCTAAAAGAAGTTTAAAATCTTACTGTACACGTCACTGCAAAGGTGATGAGAGATAAAAATCATATTGAATAAGGGGGTCATTGCAATGATGGATTTAAATGTATTAACGCAGGCAATTGGAGATCTGGAAGAGGGTACCGTGCTGGATATGTTGAATGCATTTGTGGCAGCCAATCCTAGCGAAGAAGAGGCACAAAAGGTAGTAGGGGCATGTCAGCAGGGCATGGCTTTAGTAGGGGATTTGTTTGATAAGGGTGAATATTTTGTGGGAGATTTGATTTTTGCAGGTGAATTGCTGACCAATGCCATAGATGTATTAAAGCCAGTAATAGGAAGCGGAGATGCAGCAAAGGTAGGTAGTATTGTGCTTGGAACCGTAGAGGGCGATCTTCATGATATCGGGAAAAATATATTTAAAAGTATGTCAGAAGCCGCAGGCTTTGAAGTCTATGATTTGGGTATTGACGTATCTGCCAGTGCCTTTGTAGAAAAGGTTAAAGAGGTTCAACCTCAGGTAGTAGGAATGAGCGGTGTATTGACATTGGCTCTTGATGCCATGAAGAATGTGGTAGAAGAACTACATAAGGCAGGCTTAAGAGATAAGGTAAAAATCGTTATCGGAGGAAACCCAGTAACAAAAGAAGCCTGTGAGCAAATTGGTGCAGATGCCTTTACCACCAATGCAGCAGAAGGCGTAAAAATCTGTCAAGGGTGGGTGAGTTAACATGACTGATGCAAAAGCGTTGCAGCAGGAAAGAACAAAGCTATTTGAAGATGTATATGACGGCAAAATTCCTAAAAGGGTGCCTATTAATGTAGGACTGACATTAGAGTTTGCCATTCAGTATGCAGGTAAAGATCTGGCTGAAATGCAGTGGAATACAGCAGCTTTGGAAGAAGTGTTTGAGAAGCTGTGCCAGGATTTCTTTACCGATACCAATCCTGCTGGTATCTCCTTAAGAAATCCCCTTCATTATAAATTGCTGGGGGCTAGAAACTTTGTGATGAGCTCCAGTGGGTTTATGCAGCATCCGGAGGTACATGGTCTGGAAGCAGATGAATATGATGCCTTTATTGCATCGCCCTACGACTGTATCATGGAGAAAATCCTGCCAAGAATCTATACCGAGTTAAATACCAACCCAGTGCAAAGATCCATCGTATTCGCCAAGGCCTTCAAGGCATACTGGGATGAGTTGATTAGCGGTGGGATGATGACGCAAAAACTGACTGATAAGTACGGATATTCGCCTATCGGAGGAATTGAAGTACTGACAGAAGCACCCTTTGACTTCGTAGCAGACCAGCTGAGGGGCTTTAAAAACATCACTGGAGATATCAGAAGATATCCGGATAAGGTAGCAGCCGCTTGCGAAGCAGTTACACCGATTATGATTAAAGCAGGTATTCCGCCCCATCCGCCATCACCATATGGCAACACATTTATTCCGCTGCACATGGCTCCGTTTATACGGGATAAGGATTTCGAGAAATTCTACTGGCCGACATTTAAGAAACTGGTGGATGAACTGGCTGCTATGGGATATCCATCGATGCTGTTTGTTGAGCACGATTGGATGAGATATATCGATTATCTGTATGAACTGCCTGAAAATACGAGAATGTGGTTTGAATATGGAGATCCGAAGCTGGTTAAAGAAAAACTAGGAAAAAAACATATTATTATGGGCTTCTACCCAATTACGCTGTTAAAGACCGGAACAAAGGAGCAATGTATCGATAAGGCTAAAGAGCTAATTGATATCCTGGCACCAGGGGGGAAATATATCTTTAACTTCGATAAAGGTATCATCACTACCGATAGTGTAAATATTGAGAATTTACAGGCTGTGCTGGAATATGTAGCTAAAAATGCAGACTATTAGGGGGGATTCATATGAATACACAGTATTATAAAACTTGGGAAGAATATATGGCAGAGCATCCTGAGATTGACGAGAGGCTTGCTCCTGTGATGGCTCCCAAAATGCAAGGCTATGAAGAAATGATGTTTGCTTTTGTAATGATGCTGTTAATGTAGCAGGATTTGAGGATTATCAGGGATAGCTGCAATTTTGGAATAAGGAGATTGCAGCTACACTTTTTATTAGTTAAAAGAAAGAGGTGTTAACCTGTGAATAAAACAATGCTAAGATTTGTGGTATTGTCCATATCCTTTCTGAGTATGGCTACTACAGCTGCATCACCTGCCCTTGGGGATATAAGCATGGTTTTTAGTGATGCCAGCCCCAATAAAATCATGCTCATTGTATCTCTGCCTGCGTTACTCATAATACCTTTTACACTGCTTTGCGGAAAGCTGTCAGGCTTTATCCCTAAGAGAAATCTCTTGTTCTTTGGATTGATTTTGTTTTTAATTGGCGGGGTAGGACCTAGCTTCTTTAATAATCTTGATATCATTTTAGTCTTTAGGGCAATCTTGGGTGTTGGTATGGGTTTCATTATGCCGCTCTCTACAGGTTTAATTGCCGATTTTTTTGAAGGCCATGAACGTGGGGCCATGATGGGTTATCAGAGTGCTATCGTTAATATAGGCGGTGTGGTGACAAGCTTAATTGCAGGTTTTTTAAGTGCAGTAGACTGGCATTATACCTTTTATGTTTATTGCATAGGATTGGCAGTTCTAATGATCACCTTCTTTAAGCTTCCGGAGCCGAAAAAAGTTGAGTATGCAAGCACTGAAAAAACAACACTAGGCGGAACGGTCTACAGTATTTCATTAATTCTTATGCTTTATGGCATGCTGATCTTTTCCTTCTTTACCAATACTGCTATATTGATTACCAGTGAAAATCTGGGAAATGCGGCTTCGGCAGGAATTGTCATCACCATGATGATGGCTGGAGGACTTGTAGCAGGAATCATATTTGGAGGCGTGTTTAAAAGCCTAAAGCAATTTACAATCCCTTCCAGTGTAATCTTAACCGGTTTAAGCTTTATTTTATTAAGTTATGCTCAGGGCTTTAATCTAATCTTAGCAGCTGCCCTTGCCATGGGTATCGGATTTGGAACTACGATGCCTTGCGTGATGATTAATGTTGCGGCTGCAGTCCCTAAATCTGCCACTACCTTAGCCCTTGCAGTAGCTATGAGTGCCATGAGCCTGGGCCAGTTTGTCTCTCCTTTTGCCTTATCTGCCCTGGGGAATCTATTGGGAAATACAGGAGGGCGGTTTACATTTTTATTATGCGGAGTAGGAATATCCATAGGCGGTTTAGCCATCCTGGTTAAATCCATAAAACCTGTAGAGGCTGCAGAGCCGGGTAAGGGAAGATATTGAATAGTGCCTGATATTTATTGAGAATTCCATTATAACCTTGATAAGGATATATTGATGTTCAGAAAGATTGCCTTAGGAAATATTATTCAGAAAATTTTAAATATAATTACACTTCTATTGACATAGGGAAAACGTTTGATATAATAGAATTAAATATACATATATAATACCTGTATATATAGGATTCCTGGCACTCTTTCCTCTAAGATTCCGTTTTTAGGTATTGATTCAGCTTTACTGGACTATAATCCATTGAGCTTCAATTATCACAGCAGTGATAAATGAATACAACGAATAAGGGGGAAATTTAAATGGTGGATCTTAATTTACTGACACAAGCAGTTGGAGATCTCGAGGAAGATAAGGTACTAGACTTATTAAACCAGTTTGTTGCAACCAATCCAACGGAAGAGGAAGCACAAAAAGTAGTAGGGGCATGTCAGCAGGGCATGGCTCTAGTAGGGGATTTGTTTGACAGCGGAGAATACTTTGTTGGAGACTTGATCTTTGCAGGGGAACTCCTTTCCAGTGCGATTGACATCCTAAAGCCTGTTATTGGAAGCGGCAATACAACAAAGATAGGCAGTATTGTGCTTGGAACCGTAGAGGGAGATTTACACGACATTGGGAAGAATATCTTTAAGAGCATGTCAGAAGCAGCAGGCTTTGAGGTGTACGATTTAGGGATTGACGTATCTGCCAACACATTTATAGAGAAGGTAAAGGAACTGCAGCCTCAGGTAATCGGTATGAGCGGTGTACTGACATTGGCTCTGGACTCTATGAAAAATATTGTGGATGCATTAAAAAATGCGGGCTTAAGAGAAAACGTTAAAATCGTTATCGGTGGAAATCCTGTAACGAAGGAAGCCTGTGAGCAAATCGGTGCGGATGCCTTTACAACCAATGCGGCGGAAGGCGTAAAAATCTGTCAAGGGTGGGTGAGCTAATATGGCAGATATGAAAGCATTACAACAAGAGAGAATACAGTTATTTAAAGATTTATATGATAATAAGCTTCCGAAACGAGTACCTATAAATCTTGTACTTTCCGTAGAATTTGCCATCCAATATGCCGGTATGGATTTAGCTCAAGCCCAATGGGATACTTCCATGCTTGAAATAGCATTTGATAAGATGTGCGGAGATTTTATTACAGATACAAATCCTGCCATGGCCTTTAGATATCCTTCTTATTATAAAATACTGGGTGCTAGAAACTTTGTAATGAGCTCCAGTGGTTTTTTGCAGCATCCGGAGGTACATGGCTTCGAAACTGAGGACTATGACTATTTTATTCAATCACCCTATGATTGTATTATGGAGAGAGTTCTGCCCAGGATTTATACAGAGCTGGATACGAATCCGGTGCAAAGATCCATCGTATTTGCGAAGGCCTTTAAAGCATTCTTCGATGATGTAGTAAATGGAAATATAATTATAGCAAAGCTTACTGAGAAATACGGCTTTTCTCCTATAGGCGGTTTTGACGGCTTCTGTGAAGCACCCTTTGATTTTATGTCTGACCAGTTAAGAGGCTTTAAAAATATAGTGGGAGATATCCGAAGAATTCCGGACAAAGTAGTAGGTGCCTGCGAGGCAGCTCTGCCATTGATGATTAAAACAGGAATGCCTCCTCACCCGCCATCCCCGTACGGTGCTACCTTTATTCCATTACATATGGCGCCTTTTCTAAGAGAAAAGGATTTTGAAAAATACTACTGGCCGACCTTCAAAAAGCTGGTGGACGATTTAGCAGCATCAGGGCAATCTGCCTATTTATTCGTAGAGCATGATTGGACCCGCTTCCTAGACTATCTGTATGAACTGCCGGAAAATACTAGAATGATGTTTGAATATGGCGATCCGAAGCTGATTAAGGATAAGCTAGGTAAAAAGCATATTCTTACAGGTTTCTATCCAATTACATTGCTTAAGACAGCCACAAAGCAGCAGTGTATCGATAAGGCTAAGGAGCTGATCGATATCTTGGCACCGGGCGGGAAATATATGTTTACCTTTGACAAGAACATTATTACTGCGGACAGTGTAAATATTGAGAACCTGCAAGCTGTTCTAGAATATGTATCTGAAAATGCCAATTATTAAAGGAGGACTGCTGCATGAATACACAATATTACAAGACTTGGGATGAATATATGGCAGAACATCCGGAAATCGATGAAAAGCTTATTCCGGTAATGGCTCCGAAGATCCAAGGCTATGAAGAAATGATGTTTGCTTTTGTAATGCTTTTGCTAATGTAAGAGGAGCATGATATGTATATGGCTGCAACCCTTGAAATACAGGGTTGCAGTTGTTATTTCATCCTTTTTAAAAATGAATGATGGCCTTAAGCTCTTGTGATATATACATTACGGTTATTTTGAGAACAATCAATATTTTAAAAGGGTTTTTATGATCCTAATCGAATTAGTATAAATTATAGGGAGTAGAGTACGCCCAATATAAGCATAAAATTCTCAGCGGATTTTTAAAATATAACCGTAATAAACCAAAATCCATCAAGAGTGAATGGAGGAAAAAATGAATAATCTAGGAGAGTTAAAAGATTTGATCATCAAATATGTGGAGCAGCTGGACGAGGATAAAGTCGTGTCTTTAGCCACGGAAGCCTTAGATGCCGGTTTGGAGCCCTTAGAGCTCTTAGGGGTGGTTAATGAAGGTATGAGCCGAGTGGGGAAACTGTACGAAAATAAGAATTATTATATTGCCGATCTAATTGTGGCGGGGCTGATCTTCAGACAGGTATTATCCCTGGATAAAATGAGAGCCCATTTTTATCAGGATCATAAGCGTCCCCTTGGCAAAGTGGTTTTAGGAACTGTCCAGGGAGACATTCATGACATTGGAAAAGATATTTTTAAAGGAATGTTGGAAGCCAATGGATTTGAAGTTACTGATTTAGGGGTGGATATTCCAAAGGAAGTCTTTGTTGAAAATGTTCAAAGAGTAAAGCCTCATATTGTGGGATTAAGCGGGCCATTGACGAATACCATTGAAACAATGAAAGAAATCGTAGAGGCTTTCGTAAAAGCAGAATTAAGGGATCAGGTGAAGATTATTATTGGTGCCAATCATATGACTACAGATATCTGTAGGTATATTGGAGCAGATAGTTTTGCAAATGATGCTACCATTGGAACAAAGGTATGTCTTGAATGGATGGAAAGTATCAATAAGCAGGGAGAAATAAACGATGAAAAATCCGGTATACATTAAAATTGTTGAAGATATTCGGAATAAGGTTAACAACGGAGATTTGAATCCAGGGGATGACATACCGTCAGAAACAGCCCTATGCAAAGAATATGACACCAGCAGGATGACTGTAAGAAAAGGGCTGGCTATTTTGATGAACGAAGGATATATTTATTCTATTCCCGGCAAGGGATATTTTGTGGAAAAGCCTGATTTTAACAAGTACACTATTTATTATGATGAGATGAACAATCTGATTAATAATGTGGACAATACAAAGCTGCTAGCAGTAGATATTATTATGCCTCCAGAAGATTTAGCCGGCAATCTTCAGATTAGCAAGAATAAAAAGGTCATCATGATCCGCAGACTGTTTTACACAGACGGAGAACCTATGGCCTATGATATCAAATATTTACTGTATGAGAAGGGAATGCCTATTGTAGAAAATGAAATAGAACAGGCTACTTTTCCGGAAATGGTGTCAAGAAACACCTCTTTATATGGACTTAAAAAAGAGCTGTTGATCTATGCAAAGGTACCGGAAGAAAAGACGAAGAAGCTTCTGAATATAAAAGGGGATTTAGCACTGCTGGTAGTAGAGCAAAAACTTTATGATAGTAAAAACAAACCTATGGGCCTGGGAATTACCTATTTTAGAGGAGACTATATCAAGCTTCAGGGAATAAGTCAGTAATAAAATAGATGAGAAATCAATAAGGGCTACCTTCAGAAGGTAGCTCCTTTTTCAATAGGCGTAAGAAAATAAGGGGGAGGAATATGTTGAAAAAATACAGTGTAACCTTTTTACCAGCGGGACAGAGTATTGAAGTTCCAGCAGGTACTACAGTGATGAAGGCCATAAGGGACGGGGGAATAGATTATGATTTTCCCTGTGGGGGGGCTAGAAAATGTGGGAAATGCAAGATCCGTATAATCAGCGGAAATACACAGTCTTTTGACAAGGAAAAGAGATTTCTGCGTGATAAGGAAATTGGTGAAGGCATTCACCTTGCCTGTTTTACCGAAATACATGACAATACCGTTATAGAGCTTCTTCAGGTAAAGACGGGACAGCATCAGATTTTACTCGTGTCAGAAGAAAGGGCAGTGAAGCTGGAGCCCCATATCACTAAGAAGTACATAGAGGTTAAAAGACCATCTATAGGAGATCATCAATCGGACTGGAAGCGCTTCAAAAGGAGTTTATTTGAGGGCGAGGATGAGTCTGCCGCAGCTTTAGATGTACAGATACCTATACTGCATCAACTGCCGGAAGCCCTGCGGGCTGCCCAATACCGCTTGACTGCTGTTACCTATGGACGTGAGATCATCGGAATTGAAAAGGGGGATACTACAGGAAAAATGCTGGGCATGGCTTTTGACATTGGTACCACTACGATTGTCGGGTATTTAATAGACCTAAATTCTGGAAAAGAGATCAGTGCTGTATCTGCCCTAAATCCTCAAACAAAATTTGGAGCCGATGTCATCAGCCGCAGCAATTATGCAAACCAAGAGGAAAGCGGACTGGAAATGCTGCATAGGGCTGTAATTGGAGCTATAAATAAGCTTATAACGGAGGCTGCTGAAAAGGCTGGGTTAAGTACCGAGGATATCTATTTGATCACTGTTGCAGGGAACACCTGTATGCATCACCTCTTTTTAGGCTTAAGCCCGCGGTATATTTCAGTATCGCCCTATATTCCTACTATAAGTGAACCGGTAGTGCTCAATGCCGCCAGTCTGCCGATCAGAATCAATCGAATGGGAAAAATCCTAGTTCTTCCGAATATTGCAGGGTTTGTAGGTGCAGATACAGTAGCTGTGCTTTTGGCTGCAGAAATGGATAAGAGTGAGCAGATCAAGCTGATGGTTGATATTGGAACCAACGGAGAGATTGCCCTAGGTTCTAAGGATAGAATCGTTGCATGTTCTACAGCGGCAGGGCCTGCCTTTGAAGGGGCACAAATCAGCAGTGGCATGCGGGGAGCAGTCGGGGCCATCGACCACGTTTATTTTGGAGAGGAACTGGAGTACTCTGTTATTGGAGGCGTTAAGCCCCGTGGCATTTGTGGGTCGGGACTACTGGATGCAGTTGCAGGATTGCTTCAAACAGGCATTCTTGACGATAAGGGAAGGTTTTTGTCTCAAGAGAAGATCACAAGTCCTCAAGCAGCGAGGTATAAGGAAAGAATTTTGCAGCATGAAGGACTAGAGGCATTCTTATTGGCAGATGCCGCTGCAACAGCCCATGGAAATCCTATTCTGGTTACCCAGAAGGATATTCGGGAAGTACAGCTGGCCAAGGGAGCCATGGCAGCAGGGATGAAAATTCTCATGGAAAAGTTAGGTGTGGAAGTGGAGGATATTCATGAAGTACTATTGGCCGGGGCCTTTGGCAACTATCTCAATCCCCATAGTGCTTGCGGAATAGGACTAATTCCCAAGGAGCTGGAGCATCGAATCAAAATGATTGGAAATGCAGCAGGTACCGGTGCAAAGATAGCATTGGTTTCTGCTCATGAATACAAAAGAGCAGCAGAAATTGCCGAGTTTGTAGATTTTGTAGAACTGGCGTCTCATCCAAAGTTTTCTTCAATCTTTGCCCGTTCTATGTATTTTAAATAATATATCAAGAGGACGGTATGTCAAAAGAACTGTCCGAGGCCACTGAAAAAGTCAAAAATACGGCAAAAAGTCGAGTTTGTCATCCTGAGCACAGCGAAGGATCTGAGGAATTAAGCGCCTTTAAAGATTCTTCGTTTCACTCAGAATGACAAAACCTGGACTTTTTCAGCGGCCTTAAATCGTCCCCTTGACAGGTGATTCGAATAGGGCTAATCTGCGTAAGGCCCTATTTTTTATATAACAGGAAAGTTCTGCTTTCCTATTATATAAAAAGAGGGGTTGTAGGGGATGAAATCCCCTGCCCGCATTCAGGAAGGTGCTCAGGCTGCCGCGCAGCCGTCGAAGGAAACCTAGGGTTTCCTAGCGAAAGCATCGAAGATGCTTT
>NZ_FQZV01000016.1 GCF_900142145.1 Geosporobacter subterraneus DSM 17957 | reverse complement strand
AACCATTGTTGAAAGATCCATTTCTCAGATTAAGAATTTCATCCAAATTAAATCATCAAAGGTTCGAAACACAGTATCACTCAAATCTGACATTCTCCTAGCCTGCATCTCTCAGCTCATCGCTTTTATGCTTTTGTTTAAAACACAGCAAGATCATAGGAATCCACTTGCCATCAAATCTTCAATCGCATAGATTAAATCTTTAAAGTTAGAGGTTTAGCTGCCCCTTTGCTTTGCTATGCCTTTTTTCATGTTTATATCTTCCTATGCTGTCGCATAAATACTATTTCTCCTGTGGATAAATGGAAACCACATTCTGCAACTACCTATATTTATTATAAAGAGTTTTAGACCGTTTTTTTGTTCACCATCCTTTCCTGTCTAAATCTCCCCAAATTAAGCTCTTGAAGATCTGTCCTGTTTTCTTTTTGATCAATCATATCTGCAATAATTTTTCCAGTGATTGGTGCCAATGCGATACCATCGCCTTCGTGACCTGCTGCTACATAAAATCCTTTTTTATTGGGTACTTCTCCAATAATTGCTTTTCCATCGAAAGTAGCCGGTCTTAAGCCTGCAAAGCATCGGATCATATGTACATTCTTCAGTATTGGGAAAAAATCTACTGCCTGCTGAATCATTAAATTGATTGCTTTTATTGTGATTCCATTGTCAAAACCTACATCCTCACGAGTACTGCCTATCAGATAATTTCCATCGGTTGCCTGTGTAAATGCAAAACCAATCCCCAGTTTTCTATATTCATCATGTATGTTATCCAACATCTCTGGTTTTAATTTAGAAGCTATATAGGCTGCACTCCAAACGTTTGTCTGTCCTACATGAGGAATTTGTTCCGTAACGACGATTTGCCCTCTTTTCGGTATAATTGGGATATCTATATGGATCAGCTTTCCAACTTCACCGGACCAAGCACCTGCTGCATTAATGATGTATTCGGTTTCCACCTGTTTACCATCGTCCAAAGCAATAAGCCAGTGATCTTTTTTCTGGTCTATACTGCGTATGGTTGTTTTCCGAAAAATATGCAATCCATTAGATATCCCTTTTCCCAAATAACCCCGCATCACCTTCAGTGGATTAACCTGAGCATCTTTACTGCTGTATGTAGACGCAATAACCGTATTCTTTACATAAGGCTGTTTTTTTTCCACAGTCTTTCGGTCTATAATCTCTACTGCCAACCCAGAATTTCTTTGCTGTTTAACAAAATCCTCCATTACTTCAAGCTCCTGCTGTGTCTCTATTAAGATCATACCGCCCCTGCTTTCAAATTCTAAATCTACATCCAGTTCCTTTGACAGCGTACGGTACATCTCCAAACTCTCCATGGCTAATTTTAAGGAAATTCCAGGCTTCTTAGACTGAAGTAAAATCATGTCGTCACAAGCCCCCGATGCACCGGATCCAATTTCATTTTTTTCGATCACCAGTACTCGCTTTCCATTTGTCGTTAAATAATAAGCGGAAGATAAACCAATAATTCCTCCTCCAATGACCACAACGTCATAAGCTCTTCTCATTTATCTTGTCCCCCTGCCTTTTGATACTGCTCATCATATGATGAGTAGCTTAATATAATGATAGCCATTGTTTTGGTCTATGTCAATAAATATTTTTAATTTTCTAATTATTATTAATTATGTTGTTGTTCTGTCCTTTATTATCAATTTTTTCATTGTATATTTATTTATAGAAATCATAGGCGTCAACTTAACCCATAATTTGTCATCCTGAGCGGAGTAAAACGGAGTCGAAGGATCTTTAAGCTAGATGATATATTCTGATAATCAAAAGTAATCTTGCTTATGTTCTATAAGATTCTTCGCTAACGCTCAGAATGACATGCTTCTAAGGTTTATTTGGAAATAATTGGATTACGTTGACGCCTATGTTATAGAAATAGAAGTATGCAATTATAATCTATAATTTTTCTGAATTTTTTGTTTTTTAGTTGACTTGCAAATAATAAGCCTATTATAATAATAATATGCTACTCATCACATGATGAGCAGTGCATTAAAAAAGGGGGTAATTTGATGCGAAAATATAATATTGCAGTTGTTGGCGCTTTAGGTGCCGTAGGAAGGGAAATGTTAAAGACTTTAGAGCAGCGGGAATTTCCTGTAGAAGTAATTAAACCTCTGGATATTCTTAGTAATGCCGGCACAGAAATAATTTTTCAAGGTAAACCTGTAGTCGTGCAGGCAGCGGAGACAGGTGCCTTTAAGGATGTTGACATTGCATTATTTTCTGCCGGTGCTGATGCAAGCAAAATATTAGCACCTATTGCAGTTGCTGAAGGCGCCATTGTAGTGGACAATAGCAGCGCATGGCGTATGGATGACGATGTTCCATTGGTTATTCCGGAGGTCAATCCCGATGCTTTATCCTGGCATAAAGGGCTCATTGCAAATCCCAATTGTTCTACTATACAAATGTTGGTGGCTTTAAAGCCTCTCCATGATCAATATGGCATCAAGAGAATTGTCGTATCTACTTATCAAGCTGTATCCGGCACAGGACAAAAAGCGATTGATGAATTGAATCAACAGATACAGGATTATGTGTCAGCAAGCCCAATTAGAAGTAATGTGTATCCTTATCAGATTGCATTTAACGCACTGCCCCATATCGATATCTTTCTAGAAAATAATTACACAAAAGAAGAAATGAAGATGGTCCATGAAACTAATAAAATATTAGATAAAAATATATCCGTTTCTGCCACAACAGTACGTATTCCGGTATTCCGTTCCCACTCTGAGTCTATCAACGTGGAAATGAAAAAACCCTTTGTATTAGATGAAATCTTCACAATCCTTAAATCCGCGCCAGGAGTAGTTGTAGTTGACAATCCAGCTGAAGCTCAATATCCTATGGCTATTGAAGCTGAGGGACAGGATTCTGTTTTTGTAGGAAGGATTAGGAGAGATTTATCTATAGAAAATGGTTTAAATTTATGGGTTGTAGCCGATAATCTCAGAAAAGGCGCTGCATTAAATGCAGTTCAAATCGCAGAGACACTAGTACAGAAGAATCTTTTATAGGAGGTGAAGGGATGGGATTGGTTGTACAGAAATTTGGTGGCACTTCAGTGGCTACCCCTGAAGGCTGGAGGGCAATGCTTCGACATGTGAGTACTTGCCGGGCAAATGGAAATGAAGTTATAGTGGTCGTCTCTGCAATGGGTCGCAAAGGCGCACCCTATGCAACCGATACACTTATTCAGCTCCTGGAAGAAGTTGATCCTGCTATAGAAGGCTTAAAAAAAGATTTTATTATGTCCTGTGGTGAAATGATCTCTGCCGCTATCATTTCTCACTATTTTGAGGTAAATGGACTATATGCTGTTCCGATGACAGGTTTTCAAGCAGGAATTCATACCAATAATACCTTTAACAATGCAGATATTCTACATATTGATACTCAGTCTATAAAACAATGCATCGGCGAGGGTAAAATTGCAGTAGTTTCAGGTTTTCAGGGAATTACTGAGGATGGGTGGATCACCACACTGGGCAGAGGCGGAAGCGACACCACGGCAGTGGCATTAGGGGCATATTTACATGCGGATCGTGTGGATATTTTTACGGATGTTCCTGGCGTTGCTATAACTGATCCGAGAATCGTCAGCAATGTCACCTATTTGCCTGAAATATCCTATGATGATATGTATAAACTTGCTTTAAACGGTGCAAAAGTGATTCACCCGAGAGCTGTGAAGGCCGCAAAAAAATCCCAAATACCCGTACAGGTACGCTCTACATTTAGTGATGCTCCTGGGACACTTATCCTTCAAGATCCAAAGTATCACCGTCAAAATATCATTGGCATCGCCTACGAAAAAGATTATTCGTGTGTACGCACCCCTATTGAAAATAAATCTTTATATACAAAACTCAAGGACCATACATATTTATACAAGGAAAGTAATCAAAGTATAGCGGCCTATTATAAGTCTGACGTCCTATTGTCTAAGATCTATCCCAACGGCCTTCCATTTGAGAATGCTAGAGCAGATATTGGAAAGATAGCCGTGTTCCACGATCAGTCCCGGTGTCAGAGCATCCAACAACAAATCTACAGCTTTCTGGCAGGCTCAATGATGCCTATACTGGATTCCTTTTCTTTCAGCGACCATTTTGTCATAATGATTTCCAATGAATTTGCAATAGAATGTATTCAGAGGATATACAATCAAATAGAAATCATCAATCATAATTTAAGTTTAATGGCCTAATTCCTCTATACTGGTTAACTAAAAACCCTAGGCAAGCGTTTCTCTGCCTAGGGTTTTTAGTTAACCAGTCATAAAATGCTACAAGTTTATAAAATAGATTCCCCCTTTACAATTTATATGAGAAGATGATCATGTTTCCCTCTTAACTCCGGAACAGTTTCTAAGAATTCCTTTTTAATAAAATGTAAATCAGCTTCACTGTCTGCTTCAAATCGGATTGTAACACAGGGCTTTGTAACTGATTGCCGCATCAGTGCCCATCCCCTTGGAAATTCAATTCTGATGCCATCCAGCCTTACGATCTTATATCGTCTTCCCAGATTTTCAAGTTTGGTTAGCAATTCTATTTGAAGTTCCTTGGGATAGGGTATTCGCAGATCCGGTGTCATGAAGGTTTTATCAATCTTATCTATATAATAAGATAACAATTGATTATTCTTACTGAGTATTTCCGCCATTTTTAGGGCTGCATAAATCCCGTCATCATATCCTAATTCTTTAAAAAAGAAATGTCCGCTGATTTCTCCTGCCAAAATCCCTTGATTTTCTAGGAAAGTCTTTTTAATAAAGGCATGTCCTGATCTTTCCATAATTGCTTTTCCGCCATGTTTTTCTATCTCTTTCTTAATGATGCTGGAGGATTTTATATCGTAGATCACCGGTGCAGGATGATCCTTTAGATAATCCTGAATAAATACTGTAAAACTCTCCTCACTAGTTGAAATTCTCCCTTTCTCATCTACAAAAACCACTCTATCCCCATCCCCGTCAAAACCAATGCCTAAATCTGCTTCCTCATCTAATACTTTTGTCTGTAATTTTTCCAGATTGCTATATACTGCCGGATTCAGTTCTCTATTGGGGAAATTTCCATCGAACTCACAAAACAGCGGAATAACTTCATAACCTATTTTTTTAAATAACTGAGGTGCTAATATTGATGTGGCCCCGTTTCCAGCATCAATAATAACCTTCAGAGGTTTATATGTCCGAACCAATCCCCTGGTATATTCCTGATAGAGTTCATTAACTTCTAAATTTCGATAGCTGCCGATTCCTACTTGATAGCTTCGCTGTTCCACAATCTTCTTTATCGTTTGAATATCTTCAGTTCGAATAGGCATATCCCCTAATATGACTTTAAATCCATTATACTTTGCTGGATTATGGGATGCAGTTACTGTAATTCCCCCATCTGCTTTTAGAAATCCCTTGGCAAAGTAAAATACTGGTGTTGGAACAGTTCCAATATCGATCAGATGGGCGCCGCATTCCATTAGACCTTTTACCAATGCTTCTTTTAAAAAAGAAGTAGATGTCCTTACATCACCCCCGACAATCATAGTCTTTCCCCCCATGATCGTTCCTATGCTCTTTCCAATATGATAGGCTGTTTCTCAGTCCAGCTCTTCGTCAAAAACCCCTCGGATATCACAATCCTTATAGATACTCAAAGGCTTTCCTCCTTTCCATCAGGTATGCTTTTAATCCATCCACACAGCTGCCAGGCACATTCACTGATCCCATTTCTATCCTGTCTCCCAATGGGGCCCCTTTGGTCCATGGAAGTCCGAACCGCCTGTCATGATCAGTTTTTTTCATTTGCCAGGTTTTCCAGGCAAGTAATATGTTCCAGGGTATGACCGGAATAATATCTTTGCAATCCCGTATCAATTTAACTGCCTCAGCAGGATGTACGTCATTACGTTCCACATATAAAATCTCCAGACTCTACCGCACCAGAAGCAATAGCTGAGGTATAACCATCAGTTGCTCCGGCTACCACGATGGTTTTTTCGCTGAGGCCAGTAAGCTCCGCTGCTGTCCGAGAAATATATGCAATCTCAGTCCCGGGAGATAGCACCTTCGGAAGTATTTTTAATGAAACACCTAAACCTTTATCGATAAAGCCAGGCCATTCTTTTTCAATAAGATCGTATCCTGTTTTTAATGCATTTGAGTAGTCGCTAAATTCATAACATCCTGTAAGGCAGCCAACCACATAATCCGATTGGTGTACAACTAAATTGATGCGATCATTAAACCATTGCAAAGAGGCGTATTTTGTGCATCTAAAGGTACAATGGTACCAGAAGTTCCATCTAAAGCAATCGAAAAATTTCATCAGGATCAATTTTTTTCTCCTTTAGTATATTGATAATTCCTTTTATGGTTTCCATGGTTGCATCCCACCAAATGCTGGGATTCTGTTCCTTATGGCTCTCTATTTCAGAAGTATTGATCACTTCAAAGGGTGTACTATGTGCGGCAGCTACATATCCGTTCTTGTCCACCACTAAACCCCTAACTCCTTGTGTCCCAATATCTATCCCTAAAACATACATAAACGGATCCTCCTCTTCCATCATTGATGAATCATCACTTTTGAATTATGTAGTGTCCTCATCACATAATCTCCTTTCTTAGCTACCGCTTCCTCCTATCTGCAAACAAAAAGGACAGAATCTGTCCTCATCAACTATGCTTCTCCCATTTTCGATTCTATTAATGCAACAAGATCATTTACTGCGGCCTCTTCATCCTCACCCTCTGCCCTTATTGTGATTTCTGTTCCTTTCGTTATGCCAAGAGACAGCACTGAAATAATTGATTTCGCATTGGCAGATTTTCCTTCCTTTGCGATGGTTATGTCCGATTTATATTTTAATGAAGTCTGTGTGAAAATTGATGCAGGTCTCGCATGTAAGCCTGCTTCATTCTCTAAAACAACTTTTCCCGAGTACATTCCTCTTCCCCCATTTTTATAAAGATGCTTTTGTCTTAAGGACCATTCTCTTATTGATTCTATGGAAGCTGCTCTGTTATTTTTCTTTGATCTCTATCCCAAAGAAATTTTTTGATTTTTTAGTCTCCCCATGTCCCTTTTGCTTAAAAAAGATCCACATGAACCCGCCTACGACAACAATTGCATTAAAAACATTCTGATTGGCAATATAATAGTCAATTAAAGCTCTTAGATATTTACCAGCCATTAAGCGCATAAACTCATAGATCATAAGAAAGGCCTCCCTTTGTTATAGGAGTGCACCATTTAAGATGGACCCCAGGTATTATTCATTAAGGAATAATGGCATACTTAATACCTTCTTGTCTTCCTATACTTTCCAAAGCATCTATTGTCTTTTCTAGCGGATATTCTCCAGTAATAAATAACTTGCCGTCTACCTGACCGTCAGACAATAGCTCTAAAGCCTTTTTTACATGATAAGGTGTATGATGGAATACTGCTTTAATGGTTATCTCTGAATAGTGGAATAACTGACAGTCAATGGTAAAAGTGGTTCCTTTCTTTGTTCCTCCAAAAAGGTTCACTAAACCACCAGGGCGAACCATGTTAATCGCCTGTTCCCATACTTCTGGAAAACCAGTTGCTTCTATCACTACATCAGGTCCTTTCTCCAAGGCAGTAAGGGCTTTTACATCTGTAATCGGATCTTCTTTAGAAGCATTCACTGTCATGACAGCGCCAAATTTTTTTGATTCTTGCAGCCGATAGTCTGATAGGTCTACGCAAATAACCTTTGCCCCTTTTAAAGCTGCAAGCTTAACGAACATAAGCCCAATAGGACCGGCACCGATGACCGTTACAACATCTCCTACCCTTATAGGCGTTCTCTCAATACCGTGCAGTGCACAAGCAAGTGGTTCTACCAAAGCTGCTTCTCTGTAGTCTAATCCTTTAGGGATCTTATGATAATTATATTTTACGATCTGCCTTGGAACAACCACATACTCGGAATAAGCTCCGTTTAAAAACTCTAGATTTTCACATAGACTGTACATGCCTTGATTGCAGTAATAGCAATGGAAACAAGGAGCTGAGTTTCCTCCTACTACCCGGTCTCCAACTTTAAAATTATCTACGTTCTTGCCTATTTCTACAACTTCACCGGCAAATTCATGTCCGAAGGTTGAAGGCACAGACTTAATGATCGATGGATGGCCTCTCCGATAAGTTTTTAAATCCGTACCGCAGGTAGTAGCAGCCTTTACTTTCACAAGAATTTCATCATCCTTTGGCCGTGGGATATTCGTTTCTTCAAATCGAACATCTCCTGGTGCGTAAAACATCATTGCTTTCATTTTTCCTTCCATTTAACATCCTCCTCAGCAAATTCCAACCTAAAGTTTTGTATATCCGATAACTTTTTTGTACAGTCTGCAATACTTTTTAGAGAGCCTTTTAAAAAAACTCAAAGGCTCTCTAACCTTTACATTAGAATATCATCTCGATTATCTTATAAATAATATATGGCACTAAGTGAGCCCCACCGTCAAGAGAAGAGATTTCTGCGGTTCCTTCTGGGAATGCAAATCCTACACTCTTCGCCATTACTGTGGATACGCCTGCTATGGCGGTACCAATATACAAAATACCAATCATAAAAATCGTTCCAGTGATAATTCCTCTGAAAACATTTCCTTTAGATGGAGCAACAGCCCAAATCATAAAGAAAGGTAAAATTGCAAGATCTGTGAATGGCAATAATCTATTTCCGGGAAGAATGGCAGCCAATAGAAGCGTAATTGGAATCATTACTAAGCCTGTTGAAATTACAGCTGGATGGCCGATAGCAATTGCAGCATCCAATCCGATATAAACTTCTTTGCCTGGGAATTTCTTTGCAATAAAATCACGAGCACTTTCAGATAGAGGAATAAGACCTTCCATTAAAATACGTACCATCCTTGGCATTAGAAACATAACTGCTGACATACTTACACCCAGCTGAATAATTCCTTTTAAGTCATAGCCGGCTACGCCACCGATAGCAGCTCCAAGGAATAACCCCATCAACATTGGTTCTCCAAATATACCAAAACGTTTTTGAATCATATCTGTATCTAATTCGATTTTGTTGATTCCAGGTATTTTTTCAAGAACCTTATTTACTGCCATTCCTACTGGTGCCCAAGATACTGTCTCCGTATGTGGAAGGGAGACACCGTCTAATCCAAAGAAATCTTGAACCAGAGGAGCAGTCCAGTCTGCCAGCTTTAAAATGATAATAATTGTAACGGCCGCAGCAACTAAACCCAATAGAAGGCTGTCGGTAGCAAACATTACAAGAGCACCTGTAAAAATAAAGTGCCAGTAATTCCAAAGGTCCACGTTCATTGTTTTTGTCCAGTTCATTGCAAGCATGATAATATTAATTACAAAGCCTATAAAGAAAACTGCCGGAACGATTGTAGTACCAAAGCTGATTGCTGCTGAGATTGGCCAACCAACATCCATAACGTCCAATGTTAACCCCCAGTTTTTTACCATAGCCTGTGTAGCAGGAGAAAGATTGCTTACTAATAGACCAATAACTAAGTTAATACCAGCAAAACCGATACCAATTGTAAGACCAGCTCTAAAGGCTTTTGCAAATTTTTGTCTGAAAAGTAGTCCAAGAAGTGTTATAATAACGGGCATCATAACGGTTGGTCCTAAATCGAGTATGAATTGAATAACTCTCATTTATAGTCCCCCTCTTCTTTAAATTGTTAAAGTCACTTTTACTCAAGACTCTTCAGATAATCAGCGATTTCATCAGCTAGTTTATCCATGCCTATTCCGGTAAGAAACTGTAATCCTCTGAACTTCTTAATTCCTGGTGCTGCACTGTCACTTACTGGAGTTGTATGCACGATGACATCAGGATTTAAAACCTGAACCTTAGAAGCTACCTCTGAAGCCTTCGCCTCAACAACCTCTACATCTAAGCCACGGGCTTTTAACATCTCCTTTGTTTTTTCAGCCGCTACTGTAGATGTTGCAATACCAGTTCCACATACTGTCAGAACCTTATACTTTCTCATTTTTTCACCTCCTTTATTTAAAGGTCAATTGCATCATTTAATATGGCAAGGAGTTCCTCCTCACTTTCTGAGGCATAAATCCTCTTTAAGAGTCCTATATCTTGTATAACACTCATTAGGTTCGAAAGAAGCTGCAGCTGGCTGCTGCTGTCTCTCATGGCTAACATAAAGACAATAGTCACTTCTATTTCCTCATCCGGATTTCCCATAATCTTAAAATTAACCGGTTTTTCCAGGGTGGCAATGGCAATCATTGCTTCCTTTACATGATGGGGATCTGTATGTGGAATCGCAACCCCATAACCTTCTGTAGGCAATCCTGTAGGAAATATAGCTTCGCGACTAATAATTGCATCAATAAAGCTCTCTGCTACATAGCCAGCTTGATAAAGCATTGTAGCCAATTGTCTTAGGATTTCTTCATGAGAATTTGTTTTTACTCTCGCTTTTACAGTTCTTTTATCGAATGAAAACTTAATCATTTTTTAGTAACACCTCCATGAGCATATCAACAGTTTTACACTTCTTGATCTTTTCTAAAACCTTTTCATTATTGATGATCGAATAGAATTTTCTGAATTCTTTTTTGTAGTACTGACTAAGTCCAAGCATAAATACACAATCAACTGTTTGATTGCCATCCCATATAATAGGGGAAGACAGAGTCATGATCGATATTGCAGGCTGAATAATTTCTTCAGGACTGCCATGAGGAAGTGCTACCATATTTTTAAAAACTGTAGGTGCCATAATCTCTCTTTCATGGATGGAAAAAATGTATCTTTCTGTAACATAGCCGTTTTCAACCATGCGATTTGCCATCCGATCCAATACTTCATTCTTATTGGCCGCCATTACATTTAAATGCATTAGTTCTGGATTGAATAACTGCTTAAAGGATAGCTCGGGGACCCCATTTCCAATTTTTTCCGTAGGGTTCTCATATATATTTATGAGGTTATGTATTCTGTTAATTCCTTCTCCTTTTAGTATTTCTTTTGCCGATATATATGGAATTCCAGGAATCTTTAAGTCTATCGTCCCAACAACTGCCAGTATATTCTTTTTCATTGAAATATTTTTAATCGTTTCGTCTAAGTTGCAGTCAGTTAAAGCGCCTAATGTAATAATCTCCAGATTCTCTTTTATACGGCTATTGCCTTTTATAACTTTCCCAAGCATCTGCGCAGCACCTTTTCCGGTTAAACAAATACTCACGATTGCATTTCCTAGCTTTTTCGGAGATTTATCCAGCGGCTTTTTATTTGGTAAAAATCGCTGGTTTTCAAGAAAATCAGCAATGTCATTCAATTCTGAATCAGGTGTTAACGCTTTCCTAACTGCTTCAATTACCATCGTCGTATCCACCCGGGTAATAGTCCTGGTCCTAATTCCTGTTCTTTCCGTGATAATATTTCCAAAACTGACCAATGAACCCATGTCCACCAACAATAGTACACCCTTGCCACGGTCCATACTTTTAATCATATCTATTGCTTTTTCTAAAACGACACTGGGCGATTCATCCAAAGACATTTCTAAAGCTTTGGCATGTTCAACGCCCAATAGCCTATTTGCTACATAAACCATACCTTCTGCCACATGTCCATGGGATAAAACTAAGATTCCTACATTGTTTTCATTCAGCATATTTTTTGTTGAATAGGTTTTTAGGTACATGGCAATAAAAGCAATTTCGTCTTCGGGTAGATCTATTTCTAGATAATAACTTGCAATTTTACTCATCTCTTCTGCAACTTTATATTCCTTTGGATATTCCAAACAAATTCTGTTGAGTTGCGGGTTTCCAATAAATTTATTTTGAAGTATTCTTTCATAAGAAGCAGACAGATGGGTAGCTAAACAATAGAACAAGCTTTCATCAATATCCGGAAGGTTCTTGACAGCCTTTTTCATCATTTCTTCTACAGCTGTTACTATTTTTTCTCCAACAATTTTCTCTAAATCCTGCTTGATTAGGTTATGTTTGTTATACTGAAACTGCTTAATTAATTGTCTGATCTTCATTTCAAGTTCGTCAGCTAAGATTCGATTGATGATAGCAGTATCTAAACCCTGGTACTCCATTTTTTGATATTTTTCTTCAATCTCTCTGTAGATTTCTTTCGGAAAAGCATACCCGGATTCTTTGGCTGCTTCAAGGGCACTTTTTTGCAATATGCTTTCGTCGTCAGGAGAAATTTCCAGATTGCTATTGATTATTTTTTCTATTGTTTTTCTATTTGTCTTAATTTTCAACAAGCCCTTCACCACAAGACTTGGCAGATCCGTAATTTCAATATTAATACTTTTTTGCTTCTTAACCATGTAATTTAAGAAGCCTCTCGCACAAACTACCTGTATGTCAGAGCGCAATTGTCCAATATTCCCATTGGTTTCGTACAGCAACAAGGCTACTATGACATCATAGTTAACCGTGATACTTACATTCATTCGGGTTGCCTCTTGCCTAAAAAAATTTTTAATGATCTCAAATTTCTCTTCAAAAGGTCGCTGTGATAAAGAAGGAATTTCAATCATCATCGGAATTCTACGTCTAAAGGTTGCCAGCAGGGATGATTCAATATCCTCTGTTGTCGCTGCAATAATCATCAATTTTACTTCCCTAAATACATCGGTTTCCCCTAATCTTCTAAATTTTCCTTTATCTATCAAATAGAAAAGGATTTCCTGGCCTTCAGGGGGTAGACGGTGTACTTCGTCTAAAAATAAAATTCCATTATTGGCCTTTTCAACCAATCCTTCTTTATTTGTTTCTGCACCAGTGTAAGCGCCCTTTACATAGCCAAATAGCTGAGCGAGCAAAAGTTGAGGATTTTCAGCGTAATCAGCACAGTTAAAGATGATAAAGGGTGCATCCTCAGGCTTTACCTTAGCCTCTATGGCAAACTTATACATACTTTCTGCCAGTTCACTTTTTCCCACACCAGTTCCTCCATAAATCAGTGTGTGCAGTCCATTTGTCGGGTATAATACTGCTGCTTTTGCCAGCTCAATTTGTGGCTTCAAGCTACCATTTGCGCCAATGATTTTATCAAAGGCTCCACTGCTTTTTTGGGGGAGAGGAAGTTCTTCTATCATACTTGCTGCATCCTCTCTCTTGGACAATCTTAAGAACTTAGAAACGATATTCCTAGACAATTTAAAACCCACTCTATTTAATTCTTCTGTCAGCATTCTCTCAGAAATGTCCGGTTTCATTTCTAGGAGTTTATGGATCTCCGCTTCTAAAAGCTTTTTTCTCCGTTCTCTAGAATCACCGATCTTTAAAGAATGTCTTAAATTGACTACCTCGCTCCTGCTAATTCCCAAAATCTTCGAAATTTCTTCATCTGTTAGAGGATTCTTTTTATCCTCATTTTGAATAAGGTCTAATATTTTTTTCATCTGCTTCACCTGCCCTTTATAATTGCAATATCTATGCCATGATATGGCACCTTTTGTGAACCTATTTCTCCTTCTGTATCAAATCTGGGATACATGAGTAAAAAGCGGATGTGCTTCAAAACATTATTTTAAAAATTCTAAATATTTTTAAAGCATAATAAAATTATATAACAATTTATGCCACCTTTCTGTCTCACAGTACATATTTTATTCCAGCTTGTCCTTTTATCAGTATCTTAATTATTGAAATATCCAGAATTTCCTGTCATTGCACTTTTCATATCAAACAAAATATGCCACAACAAATTTTCTATTAAAAGTTTTCTTTACAGATTATTTTTTAACCTAAATATAAAAGACCTAGGGGATTGCTCTAGGTCTTTTGTGTTAAGTATGAACATATGAAGATCTGCTACTTAAAAAACACTATATTTTATAGTATCCAGTACAATTTTGTAAAAGTTCCTTGATTTTTCCATAGGCTGGTGCATTCTCGTATAAAATGCTGTATAAGCCCCTTAATAGAGGAAGTTGGTCTAAAGACAGTTTTTCTTCTGACTCAAGCTGCTTAGCCAGATAATATCCGAATTTGATTGCCGGATATCCTTCCACGGTAATTCCTTCTTCTCTCATTTTTTCCACGGCTTTGCTGGCTGTCAATCCGCCTCCGATAAGTTCACCCAAAGTTCTATTTCTTCCAGCTTCTCCAGTTACCTCCAAATCTCCTACTCCGGGAAGTCCTATAACAGCCTCTAATGACCCTCCCATTGCCTTTGTTAAAATACCCATTTCGGCAACTGCAAAGGTGAATAGCGCAGCCTTTGTATTATTGTGAAGAAATCCATTTTTCGCTTTAAAACCTTCTGCCATGCCTAATCCTACAGAATAAGCATTTTTCATAGCAGCACATACTTCCGTTCCAATTACATCATCGGTGACTTCTACCCGATATACATCGGTCATAAGTATGCTTTGCATATATTTTGCCGCTTCTACGTTGTTGCTGCTGTAGGTTACAGCAGTAGGTGATTTCCAGACTACTTCTATTGCTTTACATGGACCTCCCACTACTACGATTGGGACCTTGTTTCGTAAAGTCTCAGGCAGCGTATTTTCCAAAATCTCAGGAAGTATTACAATTCTTCCATTCTGATCATAATTGAAACCCTTTGAAACACTTCCGACGATAACGCCTTCCTTCAAAAAAGGAACTACTTTGTCAAAAACATTTTCTAAGGCGTCAGAAGTGATGGCCATAATCACAAGCTCAGTATCTAACATAGCTTCTTCAAGCTCAGTAACCTGGTAAGTTGCAATCTCCGATGGTAAACGATGCTTATGCTTAGGATGAGGCAATCCCTTTCTTAAACTATCAATGATTTCCCCATCCAGTTCCGTACCCCAAAGCCTTACCTCATGTCCATTATCTGCTAGTGGAACAATCAACGCACTTCCCATGGCTCCTGCTCCAATGATAGTAACTTTTGCCATTTCCGATCTCCTTTCCTCATCAACCAGTGAGACCGTACTGTTTATAAAAAAAAGCTATTTTTTAGGAACGGTCTCCCAATCCTTTAAGAATTTTTCTATGCCAATATCCGTAAGCGGGTGTTTTGTCATATCGACTATAACCTTATAGGGTACAGTTGCAATATGTGCACCTAGAGTAGCTGCCTGCACGATATGCATTGAATTCCTAATGCTTGCAGCAATAATTTCTGTTTTAATGTTATGTAGCGCAAATATCTTTACTATTTCCTCAATAAGTACGGTACTGCTATTGCCAATATCATCTACTCTGCCTAAAAAAGGACTCACATAGGTCGCACCTGCTCTTGCAGCTAATAATGCTTGCGGTGCAGAGAAAATAAGTGTTACATTTGTTTTAATTCCCTTTTCACTAAGTACCTTTACAGCTTTAAGGCCTTCAACAGTCATAGGAATCTTAATAACAATATTTTTATGCATCTGTGCCAAAGGAATTGCTTCCTCTACCATTTCTTCTGCTTTTAGGCTGATTACTTCTGCACTGATAGGTCCATCTACGATTGCAGTAATCTCTTGAATAACTTCTTTGAAATCTCTGCCTTCTTTAGCAATCAGTGAAGGATTTGTTGTCACCCCGCAAATAACTCCCATGTCATTGGCCTTTCGAATTTCTTCCACATTTGCCGTATCAATAAACAGTTTCATTTTACATACCTCCTATCAATTTACTTGTTAAACTGTTATACTTATTATACATTTTTTTATATTTGTTGGCCAATTATATCACGCTGAATGACCCTATTGACTGTCTCTTTTACTAATTCTTTTGTCCATAGGTTTTAAATTTTTCTAACATTAATTCCATTTCTGCTTCCGGTAGAATAACAGGTTCGCCAATACACCTTGTACGGTAATAAAGTTCGGCACAGAATTCAATCTCTTCAGCGATGTTAAAGGCTTGATGTACATTAGCTGCTCCAGTTAGCAAGCCGTGATTAGCCAATAATACAGCATAGCGATCCTCCATACCCTTATAAGCATTTTCAGCTAATTCTTCAGTTCCAAAGGTGGCATATTCTGCACATCGAACGTTTTTTCCCGCAAAGGCAACCAAATAATGTACTGCCGGGAGTTCCCAATTCAAACAGGCAATGGTTGTACAATAAGTAGAGTGTGCATGTACTACAGCATCAATATCTGTTCTGTTTCTGTAAAAGATATTATGCATTGCTAACTCGCTGGAGGGTTTCCTAGTTCCCTCTACAATATTCCCGTCGAGGTCCAATACAACAATGTCCTCTGGTTTTGTCAGGAAATAGTCCAATCCGCTTGGGCTGATTGCCATTAAATTCTGCTCTCGGTTACAAATGCTGATGTTTCCGCCGGTTCCCTTAGTCAGTCCACTGGTAATCAATTTTTTACCATACTCAACAATCAGTTCACGTTCTTCCATTAATAACATCGTCTTTCCTCCCGCTTTTTATTTTCCTATTCTTTATAGGATTTATTAAAGTTGATGAAACATGCATTTATCATTAAAATATGCAATTTTTCTGCCAAAGATTGGCATGAATTGTTTTAAAAATACATTTGCAATTGCCACCTTCTTAAATAGTCCAGGATAAACAATAAATTTTTCTCTGTTAAACTATGATTTTGATTTTGTGGGGTGCGGACCCCCGTGGCCGCCCGCTTGTTTTAATAAGCTATCTGCGGGTGGGCAGAGTCGTCCACCCCTACCCTTATCACAATCTATGTCTAAAATATGTAATATCCACACTAAACTTTAACAAAGCCTATATTTTTTATCCATATATTTAGAATTCTTTAGAATCCTATAATTTTTCCAAACTTCTCTTCTACAAAAAATGCCGCCAAACCCTGGTTGAGCAGCTGAAAGCTATTATATTTCCAACTATACTGTTCTTTCTTATAAATCTGCCATAAATAGTATGGATAATTTTTAAATTCTATGTTAAAATATAAAAGAATTGTTTATCACTTTATAGGATGAGGGGGATTAACTCAACTGGCAGAGTGCCATCTTGACGTGGTGGAAGTTGTAGGTTCGAGCCCTATATCCCCCACCAATAAAGGGTTGCCCTGTAGGCAATCCTTTTTTTGTCTTCCTTATTTGTTTAGTGCTGCTCTTATGGCCTTAGCAATTTCCGCTTCCGATAACTCAGAAAGCCTGTGGTCTTTTTTTTTCTGAATGTCTGCAATTTCTTTTTTCTTCTCTTCCACTGGCACAGGATTGATCTTCTTTTTTCTAAACAATGATCCTAGCATTTATCATACGCCCCTTGTTATTTGGATTGGTAAACATATATTTAAGTATAACAAAAATGATAGGAGGTAATAAAGCTGTGAAAAAGAAAAATAAAAAGTCTGGTAAGATTGTTTTAGGTACTGTTAAAGCTGTAGACTTGCTGAAAAACTCAAGTGATAAGTTGGGCACCCACGTGGCTGCTGTAAGAACAGGCACCGGAGTACATCAAAATAAAAAGGCCTATAAAAGACAAAATAATAAATCAGTCATTGAAAAAATCATAAAGGATTCTTTCGATGACTGATTTATTTTTAGTTTAAAAAATATAACCTACTCCATTTCCCAGTTGTGCCATACTTCCTGCACATCATCGTCTTCTTCCAGCATATCAATCAATCGGTTCATCATTTTTAATTCTTCATCGGTAGTCAGTTTAGTCATAGTTTGCGGTATCATGGTCACTTCTGCAGAAACAAACTGGTAACCCTTTTCTTTTAGAGCGTCTCTAACCGCTGAAAAATCCTCGGGAGCAGTAACAATCTCATAGCCCTCTTCATCGGGAATAAAGTCCTCTGCTCCAGCCTCCAGGGCAGCTTCCATTAATTCATCCTCGCTGATATTAGCAGCAGCTTCGATAATGATTTGGCCCTTTTTGTCAAACATATAGCCTACACAGCCGGTTGTTCCAAGGTTTCCCTTGTTTTTATCAAAGTAATAGCGCATATTTGCACCAGTTCTGTTTCGGTTATCGGTAAGGGTTTCAACGATCACCGCTACCCCATTAGGACCATAGCCTTCATAGACAATCGTTTCAAAATTATCTCCTTCAGTATTGGCCTCACCTTTTTTTACAGCCCTTTCTATATTATCATTGGGCATATTCAATGATTTTGCTTTATCAATAATATTCTTTAAGGTAGGATTGTATTCAACGTCCGATCCACCTTGACTTGCTGCAACTGTAATTGCCTTGGCATATTTAGTAAAAATCTTGGCTTTCTTTGCATCCTGTTTTTCTTTTCTATTGGCAATTGTACCATGTCTACCCATTTTTTCACTCCTTACATCGCTTAAACCCTGAATTTTAAACCATAGTCATTCTATCATAAAATAAAATTGAAGTAAACAAAGGGAATCCGGATGATTTCTCATAATTTGATTTGTTTTTTTAGAGGTCAATTTCAGCCAATACTTGATAGAGACGGGATGTTATGTAAAGATTCCGCTTTTCGCACCCCTCGCAGAACCGCCTCTTCCACTACCTTAGCAGCCAACAGTCCTACCACATTTATATCTGCCTCTTCTTTTCCCGTAGCCATTACAAATATAGTATCTCCATCTACCATCGTGTGTGCCGGCCGTATCGCTCTGGCGTAACCGTTATGTGCCACAGATGCAATTTTATTGGCCTGGGATTTCGTAAGCTTAGCATTGGTTATTACTGCACCAATGGTAGTATTGCCGTGAAATAAGTTTTTTTTCTCTTTGTAATTCCTCAGCATTATTTCTTCTGTATTGCCTAATCCGGACTTATCCTCCTTTAATATCCCGGCAATAATTTCTCCATTTTTGGGGTCTATTACGTCTCCCATGCAGTTCACTGCTACTACAGCTCCGATCTGCAGTGCTCCCACCTGTATGCAAAAAACACCTATGCCGCCCTTCATTGCATGGGACATACCTAAATATTTACCAATGGCAGCACCTGTGCCGGCTCCTACCGTTCCTTCACGATAATCTTGCTGAAACGCATTTTGGCAGGCTTTATATCCCATAGCCTTATCCGGTCGTATGCGGTGGTCTCCCATCATTAAATCAAAAAGTACAGCAGCGGTTACAATCGGTACAGTAGTCACACCCACGTCAAAACCGATTTTCCTTTCCTCAAGATACTGCATAACTCCCGCTGCAGCATCTAAACCGAAGGCGCTGCCCCCGCTTAATAGCACTGCATGTACTTTTTCAACGAGATTCACGGGATCCAACAGATCTGTTTCTCTGGTTCCCGGCGCGCCGCCCCTTACATCGACTCCTGCAGTGGCACCTTCTTCACATAATATTACGGTACATCCGGTGGCAGCGTATAAATCCTGTTCATGTCCAATCTTTATTCCCTCTATATCTGTTAATCTTATCTCTTGCATCATTCCCACCTCTAATTTCTATAATTATTCTGAATCGCAATAATCAGGTTTTAAGTATCTTATTCACGGGTGTGCTGATTCCTAGTTGTTTTCCTCCATGATGTATGATTCCGGCGCAGCTACCGTTGAACCATGGGCTGTAACACCTGCAATAATTTTCTTTTTATCGATAATCTTTTTGATTTTTTCTATATTTCCAAGACCCTTTTGCAGCGTAAGAACGCTGGTGTTTTTTTTAATAAGTCAAGATTCTTTATCAATGCCTGCTCAGTAGCATAGGACTTTACCAGCAATATGACTAAATCGACTTTGCCCACTTCTCCAGCCGACTCTGCGGTTTGAATTCCTTTTATAACTCTTTTCCTCCAGCTGCTCTCTATGCGTAATCCTTCTCTCGTTATCCTTTCGAGGTGTTCTTTCCAAATATCAATAAGCCATACCTCATTTCCATCCTCAGCCAGCAGCCCACCAAGTAAACTGCCTATGGCACCTGCACCTAAAATAGCGATCTTCATATTCTTCCTCCTTAATATTTTACCTTTTTCAAATCTTCTATACAATAGTCCCAATCGTTTTAATGCTTCAAATATTAGCTTGTCCAAATTCCGCTCACCCGCAGACTATAATTTTATTCAATCTAAAAAGTAAAAATCGTATCCTATTCAGATACGATCTCCTACCCATTTATTCATCCATCGCTACTGCTCTCTTCCCTTTATCTCTTCTTTTATGATAATACATGTTTGTATCTGCCTCATGAATCAGTTCTTCTATATTCATATCTGTGTCGCGGCAAAAAGTTGCTACGCCAATACTTATTGATAGTTTATAGGACCATAGGGATTTTCGATTAAAGCTTTCAATTTGACTTTTTACCCTATTGATTACCAGGTCTGCCTGCCCTAAAGAGCAATTAGGCAGGATCATTAAAAATTCATCTCCACCCATCCTGCACAAAACATCGGATTCCCTTAGGTTTTCCTTTAAAATGCTGCAGGCAGAAATAATCAACTGATCCCCTGCACTATGTCCATAGGAATCATTAACAACTTTTAAATTATTAATATCTAAATAACTTATGGTCAAATCTGTTCCATCACGTTTTGCGATCTTTATTTGCTGATCCAAAAAGGATAGTCCAAAGCTCCGGTTATAGATTCCGGTCATTCCATCTATTGTTCCAAAAGTCCGGTGATCTTCCAGCATACTTCTGTATTCTTCTGCTTGCTTTATCAGCTGCTCTTTATCATGTTCCAGCTCTACTAATTTTCTTTTCAGCAATGTCATTATCATTATCAAGCAACTAGAAAAAATCACCAACAAAATATACCCTGTAAACAAAAGGGCTTCTCCTATATGCCTGCCATTCTCTAGCGTCGGGACCCAATCCTTAAAGATCATGCCTAGAAAGGGGAGTGCTCCTATAATGGCTACTATAGAATATATCCATGGGCTATGTTTACTTTCTTTCAGATACGCTCTAAATCCTTCAATCATATATACATTCCTTTCAAGCTTATATCTCTGATTATTGCCACTTTTTCAGAGTCTATACCAATGCCGCCCTGATGAAACCAATATTTTACAGGGTGCAAGTCTATAATGCTTGTCTGACATAATAATATATGATGGATTCTAGTTAAATATGTTCATATTCGATAAAGGTTACTCGGAATAAAATATAAAAACTGCACCTAGCTAAAGATGCAGCTTCTGATTTGGTTTATTCAATATCAAATAAGCTTCTAATTTCCTTTTCGCTTAATGCAGACAACATGGTTTCACCTGGTTGTATCACTGCATCGATCAAACCTTTTTTCCGTTGTTGCAGCTCAAATATTTTTTCTTCGATGGTTCCTTTTGTAATAAACTTTAGTACCTGCACAATATTTTTTTGTCCAATCCGGTAAGCTCTGTCTTCAGCCTGCTCTTCTACCGCAGGATTCCACCATGGATCGAAGTGAATGACCATATCAGCACCCGTCAGATTTAATCCTGTTCCGCCAGCCTTAAGAGAGATCAAGAAGACATCCTTCGCTCCTTGCTGAAATGCTTGAACCATATTTCTCCTTTCATCAGGTTTTACAGCCCCATCAAGATAGTAAAAATCTATATTTTTATCCCGCAGGAGGGTCTTTATGATTTCCAGCATACTGGTAAACTGAGAAAACAGCAATATCCTATGTCCGCCTGCTAAAGCATCCTCAAGAATTTCCTCTAGGAGCTGCAGCTTGCAGCTTTCTCCTTTATAATTTTCTATAAAAAGTAAAGGATGACAGCAAATTTGTCTTAGCCTTGTCAGGGCAGCAAGAATCTTTAGGCGGCTCTTATCAAAGCCCTGTGTCAAAAGATCATCCCTTATTTCTCCCTGTACTTCGTGAAGGTATGCTAAATAAACCTTCTTTTGTTCTGCAGTTAATTCCGTCATCATTTTACTTTCTATCTTTTCAGGCAATTCTTTGAGTACATCCTTTTTAATTCGCCGAAGCACAAAGGGGCGGATTTGTTTTGTCAGCTGCCTCAATACAGTTTTATCATCTCCCTTTGCAATGGGTCTTTCAATCTTTTTGATAAATTTACTATGGTTATACAAATACCCCGGCATGATAAAATCAAATATAGACCATAACTCTGTTAGTGAGTTTTCAACAGGGGTTCCGGTTAATGCAAAGTATCCGCCTGCTTTGATCTCTTTTACGGACCGAGCGTTAATAGAATTTGGATTTTTTATATGCTGCGCCTCATCTATAATGCAATAGGCGAAGGTAGTATCCTTATATAGCTCCACATCTCTTCTAAGCAATGGATAAGACGTAATCACCAAATCAGCACCATGAATGTCTTCCATCAGTTCATACCTTTCTTTAGGCATACCAGATATAACAACGGTTTTTAGATCAGGTAAAAACTTAGCTGCTTCGTCCTGCCAGTTATAAATCAGTGATGTAGGTGCTACGACGAGAGACGGATTTGACGCAGCTTCCCTTTCAGAGTATAAAAAAGCCAATACCTGCAGGGTTTTTCCCAAACCCATATCATCGGCCAAAATCCCTCCCATACCATAGCGTGCCAGTGTTTTTAACCACTTAAAACCAATTTTCTGATAGTCCCGCAAAACGGTTTTGAGAGGACCTGGAACAGAATAATCCATATCCTTTGGTTCTTTAATATTTTGCACTAACTGTTTGAAATTCTGGCTACGCTCCACATTAAAAAGCTGTGTTTCTCTCAATATATCATCTAAATAGAGCGCCCTATATTTGGGTAATTCAATTAATTTTTTACTAAAATCCTTTTCTGTTAGATCTAGATATTCGATAAGATTGCTCAGATGACCTATATCTGTATATTCTATGGGGAGAAATGCTCCACTTCTCAAGCGATAATATTTTTTTCGTTCTTTATATGCCTCTAGGAGCCCCGTTAATTCTTCCAATGGTATTTCATCATGCTCAAAGGAAAACTCAAACATGGAAGACTGATCGTTGAGCCGAACAGATACTGAAAACCTTGCGGCCTCTTTAATCGCTATATTTTTAAACTGATCAGAATAATATACCTCGGCTATCTCCTGAAGCTCTATTAGATTATTTTTCAGAAACTCAAATATTCGTTCTTCGTCCTTTAAAATCGCTTTATCAATTGAAACTTTAAATTCTGCCTTTTCCAATATACTCAAAACCTTTTTTTCTTCGGCCATATTTCTTACAACGATCTTGTTTGAGGGTATGGATAAGTCTTTTACACTAAAGGGATTGATGATCTCTTCACCATAATGAAATTCGATTTTTATGCTAATTCCATCCTCTATTTTATCTAAAAATATTTTAGTCGTTAACTCTTCCCGATGAATGTGCTTTGCAACCTCTGCTGATATGGAGATTTTCCCTATATTCTGGATCTTGGGAAGGATTTCAGATACAAATCTTTCCTTTTCTCCCCTGGAGAAGGTGATATTCTTCTGCTTTTCTTTTACCAAAATATGATAAAAGGGCAGGAAATACTTTTTTTGTTTCTCTGTAGGACTATATAGCACCCCGTCATAAAAGAAATAATCTCCCTGTTTATTTAAGGGAATTAGTTGGTCAATAAGATTGAGCTGCAGCTGCAGACTTTCATCCTTCGGTTTCAATTCAAAATGAAAAGGGATGTCTTTTTGTGCAATGCAGATATCAGGGTATTCCTTTCCCAATATTCTAATTGAAAAATTTCGGTTTTTTATTATATCCAGTACTCTTTTCACTAGAGGAGAAGAGAGATAAGCTTTTTTCCCCTTTAGAAGACTATCCTGCCGATTGCTGTGATAAGAAATACTCCCTGCAGTTTTATCATTTTCATAGATTTCTAAAAGGAGGTCTATAAGCTGCCTGTCAACTGAAGAAAATTTATGCTTCCTCGGATCATAGATAAAGCTTTTACCAAACTCAATACTATTTCCCTGATCAAGATCTTCTAAAAAATCTTTCAGACTCCTTACTACATATAGTCTGGAGGAGCCTATTTTCAATTCGATGGAAGAAAGCATTTCCTTATAACCATGCTCCAATTCAAAAGTTACTCTAAGATTTACCTCAGCTTTTCCAGGGTCCTCTAGAAATTCTTCAAAATATGTGAAAATCTGATGTGTATTATTTTTCTGTTGTTTGAGGGATATTCTTTGGGATTGGAGCTCCTTTTGCATCATCTTCATTAACGCTACAATGTGTTTACAAGCACCATCATAGTTCATGAAAGCAGGGCAACTGCAATCCCAATAGCTCATGTTGCCATTTTTATCGAATACTACCTCAACCTTATATGGCTTCTCCCCTATAACAATAGCATGGGCAGTCATGGTATCTTCATCAAAGGTAAATTTTTGCACCCTCTTATCCAGGTAATAACCAATGCCCCGAATTAATGAAGTCGAATTGCTGGCTGCATTTCGAATCATCACATCACTGATTGATAAAGACAATATTATCCACCTCTTTATTTTAAATTCCTATTTGCCCCTTTATGAGTCTGCTAGGCCGTGTAAAGATTGTTCCTGCATGTTACCTACTGACCCATCAATATATGCACCATTGGCTCCCTTAGTACCTTCTCTGCTACACGATAGATGTCCTCTGCATGGATTTTTTCCATTGCTTTAAGATCATCCTCAAATTCCTCAATTTTTTTCCCCGCTAGCTTTTGATGAACGATATAGCTTGCTAATTCTGAAGAATCTTCCAACATAGAAGCAACAGCTGTCTTAATAACCTTTTTCATGAGCCTTACATTTTTCTCATCGAAACAGATTTCTCTGCTTTGAATTTTATGAATGCAGTCTTCTATAATTGATTGTGCCTCAAAAACATCTTCTTCCCCTACCGCAGTGTAAATGCTTAATATCTTAATATATTCGGTTGCATCCATCTCCGAATACACATCATAGGCAATGCCCTTTTCCTCCCTCAATGCCCTGAATAAGATAGAGTTGGGACTCTCTCCAAGCTTATGGTTTAAGATCTCTAGGGCTAACTCTTCCATACGGCTTAGGCCGTGAAAAGTATAAAGATATATAAGTGTATTTTGTTCAATATGCTTTTTATAGGTAACCCTCTGTAAAGACATATGCTTTTCTATTGCTACATTTCTTGACTGCAGAATGCCCGGCTGCCAGCATCCAAAGTATTGATTAACCATTGCTTCAACTGCCGTGTGCTCCATTGGAGACACAATGCTGATAACACATTGATTCGGTATATAGTGGTTATAATAGAATCTTTCCAGCTGAATTTTTGTAAATCCTTTGATGCTCTTTTCCGTCCCTATGACATCATACCGTAAAGGGCTGTTTTGAAATGCTGTTTCGTGGGCTTGCTGAAAGCTATACTGCTCTACATCGTCCATACTGGTTTTATATTCCGCCAAAATAACGCCTCTTTCCCTTTCAACTTCTTCCTCCGGAAAGGTAGCGTTTATCATCATATCTGCCAATATTTCAGCAGACTCCTCAAGCTCCTCTGCTAAAGCAGTTACAGCAAATACAGTAGATGTGTAATCGGTGTAAGCATTATAGGAGCCGCCTCTTTCTTCTAAGGCCTGGTTAATTTGATTATTGTTTCTTTTCTTCGTTCCCTTAAAAAGCATATGCTCAATAAAATGACAAATTCCCTTCTCATCCTCTTTTTCAAAAATAGTACCTATCCGAAGACCTACCTGAATGGAAGCCAGCTTTGAATCTCTTTTTACCGTAACTAGTTGTATCCCGTTTTCTAAAAAAATTTCCTTTGTGTCAAATTGTTTTTTAATCATCCTATTACCCCTACTCATAATATCAAACATAGTATAACAAACATATCATAGGCGTCAACTTAACCCATAATTTGTCATCCTGAGCGGAGTAAAACGGAGTCGAAGGATCTTTAAGCTAGATGATATATTCTGATAATCAAAAGTAATCTTGCTTATGTTCTATAAGATTCTTCGCTAACGCTCAGAATGACATGCTTCTAAGGTTTATTTGGAAATAATTGGATTACGTTGACGCCTATGACAAACATATAAGACTATTATAGATGATTTTATATGAAATAAAAAGTCCGCCTGAATATGTAAAAGAACCAGATCGATGATCCGGTTCTTTTTAATCTTTATAGTTTTGTTGCACACTTCCCGCAGAATCTGGAGGCTGCATTATTTTTTTGCACTGCAGGTTGGGCACTTTGCCAGGCTTAGGTTTGTTCCACAATTATTGCAAAACTTCCCTTATCCTAGCGGTTTTCCGCATTTCTGACAGCGATTTTCTATTGGCGGCTGTTCTTTCCTGTACTTTGGATTCTGACAGACTACAATCAGTTCTCCTTGGCAGCGCTCACAATAATCACCAAAAATGCTATTTTCCCACATTTTGGACAAACCGTTACTAATTTTAATCCACAATTGCTACAGGCTTTCCAGCCTTTATTGACGGGGCTTCTACACTTGGGATATCTTAGAAACAGTGGATCTTTCCTGTCGCATATTGGACAGACATTTGCATCCAGCAGTACCAATTTAGCACAATAAATGCAAGGTTACTTATAGCCAGGAATATTTTATTCCTCCCCCTTCCGTTTTGAAAAGAGATTTGATGATTAACCTTCCTTAAAAAGTGCTCTGCCTGATACTAGAAGATTGTCCCTATACCACTAATATCTTTATGCAGGTCCTCCCGATAGTCCACGTGCTCAGGATTTAGACTATTGATCAGAACCAGCCCCTCTTTTCCCGTTGCATGCACGTATTTATCTTCTCCTATATACATAGCCACATGGCCTGGAAAAAACAGCAAATCCCCTGGTTTAATTTCCTCAATGGATATTGACCGCATATATTCTTCCTTGAGCACCGCATCTCGATAAATGACTACACCGCATAGCATATATGCCATGGAGCATAATCCTGAGCAGTCAATTCCCAAAGGACTTTTTCCTCCCCACCGGTACTGAGTACCCAAGTAGGATAGGGCTGTGCTCACCAGCTTCATACGAAAGGCGGCCTCATCCTTTCGTAAGCCGTCCCCTTGCATTTTATGCAATAAAACCTTTCGTACCCAGCCATATTGCCTCTGAGGCAATAATACCTTAAACCAGTCTCCCTCCTCTCCAACCACTTGTATAAATGCCCCTCTTGTTAACAATAATAAGGGGCAGCTTGCATATTTGGGCTCGCTCATTACATCTGCCAGGTTGTGTATTACGACTGCATCAGCCTTTTCTCTCCACTGTAAGGCTTCTTTACTATCAATCAAAATATCTTCCTTGTATATATACCCGTGATATCCATAATGGGTTTCCACATAATACCACTGCTCATTGACTGCTTCAACAATTTTAATCACCATACCAAATAATACTTCATCTACTAAATCGCTTCCTACCTCCGGTTTATTTTTCAGTGGTGCTACCGTCTTTATGACAACAGCCCATAATCCCTTATCTTTTTCCATATCTGATCCCCCCATAATTATACCTGATGATAGTAGTCATAGACTGTTTTTGATATCTCTCCAATGGTTTGCTGCGCTTCTAAGTTACTTTTTGCTTCAGATACAAAAACCCCGAGCAAATAAGTACTCTGAGGAAGAAAGATAATCCCGATATCATGATTTAGATTGGTTAAATCCCCGGTTTTGTGTGCAATTTCTACGTCTTCCGGAATATATCTTTTCAGCATCGTTTTGTCCTTTTGCCGTTTCAGTATATCCAGAGCCAGGTTGCATAAATCCAAATTCAATACTTCCTTTTTGTATATTTTCTCCATTAACAAAGCCATATCCATTGCAGTAGTTAAATTTTGCTTACCTGCTTTTGCGGCTTCAAAGTCCATCATTTTGCGCTGTAGACGGGTATTTTGCAGCCCTATTTCCATAGCCCTATGATTAACTGCGTCAAATCCTAACAGGTCAATGAGAACATTGGTTGCTGTATTGTCACTCACAATGATCATGAGCATAATCAAATCCCGAAAGGTATAAGAGTCCGTTGTTAAATCACTTAATATACTATAATCTACCTTATCCTCTTCCATGATGGAAAACCTTTCATCTAGTTGATATTTACCTTCTTGAACTTGTTTTAATGCCTCTACCATTATGAGAATCTTAATGGTGCTTGCCGATGGGACAACCATTGTCTCATCCTTTCGAAAAATCCATTCATCCTTTCTTAGATCCTTTAAAACTACGCATGTTTTTGCCATAGTATTCCCTAACAGCATACGAATCCCTTTTTCAACCAAATTGACCCCTCCGCTATACTTTGATTAAGAAAGCTAATATCTGAATACTTCCATATCTCTTTGAATATTCCTCTTCTCTCTTGTCATTCTATAGAAATTTTTTTAATATTTTTCATTTAACTTTATTCTCAAATAATTATTTTATGATATGATAAATATAGACGAAAATTGGCAATCAATGTAAATCGACAGCACTGTATTTCGTTTCCATATGTATACATTGTACATATGATGTGTTTTTGGTTTTCTATTCCATATATTCTAAATTTTTATAAAGGAGGTTATCCTATGGCAAAAAAAATGAAAACGATGGATGGTAATACGGCTGCTTCTTATGTATCCTATGCCTTTACTGACGTAGCAGCAATTTATCCAATCACACCTTCTTCAACTATGGCAGAAAATGTTGATGAATGGGCGGCCCATGGACAAAAAAACATATTTGGACAAGAGGTTAAAGTTGTTGAGATGCAGTCTGAAGCTGGTGCTGCAGGTGCAGTTCATGGCTCCTTGGCAGCTGGCGCATTAACTACTACTTTCACAGCCTCACAAGGATTGTTGTTGATGATTCCAAACATGTACAAGATTGCTGGAGAACTGCTTCCTGGTGTTTTCCATGTTTCAGCTAGAGCTGTAGCAGGCCATGCACTCTCTATCTTTGGCGATCATTCTGATGTTATGGCTACTAGACAAACTGGCTTTGCTCTGCTAGCTTCCAGTTCAGTGCAAGAAGTTATGGATCTTGCTGGGGTAGCTCATTTAACAGCGATCAAATCCAGAGTGCCATTCTTACATTTCTTTGATGGATTTAGAACATCTCATGAAGTGCAAAAAATCGAAGTAATTGACTATGAGGACTTTGCTAAGCTTGTAGACTATGATGCGATCAAAGCCTTTAGAGATCGTTCACTGAATCCAGAGCACCCTGTAACAAGAGGAACAGCACAAAACCCTGATATTTTCTTCCAAGCTAAAGAAGCATCCAATCGATTTTATGAACAGGTTCCAGATATAGTTGCAGATTATATGAACCAGATCAATAAAATTACAGGACGCCAATACAAACCTTTCACATACTATGGTGCGGCTGATGCCGAAAATATCATTATTGCAATGGGTTCTGCCACTGAAACGATTGAAGAGACCATCGATTATTTAATCGCCAAAGGGGAAAAGGTGGGTTTGATAAAAGTACATCTTTACAGACCATTCTCTGCAAAATATTTCTTCGAAGTATTCCCTTCTACGGTGAAGCGAATTGCTGTTCTTGATAGGACAAAAGAACCTGGTGCACTAGGTGAACCATTGTATCAGGATATTCGTACCCTATTCTATAATAAAGAAAATGCACCATTAATCGTTGGTGGCCGTTATGGATTAGGTTCTAAAGACACAACCCCTGCTCAAATCGTTGCGGTTTATGAAAATTTAAAGCAAGCACAGCCTAAAAATCCGTTTACGATTGGTATTCATGATGATGTAACCTATACTTCATTGGAAGTCAAGGAAGACATCAATACTGCTCCAGAGGGAACTATCCGCTGTAAGTTCTGGGGATTAGGTTCCGATGGTACTGTAGGCGCTAATAAAAATGCTATCAAAATTATCGGAGATGAGACGGATCAATATGCTCAAGGCTATTTCTCTTACGATTCAAAAAAATCCGGCGGTGTAACCATCTCCCACTTGCGTTTCGGTAAAAAACCAATCAAATCAACCTATCTGATCAATGAAGCAGACTTTGTTGCCTGTCACAACCAGTCCTATGTATATCAATATGACCTGCTAAAGGGACTAAAAAAAGGCGGTACCTTCGTATTGAACTGTCAATGGACAGTTGATGAATTGGATGAAAAGCTTCCTGCTGTGATTAAAAAATATATTGCTGACAACAATATTGAATTCTATACAATTAACGCTACAGATATTGCTGCCGAGATCGGTTTAGGCAACAGAATCAACATGATTATGCAGTCAGCCTTCTTTAAGCTGGCAAAGGTTATTCCCATTGAAGATGCAGTTAAATACTTAAAAGAAGCAATCGATCACTCCTATGGAAGTAAGGGAGATGCTATTGTAAACATGAACTATGCTGCTGTTGATAGAGGCATCACAGCCCTTGTCAAAGTTGAGGTTCCAAACAGCTGGAGCAATGCATTAGAAGAAGCTGCCGCAACCAGCGAAGCACCTGATTTTATTAAGAATGTTTTGATCCCTATGAATAGACAAGAAGGGGATGCCTTACCGGTTAGTACCTTCGTTGGAGCAGAAGACGGAACCTTCCCTATGGGTACCTCTGCCTATGAAAAGCGCGGTATTGCAGTGAACGTTCCGGAATGGCAAATAGATAAGTGTATCCAATGTAACCAATGCTCCTTTGTCTGTCCCCATGCAGCTATTAGACCTTTCTTATTGTCTGAAGAAGAAATGCAAGGTGCTCCTGCATCCTTCGAAACGAAGAAAGCTATGGGTAAGGGATTTGAGGCACTAACCTATAGAATTCAAGTAAGTACAATGGATTGTACCGGCTGCGGAAACTGCGCAGATATTTGTCCTGCTAAAGAAAAAGCTTTAATCATGAAGCCCCTTGAGTCCCAAGTTGATGTTCAGATCCCTAACTGGAATTACGCTATGACTGTTTCCATCAAGGATGATTTAATGCCTTTAACAACCATAAAGGGCAGTCAGTTTGCCCAGCCGCTTCTTGAATTCTCCGGTGCCTGTGCCGGCTGTGGAGAGACTCCTTATATAAAAGATATCACTCAATTGTTTGGAGACCGGATGATCATTGCCAATGCAACCGGATGTTCTTCGATCTGGGGCGCTTCCGCACCTGCTACACCATACTGCAAAAACGCTGAAGGCAAAGGTCCTGCATGGGCTAATTCACTGTTTGAAGACAATGCCGAATATGGTTACGGCATGGCTGTTGCTATCAGACAAATAAGAGACCGGCTCACACTTATTATGCAGGAGGCTTTGAACCTTGACATTTCTGAGAACTTTAAAGAAGCTTTAAAGGCATGGCTAGAAGGTAAAGAAGATGCTGATGCCAGCAAGGCGGCAACTGCTAAGTTGATGCCGTTGTTCAATGCACCATCACTGGATGGAAGGGCTAAAGAAATATTTGCAGAAATTGCGGATAAAAAAGACTATCTCATCAAGAAATCCGTTTGGATTGTCGGCGGCGACGGATGGGCTTATGATATCGGATATGGTGGATTAGATCATGTATTGGCTTCTGGAGAAAATGTAAATGTGCTCGTATTCGATACAGAAGTTTATTCCAATACAGGCGGTCAATCTTCAAAAGCTACACCGGTAGGTGCTGTTGCTAAATTTGCAGCTTCCGGTAAGAAGATGAAGAAAAAAGATCTTGGTATGATCGCTGCTACCTATGGTTATGTATATGTGGCACAGGTTGCCATGGGCGCTGACAAGAATCAGTTCTTAAAAGCAGTCATTGAAGCAGAAAAGCATGATGGACCTTCCATTATAATCGCTTATGCACCATGCATCAACCATGGCCTGAAAGAAGGAATGGGTCGTACACAGGCCAATTCTCAGCAAGCTGTAGATGCTGGATACTGGCATCTATACAGATTCAATCCTGCCCTCAAGGAAGAAGGCAAGAATCCTTTCATTTTAGACTCCAAAGAGCCTAAAGCCAGCTTTAGGGAGTTCTTAATGGGACAGGTTCGTTATACTTCCCTCATGAATTCCTTCCCAGAAATTGCCGAAGAGCTATTTACAAAGGCAGAGAAGGATGCCAAGGAAAAATACGAAAGCTATAAGAAAATGGCACAATAGCATATATACAAAGAGCCCAGGCCTAGGCTTGGGTTCTTTGATTTCTACTGATTTAATAGATTAAAAATAACCTGTGCACCTTCTGCACGATTCGTGATTCCCTTAGGAGCGAACTGATCTTGTCCTCTTCCTCTCATCAATCCTACTGCAACTACTTTGTTTACATTGTTTTTCGCCCATGTACTGATTTGTTCTCCATCCGCAAAAACAGCTTCAGATGCTTCTTCCACTTTCTCACCTTTTTTCACTTCGTAGGCCTGCAGAATCATCGTTGCCATTTCTTCACGGGTAATGTTCTTATTTGGGGCGAATTTCGTTTCACTCATACCTTTAACAATTCCGGCTTCAAAAGCTGCCTGAACAGTTTTGCCATACCATGCATCTGCAGATACATCCTCAAATATTGAGGGGCCTTCTGCAGTTAATTCCAATGTATTTACTAATAGTGTAACAAATTCTGCCCTTGTCATTTGGTTTGCAGGAGCAAATTGCGTATCACTCATGCCCTTAACGATGTTCTTATCTCTTAACTCATGGATTACATTAAATGCCCAATGATTTTCTGGCACATCTGTAAATAGTTTTTTCTCAGGTGTATCCTCAGCATCTTCTTCTGTGTCTTCTTCATCTTCTTCTATGTCTTCTTCATCTCCCTCTTTATCTTCTGCATCTTCTTCTGTTCCTTCTACTGGCCCTGTCGGAACATCCTCATCTTCAATTTCGTCAGTAACTTCAACTGCAGTATCCTCTACAACTGCTGATGTTTGATCTGTTTCCCCATCGGCATAAGTCATATTCGGCGAAACAAACATAAATACCATACATAAAGCAACCAGTGATGCCAATAAAGATTTTAACTTACTTTTCATTAACTTTGCCCCTTTCACATTTTGGATAATTTTTCTCTTTTAATATATATTATCCTGTTTATAAGTTACACCATTCAATTGTTTCACGCAATATGTTTGCCTGAATTACAAAAAAGAGGAAAGCTGTCCAGGTTTTAGACAACAAAAAAACTTAGGCATTATACCTAAGTTTCTTGTATGATCTGTGTTTTATATACTTATAAAAGGCTCAATTTGTTTCAACAGCTCCTTATACCCTTCCAAGCATAAAGACTGCTTTCCGTCGCTTAAGGCATACTCGGGCTTAGGATGAACTTCTACCAAGATGCCGTCTGCACCGCAAGCCAGGGCTGCTCTTGACATAGGAGTTACCAGTTCTCTTATACCCGTACCATGGCTAGGATCTACTATGACCGGCAAACCGGTTTCTTTTTTCATGATAGGTACAGCCGCCAGGTCAAGGGTATTTCGTGTATAAGTATCAAAGCTTCTTATTCCTCTTTCACAGAGGATAATATTGCTGTTTCCATGAAAGGCAATGTATTCTGCTGCCATCATCCATTCCTTAAGGGTTGCGGACATTCCTCGTTTTAGAAGAATCGGTTTTTCTAAAGTGCCCAGTTCCTTCAGCAAAGAATAGTTATACATATTTCTAGAACCAACTTGTATAATATCTGCATATTCATTAACGATATCCATGTGCTTTTCGTCCATTAATTCAGTAATAATGGGTATACCGGCAGCATTTCCAGCTTCTCTTAAAAGCTTTAACCCCTCAATACCAAGCCCCTGAAAGGAATATGGACTCGTTCTAGGCTTAAACACCCCGCCACGGAGAATATGAACACCTAACTCCTTCAGTGCTAAGGCAGTCTCTACAATCTGCTCTTTTGATTCTACAGCGCAAGGACCAGCGATAATGATTGGCGGATGGCCTCCACCAATTTTCAAATCTCCTACAGAAACCACAACTTTTTTTCGTATAAGTACTTTATTTTCACTCATAGGCAATCTTCCTAATTCCTTCTTGTCCTAATTTTTCTACAATATCTCCAATGCTATGTCCAAATATGCTTATATCCTTAGCGATTTCATATAGAGGAATCATTACAAAGGATCGTTCACACATTCTTGGATGAGGTATGGTGAGGTACTCATCCTGAGATGTATAGTTTTCATAAAGAAGTATATCTATGTCTATCGTTCTTGGACCCCATCTTATTTCTCTTTTTCTTTTCAGTTTCTGTTCGATTTCATTACAATAGGATAAAAGTGCCTTTGGATCTAAATTTGTTTCAATAGCAGCTACGATATTCAGAAAACTATCTTGATCCAAATAGCCCACCGGATCTGTCTCATAATAGGATGAACTATGGGTTATCTGAATGTCTTTATGCTCTCTGAGGAGTTCTAAAGCAGCATCTATATATTCTCTTTTATTTCCAATATTGCTTCCTAACCCCAAGTACGCCTTAGCCATTTCTATTTCTCCTTATTTCTATGCCAAAGTAGTCATAAATCCCCGGAACAGGTGCTTCCGGCTTCCGAATGGTAATCACAATCTCTACTATCTTTTCAAACCTTTGCAGAACAATTTTTGCGATGCTCTCTCCCAATGCTTCTATCAGCTGAAATCTCTTATTCTCAACAGTCTCCTTAATGATTTCGTATACCTCGGCATAGTTTACAGTATCTACTACAGAATCAGAACCTCCTGCTTTTGCAAGATCCAAGAAAAGCTCTATATCTAAGAAGAATTTCTGTCCCAGCCTGTTTTCTTCCGGTAAAACTCCATGATATCCGTAAAAACCAAGATTCTTCATAATTATTTTATCCATGATATGTACCTCTCACAATTGCATCTGTAACCTGGGCTGCCCGTAAATTTTCCTTAACATCATGAACCCTTAGTATGTCAGCTCCCTGCATAATACCCATAACTGAGGTAGCTATGGTTCCTTCGACCCGCTCTACTGGAGGCAAATCTAATATCTTTCCGATCATAGATTTTCTTGAAGTACCTAAGAGCCAAGGGTATCCCAGATCATTTAGTTCATCCAGTCTAGCCATCACATGCATATTTTGCTCTGGTGTTTTTCCAAAACCTATGCCTGGATCCAAAATGATATGCTCCTTTTTAATACCGGCTTTTAGGGCTATATCAATAGATTTCTTTAGAAATCTCTTTATCTCTTCTATAATATCTGTGGAATACTCAGTTCCCCTCTGATTATGCATAACCACTACGGGAACACCGTATTTAGCAATTACACCGGCAATGTCCGGATCCCGTTGAAGGCCCCATACATCGTTGATCATATGCGCTCCTGCATTTAATAATTGCTCCGCTACCTCTGCTTTGTAGGTATCTATAGAAATAGGAGCCTGCACTGTTTGAACTAACCGCTTAACTACTGGCAAAACCCTGTTCAATTCCTCTTCAGCTGATACCTCTGCAGCTCCCGGTCTGGTAGATTCTCCTCCTATATCAATGATATGGGCTCCTTGTGCAACCATGTCTACAGCGTGCACTACTGCCTTTTCAATTTCTGCAAAACTTCCCCCGTCAGAAAATGAATCTGGTGTTACATTGAGTATTCCCATAATATAGGTACGGCTGCCAAACTGAAATGCCTGATTTCCACATTGAATCTCTACATTTCGGTTAAAGTCCCTATGAATGCCTCTCATAATCATCACCTTTCTGCTACTTGCCAAAGTTAATCAGCGCCATTGCCTCGGCTCTGGACTTCGCATCATCCTGAAAGATTCCCCTTACTGCTGATGTAAGTGTTTTGGATCCTGGTTTTTTTACGCCCCGCATGGTCATGCACATATGCTCAGCCTCAACGACTACAATCACACCATAAGGGTTCAGCTTTTCCATAATGGTATCCGCAATGGTTGCCGTAAGCCGCTCCTGAAGCTGGGGTCTTTTTGATACGGTTTCCAATACCCTTGCCAGCTTGCTTAAGCCCGTTAATTTTCCCCCTTTTGGGATATATCCAATATGGGCTTTCCCATAAAAGGGCACCAAATGATGTTCACAAACAGAATAAAAAGGGATATCCTTAACCAGTACCAACTCCTCATGCTTTTCTTCTTCAAAGTAAATCTCCAGATGATCCTTTGGGTCCGCCTTTAATCCTGCAAAAATCTCTCCATACATACGTGCAATACGTTTTGGTGTATCCCTTAGTCCCTCTCTATCGGGATCTTCACCGATTGCTTCTAATATATCTCTAACTGCCCTCTCAATTTTCGTCTTATCCATTTTGCCCCTTCTTCCTTCGTAAATTTTTTTCTTACTGATTTTCTATTAACTGATAATAAGCGTCTGAAAGCTTTCGGGTAATAGTATTATTGCTTAGGTCCATTTTGTAATCACAGATTTGAGATACTGGCATGATCCCCAATATGGAATTTGTTATAAAGACCTCATCTGCAGTAATCAATTCCGCTTGGGAAAACTCCCCTTGATTTACCTTTAGCCCTAGCCTGCCTCCTAAAAACAAAACCTTTTCCCGCAAAATTCCCGGGAGCAGCCCACAGGAAACTATTGGCGTGTGGAGGATGTTATCCTTCACAAAGAATATGTTTGATAGAGAACCCTCACTCACCTTATCAAAGATATTCAAAAAAACAACTTCATCGAAGCCTAATTTCGAAGCACTCTGTTTTTCCAATATATTCTCCAGATAGTTAGCCGATTTAATATAGGTCAATCTGGCATGAGGATTTCGCTTTGTCTCTGCAAAGCAAAGACTAAATCCCTTATCATAAATTTCTTTTCTATATGTATTCTGCCGCGTTGAAATGACCATATCTGTAGTATTTTTATTCTTCCCATATAATATTTTGACAATCCCTGTTTCCATTTCATTAGCAGCAATTAAATCACAGCAATATTTTTTTACTTCATCTGTAGAATATGGAAAACTCAGTTCAAGCTGATCACAAGCATTTTTCAGCCTTTTGACATGCTTCTCAAAAAATAATGCTTTGCCCTTGTATATTTTTATTGTCTCAAAAACACTATAACCAAAGTTATAGCCTTCACTGTCTGCCATAATATGGGCTTTATCACGCTCAATGAGCAATCCATTTAATATCATAAACATATTTATTCACCATCTCTTTAGCTGCTCAAAGCTTTAAACAGCGCCCTGCCTTTGTGCAGCGTTTCCTCGTATTCCATTTCTGCATCTGAATCCCAAACAATTCCACCACCCACTTGGAAGTAGGCTTTACCATTTTTGCAGACTATAGTTCGAATCACTATATTTAGATCTGTATCCCCATTAAAACCTATATAACCAATAGAACCTGTATAGATATTTCTTTGGGTAGGTTCCAGCTCATCAATAATCTCCATAGCTCTAATTTTAGGTGCTCCAGTTATTGATCCCCCAGGAAAGGTAGCACTAATACAATCGACAACATCACATTCCTCTTTCATTTCTCCGACTATAGTGGATACCAAATGATACACTGTGGCATATTCTTCTAAGTGAAAGAGTTCGGTAACCTTTACAGTACCGGTTTTTGACACCCTGCCCAAATCGTTTCTTTCCAAATCTACAATCATTAGCAGCTCTGCCTGGTCCTTTTCACTTGTTAATAAGTCTTGTCTATTCTGCATGTCCTCCTCTGGCGTCTTGCCTCTCGGTCGTGTACCTTTTATCGGGCGGGTTTCCATAATTCGATTTTTTATTTGAATAAATCTCTCCGGGGAGCTGCTGACAATGGCAACATCCCCAAAATCCAATAAACTTGCAAATGGAGCTGGGTTAATCGTTCTTAGTTTACCATACAGTTCATAGGGTGAATCCTCAAGATTGCATTCAAAGCGTTGTGTAAAGTTTGCCTGATAGATATCCCCTGCTCTTATATATTTTCTGACTTTTTCGATGGCTTCCAGGTATACTTCCTTGGTCATATTGGCTTTAAAATCCACTTCCCTGGGATTCATTTTAACCTCTATAGAAACACCTCTTTGTTCAGCCTTTGCAATCTCGTCTTCAATTGTTTGCACTCTTTGATCTGCCGGAGTTTTGATACCCAGAGCCGCAATGTATACTGTATTCTGTCGGTGGTCGATAATGATTATTCCATCATAGACACCAAAATAACAGTCCGGAATGTCTATATCGTCAATGGCTCTCCTGGGAAGCCTTTCAATATGATGACATAAGTCATAGGATAGATATCCTACCAATCCGCCAACAAAGGGCATTTCCGACTTATAATCCATTTTGTATCGGTCTATTATCTCTTTCAGTTTATTCAGTGGATTTCCATAATAGATGCTTGTTTGCGATTCTTCTATGATTTCAATTTGTTCATTTTTACTCTTAAATACTAAAAGAGGATCAAATCCAATGAATGAATATTTACCCAGCTTTTCATGGTCCATCCCACTATCTAAAAAAAAGCTATAGGAGCGATCCTTAAATATCGTATAAAGTTGAAAACTATTTAAACTTGTGTCAATTTTTTGTATGATCATTATTTCACCTGCTTTTCTAGGTTCTTGACCTGCTGCAAAAAATTATCCAATAGTTCCATGCCCATTTCTGTAAGGATGGCTTCCGGGTGAAACTGGACGCCTTCAATCATATATTCTTTATGGCGTATGCCCATAATTTCCCCTTCACTGGTATCAGCAGTTATTTCAAAACAGTCCGGCAGACTTTCCCGCTCAATGACAAGGGAATGATATCTCGTAACCTTTAGCGGGTTTTTCAAGCCCTTAAAAACACCTTTATTATTATGGGAGATTGAATGTACCTTTCCGTGAACAGGTTCTATGGCCCGTACTATTTTTCCGCCAAAAACCTGCCCTATGGTCTGATGCCCTAAACAGATCCCCAGGATAGGAATTCTTCCTTTAAAATGTTTTACTACATCTATACAGATTCCAGCTTCATTAGGTGTGCATGGGCCGGGAGATAATACGATCATCTGAGGATTCATTTGCTCGATTTCATTAATGCTGATTTGATCATTGCGGTATACTAACACTTCTTCCTGCAGACAGGATAAATACTGGGTTAGATTATAAGTAAACGAATCATAATTATCAACCATTAGGATCAATTTAGGCACCCCTCTACCATTTATCTTGGAAATATTATCAATTATTTTCTACAAAATAACAATTTTTTCACAATCTATTATACCCTTTTTCCCGGTTTTCCGTCAAACGAAAATACCTATCCCCAGTACTACATACCTCCTATCACCGGCCTTAATAGATTAACTTTGGACGGTCTCCCTTTGAAAATCTATTGCACTCCTCAATCTCATCACATTCTAAACAAAGCCTTGAAACCTTGTCACTTCTGTAAATAATAACACTGAGAGGCGTATCCCGCCTTCCGCTTTTCCGGTGGTTTCGTATGGCATCTAATATCAAATTAATTTCCTCCGGATCAAATTCACAATCTGCTAATATTTTTTCTGCCAAATCGGCACTGGCCTTCGCATGACTGATACCCTCGGCGTATTCTTTCCATCTGCCGATATCATGGAGCAGGCCCGTTGCATAGATTACATCCTTTCTTATCGGAAGCCCCTCTTCCAACGCCATAATGTATGCAACCCTAGCAACGTCTATACTGTGTTGCAGGTTATGACGGCAAAACACCCTTTCTTCCTCGGCCAAAGCATTACGTTCCTTGTATTCGATAAAAGAAGGATGGTTTAGTATGCTTGTCACTCGTTCCATCAAATTCCCTCCTGTTCCTAGCCGGCGATAAATCACTGTCTGTCCACAAATCATCCCTTTACCGCAGCCACAGCTTCAATTTCTATCTGAAATCCAAAATGTAGTTCCTTCACCGGAACCACAGCTCTTGCAGGCCGGTGATCAGCGAAAAAAACAGCATAGATTTTATTAACCTGATCCCAAAGTTTAATATCTGTAATATAGACGGTAGTCTTTAACACTTTTTCTCTGCTGCTGTTGGCAGCAATCAGTATTTCATTAAGATTGTCAAGTACTTGCTTAGTCTGTGCTTCTATATTGTCAAAAACCTGCTCCCCGGTGATCGGGTTGATAGGTAGTTGCCCAGAAACATACACAATTTCCTAATGAATGACTGCTTGTGAATAATGTCCTGCCGGCGTTGGTGCACTAGATGTAAAAACTGAGTTCATATGCTTTTCCTCCATAGTAGTTATTCTATATTATTTCTGTTTTTTTTACATGCTTCCTCCCTAACAAACAAAAAAGAGCTGTACTTTATAATCGTACAGCAAAATATCTGTGATTTAGGATGCAATATATAATCTGTTGACAAAATTCAAGATCAAAAAATCGGTAAATTGTCCAAATTGTCGCTTTGAATATCGTTTGGATTGCTCCTTAAATACTCTCTGCCATTTCTAGCCTGACCTACGTTCACTCCTTCAATTTTATGATCCTTTGCTAATGCAATGGCGTCATTTACCGAATATACATTGCCATCATTCAGCATCACATCTGTAATATCTCCTTGAGCGTTTTTTCGAATCTTAATAATTTTAGCTTTAACATCCATTAAACATCCCTCCTTGGCATTAGTATGGAGCAGATTCTATAGAATATGCGGCTATCCTTACTTTTCGAAAAGATGCTTAAGGTCTCCAGTTCCAGAACTCATTTTCAAAAGGAGGCTCGGTGCCATTTTTCTGGGTAACTGCATACTGTATTGAAGTCAACCTCTTTTTATCTCTTCTTTATCAGGCTTCTGAAATATTCTTTTATCCATCCTCTCCATCCTCCATTTTTGTTTTGAATATTGCTCGCGTACTAACCTTAACATACCCTTATCCACATATTTTCAATCCTGAGCACATAAAAAAAGCACATCGCTAGGGGAACCTATTTCCCCTTCAACGACTGCAAGGCAGTCTGAGCACCCCTCTTACTGCGGCAGGGGATTTCATCCCCTATAACCCCTGCTTTTTTATTGCCTTAAAATATTATGAAATACCTTAAGCCTTGAAATTACTTTTATTAAAGCTCTAGCTAATCTATACTTTCCTTGACAATAAAAAGGTTCCTTCGTTGACAGAAAGAACCTTAATATTCAAGGTTAACCTATAGGAACAGCAGCGATACTCCAATCACGGTAATGACAGCCCCTAATATTTCTTTTTGCGTTACTTTTTCCTTAAACATAAATATAGCAGCCGGAATGATTAAAACAGGAGTAATGGACATGATAGTGGAAGCAATTCCCGTGGTAGTATGTTGAATGGCCAGAAGGGATAGAGACACACCGATGAAGGGGCCAAAAGCTGCTCCAATTGAAATAGCAGTCATGGCTTTTTGGTCTTTTAATGAGTCCATTAAACTGCCCCAGCCCTGTCTTAAGGTAACCACGATAACAAAGCCTATAATGCCAGCGATGATTCTTATCTGGGTTGCAGCAAAAGGGCTGTAGCTCCCCATGCCAAATTTGCTCAGAATCAAGCCAAGTGCTTGTCCCAGCGCACCAATAAATGCGTAAAGCAAACCCTTCAGGGGTTTAGATACTTCCACTTTGCTCTCTCCAGTATTCTTCACAAGAATTACTAAAGCAATCCCGCCAATTGTTACAGCCATTCCTAAAAGATTCATTGGGGAAATGCACTCACCTAGTATAAAAAATCCCAGGAAAGCAGTAATCGGTGGTGCGGTAGACATGATTAGCATGGAAATCCGAGACCCAACCTCTACATAAGCTTGAAAAAGAAAGAGGTCCCCCAATACAAAACCAATTAAGCCCGATAAAATCAACCAAAACCACATCGTAGCCGTTGCATCAAAGGGTAAAAACATTCCTCTAGTGAAAAACGTAAATATACTTAATAGAAAAAAAGCCATTACTAAACGTATCAGGTTTACAGATAATGACCCTACCCTTCTCCCAGCGGTCTCAAAGGCCACTGCTGTTACTGTCCAGCAAATTGCAGTTGCAAATGCTGCTATTTCCCCGTAATGTGCTTGTAACATATACGTCCCCCTATGTATATTATTTCGACTATTGAAATATATTTGCGCTAACATTATATCACTTTTCAGGTTGGCCTGATACGTATTTTTTAATGAATCATGGATGTTTTCTGTTAAATTTATAAGGGCTAGCCCATAAAAACCCCACTGGCCTAACCCTTTACATTTTTTTATAGATTTACGCGTCTACAACAAGATGTTATCTGGCGGTGTTGTGGCTGAAGCAGTATTTGAGTACAGGGGTTCCTCTGGATTGATGCTATAAATCACTTTAATCCCATAAACATAGGTCGTGTTCGCTGCAAGGCCAGAATCTGTATACTACTTATCGGGTAGATTTTACAAGATTTGTTAATATTTTCTGAAGGTTGACATAATGTCATACTTTCTTATATAATAAGCACTATGTTACCACATTACATTTGCTGAATCCCGGACTTGTCCGGGTACGGAGGAACCAATTCAGGGGTTAATCCATGTTCTGCATGGTAGGGATCCTTCTATCCCGAACCCGTCAGCTAACTTCGGAAGCGATTTAAGGAAGGAGTGTATTGTGCATGAGATTGCATAAAAAATCTATTGTAGCTTTTTTGATGATTCTATTATTTCTATCAACATCCATATCGAATGTCTATGCCAGTGAGTATACTGTCTTAAAGTTTCGAAGCAGAGGCCCGGCTGTTACACGTTTGCAGCAAGCATTGATTAATAGGGGCCATCTAAAAGATTCTGCTGATGGTATCTATGGTTTGAAAACGGAGAGAGCTGTAATTAATTTTCAAATTGCCAATAAGCTGAGAATTGACGGAATCGCCGGTATTGAGACTCAAACTGCATTATTTGCTCAGCCAGTTTCAAGGGGAGCTTATCGTGAAGATGATTTGTATTGGCTGTCCCGCATTATTCATGCGGAATCTGAAGCGGAATCCTATAGAGGTAAAGTTGCCGTAGGAAATGTTGTACTCAACAGAGTTCGTTCATCCTCATTCCCGAGCACGGTTAAAGGGGTAATCTTTGAGAACTATCAAGGTATCCCACAATTCTGTCCCGTTGCTGAAGGAACCATCTACAACACACCAAATCAAGATAGTATTAATGCAGCAAAGGATGCACTAAACGGGGTAAGACCCGTTGGAGATGCCACATACTTTTTTAATCCTGATAAATCAGCCGGACGATGGATTGTACAAAATAAAACTTATGTAATGAGAATTGGTAACCATGTGTTCTATAGATAGTCAGAGGTGCGGATTAATTCCGCACCTCTTTTTCATTAAATATTTCCTTTTACCTTCTTCAAGTATGGATAATTTTCGCAGAAAAACATCATGCTAAGCATAACAGTTTTTAATTTGGGAGGTATCCTTTAATGAGTATTCTTGATAAAAGCTGGCATGAGGTTCTTAGGAACGCAGGATTTGATGATGCTGTTGCCGAATCCCTAATCGGTTTTATTACTTGGCATGAATATGAAATATATCCTAAACTGGGCCATGAAATCAATGATGTGCTAAATGGCTATGAAGGAAGAGTGATCGCAAGGGATGTTATCAGCAGTAAATACCATCATCAAGGCCTTCTTTTTTTTGATGAACCATTATCAGAGGAGCTATCCAATAGAATTTTAGATACTATTCTGGATTATGAATTCAGAGAAGTATATGATCCACAAAATGATATTCATTCATAGCAGAAAAAATCCCTCTTCTGAGGGATTTTTTTACTCTTCATCATAAAAATCCAGGTAGGAATAGTGTTGCCCATCTTTTTCCCAGCCTAAAACAGCATTCATATTAATATTTTGTGCAGCATTAAATATGGATTTGTCGACGTCTTTAAAATTCTTCTTTAAATCCTGTATCAAACTCTTCATTTCGTAGCGTTTATTGCCTGTCTTCTTTGCAGCCACCATACATGCACAATTTAATGGCCAGATACCGCTTTCCTGGGTAAATTGTTCTATATGCCGCTCTTCAATATGATACATTGGACGAATAAGCTCCAACCCTTTGTGATTGGAAGATCTTAGCTTAGGAAGCATGGTCTTAAAGCTTCCGGTATAGAGCATGTTGAGCATGGTTGTCTCAATGACGTCATTGAAGTGATGGCCTAAAGCTAATTTATTGCAGCCTAAAGCCTGAGCCCTTTTATAAAGTGCACCCCGCCTCATTTTCGCACACATGTAGCAGGGATAGTCATTGGCGATAGTATCAACAATATTAAAAATTCCAGATTCGAAAATTTGGATGGGAATATTAAGATATTGACAATTATCCATCATGAGCCGCTTAATATCCGGATGATAACCGGGGTCCATTACAATAAACTCCAGTGAAAAGTTGTCTCTTCCATGCTTTTTTAATTCTTGAAACAGCTTGGCCATCAGCATACTATCTTTTCCGCCGGATATAGCAACAGCAATTCTATCTCCGTCTTCAATCAGCTGATAATCCTTTAAAGCTTTGATAAATTTTGACCAAATATGCTTCCTATACTTGGTTATAATGCTCTTCTCAATTTCCTCCAAGGATTTTCTCTCTTCAAAAGGAACCAGGATCTCACATCCCTGCCCTGAAATACTGTCCAACCTCATCACCTCTCATTTCGGTAACTATTATAACATTGATCCGAATAAAAAACTATAAACTTTGAATGGGAAAAATATCTCTGCAATTCTATAAGCTTTGTGTCATTTTCCTTCCCAGTGAGTACCAACGTCATAGGTGGAAAAAGATTCTTAAAAAGTGCATGCTTCAAGCAATTAAATGAGCATAGATCCATCCATTGAATATTAGATATGCATAATATCAAGCCTGCCTCTTTGCAGAGAGTATGGATCAATGTATTGAATGCTGCAGATATTCTTATTTTTTCCGCCTCAACCGATAGATAATCCAGTGCTGTAACCCTATCCATGATGATTGAAAGTTTACCGCAAACCCTATATAAATCTTGCCAGCACCAAGGAGGAACTTTTTGTAGAATATTTTGATGAACAGTGTCTAAGATTGCTTCAATAAAATCAGTCATCCAGTAATAGTCCAACGCATCCAAGGGCAAACAATTACTACGCACAACCTGCTTTCTCTCCTTTTGATTGATCGTTTCAATAAAGTCATTTAAATTCTGTTCATTTATGTAAAAAATTTCTGCTTTATAATGACTTTTTTTATATCTCTGTAGCTATCTTCTTTGATATTGGTTTCGTTGTCATAGTTTTGTATTTGCTCATATACTTTTTTGTATCTGGCCCTTTCCATATTTCCAGAATCCTAGAATAATGCAGCCAGTTTCTCTCTTGACAATATTTTTCCCCTGTGGGCAGCCAGGTAACAAAGAAGCAGAATTGCTTTGCTGCTTAATTGTTCTAGTACGGACTGTCCATCAATCATAAGATCTACATGTTGTTTCTATGATAGTTTATTTGACATACTTCATTGTTTACTGGAGCTTTCCAATCTTATCTTCAACCAAATCGAGCAGTTTCCCAGTATGGATCAACTCCCTCAATGTATTAATGTGTGGATATAAAAACATATCCTCCTCCATGATCGGCACTGTCCTCCCGATCTCTTCCAGTACTGCCTGAGTAGCTGTTCCAGCCGATAAGTTCTTTTCCATAAACTGATGAGCCTGGTATACAGAAAGCAATTCGATGGCTAAAATATATTCAAGTTTCTCTGCTACTTGTCTGGCTTTTTTTGATGCATTATAACCCATGGCCACATAATCTTCCTGGTTTCCACAGGTTGGAATTCCATCTGCAGTAGCGGGGTGGGATAATATTTTCATATCGCTGAGCAAGCCCGCCTGAGTATACTGAGGTATCATTAAGCCTGAGTTCAAGCCTGGCTTCTTAATTAAAAACCATGGGTACTCAGAAAGATTTCCGTCTATAAGGCGATTGTTCCTTCGCTCTGACATTTTTCCCAGCATAGCAGCTGCAATACATGCGGAGTCCATCTCAATTCCTACATATGATGAATCAGGATTTCCTCCTGATATTGCCTCACCATCTTCACCCTCAGGATAGATGATCGGATTATCAGAACAGCCGTTTATCTCTACTTCTATCGTTCTTAGCGCATCTCTAAGGGTTTTCTTAGCTGCACCATGAAGTTGAGGAATGCATCGAATAGACAGGGCATCCTGAAGTCGATAATGTTCATGGGCTTTGGCAATTTGAGAATCTTGCAATAACCTTCTTACATTTTCAGCGGTTTGCTTCTGTTCTTCATGGGGACGAACAGACATCAATCGTTCATCGAAAGCCCTTGTAGTGCCTTTAGACACCTCCAGAGTCATAGCTCCAATAATATCTGCACATATAGCTGCCTTTAGCATGTCATACAATGCCAATGCACCTAAGGCCGTTGCACTGGTAGTTCCATTGGTCAGCACCAAACCTTCCTTGGATGCTAAGGCAATAGGTTCTAACCCTACCCGATGCAGCGCTTCCTTAGAAGGAAGCAGTTCTCCCTCCAAAAAGGCTTTTCCTTCTCCAATCAGTACAAGAGCCATATGTGCTTCCGGACATAGATATCCTACTGATCCCTCCTTCGGAGCAAAGGGGGTAAGTCCTAAATTTAGGAATTGTCTATACATTTCTATCGTTTCCAATCTTGCCCCACTGAAACCCCGTCCAACATTTTGCAAGATCATCAGCATGGTTCCCCGTGCCTCTTCCACTGACAATGGTTCTCCTACAGAAGTAGAATGGGATAAAACAATGTTTTTCTGTAGTTTTGCTGTTTCCTCAGCTGAAATCACTTTAGTACATAGGACTCCGAAACCAGTAGTAATTCCATACATAATACGATTTTCTTCAACCCATTTATCCACAAGTCCTCTCGCTTTAATTACCTTGTTTTTATAGTTCTCGGAGAATTGAACCTTAGCACCAAAACGTGCCACTGCGACAAATTCCTCAATGTTAATTTTATCACCTAAAACAACTTCTTTGATTTCTTGAGCTTTTTTTACAGTATTTAACATAATATCACCTCTTTCGATGATTATAATGCAAAATAAATGCCAACAGCTTTCACCTTACCTCACTTAATCTTCATCCTATAAATTACTATTTTTCAGGGTTTTTATTGAATGCTATACAGAATAGTATTGATTTTTTTAAAATTCTTACGTTAACATACTAAATGCAAGCATAATTATTTTGCACCTGTCTTTTTACAAGAAAAAGATGTAGTATTTTACTAACGCGACAGGTGCCAAGATCATTGGCACCTGTGCAAATTTTTTTTGCTCTATTCCGCAGTAATACCCACTTTTTTCATTCTATATTGTAGGCTTTGTCTGCTTATCCCCAAGGATTTTGCGGTCTTTGTAATATTCCCTCCATGACTTTGAAGCTTTTTGTATATAATCTCCTTTTCTAAATAGGCCAATTGATTCTCTAAAGTTTCGTCCTCATTAATGCAAAATCTATGATTTTTAGCATCCTGAACACAATAGAGGCTTGCCACTGATGAAGTTAACAGGTAGTCAGGTAAATATTCAAGGCCTACCTCCTCAACATCCTCGGGAGCACAGTTGAATACATATTCCATAACATGCTGAAGTTCTCTTACATTTCCAGGCCAATTATATTCGAGAAACACATCTAAAACTTGCTTTGAGATCACTAATTGGGGTCTGTTATATTGATTGCACAATTCAATCAAAAAATACCTGGCTAGAATCGGTATGTCTTCCTTTCGCTCATTTAAAGGAAGAATGTCTATTTTGATTGCTGAAAGCCTATAATAGAAGTCCTTTCTGATTTTTTGTTCCTTCATCAGCTCATAGAGATCTTCATTAGCTGCTGCAATAACTCTTACATCACATCTTAAATACTTCTGACCACCAATTCTTTGGAACCTCTTCTCCTGAAGTACTCTCAAAAGCTTCGCCTGCATTTCAACATTTATTGAATTCACTTCATCTAAAAATATTGTTCCTCCATCAGCCATTTCAAAAAATCCCTTTTTTGCAACGCTTCCAGTAAAGGCTCCTTTTTCTGTTCCAAAGAACAGGCTTTCAAAAAGGTTACTAGGAACAGCACTGCAGTTAATATCAATAAATGGTTTGTCTCTTCTTGGACTAAAAGAATGAATACTCTGTGCCATTAGTTCCTTGCCGGTACCGGTAGCGCCAACGATTAGTACAGAAGAATCCGTTAGCGATACTTTTTTTGCAAAAAGGATCATGTTTTTCATTTTATCAGATACATGGACGATATCATCAAAAGTATATAGCTGCTCTTGCCCAGCAGACTGTCTGCCTTCCACATAGGCCTCCAAATTTGTTGTGCGATTCTTGATTCGCTTTAAAGCAGATAAATCGCTTTCAAAGACTACTGCACCATATAAAATATCATCTATCTTTAATGGATATCCATTATTAATAGTAGTCAAGGCCTTTCCGGTTTTCATTTTAAAGCGATCACATCGATTAATAACCGGTTTTTGTGTTCTTAATACGGTTAAAATCGTGCTATACTCTTCCTTTAAGTCATATAAATCCAAAATATGCTTTCCTTTAAAGTCTTCATTCTTATAAAATTCCAGATCCTCGCTGGCTGGATTTGCATATAAAAAATACCCATTTCGATCATAAATCTGAATACCTTCTGCTGCATAGCGTATTGTTTGTTCATAAAGTTCCAGCAATACGCCATCACGGCTTAAGAAAACTGTGCTTTCTTGTGCACCCTTAATCCATTGGTACTTAAAGAATTTATTCTGCAGCTCAACAATTCCACCCTCTGGCTTGATAGAATGCCCCAAAATATAATCGATTTTCTGCTCTCTCATTGCTTCCCAATAATTATCTTGAAACCATTTGTCCGCATCCCCAACAAAAACTATCTCTTTTAACAGAAATGCTGTATCAATCTTTAAAATGATATCAACAATTGCCATATGGCACCCCCTGTCGTTGATTATTATTAGATCGATTATATCACAAAAGCATTATTTCTTAATCATTAGCTGCATAGGTCTGTAGACATAGTTCTTGTCCCTTCTCTTATTTTTTGATATGATAGATTAATTATTTGGAAAATAAATTACCCGTCTGTAGTATTTTACTTCGAATATGCTGAAATTTCAAGTATCTTACTTTTCCCTCTTGACATATGACGTTCTTTGTTTGTATAATTGTATACAATTATACAATTAGGTTAGGAGATGAGTTCATTGGGTAAAAATATTGTTTCTAAGATTATTGAAAGTAACCTAGTCTTCGGTGAAGCATCTGTTGGCTCAGAAATATCTATTCGTGTTCATCAAACATTAACGCAGGATTCTACAGGGACTATGACCTACCTGCAGCTTGAGGCCATGGGTGTAGAAAATATTCAAACAGAGCTATCTGTAGCATATGTTGATCATAATACATTGCAGACGGGATTTGAGAATGCAGATGATCATGAATTTATTAAAACTGCTGCAGCCAAATACGGTATTATATTTTCTAAACCAGGCAATGGTATATGCCATCAGCTTCATTTAGAAAGATTTGCAAAGCCTGGTCAAGTACTTATTGGTTCTGACAGTCACACCCCAACCTGCGGCGGTCTGGGCATGCTTAGCATTGGTGCCGGAGGTTTAGATGTGGCCGTTGCTATGGCAAAAGGCTACTATTACTTAAAGGTTCCTAAGGTAATGAATATTGAGCTGATTGGAAGCCTTCAGCCATGGGTTTCAGCAAAAGACGTTATTTTATATATTTTGAAACGATTAAGCGTTAAAGGTGGTGTAGGTTTCATACTTGAATATTCGGGCGAAGGCATCCAACATCTCTCTGTGACCGATCGTGCAACCATCGCAAATATGGGGGCTGAATTAGGTGCAACTTCTTCTATTTTTCCCAGTGATGAGGTAACAAAAAATTTTCTTGCAAAACAAGGCCGGGGACAGGATTATGTTCCTTTATATGCAGATCAGGATGCCTTTTATGATGAAAAAATACAGGTTAACCTAAGTGAAATATCACCAATGTGTGCACTTCCTCACAGCCCTGATCACGTGAAAGCCATTGATGAAGTGGATGAAATAAAAATTGATCAAGTAGCCATAGGCAGCTGTACAAATTCATCCTATACAGATTTAATGAAGGTTGCTAAGATTCTTGAGGGTAAGAAAGTACATCCTGAGGTAAGCCTGGTAATCGCACCTGGTTCCAGCAGTATATTAAAAATGCTGTCCGATAACGGTGCACTTGGAATATTAATTGATGCAGGTGCAAGAATACTGGAAGCTGCCTGCGGTCCCTGTATAGGCATGGGGCAGGCTCCTAAATCAAAGGCCGTATCTCTAAGAACCTTTAATAGAAATTTTGAAGGCAGATGCGGTACGAAGGATGCCAGCGTTTATCTAGTAAGTCCTGAAACTGCTGCCTGTTCTGCAATAGCCGGGGTTTTAAAAGATCCTGGAAGCTGCGGCGATCATCCAGTTGTAGAAATTCCTGAACGATATCATATTTCCAAGCATTATTTTATTTATCCTCCAAAAGAACGGAAAGATCTAAAGGTTTTTATGGGCCCCAATATTAAGCCCTTTCCTGTTAATTATCCCCTGAAATCTGTATTGGCAGGAAAAGTATTGTTAAAAATCGGGGACAATGTAACCACCGATGATATTGTGCCTTCCCATGCAGGACTGCTGCCCTATAGATCTAATATACCGGAGCTTTCAAAATACTGTTTTGGTACGATTGCAAAGGATTTTCACAATATTGCAAAAGAAAACAACGGAGGTTTTATTATTGGCGGGGAAAACTACGGCCAGGGATCAAGTCGGGAGCATGCTGCTTTGGTTCCCCTTTATCTAGGGATAAAAGCTATTCTTGCGAAATCCTTTGCCCGTATTCATAAAGCAAATCTCATTAATGCCGGTATTCTTCCCCTAACATTTGTTCATAAGGATGATTACCTGCTGCTGGATCTTTTAGATGACCTGCGATTGCTGATTCATCCAGATGGCCTCGACAGCCAGAAGAATATTCTACTATACAATGACACAAAAGATATTACTATTCCCCTACAATTTACTGGTTCTGAAAGAGACGCTGCTATTCTTAAGGCAGGAGGATATTTAAATTATGCAAAGCAATCAAATCATGATCATAAGGTAGGTGACACAAATGTATAAGATTACACTTATTCCTGGAGATGGTATTGGCCCTGAAATCATCGAAACAGCAAAAAATGTCATCGATGCCACTGGTGTTGTCATTGAATGGGATATGGTTAATGCAGGCTTAGATGTATACGCCAAAGAGGGAATTCTGATTCCTCAAAAGGTATATGATAGTCTGGAAAAGAACAGAGTCGCACTTAAGGGGCCCATTACAACACCCATCGGCCAAGGATTTCAGAGCATCAATGTTTTACTTCGAAAGAAGTATGATTTATTTGCAAATATTCGTCCTGTAAAATCAATTCCTGGGATAAGGGTTCCATTTTCAAACATCGATCTTGTGATCTTCCGTGAAAATACAGAGGATTTATATATCGGTATCGAAAAGATGATCTCTCCAGGGATCGCAGAAGCAGCAAAGCGAATTACAGAAAAGGGGTCACGGAGAATTATACAAGCGGCCTTTGATTATGCAAAAGCCAATCACAAATCGAAGGTTGCCGTGGTTCATAAGGCAAATATCATGAAACTCACCGATGGATTGTTTTTGGCATGTGCTCGGGATATCGCCAAGGCATATCCAGAAATTCAACTCCAAGAAGTGATCGTAGACAATATGTGCATGCAGCTGGTAATGAATCCTGCTCAGTTTGAGGTGATTGCAACGACCAATCTATATGGAGATATTTTATCCGACCTTTGTGCAGGTCTGGTTGGCGGTTTAGGTCTGGTTCCAGGCGCAAATATAGGAAATAGTATGGCTATTTTCGAGGCTGTACACGGCAGTGCACCGGATATCGCCGGAAAGAATGCAGCCAATCCCACAGCTGTTATTCTATCTGGTGCAATGATGCTTGAACATTTAGGTGAAAAGGATTCTGCAGATTTAATCTATCTGGCAGTTAAGGAAATCATCCAACAGGGTGAGCACATTACAAAGGATCTAGGCGGCAATGCTACAACGACGGAAATGTCAAGAGCTATCATTGAAAAGATTTTAACATTAAAAAATAATAACTTGTAGGAGGTTTGAACAATGAGCAGCTTGATTCACGAACACATATATTCACGTTTAGCCGCATTGGCTGAAAAGAACAATTATATTCACCCTGATTTATATAAGCAGTTCAATGTCAAAAGAGGCCTCCGTAACGAAAACGGAACCGGTGTCGTTGTAGGCTTAACCAGCGTTGGTGATGTTAAGGGTTATGAGCTGGTCAATCAAATTAAGGTTCCGACAGAAGGAAAGCTATATTATAGAGGTATCGATCTTAAAGAATTTGTTTTAGGATTTCAAAGTGAACAAAGAAGAGGCTTTGAGGAATGCACCTATTTGCTGTTATTTGGCAAGCTGCCCACTAAATCAGAGTTAGAGGAATTTAATCAGATTCTGGATGAGGAGCGGGAACTGCCCGGCAGTTTTACAGAAAATATGATTTTAAAAATTCCCAGCAAGGACATCATGAATAAATTGCAAAGAAGCATATTGGTTCTGTATTCCCAGGACATAAATCCAGACGATACTAGTATCTCAAATGTTTTAAAACAATGCATTCAGCTTATTGCCAGATTCCCTACCATCATCTCTTATGGTTATCAGGCAAAGGCACATTATTTCAATAAAAAAAGTCTCTTTATTCATGCACCTCAAAGAAGAATTGGCACTGCTGAAAATATTCTATATATGATCCGTCCAGACAATCAATATTCCCGTACGGAGGCTGAAACGCTGGATTTATCCTTTGTCATTCATGCGGAGCATGGTGGTGGCAATAACTCTGCATTTGCAACCCATGTGGTCTCTTCATCAGGAACAGATACCTATTCTGCCATCTCTGCTGCCGTCGGTTCCCTAAAAGGTCCAAAGCATGGGGGTGCCAATCTAAGAGTCCGTGAAATGATAGCAGATATTAAAGCCAATGTACCGGATACTGCCAATAAGGGTCAGTTAAAAGATTATCTGTGGAAGATCCTTCGAAAGGAAGCCTTTAATAAAGAAGGACTCATTTACGGTATGGGGCATGCTATTTATACAAAATCTGATCCTAGAGCTGTGCTCTTAAAAAGTAAGGCTTACGAGCTGGCCGTAGAAAAGGACCGCGTCGATGAATATCATTTATATAAAGATATTGAGGAACTGTCACTAGAATTATTTAGAGAGCTAAGGGGAGAAGATTTCACTATTTGTGCAAACGTTGACCTCTATTCAGGCTTTGTTTATGAACTGCTGAATATTCCCCCAGAGCTTTATACTCCCTTATTCGCAGCTGCAAGAATATCCGGCTGGTGTGCTCACCGCATAGAGCAGCTGGTATGTGACAATAAAATTATCCGCCCTGCCTATGCAAATACCAGCCCACATACAGTTTACTCACCGCTGGAGGATAGAAGTAAATAATCCCGCTATGATAAAAGCGTCCCTCAGGGACGCCTTTATTATTATATAGAGAGCAATATTTTGTAAAAGTTTTACATAGGATTCTTTTATAGTCAATCTGTAAAGCGCACTTTGAGTCTTTCCTCTTTAATCTAGGAGATCATAGGCAGTGTTGAAGCACCATAGGGCATTATCAGCACCTTAGCTTTCCTCCCTAAAATATCATATGCACAGTTAATGGCTGCATCTATATCAGCGTAAGGCTCTAAAAATATTTTTCTTACGAAGTCATCTTCTAAGTCAGAAACTAAGAATATCCTAGCCTTTTGATGTACCATAGCAATTGCTGCAGCTTTATGACCACCTAATTCAAATTTTTGCTGTATATTTACAATCATTTCTTCAAGAGATTTTGAGGTGGTCATCCATCGCTCAAAGGTATGCTCTCCTAATCCTTCTTTGCAGGAAGCTGCCAAAATAATGATACCTCCATCTCGAACTGCATGCTGGGCATTATCTAAAGCTTTTTGTGCTTGATAGACATTAATATCCTTTGGAAATCCCCCAGCTGAAACTACTACAATATCCGCCGGATGCTCTATCTTAATTTTGTACAGTTGATCCAAAAACTTGCAGCCTTCTTTATGAGCTTCTAAATAATGTCCTGCAACAGCTTTGATAATATTCTTTTTTTCATCCAAGACTACATTTAATATAAAATCAATTGGCAAAATGTTCGCTGTTTCATCAATATCCCTTCTGAGAGGGTTCTCCTCCAGGGTTCCTGCTTTTGCATCCTTCCTCACCATCATGCTGTGGTTGGCCTGAATCGCTTCTCTGGTTGCCACTCCAGGCATGATTGCCTTTGTCCCGCCGCTATATCCTGCAAAATAATGATATTCAATGTTTCCGAGACAAATTCTTCTGTCTGCGTCTACAACCGGCTTGAATATATCTATTGGCGTTCCAAGAGACGTATACCCAAGGTGGATGCAGTTCTCCGCATCTGAGTCTATACATTCAATCCTGTTGAATATATCCTCCCCTACAAGATATTTCTTTTCCTCTTCTGTATGCTTCCTGTGGCTGCCTAGGGCAAAGACAATTTTGATATCTGAATCTGGAATATTGGCTTTATGAAGCTCTTCCAGCAGAAGGGGCAAGACAATTTTACTAGGCATTGGCCTCGTAATATCACTGGTAACAATTACAATTTTTTCACCGGCCTTAACAATTTCCTTTAATCTGAGAGATCCAATAGGTTCAAGCAGTGATCTTTTTACCTCTTCAGCTCCACTTCTCTCAACGTTGATTTTGTTTGGCTCTAATACACCCATTAAATTATCTTGGTCCACTTCAAATGTCATGGTTTTCTTATCGAATCCCAATGCAAATTCCATTTACAATCCTTCTTTCTAAAAGTGTTTTTAGCCTCTTATGCGTTATATCCGGCTTACACCTGTATCTTTGGCTGCTTGCGCCACTGCCTTAGCAATTCTATCGGCTACTCTTAGATCAAAAGCATCGGGGATGATATATTCTTCATGCAGCTCTTCTTCAGTAATCAGCTCAGCAATTGCATGGGCTGCTGCAAGCTTCATCTCCTCATTGATTTCTTTTGCTCTAACATCCAGGGCCCCTCTGAATATACCAGGGAATGCAAGAACATTATTTACTTGGTTCGGGAAATCGGATCTGCCCGTTCCTACAATCCTTGCTCCGCCTTTTTTCGCAAGATCCGGCATGATTTCCGGTACAGGATTAGCCATTGCAAATACGATTGCATTACTATTCATTTCCCTGACCATGTCTTCTGTTACTGTATTGGCTGCTGATACACCGATAAAAATATCTGCATCCTTCATGGCGTCTTTTAGTAAGCCCTGTTTTTTATTTTTGTTCGTAATTTTTGCCATTTTTTCTTTATGAGAATCATTAAACGGTGCGCCAGGATATAAAATCCCCTGTCGGTCGCAAAGCAGTATGTCTTTAACCCCTAAATTAATAAGCATGTTAACAATGGCTGTGCCTGCTGCTCCTGCACCGTTGACAACAACCGTAACATCTTTTACATCTTTTTTCACTAATCTCAATGCATTGATTACACCTGCAATTACCACAATAGCTGTTCCGTGTTGATCATCGTGGAACACTGGGATATCCAGCTCGTTTTTGAGCCTTTCCTCTATTTCAAAACACCTAGGTGCACCAATATCCTCCAGATTAATTCCTCCAAAGGTTGGAGCGATTAATTTTATTGTTTCTACAATTTTATCTGTATCCTTAGTACCGATTAGAATTGGAAAGGCATCCACATTAGCAAAGTGTTTAAATAGTACACATTTTCCCTCCATCACAGGCATACCAGCTTCCGGTCCAATATCTCCCAGCCCTAACACAGCTGTTCCATCGGTCACAACAGCTACTAAATTCCACTTTCTCGTATATTCATAAACTAGGTCTTTATTCTTTTCAATTTCAAGACATGGTTCTGCTACACCTGGTGTATAAGCCAAGGATAAATCCTGACGATTTGCAAGTGGTACTGTACTAACCACCTCTATTTTTCCTCTCCACTCACTATGCTTTTTTATGGCTTCTTTTTTAACATCCATCTTTCATCCTCCTTATATGCTTTTGTTTTGCAATATGCTCCTTTGTAGTAACCTAAACTCCATTTAATACTATGTATAAATATTATCCATAGACTATCATAAGATGCTATTGTGGTCTGTTATTTCTATATTCTATAATAATACAAATATTATTTTTATGCAAAATATGGATCTACATTCAAACCTTTTTCATAGTAAAAACTTACCTGCCTTTACAGCATCCTAATATATATAGATGGTTACTAAATATGTAAATATACGGAAATCTTTATTTTCTGCACAAAAAACTGTATTCCCTAGGATATGGAATACAGCATTTTGTAATTTAGTTAAGCTCTGCTCCCGTGATAATGATGCTTTTTGGTTGCATTATCCTGACGCTTCCCTCTTGTATGCTTTTTATCCGCACCTCTGAGGGTATCTGCATTTCTTTTACTATTAGCCGATGTTTTATTTCGTCCAAAAGCCTTTCCCCGCGGGCTATTTGTAGCTTTTTGCTTATTCGATCGATCCTCATCACTACTTGCTTTTCTTTCTTTAAGCTCACTTTTTTTAACACCCTTACTTCTTTTTATTCGCATGTTAATTCCACTCTCAATCAGATTCAAGGCTTCACGGTCCTTGGATGTTGCAAAGGTAACAGCCATACCTTTTTGTCCGGCTCGTCCTGTCCGGCCAATACGATGGATATAACTCTCTGCATCCTGTGGAACATCATAGTTGAATACATGTGTTACTCCCTCTATGTCCAGGCCTCTTGCCGCCACATCAGTGGCCACAAGCAGTTGTATCTGCATCTTTCGAAAAGCACTCATGACTTTCTCCCGTTTTGCTTGGGTTAAATCTCCATGCAATTCATCGGAATTGTATCCTAGCTGCTGAAGGGCCTCATTCAGAGCTGTTACACGACGCTTTGTACGACAGAAAATGATCGCCATAAAAGGTCTGTATTCATCAATGACTTTGCAAAGGGCAGCCTGCTTTCCTCTATCGGTTGTCTCAATAACGACCTGATGAATCTCATCCAGGGTGATACGCTCACTATGGACGCGAATATGAATCGATTCATCCATATGCCGTAATGCAATCGACCGAACTTCCTTAGGCATAGTGGCAGAAAACAACATGGTCTGGCGTTTCTTTGGCGTCTGCCGCAGAATATCTTCCACTTCCTTTAAAAAACCCATGTGCAGCATTTGATCTGCTTCATCCAGTACAAGAAAATGCAGCCGGGAAAGGTCTATGCTTTTTCTTCTAAGATGATCTAACAGTCTCCCCGGCGTTCCGATTACCATATGAATATTACCCTTGAGTTTTCTGATTTGCTGTTCTACATCCTGTCCACCATAGGCTGCCAATATGTTTATGCCTTTTACAGCCGCGAGCTTCCTTGCCTCTGCTGTTATCTGGATCGCCAGTTCCCTCGTAGGCGTAATTATAAGTGATTGGATATGTTGTTTTTCTGTATCTATTCTTTCCATCATGGGAAGAATAAAAGCCAATGTTTTTCCCGTGCCCGTCTGGGCCTGTCCTATGATATCCCTACCCGATAACAGTATTGGAATGGCCTGAGTCTGAATTGAAGTTGGTTCCGTTATACCCTCTAACTTAAGAAGATCTACCATTTCTCTGCTGATTCCAAGTGCATTAAAATTATCTTTCATATATATTACCTTTCCTTTTTTAGTTATTATGATCATATATTTCTGCGTAAATTCACAAGACATCATGGAAGAAAAATACTTGTCCACTCTATAGATCAGATAAATATTTTTCCCCTTCTGATTTAAGCACTTTTCAATTTTCTCTTAATTTACAGTATTGCTTTTTCTGCCATATATGAGCTGCGAACAAAAGGGCCCGATGCTACATGATGAAAACCCATTTCTTCTCCCCTCTGCCTATATTGATCAAATACTTCCGGGTGTATGTACTCATATACAGGATGATGATCTTTTGAAGGGGCCAGATATTGACCTATGGTAAGCATATCACAGCCATTCATTCTTAAATCTTTAAATACTGCTACAACCTCTTCATGCAATTCACCTAATCCAACCATGATACCGGATTTGGTTAATATGGATGGATCTATCTCTTTTACGTTTTTTAGCAATTCTAAAGATCTATTATAAACTGCAGCGGGACGAATGGAGGGGTAAAGCCTAGGCACAGTTTCAATGTTATGATTAATAATATCAGGTTTCGCAGCGATTACAATCTTTAGGGCATCTAAACAACCTTGAAAATCTGGAATTAACACCTCTATTGTAACCCTTCTGTCAAAGTTTCTTATTTCATTGATTACATTTGCAAATTGTCCCGCTCCTCCATCAGTTAAATCATCCCTCGTAACAGAGGTAATCACAACATGTCGTAGTCCCAATTCTTTTACTGCTGTTGCTATATGAGAGGGCTCATTTTGATCAATTGGCAGTGTAGTTCCTTTTGAAACATTGCAAAATGTGCATTTACGTGTACATATATTCCCTAATATCATAAAGGTAGCTGTTTTTTTACAAAAACATTCCATAAGGTTTGGGCAGTTTGCCTCCTCACATACTGTATGCAGCGATAATCTACTGACTATCTCCTCTACCCGTTTTCTATTCTCCCCGCCTGTGACTTTTATTTTTAACCAATCCGGTTTGGCTTTGTGCATCACTCTATTCCCCCTATTACCTGATCAATCCATTCTCTATCTCTAAATACAGCTGCACTATGGAAACTCTCGCAGAGATAATGTGCTACCTGAGTCATTACTTTTTCCATTTCTAGGTTTTCACCTAATATACTTTGCAGGGAGTTAACACCCTTATCGGTTATACCACAGGGATTAATCCATCTGTAGTGTTCCAGCACCGTATTTACATTAAAAGCAAATCCGTGCATAGTAACCCAGCGTTTGACGGCAATTCCGATGGCAGCTATTTTCTTCTCATCCACCCAAACCCCTGTATACTTTTTATCTTTTACGTATGCCGCAATATTATATTCGTTCTTCAAAAGATTGATTATGCCGTATTCGATCTTAGCGACAAAATTTTTAATATCTTGGTCATAATTATTTAGATCGAAAATGAGATAACCCACGATCTGACCTGGGCCATGATAGGTTACATCGCCTCCTCTGTTTACCTCATAGATACAGACACCTTGCTTTTTAAGCAGTTCTTTCGAAGCAACAATATTGGTATAATCGCCTCGTCTACCTAAAGTCAATACCGGAGGATGTTCCACAAGAATAAGTGTGTCGTTAATTCTATCCTGTTGCCTCATTAACAACAGTTTTTCCTGTATTTTCAGAGATCTTTGATAATCCATCGTACCCAAGCTTATTATATTGATGTCCATAGATCTCCTCCCTATATTGAACTTAAAAATTTATGATTTGCTATTTCGTTCATTTAATTCTTAGTACTCAATCTCATTTATAAAAAGTATATCTTGTTTAACACATTCGTGTAAAGAAATATCTAGACTACTAATAAAAAAGGAAAAAGTCACTTATTGCAGGACCTTTTCCTATTTTTCATTGAGCAACTATTTAATTATTATAATAAAGGCTATCGGTAGGATATTCAGGATCTGAGGTTATATCTATCCCGAGTTTTCTAAAAATCTGTTCATCACTTCTGCTCAAGATCGTAGTTGAATGTGCCTGACTACCTTTAAGTAACGTCAGTTTTTCCATAGCAACCTGAGCCGTTGGATTTGTCGCAGCACATATGCTTAAAGCAATGAGTATTTCTTCGCAATCGAGGGCTGTATTTCTATCCCCCAATGTTTTAGTTTTTAGACTAAGGATTGGTTCTAAAATTACAGGAGAAATCAGATGAATTTCGTCAGAAATATTTGCGAAATACTTAACTGCATTGAGAATCGCCGCTGCCGACGCATTCATCACAGCAGAACCTTTGCCTGTTAAAATTGTTCCATCCACCAGCTCTATTGCTACCGCAGGACATGCCTCATTTTTATTCGTTTCTTCCTTAAACCTTGCAGAACGTTCTCTCGCAGGGATAACTACCTTTCGATCCTCTGGCTTTAATACAAGTTCTTCCATGATAAATTTAATTCTATCAAAGGTTTCTTTATCTACATATCCTTTTTTATATTCACAGCCTGTTTTGAAATATCTTCGAATAATCTCCTGTTTGGATGCCTCTTTTATAGCCTCATCATCAATGATTCCATAACCGACACGGTTAACCCCCATGTCTGTAGGTGATTTATATATCGCTTCTTCCCCTGTTATTTTCTCAATAATTCTTTTTAAGACAGGAAATGTTTCAATATCACGGTTATAGTTCACGGCAATCTGATTGTATGCATCAAAATGAAAGGAGTCTATCATATTAACATCTTTCAGGTCTACGGTTGCAGCTTCATAGGCAATATTTAGCGGGTGCTTTAATGGGACATTCCATACCGGAAATGTTTCAAACTTAGAATACCCTGCAACTCTTCCCTGTTTGTGTTCATGATATAACTGGCTAAGACATGTGGCCAGCTTTCCACTTCCCGGACCCGGTGCTGTTACCACAACAATAGGCTTCGTTGTTTCTATATATGGATTTTTACCGTAGCCTTCATCACTCACAATAGTATCTACATCGGTAGGATACCCCTTTGTCGCCCTATGGGTATATACCTTGATACCTCTACGCTCTAATTTATTGATAAAAACCGTAGTTGCCGGCTGACCATCATATCTGGTAATAACTACGCTATTTACATCCAATTCATTTGCCCTCAAATCATCAATAAGACGCAGCGCATCCATATCATAGGTGATTCCAAAATCTCCTCTGATCTTATTTCTTTCTATATCTCCTGCATATACGCATATGATTACTTCTACTTTTTCCTTCAGCTTATGCAGAAGTTTTATTTTTGCGTTTTCATCAAAGCCAGGCAAAACTCTTTTTGCATGAAGATCAAACAACAGCTTTCCGCCAAATTCAAGGTACAGTTTATCGTAGTGATCAACTCTCTCCAGAATATATTTCGATTGCTCTTCTAAATACTTTTTATGATCGAATCCAATTTTCATTTGTTTCTCCTCGCTTTTTATTTTTTAACAGAATATATCCTTATAAGTATATATAGTACAGTACAAAGCATAGTTTACAACATTTTATTATCACATAATTTTTTATTAAAGTAAATAAAAATTGCATCAAATTTTAACCATGTGACAATCTCATACATTATTCAAAAAAAGAACTAGAGAATAAGATATATCCCTTATGAATAGGATGTATCTTATTCTCTAGTTTATTTTCATAATAATAATCTCATAGGTGAATATCTCTGATCACATGCTTAATCTTATACAGGATAGTTTTTATTTTCAAAATCTGCATAATTGCTATCTATTTTGTATTTTTGAGCCTGGCGGTATTTAAAGAATTCTATGGCAACTGCTGGGAACAGCGCATAGGATAATACATCTTCTTCCTGCTCAAGATATTGCTTCATTTCATTGCGTACACTCTCAAGCTGCGGTTCAATCAGATCTGCCGGTCTGCAATGAATGGTTTCTTCTGCACCTATTATTTTATGTTTAATACTTTCTGAGATTTCTACCGCAGGTTTGCCATATTCTCCTTTTACGTAAGCTTTGATCTCCTTTGGCACCATCTTGTATCGTTCGCCAAGAACTACATTAAACACTGCCTGAGTTCCGACCATTTGGCTAAGTGGTGTCACAAGCGGCGGATAACCTAAGTCCTCTCTTACTCTTGGTACTTCCTTCAACACCTCATCATACTGATGTAGAGCATTTTGCATCTTTAACTGAGATACTAGATTGGACAACATTCCTCCAGGAACTTGATAAATGAGAGCATTTACATCTACACCCAATACTTTAGGGTCCAGCATACCCTTTTCCATATATCGGTCTCGAATAGGTCTAAAGTGCTCTGCTACCTGATTCAATACCTCAAGCTTTAAGCCTGTATCATACCCAGTTCCTTGAAGGGTAGCCACCAATGGCTCAGTAGGCGGCTGGGAGGTGCCTAAAGCCATCGGCGATATAGCACAATCTACGACGTCAACACCTGCCTCAATGGCCTTTAGGTAGGTCATGGAAGCTACTCCGCTTGTATAATGGGTATGCAGCTGAAGAGGAATTTTAACAGTCTCTTTTAATTTAGTCACTAATTCAAAAGCATTATAAGGTGTTAGAATACCGGACATATCTTTTATACATATTGAATCTGCACCCATATCTTCCATTTGTTTCGCTACTTTTATATAATACTCCGTGTTGTGCACCGGACTAATCGTATAGGATATAGCTGTTTGGGCATGTCCGCCCTCTTTTTTTGTTGTATTTAATGCAGTTTCAAGATTTCTTACATCATTTAAAGCATCGAAAATTCTTATAATATCGATCCCATTTGCTATGGATTTCTTTACAAATTCTGTTACGATATCATCGGCATAATGCTTGTAACCTAGAAGATTTTGACCCCTCAGGAGCATTTGCAGTTTAGTGTTTTTTACTGATTTTCTTATCAGCCTCAACCTCTCCCACGGATCTTCATTTAAAAATCGAAGGCATGCATCAAAGGTTGCTCCACCCCATACCTCCAGTGAATGATATCCAACCTGATCCAGAGTTTCTAAAATTGGACTCATCTCTTCAGTTTTCATTCTAGTTGCGATTAAAGACTGATGGGCATCTCTTAAAACCGTCTCCGTTATCTTTACTTTATTCATCAAATCCTCCCTCTCTATTATCATGATAACCTCATTGTACGCTTAATAATGGAATCCTTATCTAAAAACAAATATTTTACGATAACGTTTTCAATTATAATTGTATAAAGAATAGAAATTTATGTACATCTGATAGATTAATTGTTACAATAAAAATAACTTCTAAAAAAATGAAAATAGGGAAATTTTCTTTATTTTTTAAGGGAGGCCATAGATGGACAGTACAGACTACAGAATTATCGAAATATTGCAGAAAAACGGAAGAATTTCCATGAAAGATTTGGGCAAGGCAGTGAACATGACGTCTCCTGCAGTAGCGGAACGGGTGAGAAAACTAGAAGAAAATGGCGTTATTTTGGGATATAAGGCCATTATATCTCCCGAGAAATTAAATAAGAACATCATGGCATTTATTAATGTCGGCCTTTCACCAGAAAATTACCAGCCATTCATAGACTTTGCCGGGAAAAATGAGAGAATCGTTGAATGTCACCACGTTACTGGAGGTTTTAGTGTAATCATAAAAGTTCTAACGAAAAATACAAGTGACCTCAAAGCCTTGATTGATGAGATCAAAAAAATCGGAAGTACACAAACCTCTGTCATTTTATCTAGCCCCATTGAATCTAAACCTCTGTTAAAATAAGTGGCAATAGAAATGGACTTTTCCTTTAGGGGAAGAGTCCATTTCTATTGCCACTGGTACAGTATTTTAAAAATGTACCATAGCTTTAAAAAGCTGCCATGGCACGCTCATCATATTCGTAGCATTATTAAAGTTTATGCATGGGAAGTTTTCGTTATTATTATTGTACATCCTATCTTCAGCCTGCTTGTATATCATTTTTATATCCTGATTTTTCTTAGTCTTTATCGACGCTACGAGTGCAATACTTGGGTTGACGCTAAGATAAAGATTTTTCACCAATTGTTGCGTAATTGTACTGGCTCCCTGTACAGGTGCTCTTTTCTCCAAATTTATTAATAAGGCTCCCAAAATTCTCTTATAATCTACTCCCATATGGGTCTTAAATCGCTCATCCTCAATCGCAATAAATACATTTTTTACATGAGAGGGAATTTTGTCTATCTCTACAATATCTCTAAATTCCAATGTTTGTATGATTTCCAGTTCTTCAACCGCGTCATCATATATGACCGAATGCTGACTTAGCAAATTATTCATTTGCGTAGGATCAACAGTTGGAACATCACTCAAAGTATCTGCAAAGAATTCACCTGTCCTCAAAATCAAATAAAGTCCCACAGTGCTATTCAATGAAAACACGATGAATAGTATGACAGCTATGGTTTGTTTTGTATTGACCATTTCATTATGCCATATCTATCAGCTTCTAGTGTGATTCTACTTTTTTGTCAATCTCTTCAATTTTCATAAAACATCATCCCCAGAATTGATTTGTCGTGCAATGCCTGACATTTTGATCTTTGCTACCTCTGTCCAAATAAAACTCTACAAAAATTCAGCATGTACTTTTGGCTGGTATTACTTTATATATGCTTGTTTTTTACCAAATATTCATGGGGATATGTATTAATGACTTAATCAAAAATGGGATTCAGACACTTTCAAAACAGACTAATCCATTTAGAGGTAAATTATAATACTTTCTAATCAAAGAATTTCTACGCTTTTTAATAAACTATTTTTTTACCTGGTATAAAGAAAACAAAAAAAGGACTGGTAGCTATAAAACTAAACAGTCCATTTTCATTATTGGCGCAGGTAGTAGATACATTTAAAATATTATATTGAAAGCTGTTTTGCCAATTGGTACATTTCTTTATCGAATCTCTTCTTCTTTGCAAGTGCTTCATCAATGTCAATGTCGATGATTTTGTTACTATTCATGCCTATGGCTCTGCCTGATTTGTTATTTAGTAATAATTCAACTGCTCTTGCACCCATTTTGCTTGCAAGTACTCTATCAAAAGCAGTAGGATTTCCACCTCTTTGAATATGACCCAATACAGTAACCTTTGTTTCAATACCGGTTTTTTCTTCAATTTCTTTTCCCAGCTCAAAGGCATTTCCAATTCCCTCGGCAAGCATAATAATGCTGTGTAATTTCCCTCTCATTTTTCCTTTGATAAGTTTTTCACACACCTTATTTGTCTCAAAACCTTCTTCCGGTAATATGATGCTCTCTGCACCACCTGCCAAGCCTGCGTATAAAGCTATATCGCCACAATGCCTGCCCATTACTTCAATGATATTTGCTCTGCCGTGGGAAGCTGAAGTATCCCTTATTTTACTAATAGATTCCAGTACTGTATTGATAGCCGTATCAAAGCCAATTGTATAGTCTGTATAGCCTAAATCATTGTCGATCGTACCGGGTATGCCGATAGTTCGAATACCTGCATGGCTTAGCTTCTGGGCCCCTGTAAAGGAACCATCTCCGCCAATCACTACAAGTCCCTCTATTCCAAAAACCTTCAATACATTGAGAGCTTTCTTACGACCCTCTTCTGTTTTGAATTCCTCACACCTAGCTGTTTTTAAAATAGTTCCTCCCCTATGAATGATATCTGCAACGGAAGATAAATCCATATTCTTAATCTCACCATTGATGAGTCCATTATATCCTCTTTCTATTCCCATAATTCTAAGATTATGATAAATACCAGCCCTTACTACAGCGCGAATGGCTGCATTCATACCCGGTGCATCACCGCCGCTTGTTAAAACACCAATTGTTCTCAAGTTACTTTCCCCCTCAAGCCTATTTATTTCCAAGCTCTTCCTACAGAATCAAACATTTGCATTTTTTCTGCGATTACTTGCTTCATAGCCAGTTTACTTGGTCCTAAGATCATTCTTGGGTCATATTCGTCGGGATTATTATGGATAAATTCTTTTACTGCCTTATGAAAAGCCATACGTATATCCGTATCGATATTAATCTTATTGATCCCTAGGCTTATGACTTTCTTGATACTTGCTTCCGGGACACCTGATGAACCATGTAAAACCAGTGGAATATTTAATTTTTCTTTGATCACCTTTATCCTGTCGAAATCCAGCTTTGGTTCTCCCTTGTAAGGTCCATGAGCAGTACCAACTGCAATTGCCAAGCAATCAACTCCTGTCTCCTTAACGAATCTTTCAGCTTCATCTGGATCTGTATAAGTTGCATCTTTTTCATCAACGGTTATATCGTCTTCTGTTCCTCCAATTTTTCCCAATTCCGCTTCTACAGAAACACCCGCGGCATGGGCAGCTTCAACAATATGCTTAGTTATCTCAATATTTTTTTCTAGGGAGTGCTTTGAAGCATCCACCATAACGGAAGTAAATCCATTTCTTATGCATAACATGATTTGCTTAAAGTCCGTACCATGATCCAAGTGGATTGCAACAGGCACTGAGGCTTTTTGTGCAGCAACTTTTGCCATTTCTGCAATATATTCAACACCTGCATATTTCAAGCCCCCTTGGCTTGCTTGAATAATCACTGGAGATTCCATCGCTTCTGCAGCTTCAATAATCGCCTGCACTTGTTCCATGTTGTTTACATTAAAGGCTCCAACTGCATATCCGTTTTCATGAGCATGCTGTAGTATTTGTTTACCGCTTACTAACATTCTTTTTCCCCCTCAATATTCTGTTTTTCTCTCTTTTTGATATCTTTTATTCCTCAGGCGTAGATGCTTTTATCATACTTGATTAAATTTTTCAATATAAGTTTCTATTTCATCTGCAGTTCCCATAGACAATACTTCATCGGCAAGCTTCTTCACCACATCATAATGCAGTGATTGAATAAGTCTCCTGGCAGGTAAAATAGATGTTGGACTCATGCTAAATTCATCAAGTCCCATTCCCAGTAGAATTGGAATCATCTTCTTATCTCCTGCCATTTCACCACACATCCCTATCCATATTCCTTCCTTGTGACCATTATCAATGACCATTTTAATCAGTCTCAATACACCGGGATTGAAGGGTTGGTAGAGATGATGGATTTTTTCATTCATTCTGTCTACGGCACAGGTATACTGGATCAAATCATTGGTTCCAATACTAAAGAAGTCTACATGTTTTGCAAAAATGTCACTCATAATTGCTGCAGAGGGAATCTCGATCATCATTCCTACTTCAATATTATCAGCATAGGCAATACCCTCTTGATCCAATTGTTCTTTTACACTATTTAATATTTTTTTTGCTTCTAAAAGTTCTTCCAAGCTAGAAATCATCGGGAACATGATCTTTAGATTTCCGTATACACTTGCCCTTAATAATGCTCTTAACTGCGTCTTAAAGATTTCTTGTTCAGATAGACACAGACGGATTGCCCTATATCCTAAAAATGGATTCATTTCTTCACCAATCTCAAGATATGGAAGCTTTTTATCGCCTCCAATATCTAAAGTTCTTATCACCGCTGGTTTTGGATTTAGTGCCTCCAGTACCTCTCTATACGCCCAGAATTGTTCTTCTTCGCTGGGAAGAGCATCTCTGTTCATATAAATAAATTCCGTTCTAAAAAGCCCTACACCTTCTGCATCATTCCTTTGAAGCCCGCCAATATCTTGCGGTGTACCTATATTTCCTGCAAGCTCTACCTTTCTGCCGTCTACCGTCACACTTGCTTTCCCTTTTAGTGCTTCCAAAGCCGCCCTCTCTTTTTCATAAGCCGCTTTCAATTCTTTATAATGTCTGATTTCTTCTTCAGATGGATTGATAATGATTTCTCCTGTTTCCCCATTAAAGATGACAAAATCAGTAGCTGACAACTTCTCTGTAATATCCTTTAGACCAACTACCGCTGGTATATCAAGGGTTCTGGCCATAATCGCCGTATGGGATGTTCTTCCTCCGATATTTGTCAGAAAACCTAGCACCTTTTCCTTGTTCATCGTAGCCGTATCTGAAGGCGTTAGGTCATGGGCTATTAAGATTACATCTTCTTCGAGCATCGACAAGTCAGTGACCTTTTGTCCAGTAATATTCCTTAAAATACGGTCTGATACATCTCTGATATCCGCTGCTCTTTCTCTCATATATTCATTATCCATGGCCTCAAAAATAGTAATATACTCTTCAGCAACTTGTTTTAAAGCGTACTCGGCATTTAGTTTTTCTTGATCTATTTTCTTTATAACCTTTTCGATTAATTCCGGATCTTCCAAAATCATGTTGTGTGCATCAAAAATAGCCGCCTTTTCTTCTCCAAGTTCCTTAGACACCTTATCTCGAAGCTTGGATATCTCGACCTTGGAAATTTCCAAAGCCTCCAACAATTTTTGCTTTGCATCCTCCACACATCTAATTTCTTTTTTTTCAATCCTTAACGGCTCATTTTTTATGATTAATACTTTCCCCAGCGCAATACCAGGAGAGGCACCTGTTCCTATGATCATATTTGAAACCTCCTTATTATTCGCCGAATTTTGAATGAATAAGATCTACTAATGCTTCAACAGCTTTTTCTTCATCTATGCCTTTTGCAATAACCTTTATTTCATCACCTTTTTTTAGTCCTGCACTTAAAATGCTCATGATCGATTTTGCATTAAATTCATTATCCTTAAACGCAATTGTTATATCAGAAGAAAAGGATGTTGCTGCTTTTACTAATAGAGATGCTGGTCTTGCATGTAATCCGGTTTCATTTAATATCTTCACAATCTTTTCCATTTTCATTTCCTCCTTGAATTTTTTTTATGAATTTTTATGAACGAAGACACCGCCCGAGTCTTTCTTGATCAGTTATCATAAACTCGGCAAGTGTCTAATTCTTACATATAATCAAAAGCTATTGAATCGTTACCACATTCTTTTCTCCATGCTTTACTTGGACTCCAGCTTCAAAAGACACCCTTTGACCTTCTGTAAGGTTGGTAAAGATAACAGGTGTAATAACGGACTTTGCTTGTTTTTTCACTGTGTTTAGATTTACACGCAGTAAGGGCTGTCCTATCTTAACCCTATCACCTTGTTCAACCAAGGCTTCAAATCCTTCTCCCTTAAGATTAACTGTATCGATTCCAAAGTGAATTAAGATTTCCAGGCCATTTTCTGCCACAATACCTATCGCATGCTTTGTCGGAAATAGAGTCATCACTGTCCCATTTACAGGAGATACAACTTCTCCGTCGGCTGGCTCAATGGCAAAACCCTCGCCCATCATTTTCTTAGAGAAAACCTCGTCCGGTACTTCTTCCAGCTGTAATAATTTTCCCTTTAAGGGCATCACTATATCATCTTTTCCTGTTATTTCTTTTTTTTGCTGTGTGGCAATTACTGTTGAGGGTGTCTTTCCCTTCATTACTTCCTTGATCTGTGTTTTCAATTGATCTGACTTTGGTCCAAAAATAGCTTGAATATTATCTCCAACTTCCAGTACGCCAGCAGCTCCTAAGTTCCTGATACGTGCTTTGTCTACTTTCTTTATGTCTTTTACTTGCACACGAAGACGGGTAATGCATGCATCCAGATTTCGAATGTTCTCTTTACCTCCAAAGGCCTCTAAAAGATTCACTGCAAGTTCTCCTGCAACTACACCAGCAGCATTCGTATCTGCATCATTGTCTTCACGTCCAGGTGTTTTAATATCCCATCTTCTGATGGCAAAGCGGAATCCAAAATAGTAAATCACGGAGAATAGCAGCCCAACCGGAATTACTAACCACCATGCTGTCCGGTTTGGCAATACTCCAAACAATAAATAGTCAATCACACCGCCTGAGAATGTCATACCGATTTTAACATTTAAAATATGCATGGTCATGAATGATAATCCTGCGAACACAGCATGTACAGCGAATAAAGCAGGTGCTGCAAATAAGAAAGTAAACTCTATCGGCTCGGTAATTCCTGTCAAAAAGGATGTCAATGCAGCAGACATCATAATCCCTGCAATATACTTTTTCTTGTCTTCTCTTGCTTCATGATACATGGCTAGTGCTGCTGCCGGCAAGCCAAACATCATGAATGGGAATTTACCTGTCATAAAAGTACCTGCAGTAAATGGAACGTTATCTTTTAACTGTGCAAAGAAGATGCTTTGATCCCCGCGAATCAACTCTCCTGTTTTGCTTACGTACTCACCAAACTCATACCAGAAAGGATTATAGAAAATATGGTGCAGTCCGAATGGAATTAATGATCGTTCGATTATACCAAATATCAATGCTGATAAAGTTTTGTTTGCATCAATCATCCCATAGGAAAATGCATTTAATCCGTTTTGAATAGCTGGCCAAACAAAAGTCATTGCAATCCCTAATCCTAGAGAAGCAACAGCCGTAATGATCGGAACAAACCTCTTTCCTGCGAAGAACCCTAAATAGGGAGGCAGTTCAATATTATAATACTTCTGGTATAAAGACGAAGCCATTATCCCAACAATAATACCCCCAAATACACCGGTTTGAAGTGTTGGGATGCCCAAGGCACTGGTGTAGGCTGGACTTGTACCCAATAAATCAGGAGTTACGTTGGCAATAATACCCATTGTTACATTCATTACCAAATACCCTACAATGGCAGCCAACCCTGCTACCCCTTCTCCTTCAGCCAATCCTACTGCTACCCCCACAGCAAACAACAGCGGAAGATTTGCAAAAACAATTCCACCAGACTGTTCCATCACTCGTGCTACCATTTGAAACCATCCAGCACCTAATGATGGGATTTTGTCCAACAGCACGGGATTTTGGAAAGCATTCCCAAAAGCTAATAATAACCCTGCGGCCGGCAATATAGCCACGGGCAACATCAGTGCTTTACCAACTTGTTGTAAAACTCCAAATGCTTTTTTAAACATATTGATCGCTCCTTTTCTTTTTTGATACTACGCAAAAAGGCATGAGCAAAAGAGGGTTGAAATAGAGACTAGTACTATCTCAACAAATCTTTCACTCATGCCTGATCGAATCAGTAACACGTAGTATTAAATTATTAATATAAAATTTATATTAGCATAAAACGTTTTCACGTTCAACACTTTTCTTCGTTTTTCTACTTTTTTCTACGGGCATACTTGCCCAATTAATTATTCTCCCTTATATAAACAATAAAATATTTACAAATATATCTTCAGCAAGGCTTCTTTTGCCTGGATCTTTCCCTCTTTTAATACACTTATTCCATTAAAATCATCACTATTGATAATAATAATCGGTGTGATGATGGACTTTGCTTTTGCCTGAATCAATGCATGATCAAATACAATTAAAGGATCACCCATTTTTACACAGTCCCCCTGTGATACCTTCATCTGAAATCCTTCTCCGTCCATTTTAACCGTATCAATCCCGATATGAATTAATATCTCCACACCCTCTTCTGATAATATTCCTACTGCATGATTTGTCCGAAACAATTGAATAATTTTGCCGTTTACGGGTGAATAAACTGTACTGTCTGAAGGATAAATGGCAATCCCCTCACCAAGCATTTTTTCTGCAAACAGATCGTCAGGTACATCCTCTAGCTTCATCATTTCACCGGATACAGGTGCATGGATGAAGACATGATGATGTTCTTTTTCTTCTTTCTTCACACTGCTTATTTCTCGGTCCGCCTCTGTGTTCTTAACGATTTGGCTATCTCTAGATTTTAATAGCATATCATAGATTTGATCCCTTAACATATCTGCTTCTGTTCCAAAAATTGCTTGAAAGTTCCTGCTTCCAACACGAAATATACCTGTTGCACCTAACTGTTTTAACCTATTCTGATCCACCTTTTCAAAATCATAGACTACGAGTCTCAATCTGGTAATGCAAGCGTCAATATGCTCAATATTTACTGCACCACCTAATGCCTCTAATACTTCAACAGCCTTTTGTGAAGAAGACTTCATGAGCGTTTCCCGGGCTTCCCCTTCTTCCCTGCCAAGGGTCTTTATATCCTGGACCCCTATCAGCCAATAAAATACTGTAAAATAGAGGATCGCAATAAGAGGTCCTATCACTAAGAATAAATAAATGCTGTTTTCTTGGTTATAAAATCCTATGATGTAGTCAATTAAAGATGCAGAAAAAGTATACCCTAAGCGAATATTAAAATAATTTGTTAATATCCCCGATAGAAAAGCCGCACCTACATGAAAAACATATAACGTGGGGCCAACAAAAATAAATGTAAATTCTATAGGTTCCGTAATTCCTGTAATGATTGAAGTCAACGCAGCTGAAAGCATGATTCCCGAGACAGCTCTTCTTTTATTTTTTTCTGCCCGGAGAACTATAGCGAAGGCAGCAGCAGGCAGTCCAAATAACATAATAGGGAATTCTGAAGCCATAAATTTTCCTGCCGTCGGATCCCCGGCAAAGTATCTTGGGCTTTCACCATGTAGTAATTGTCCGGTATTTGTAACAAATTCTCCAAATTCAAAAAGAAAGGAAGGATAGTAGACGTGGTGCAGTCCCACTGGAATTAGCAATCTTTTACCTGCAGCGTAGAATGCAGGTCCTAAAGGAGAGCTTGTTATGTAAGTCCCAAATCCTCTTATCAAGCCTTGAATTGGAGGCCATATAAACCCAAAGCATATGCCCACCCCAATTCCTATCACAGCCGTAATGATGGGTACCAATCTTTTTCCCGAGAAGAATCCAAATATCGGATGGAATTTCGTTTCAAAATATTTATTATATACCTTAGCAGCTAAAAATCCGATTACAATCCCACCCAAAACACCGGTATTTATTTCAAACCCTATTTGGCGAATGTCTGCCATAATATGGATTACATTTACCATAGTGAAATATCCCACTACGGATGCTAAACCAGCTATACCTGCACTACTTGTAAAGCCAATGGCCACACCTATTGCGAATATGACCGGCAGTTGTTCAAAGATGGCTAGTCCGCCGCTGTACAAAATCTGTCCGAGAGCTAAAAACAAATTGTTTACTGGTGTACTTGAAGCTTGTATTATATTTTGGATCATTCTACCTAATGCCACAAGTAATCCGGCGGCAGGCAGAACAGTTACCGGAATCATTAAGGACTGGCCTATCTTCTGAAGAATTGAGAAATAATTGCTTCTTCCTTTCTTCATGCTGTCCCTCCTCATTCACTGTATATTCATCCTTATTTGACCGTGCTCAGGCCATTAGTGCTTGTAGCTGTTCAACCTATGCAAGTGGAGAGCAATATAGCCCATTTCACTTTCCGGCACCCGAATCTTTAGTGCTTTTTCCATTATTTTTGATATATCATAAGCTATTTTAAACTCGTAACTAAATTCATCTTTCAACTTTGATACAAAGCTTCTTTCTAAGGACTGGTTTTTTTCTACTCTATTTATGACTCCTCTTAAGTGCATAATCAATCTTTGACAATCAAAAGGATACTTGTCCATATCTATCTCTAACTTCTTTCCTACATGACCTAGAATTCTATTCATCATCTTAGAGTGCTTCAAGGCATCTTCTTTATCATTATTTCCTCTCCCACCATAAAGATGTAGGGCTAAAAAACCGATCTCAGCTTCTGGAATCGTTATCTCCAAATTCTCTTTTAATATAGATACTGCTTTTTCAGCAAGCTCAAACTCAACAGGATATAGGAGCTTTGTTTCAAATAGGAAAGGATTCACAATCTCGATCCCTTCTTTTAACCTTTTTATGGCTAAGTTTACGTGATCAATCAATCCGGCGTGAATTTTGGGATTTAGATTTTCCTTTAGTTCACTGGATGCCATTTCAAAAATTTTATTACATATTTCTATGATTTTGGGATCTGTCGTTTCCAAGAAGTGCTCATACTCAAAATCACTCAATCCTTCCAATGAAATAAATTTCTCTTCAATTTCCTTTGGATCTTCTAAAAAATCTCCCTTTTTTTTCCCAAAGCCTATACCTTTTCCAACAAGTACATAGTTTTTTTTATTTTTTTCAACAAGCACTACATTATTACTCAATATTTTTTTTATCAGATATTTCTTCACGGCAGACCTCCAAAATACCAGCTTTTTTTTTGGGGGAAAAAATTGCACTTAACATCATGAAAATTTTATTACATTCCTAAATTTCTGTCAATGCAGCATGCTTGACAGCCCTTTCCTTTTACTTGATTTCCGATATGGCTTCATTTATTTTATTCTTTCATATACATTAGTCTACCTTAAATTCCAAAATAATTTCAATCTTGAAATTAATTATTATGTCAGTATAAAAAAGGACTGCATAGTTATAAAAACTACAATCCTTTTCATTATTAACCCTTTCAATTGCCATTGCTAAATATTCTTAATTATTCATTATTCTTGTCAAGATAGATTGTTGTATCGCTATCGATACTATTCTCATAGGTTTTTAACGTCCGTAAAAACTCGTAGAATACAGGATCTTTACTAAACGCTTCTGAGTATATCTTTAGTGCTTCTGCATCTGCTTCTCCTTTGATACTTTCACTTTCCTCAATAGCTGCACCTATTCATTCTTTCTTCTCCCGATCCGTAGCAGCTACTACCTTATCATACTCCTCATCACCTTCACTTCTTATTTGTTGCGCTATTGCTTGACGTTCTTTAATCATCTTGTCATTAGCCGACGCGATGTTCGCTGGAGGTAACAGGGTTCTATGAATCTCTATGTCATCAGCTTCTATTCCATATAGCGCAATTTTCTCGTTTAATTCTTTTTTACTTGCTTCTAGTTCTTTATATTGCCTCTCCTTGTTTGTTAGAAACTCTTCACTCGGTAATTTGTTTGTCTATTTAGCCCCCTTGTTTCTGTTTATCTTGATGAAGAAGGGTGTCCGATATAGCATATGCAACTTTATCTTCTTCTCCTATTTTTTGTTCATTGGCTTACTCATATTAAGGCATATTCTAAAGCAACAAGAATAACGCTTTTCAGTTAATGATTATATTTCTAAATCAAACTAATAAAGGGAGCTCTAAATCCGAGCTCCCTTTATTAGTTTTTATTTCATTGGCCTAATTTAAGCACTCACTACTTTACCCGTTGCAATTGCTTCACTCTTTTCAGCAACAGCCTGCTTTTCTTTAGGTAGAATTATATTAAGAACCAAGGCAATTAAACAAGAAACAACCATACCAGAACCTGAGAAAATGAGGTTTAATGACTGCGGTAAATGCTGCAGTGCTTCAGGGACAGAACCTAGTCCCAAGCCCAAACCCAAGGCAACTGCTACGATTAAAAGATTTCTCTGATTTAAATTATCCTTCGCAACCAATACAATTCCAGATGTGGCAATTATGGCAAACATTACAACGGCCGCTCCTCCCAATACACTTTGAGGCATTACCGCAAGCACTGCTCCAAACTTTGGAACTAATGCTGCAATAATTAAGAACACCGCACCCACACTAACCACATATCTGCTCATAATACCTGTTAATGACACGATTCCTACGTTCTGACTAAAAGAAGTATTAGGAAATGCATTGAAAATAGCTGCAAAACTGCTAGCTAAGCCATCAGCGATAACCCCGCCTGAAAGTTCTTTGTCTGTGGCTTCTCGTCCAGCACCACCAACAGTAATACCTGAAATATCCCCAACGGTTTCAACAGCTGTAACAATATATAAGATTAACATAGCGATAATAGCGGACCCATGAAAAGTCATTCCATACTTCATAGGCGTTGGAATAGAAAACCAAGAAGCATTAACGACAGATGTAAAATCAACTTTACCCATGAAGATAGCAGCTGTATAACCAACTATGATACCTATTAAAATAGCCGCCATTCTCAGAATACCTTTAAAATATTGATTAAAGAATATGATAGTAACTAATACTAAGCTTCCTAATGCTAAATTCTGTAAAGAACCAAAGTCCGGTGCCCCAACCCCGCCGGCAAAATATTTAATTCCTGTAGGTAATAATGATAGACCTATCGTAAGTAATACAGTTCCTGTAACAATAGGCGGAAAATATTTACGCAGCGGCTTTAAAAAGTAACCTATTACGGCTTCAAAAAATCCACCCACGAAAGCGGCACCTAGTATGCCGGATAAACCAAACTGTTTACCAATGGCAATAGAAGTAGGAACAAAACCAAAGCTAGTACCCATAACAATCGGCAAATTAGCACCTATAGAACCTATACGATTGGTCTGAATAAGGGTGGCAATCCCTGCTACAAGCATGGCACACTGAATTAAGAAAGCTTTCTCACCCACTGTTAATCCAAGAGCACCAGCGATGATTAAAGGTACTGTAACATTACCGGCAAACATAGCCAATACATGCTGTAAACCAAGAGGAATCGCTTCCTTTAAAGGTGGTTTACCATCTACATCATACTTTGAAACAGGCTTTGGATCGTTGTTCTTAATATCTGACATTTTATTTACCTCCATCTTCTAGTTATGATTATTGGTGGTTTAAGATTCGAGTTTGTTCCATTGCTAAGAATAGTTTTTCAGGAGTTATTGGTAGTTTTGTCAACCTAACACCCACTGCATTGTAAACCGCATCAATAATTGCCGGTGCAGGTGTATTAATAACAACTTCTCCTATTGACTTTGCTCCAAAGGGTCCTGTAGGTTCAAAACTTTCTTCAAAGACTATCCGAATGTTTCCGATATCTTTTCGCGTTGGAATTTTATATTGCATAAAGCTATTGGTAGTCATCCTACCGCCTTCGTCATACCTCACGTCTTCATAGATTGCCAGACCAATCCCTTGAACGAGTCCCCCTTCAGCCTGAATAGTTGCTAGATTTGGATTGATTACTGTACCACAGTCGATTACTGCTACATAATCTATCAGCTTAATCTTACCTGTTTCTTTGTCAACTTCCACCTCTGCGAATCCAGCTATGAAGGGTGGTGGAGAAACTGGACTGCCGTGCGTTGCATTACCAAGCAGCTGACGTTTACCACCAAAACCTAAAACTTGAAGTTCTGCAATTTTTTCCAGGCTAATTTCTTTATCCCCATTTAAATTCGTTATCCTTTGCCCATCAAATTCCACTTCATCCGCTGAAAGCTCTAATATTCTTGCTCCGCTTTCTATAATTTGCCTTTTCAAGTCTTCAGCAGCTTTTACCACTGCCATCCCCGTCACATAAGTTGTACTGGATGCGTAAGAGCCTGGATCATAGGGAGATATATCCGTATCTGCAGCGTGAACGATAATATTATCCACGGATGTTTCTAAAACCTCTGCAGCCATTTGACTTAATATGGTGTCACTACCCGTTCCCATATCGGTAGACCCTATTAACAGGGTATAATTGCCGTCATCATTTAGTCTAATCTCAGCCGAAGCTGTATCTATATTGGCAATCCCCGAGCCCTGCATCGTTACGGCCATTCCCAGGGACCTTACTTTGTTATCATCAACTTCTTGCCTTGGGTACTTATCCTTCCAGCCGATCAGTTCTCTCCCCCGTGCTATGCATTTATGCAGAGTTGAACTTCCCAATTTGATCCCATCAGACACTAACGAAGTCTCCCCCTCTTTAATTAGATTTTTTAATCGAAGCTCTGTAGGATCCATATTTAATTTTTCAGCCAGCTTATTGACAGCTGTTTCCAAAGCAAAGGTTCCTTGAGTAGCTCCGTAGCCTCTAAAAGCCCCTGCAGGCATTTTATTTGTATAGACCACATTTCCCATAAACCGAACAGCTTTTGTCTTGTTATAAAGGGGAAGAGTTTTCTGACCCACGACCCCGAAAGTAGTGGAAGCATGTTCCCCATAAGCCCCTGTATCCGATAGACCCTGGATATCCACAACTCTAATACAGCCTTCCTTATCAGCTCCCAGTCTGACCTTTAGCCTCATCGCGTGACGGCTGTTTGTTGCAGTGAAAGTTTCTTTTCTATCATAAATAATTTTAGCCGGTTTTCCAGTAGCTAGCGTAACAATTGCTGCAAATATTTCCACTGCTCCCGTCTGCTTTCCACCAAAGCCGCCGCCTATTCTTGGCTTTATCACCCTTATTTTGCTTGCAGGTAACTTCAAAGCCCTTGATAATTGCCTTCTCACATGAAAAGGAATCTGCGTTGAACTCACCACCACAAGTCTTCCTGTATGGTCAAGATAGCTAAAAGCACGATAGGTCTCCATCATACCGTGGGACTGAGCTTGGGTATAGCAAGTTTCTTCTACTACCACATCGCATTTTTTTAACTCTTCTTCTACATCCCCCACCTCTACCTTTTGGGAAGAAACGATATTCCTTCCCTGCTCCATCCCTATATCAAAGTTACAGTGCAAATCTGTTTCTGGATGGATAATGGAATGATGGTCTATAGCTTTTTCAAAATCTAAAACTGGTTCAAATACTTCATAATCAACCTTTATTAGTTTCATAGCCTTTTCAGCAGTCACTTCATCTGTGGCTGCAATGATTGCTACTTCATCTCCTACGTACCTTACTATTTCCTCTAAAATTAAGCGATCATAAGGCGAAGGTTCTGGATAAGATTGTCCAGCCAGAGTAAATCTTCTATCGGGTACATCTTTATATGTGAGGATACAGGCCACATTCTCTAATTTTTCGGCTTCTGAGGTGTCTATAGACCTAATTCTGGCAAAAGCATGTGGACTTCTAAGCAGCTTTATAACGAGCGCATTTGGCGGTGCCATATCTTCTGTATAAACAGGTTTCCCTGTGGCAATGGCCATTCCATCTATTTTAGGTATGCTCTTACCTACAAATTTCATGCTAAGCCACCCCCAAATACTTCTTTATAGCTCTGAGTTGTCCCAAGTAACCTGTGCATCTGCACAGATTTCCAGTTAGATAGTGAATAATTTCTTCCTCTGTAGGATTTTTAAGCTCTCTTTTCATTGCCAGTACGGTCATAATAAAACCCGGACTACAGAAACCACACTGTTCTGAACCTTCTGCCACAAGGACTTGTGCAAACTCTTCTGCTTCTTTATGAAGCCCTTCCATCGTAGTTATGTTTTTACCATCAGCCCTGATGGAAAGAATTGCACAAGATAACACAGGTTTTTCTTCAATCCATATGGTACAAAGCCCACAACATGTGGTATCACAGCCTTTTCTTACACTGAAAACACCATTAGCTCGTAAAGTATCAGCTAGGAATTCATCATTTTTCACATCAAAGGCCACCTTTTTACCATTCAAGATTATCTCTATTCGCATTGTAAGACCTCCATAATAGCTCTTCTAACTAATACTTTACACATCACTTGTCGATATTTAGCTGTACCTCTCTCGTTCGTTCCAAAAGTTAGTTCTTTAGCAGCAATATTTGCATAATGCTCCAAATCATCAACCCTTAAATTATTGGTAAGTTCTTCTGAAGCATTTCTGGCAATAGCAGCCGTTTGTGGTCTTGCCCCTACAGCAATAATCCACTGATTTTCAAGCCTTGAAACTGCCACATTTAAAATAGGGTAATCACTTACTGAATTTCTCAATTGCTGATAAGACGCTTGCCTTTGATTTTTCTTTATGAATACTCTTGTTAAGATATCCCTCTCATAGGGTCTTTTCAAAAACTCATCTAATCTCATTCTGCCTGCTTTATATAGTTCTACCTCTGTATCTAATGCCAGTAGTGCTGTTATTAAATCTGAAAATCCATATTTTGAAAAAACTGAAGCCCCAACTGTAACTATATTTCTAAATTGAACGCCGATTATATTTTTCACGGCATTAGAAATAACGCCATTAAAATTATTCACTAACAATGGGCTGGTTTCAATCTCTCTGAAGGATGTAAACGCTCCGATTTCAATATAATCATCCTGATTTTTTATATAGTTTAGTTCAAGCTTGGATAAATCTACTGCTGTATCGATTTTCTTTGAACCCATTCTTAAAAAAGCACTACCGCCAATCAAAGTATTATTTCTTCTGCTTACAAGTATACTGTATGCCTCCTCAATCGTTTTTGGTTGTACAAATTCTTTTATTGTAAACATCCTGATACTCCCCTCTTACACCGCCGTCAATCGTTAACAAAAAAATAAGCGTGTTGGTTCTACTCGAGCAAAGAGTAAAATCCAACACACTTAGAATATTTGTCTATTGTGCAGGCTGAAGCATACCTTAGAATAGTTCTAAGGAACACATTTGCTCATAGTCAGACCATTTACGGTAGTCCGGTAGAAACTTGCAGACCTTATCTCTGCGATTATATGAACTATATTTTTTTCGTTGTAAATACATTTTACGACAAACTTGGATAATCAGTCAACCCGTTTCAGACATTCTGATAAAAAAAATATTTATTGTTCGGAAATAATCCAATTCTTTTCGTCTATGCTTATCTATTTTTTATAGAAGTCTCTACGCTACTAACCTGCAGCAAATCAGATGTTCATGAGTGAGTTGATGGAGGAGGACGGCATAAGCAAGATTATAAGAAAAGAGTAAAACAATTATTCATCAACTACTTTTCATAATTGACTGACATGTTGGGCAATAATGGAGTGGTATAACCTAGCTGGACACGAATAAAGGTTCTTTGCTTTTGTTTTCTTAGAATATCTTATTTATCCTACAAATTTAGGTATTATAATAGATTGTATTATGTAATT
>NZ_FQZV01000041.1 GCF_900142145.1 Geosporobacter subterraneus DSM 17957 | reverse complement strand
GCTAACCGAAAGGGAGCAGCTGCCGAAGGTGAAATGAGTGACTGGGGTGAAGTCGTAACAAGGTAGCCGTATCGGAAGGTGCGGCTGGATCACCTCCTTTCTAGGGAGATATGTTGAAAGTTGAAGGTTGAAAGTTGAATGTTCCTAGGGAAAGTATCTAGGGTTTTAAGACCCGTTAGATCGACCCGAACAACATTTAAACATACAACATACAACATTCAACAAACGGTTTTATCTTACACTGTCTAGTTTTGAGAGACCAATGTCTTTCAAATGTTGGGGATGTAGCTCAGCTGGGAGAGCACCTGCCTTGCACGCAGGGGGTCAGGAGTTCGATCCTCCTCATCTCCACCAAAGCAAAATAAGGCGAACCCCTTTGAAGATATTCTGGTCTTCCAGGATTGTTTCGCCCTGATAATAAAAATAGCGGACAGGCTATAAAGGCCCGTCCGCTTTTATTATACGTTATCAATCTTTCGGGGCGTCGCCGCCAGGGTCCTTCTTTTCGTGCTGGGTTCCGAAATAGAAGGCGATTACCATAGTTACGACCTGCATTGTTGCCTGTGCGTCGAATTCGCCGCGCAATGCCAGGATAGCAAAGACCGCAATAACGACAAAGGTAACAATGGTCTTGACGTTTATCAGCAAGGCGAATTTTTCAATGATTTTAGACATTATATTTTCCCCTCCAATCTGTCTATTCTGAGATGTGCCTGTTTCGCTGACGCTTCAACCGCCGTCAGCCGTTCGGCAATCTTGATATAAAGTTCGTCCTGTCTGTCCTGTTTGCGCTTGATGTCGTCGATTCCGGCTTTTATGTAGCCGATTTCAGTAAGAACAACGCCGTCGGTTTTTCCTTCTTCTTCGGCGTCTTTTTCTCTGTTTTTCCTGAATGTTGCGTATCCGATCGCGGCTCCCAGCACGGTACACGCGATCGAAATAACGACTGTCAATTCTACTGTCATAGATTCACCCCACTTCCGACTAAACCGGTATTTTTAGAACCTGGCCGGCGTAGATTGTAGTTCCGGATAGGCCATTCAGCTTTTGAATTTCGGGCCACCTGGACCCGTTTCCAAGTTCTTTCTGTGCGATCGCCCATAAGCTATCGCCTTTTTTGACCGTATAGGTCTTATAAGTTTTCGCCTGCGGTCCTCCGGTGTTGCCGGAAGGGATTTTGATCTTCTGTCCGACGTGAATAATATTCGGGTTTGCGATCCCGTTATATTCGGCCAATACCTGATAGGTAGTCCCATAAGCCGCCGCTATTTTGGATAAGGTGTCGCCTTTTTGCACGATATAAACCGTTTCTGAAGGCTTCTGCTCACTGGGACCAGTACCGGAAGAATTTTCATGTTTTATGTCCCAGGCGGTTAGGCTATACTTCTCAATTAGGTTGATTAGTTTATCCGTATAACCTGGATCAGTGGCGTAACCGGCTTCATAAACATATCTACAGGCCAGTTTGTAGTCGGTAAGGCCGCGAAGTTTTTTGTATCTATCCAGGCGATTAAACAGGTCTGAATGATCAGCCAGCGATTCGGCCCAGGACGGGTATTTTCGGAATGTCGCTTCGACGGTGATAAACTTCGAACCGTCCCATTCCTGGGTTTTGCAGGTGTACCCCTGGCCGTTATAGGTCCCCTTAATTCCGAACAGGTTATTCGCTTCCGTTGCCAGTTTAGATTTACCCCAGCCGGATTCAAGGATCGCCTGGGCTATTGTCAGGGAAGCCAGGATTCCGGTCGCCTTCATGTCGGCCATAGCCATAGGACCGATCTTGTTAATAAAGACTTTTTGTTCTTCGGTTCCGACAGTTGCTTTTGGACCGTCAGAAGGGGCCTGATCCTCATATTCGATATAAGGGCATTTAAGCCAGTGGGTCCAGTTGCGATCTGATAGTTTCGTCTGGCAAACGCCGTCGCCAAATCTTGTGTTGTTTGTCGATTCTATTACCAGACCATTACCGATATAGACGCCGATATGGCCGTCCAGCCAAACGCAAACGCCAGGGATTTCCGGAAGGGTGTTGATAGGACCCTTTTCGGTTGCCGCCTGGAACATACCGTTCGCGGATTTATCAGTTTCGGCTTTATAGTTCTTTGAACCGACGCCGCCCCAGTAATAGGACTTAATCAGACCGACACAGTCGACGCCGTAATAATCTTTACCGATTAGTGCGCGGAATTTTGCGACGCGTGCTGGCGTGTACCAGGACGGATATTGATTCGCCCTGCCCGAAATATAGGATTCGGTTACAAGGCGCATGATCCCGCCCCACATATAGACGGTATTCATTTTCAGGGCCTTTTTGACATAGTCGACCAGGCCCGACGCAGTATAAGACATAGACTTCACTTCCTTTCTGGGCAAAAGACGACCCCCTGGAATTCCCCAGGGGGCCATAATCTTTTTGCCGTTTTACTCGGCTTCTGGTGCTTCAGGCTCAATATATCCCATGTCTACCAGGTATTCGTAGACACGCTTATAAAGGCCCTTCGGCACGTCTTCAAGCTGGATTTTCCCCAGAATGATTTCGCCGGCATACAGGCGAACAAGCATTTCGAAAGCCTCCTTTCCAAAGATTATTCTTACAAGGTATATGAAAACGGTGGCCCGCATTTAGGCCACCCCGTTTTCCTGTGAATTATTTTCTTCAGCAAGTGCGGCTTCGACTTTGCTTTTAAGGCCGGCGGGGACTTCTTCCAGCGTGATATTGCCGGCCCTTATTTCTTTGACGTAAAGCTGAACAAGTTTAGACATTGCGCTTCCTCCTATTCTGGGATTTCTTCCGCGAAGACAACGTCGCAGATTTCCATAATACAGCCTTTCAGAAGTTCGTTTTCTTCAAAAAGCTGTTTAATCAGCAAGTCCTTTTCGTTTTGCTTCTGTTCCTTCGGGACGTGTTCGCATTCTTTAGGATCAAACATCTTCATAACCTCCTTTTAGGCGAACCGAACTGTAACCTGGCTTACTTCTATCTGCTGGTTTCCTTTTGTCAAATAGAACCTATAGGCCAGGCCGTAGTTTGTGGCAACCGTGTTATTTTCGAACGTGTGAACATACCTGTTGACCTTTGCAGTAATGTCTTCCCAGACAGGTTCGGCGTCGAACGGGTTATTGCTTACTTCACAATGCAAAGTGCTGTCAAGCGGCCGTTCAGACGGGTAAATTGACAGGAAGCATTTAGTAACCAGGCTGTCGGTTGTAAAGGCACGGGAAGCGGCGATCCTGGTTACGGTCCTACTGAACGTGATCACACGCTGTGCCGTTCCTCCTGCGCCGTCGCTTACGGTGATTGTCAGGGTATGGGTTCCAGGAAGAAGTTTAAGCCATACAGACGACAGATCGGCGGTGTTGGTCGCGCCGCTGGTTGCTGTAAAGGTACGAAGGGTTATTGTTTCCGCTCCGTTCGTCACCTTTTCCGTAACGGTCAGCGTCTGGGAAGCGGCTTCCGCGTCCGTGACGGTATAGTTATAAGTCAGCGGGTCTTCGTGCGCCCCCAGGTTTTCGTCTGTTCCACTTATAACCGGATCGGTGTTATACACGATCGGAACGGGTTCCCCTGTTCTATAACCTGATTCAGCGTCCTTTGAATCGACGGCCTTAACACGGACCTGGTAATTGATTCCGGAAGTCGGGACCGTGTCCTGAATGGTTTTTGCGCTGGTTATAGCGATCTGTTCGAAAGGCTTAGTATCGACGCGCCTTTCAAAAACATAGTTAATCGGGTCGCCTTCCGGATCAGTGGACCCGCCTGTCGTAATGGTTAACGGTTGTCCGGCGCGTGGTGTGCCGTGAGAAATAGAAGTCGGGATTGTGGGTGGCTGGTTCCACTGGATTATATAAGCTCCGTCGGTATCCGGTGTATCAGATACCAAGATTCCAGAACCCACTTCCAAAGCCGGCCGAACGCCCCCGCCGCCGAAGTACGCGTAGTAGTTGAACAGCGTGCCGTCCGTGTGGACACTCCGCGCGCTGCTCGAATTGCCGGCGTACGGGGTTCTTAGCCACCAGTACCAGGGGGAAGAAGCGTTCAGGCTTGAACTGGTATATTCAGACCTCGAAACCGCTTCGGCCGTCGGGTACGCTTTACGGCTGTTGTCGTTGTTGAAAAGGTCCCATTTCGAACCTTCGGCAATGCCGTTTTCGTTAGACAGGCCGACTTCGGTATTCGAAAGCAAATATACCTTCCTGGTTATGTCCTCATACCCTCCGCCGTCAGTGACGGTATTCTTTGCGACCCTGATCGTAGTATCCAGGATCGCATTTCGGAATGCTTGTTCGAAATTAGAAAGAAAACCGGCTTCAGCGTCGTATTCGTTATAATTCGACCAAACATTCGCGTTTGTTGGTGGGGCGTCATAGTCGTGCCTTTTAGAGTACCATGCCCCAGCGCCTGCCGCGCTATTAAGCCATTGGTCGATATTCGACACGCTGTAACGGTTATTTCCGTATTGCTTACGATTGCTGTCTGGGTTGCTGGCTTCGATCGCGTCGAAGCATTTCAAAGTAATAATCTTTTCGGTAATCAGTTTTACCCTGTCGGCGGTTTTATGGCCGACGATAAAGCGAATAACGCTATTGTTATACTTTGTGTTGACCGATTTCACGACGTCGCCAACGTTCAACGTTGATATTTGTTTTGCCATGATAACCCTCCAATTCTTTAGAAAATAAGCTGTAGAACAGTTCGTCCATGCGCCTTATTAAGTGGTGACTGTTACCGTGTCCGGCATGGCCTGTCCAGCTTGTATATGAAGCCAGAATGTTTTCAAAGTCAATCCGGCCTTCGTCCAGTAGCTTCCTGAATTTCTTCAGCTTCCTTCGGATTCTGTTCTTGCTGTCGCGGCGGATTTTCTGAATAACCTTGCCGCTTTCGGTCATATAGGTTCTGAAACCCAGGAAGTCGATTCCCTGATAAAGCGGGAAGATAGAAGTTTTCCCGTTAAGTTCAAGGCCCAATTTTTCAACGTATTTCAGGATTTCCGACAGGCAATATTTCAAATATTCCTTGTCGTGGTGTATCAGATAGAAGTCGTCCATATATCTTCCGTAATACTTAATGCGAAGCTGTTCTTTGATGAAGTGGTCCATTCCGGAAAGATAGAGGACCGCGAACCACTGGCTGGTATGGTTGCCGATCGGAATTCCTTTGCCTTCCGTCGAATCAATAATCATGTCAATAAGCCACAGAACGTCCGGATCGTGGATATGCCGCCGTATCTGCGACTTTAGAATATCATGGTCTATTGAGTAAAAATATTTCTTAACATCACACTTCAGGACCCAGCCGTCCGCCCCGTAATGCCGGTAATAATCACGCATAAACTTTTTCAGACGGCCAAGTCCAAAGTGTGTGCCTTTGCCTTTCTGACTGGCGTAATTATCCAGAATAAAGGTCTTCTGAAGCCGCGGTTCCAGGACGTTATCGCAAAGGCTATGCTGGACAATTTTGTCGCGAAAAGAATTATACATAATCAGTCGTTCCTTCGGTTCGTGGACCATAAAGCAGTTATAAGGGCTTAATTTATACTTCTTCGTGGTCAGCATATAGTGAATATAGGTTATATTTTCAAGGACGTTCACTTCGAACCGTGCGACGGCAAGTTTCCAGCGTTTGCCTTTCCTGGCGTCCAGGTAGGCCGCGTAAAGGTTATTGAAGTCTGCCATACGCTCAAAGTCAGAAAGCGAAGTGTGGTCTTCGTGCAAAATAAAAACCTCCTTGCCGCTTATAGTCAAGGCGCCGTCCGCCGAAGCCTTGACGTCAGCAATCTTGTGTTTACCCATACGGGAAGGATATGCCCTCCTTTGTTGGGGTTCTCTGCTTTCGGGCTCGTCGCCGTACTCGGTCGCGAATTCCTCCAAATCCGGCCGAACGCCCCCGCTGCCGATGTACGCGTTGTTGTTGTTCAGCGTGCCGTCCGTGTTGACATTCCGCGCGTTGTTCGAATTGCCGGCGTTCGGGGTACAGGGCATACCCTAAATTCAAAATCCGCCGTTACTGGTTTTCTTCAGGGGCGGACGCCGCCTTTTCGGCCGCTTCCTGCTCCGCTTTATACCAGGCGGCGGACATGAATTTCACGTCCAAAGTTTTCTTTGTCCAGTATTCAAAGGACCCTTTGTCTATATAACCGCGCTTCCTTGACAGTTCGATATAGAAAAGTAACATCTTGCAGTCGGCCAGCGCGGCCCGCTGAAGTTCTAATCTTCTGATCCTGTCCGTTTCGTTGCGGATAGGGAATATTTCGTTCGCTTCCAGCAGTTTTTCATAAATAGAGAGGACCCTTTCCTGAATTCGATTGACTATGGTAAACCTGATCTTCTTCGGGAAGTGGTTTTTATTATCCGTAAGGTTCAACGTGTAGTCGATCAGGTCTGCCGCCACCGGAAGTATTTGCAAAGGGTTGTCGTTCTTGCTTACCTTCCGCTGATAATTCCGTCTTGTCCCCATAGATACATCTTCGCCCCCTTATTGCGTCGATAGTTTCACGCCGGCCGGAATAATCAAACCCATAATCACGAAGGACAAGGGTCTGTTCTTCGCCTTCGTAAGTTATACCGCAGAGGACGACATTATCACTATCGCAACGGCCACAGATAGGCCGTAATTCGGTAAAAAGCGAAGAAATAAGACAGGAAGTTTCCGCCGGTGTGCTGGCAAAGCGGATCATAGATACAGCTTGTTGCTTGCCGTGTCCAGGACCCCTTCCGGAAGTCCCGTCCCGTCATAACCTTTCCAATAGGGTAACTGGGAAGGGGCAAAGGTATGGGTTACGGTAGTTCCCACAAAACCAGTGTCAAGCTGTTCCTTAATCGCTTCTATGCCAAAATCCTGTCGGCGCTGGGTTTCTTCCACAGTCTGGCCCGTCGATTCGATAACTGTCCCCGCCGGTTGAGTATGGACCAGCGGCGCCGAATAGGCGATCATTTGGGCGGTAGTCACGAAAGAAGACGCGCCGACCTGGATTGTTATATTGCTGTTTTCCTGGTTGGTAACCAACAGGGCCACGTCGTGAATGTGGACCGTGTCGGCTGGACTGTCTGGGTCTTCCAAGAAAGACGTTGCAGGAAGGACGTTGTCGCTGTCTTCGCCGTCCAGCCAGGAATAAGCAAAAAGGAATTCCTGGTTATTTTCGTCAAGGGCGAATATACCTATTTCCCTGACCCAGACTTCAGATTCAAGGCCGGCATTTGTCACCTGAACAGGTATTTTCATAATCGAAGGATCACCTGGTATAAACTGCTTTGCTTGAACCTGGGTGTCAACCGTTATCGGCGAAACAAGCGCGGTTAACGTGTTAGGACTTACTTCCGGTATGCCGTCACCGCAGGCCGCCCTTGTAATCTGTAATTGCGAACCTATGGCGATTAAATTCGTCAAGACTTCGCTTCCTTTGTCTGTTATAGTTGATCTATATCGCGCCATAATACTTTAACCTCCTTGCGGAATGTGTTCATGCTTATTGATCGTTACAGTCGCAGAACACACGGCCAAAGCCGGCCGAAAAATAGCCTGTGGAATCTGCGTCTGCATTTTTAGAACAAGGTTAGCGGGGATCATTCGCCCCAGGACAGCGGCCAAAGCGTCCCGCTGTGGATAACCTGTTAATAAAATCTGGATAAATAGTTCGTAGGCGTCATTATTCAGGGTTACCTTGAAGTTACTGCTGATTGAAGCCAGGTACTGCAAAAGCCGCCTGTAAGCGTAAGGAAGCTGATCCAGATATTTAAGCAGTATTCTTTGACGTCTTGTTTCCAGGGTGTCACCAGGGGCCGCAGAAAGGCCCAGAATTCTTTCCCAACGCTGACAGCCATATTCGGATAGGCTCACAAGGAAAAAGTCCTGTGGCGCGTTCCTGACGTCCTGGGCCGCTCTGTCGAATTCCGGCTGTTCTGCTTTTGCTATCCACTGGAATTCCACAAGGTCGCGAACATACTGGGGCCAATAATTAAGCAGTTCCATTCGTTACCACCCCCAGGACAGGAATTGAAATGGCGTCAAGCGAAATATTGGCCGTACCGCCGTTGATCTTCGTTCCGGCTATGTCGATAACACCTTCGACGTTTAAGACTTTAGTTTCAATCTGGCTAACGCGAACAATAAGGTTCGGACTGTCGGCCCAGGATTTCGCCAGGTCAACGAAATAGCTTTTTATCGCGTTTTTCACGTCCTCCTGGACAGCTTCCCAGGTATAGCCAGTGTCAAGGGTAAGGGTAAAGGAAACGTCGATTTCAACGCCGGTTACTGCGGCCACAGTTACGACGTGGCCGATCGGGGCTAGGCCGATACCCTGGCCCTGGTGTCCGACGGGATCAATTTCGTTCTGGACGTAATCGACCAATTCAGGGGAAGGAACGGACCATTCGCTATCAATCAGAACGACTTTCACGGTTCCGCCGCCATTCCAGACAGGGATAATCTTCGCGTCGCCGACACCCTGGATCAGCTTGACTTTGTTTCGATAATCAGCAATATTGCCGCCGAACGCCTGGCTTTTAAGGGTTTCGTAATACCTTTCCCTTAACGCTTCGTCCGTTTCTTCGTCTTCGCCAGGGATAAGAACGTCGGCCAGTGTTGCCGCGGCCAATCCTTTGATAAAATCAATCGGGAATAGGTTCCCGAAATACTCATTGCCGATCGTTCCGGCCGTTTCTGCGACTAATCTATATTGGCCGGCCGCAATCCTCTCGGTAACCCTGTAATTGATATTGCCGTCAGAAAAACGGGTCCCCAGCGGAATATCAAGACTGCCGCCCTGGCCGTTCTCAAAGTAACCTTTGCGGACCGCGTAAGTGGCAGGCTGGCGAAATACGCCCCTTTCCTGGGCCTTCTTTGTTAGATCGACGTCGGTTGCCGTATCAGGAAAGGCCCTGTCCATTATGGTTCCAAGTTCGATATATAAGTTTGCCAGTTCAGCGGCCGCCGGCGCGATAGCGTCATAAATAACAGAACCTTCGCGCTTGTCCACGGTATCAGGGACACGCGCCAAACAGCGTTCCATGATATTTTCGAAAGTCATATTTTCATACATTCGCGCTTACCTCCGTTTCAATATCCACTTCACCGAACACGGTTGACGCTGTAAATTCGACGGCCATAGTTCTTTTATTAACCTGGCTGATTTTGAAGTTATAAACGTCCGTAATTCGCCGGTCTTCCAAAAGCGCTTCCCGAATAATTCTTTTGATTTCACTTGCTATCACCTGATAGCTTTTGCCTGCGATTGAATTCATTTCAATTCCATAATTCCAGGAATATATCAGGTACTGGAAGCGCTCTGACTGAATTATTTTAAGAATTGCCTGCTTCATGGCGTCGGTCCCGTCAACAAACCCGCCGACGCGTCCGGTTGCAAAGTTTATTTTATAGGTCCTGGACGTCATGTCTTTTTGTTCGATAACTTCGACGTCCTGGCCGATTGTGATCGGTACCGCGTTCGGTATCAATGCCATAAGATCACACCCTTCCCAGGACAAGAAATTCCTGTCCGCCTTGATTTCTCAATAAAACGACCTTATCACCGACAGCAAGACCGTTATAGACTTCCTGTGTAGTCTGTAAAGCCTGGACGTCATGGCTGTGGTTACTGGCCGTTTCCGTGCTGTGCTGTGGGACAGTGTGTTTATGCGTCTGGTACTCTCCGGCCCTGAACTGCTTCATTAAGACGATCTGTTTTTCTCCGATATTGAACCGGTTATCGACACGGATCACAAGCGGGCTGGTTGAAGTAACCGTCCCAAATAAAAAAGCCGTCGGAACTCCGGCCTGGCCGGTCTGCTCCGCGACTTTCTTCATAGTGTCCAAAAGTCCCATATCACACCACCTTTAATTTAAGGGACATGGTCCCCTTTAGTAGATCGTGGCTGGCTTCGTCGATAATAAAGAACTGTTTAACGCCGATTTCGGAAATACCGATAAATACGGCGCGGCCGGCGCGAACCGAAAGATCAGAAATGGCGCTGACTTCGAATGTCCTTTTTGGCCTGTTATAAAGTTCAATCATCTTGTCGCCGCGTTCTTTGATCTGCGCTTCGTTAAGGTTTTCGTCCACGATTTCGAAGTTTTGCAGGACGCCCCAGAATTTCATATTGTTAGAATCCTGGAAGATATAAACGTCGCGCTTGCCAGTTTCTTTATTATCTCTGACCAGCTTAATTTTGTTATAGGTTTCGGAATCAATATCCGACGAATAAGTGTAACCTGTCGCCAGGCTTGAATCCCCGATATAAAGGTCCAGCTTCGATTCCGCGACATCTGATATTCGAAGGCTCCCGAAGTCGTCCCAAAGATAGAACATTTTGCCGGTATTGATTAGCGTCAGGTCCAGGGCCTTCAGAATGATGTCAAAAAGGGTCTGGTTATCTTCTACCAGGGAAGGAATAACATAGCCGGTATTAGCCAGTTTTCCGGTCTTAATCTGAAAGACAGCCGCAATTTTGGCCGCGATTTCGTCTGCCCGCTTCCCTTCGAAGACGTAAGTATCTTTATTCTTCAAATACCTTGTCTGGTCGTAGGCTGTGACTGATATTTCGCCTTTATGGGACTGGGATAGCTTGAAAACATAGCCGTAAAATAAGCCGGTGTTTTCTTCTTTAAGCGTAACTATCCCGCCATGATCCCAGACAACGTCTTCGTCGGCAATAACCGTCAATTCTAAAGAAGCAGGGGAACCGGCCCGCTTCGTTGACCATTTCGCCGAAGACACAAGGGAAGTAATATCATGGGCGGCCCCAGTCTTAATATTCTGGTAATAAATGCTGATCATGGTATTGTAAACACCTGACCTGGATAAATAGTGTACTTCGGATTTCCGGTTCCTTTATTGCGGCCGTCAATGATCGCCTTATTGGCGTTGTATATCTCTGGATAACGGCTTCCGTCCCCATAATATTTTTTAGCGATCGCCCAAAGGCTGTCACCCCTTGCCACTGTATGGGTTTTTGCTGGTGGCGGGGTTCCAGGACGCGCCGGTTCTTTAGCCTGGACCGATTTCACGGCGACGGCCTGGACGGCCTGGACAGGGGGAAGAATTATTCGTTTCGGCGAATAATCTTTCCATTCGACAAGTTTAATTGAATAATAGATGTCGCCGACTTCTCCGGCCCGTTCGTCGTATTCGAAAGATTCGATCCCGAAACGGATATTTATATCCAGGTCTGTTCCAACCAGTATAAAGCGGATAGGGGAAGGCGTATCGCGCGAATTTTCGATTGCTCTAACTATGTCAATCGGTTCCCTGATTGTGCCGGTAACATAAGGCGCGTTATTTACAGGGAAAAACGATTCCCAGGCCACTTCACGAAGGCCCTTTTTCCGCAGGATATAGATTTCGCCAAGTTCTAAAACCGTGGTTCTTTCGTTCTTCCCAGCGGCCTTTACAGTCAGTTTTTCAGGAAGGACGGGAATAGAAATTTCCCGCCCTTCGATAATCAAAGCCATTTTATAAGACATTAAGCATACACCCCTTCCGCCGCCGCGTAGAATTCATCTTCTAGTTTTGCTTCGATTTTGTTAATGACTTCGTCAACGTCGACCTTTTCGCTGATCTTCGCGTCAACGGCGACAGTAGGCGTCAGGGTTACAAAGTTTTGGACATAGCGCATTTCGGCCACGTCGCGAAGGAATTTAAGGTCTTCCTCGGCGATATTGACGTCTTCTTTGATTTTACCGACTTCTCCGACGGTGCCGACGCTGTCAATGTCGCCGGTGAACTTACTTATTAGGTCTGCACTTTCGGCCGCCTTCTTGCTGGCGGCTTCAGCTTTTGCGGTAGCGATTTCAGCCTGGCGCTGTGCCGTTGCCGCCCTGGCGTCGGTCTTCATCTGGTTAAGTTTTGCGTCACGTTCGGCAATCTTACTTTCTATCTGGGACCTGTAGTCTTCCAGGCCCTGCGCCCTGGCCTGTTTAGCGGCTTCATTTTCAAGCTGGGCCGTAGTGCCGAATGTTACTTCCTGGATAAGGTCAATACTGACACCAGGGATTTTATTCAGCGCGGATATGAACCCGTTTATAATGCTGATTGCTCCATTAACCATATTCTGAAGGATCATCAGGACGTTTGCTTTCATGTCGCCCATGAAGTTAGCAATATTCACGCCGGCGGTCATAAAGGCAAGCTGTAGCTTATTCCACATATCCATTACCCAGTAAACGCCGGTCATGAAGCCAATTTTGACCCAATCCCAGGCAGTTAGAAGGGTATTACAGGTAATTAGCCAGGCCACACGCAAGCCACCGACGGAATCAACCCATTTGTAGATCATCATTACCACCGTACCGACGGCAAGCGCTATCCAGAATAAAGGATTTGACAAAAGGGTCGTAAAGAAGGCTTTTGCGGCCCCAGTAGCGATCCACGTTGCGGCTGTCTGAATGCCCAGGGCGATAGCATAAGCACCAGCGGCCGCCGCAAGACCCCAGAAGACAGGTTCAAGAATGGACCAGTTATCATATATCCACTGGGCGCCCTGGCCGATCATCTGGATAACCGGCTGGAATGTCTGAAGCATGGTGTTTGCGACGATAGTCCCAACCTGTGAAAAAGTCATGGGTATTTCACTAAAGCGCCGGTTCGTTTCGTTTGCGGCCGCGAACATGGCGTTTTTGATTATATCTGCGGTGATTAAACCTTCAGAAGACAGTTCGCGCAATTCGCCGGTCGTTTTACCCATATAGTCGGCTATAGCCTGGGCCAGAAGCGGGGCATTTTCCATGATGGAACGGAATTCGTCGCCCTGTAATCTGCCGGCCGCCATAGCCTGGGTTAACTGGTACATGGCCGCGGTCTGTTCCTGTATGCTGGCGCCACCGATAACGAAGTTTTTGTTCATAAGTTCGACGAAGGCGATCATTTCTTCGTTACTGGTGAAGGCGCTTCCGGCCAGTGTACCAAGTTTCGCGACGGCGTCGGCCATAGCGTTATAAGAAGTCCTGGACCGGTTCGCGGAAGCCAGGATTTTATCCTGTAATTGTGCTGTGGTCTGTAGGCCGTCATTGATAAGGTTTAAGCGTGCTTCCGTCAGTGTCATAGTGTCAGCCAGGGTAATTATTTTCTGTATACTGAACGCGGCGGCGGCCGTCTTTAATAGACTTGATATTCGGCCCCAGACGGATTCGACTTTCCTTGCTCCTTCCCGCGTGCGTTCCTGTTGTTCGTTAAAGAAGATTATGTTCTGGGTTGCGATATTGATAGAAGACGCGCCCCGTTCAAAGCCGGCCCCTGGATCAACCTGTTCACTTAATCTGTCCGTGACTTCAAGTGCCTTGTTGGTCCGTGTCACAGCAGCCGTGATCTTATTAAGCGCGCTGGTCATTCTATCCTGGATCGATAAACTGGTAGATACACCGGCCACTATGGATCACCGTCCTTTCTTACTTAATCTTTTAGCTTTAGCGGCTTCCTTCTTTTCCTTCTCGATCTGTAGGTCAATGGAAGCATAAATAAAGGCCCGTTCGCGAAGCGACAGGCTGAATAGTGTGCTGGGTAGAATTTTTAAGCGGTGGAGGGCGTAATGCGCGTAAACCGATTCGCCGTCGGCTTCGTCAGCATTGCCGCCCCCCGTTATTAGTTTTTTGCTTCTTCCTTCAGTTCGTTAATATTGGCCGTGAAGCCGTTAATCTCCTGAATAGCAAGAAGCAAGTCCGTATATTGACCAGGGTTAAGGATTTTGTCGATCAGGTCTTCGGCTCCCATAACCCCATATTTAGATTGAAGTTCAGCGTCTTTGAAGTTAGGGTCCACACAGCAGGCGATAATCAGACGGTTATTGTAAAGGTCCTTGTCGACTTCAGTCCGCTTCTGGTGCGTCTTCTTGTCGAATGTGATCTTCTGACAGCTTCTGCGGATTGCCTTGTTTTCGCCTTCAGTGATAGACCTGATCACGAAGGGGAAGGGGAATGGCTTTATTTCGACTTCGGCCGTGGTAGTCGGTTCCACTTCCTGTTCCATAAGAAATTCCTGTAGTTTACCCATGAGCGGTTAACCTCCTTTAATAGTTAAAATTTAGTGAATGGCGTCAAGATGTCGAAGTCTTCAAAGGTGAAGTCGGCGTCTTCTTCCAGCGGATCGTCGGAATCGCCGTCCAGTTTTGCCAGGACGGTTGAATCCAGGTTACAGCCGATCAGAAGAACGGTCTGCTTGCCGGCGGAAGAAGCGGGGTCGTCGTTTTCTACCACCAGGTCAAAGTAAAGATCGACGCCAGTTTTCTTATATTCCGCAAGTAAATTCCTGAAAAGCGGTGTCAGGTAATACAGGGTCATGGACCCAGTCCCGTTAAGACCGGTTACCTTATGGCCGGTCATTCGCTTTCCGATAGACTTTACTTCGGACTTGCTCTTTTCGATATTGGCTTCGATAGCCTTTGCAAAGAACAGTTCTTCATTATTGCCGTTAATCTTCGCGTAGGCCCTGCCTTCTTTTCCGGAAATGGTATCCGGCGCGTTCAAGGTTTTCACTTCGCTTCACTCCTTCCGTTAATTAACCGTAACGGTCATATAAAGTTTTTCCATGCTGTCGTTCGGCTGAAGCGCGCAATTAACAACGACGTCGCGCTTACCGTTACCCTGCTGGATAACAATATCAGCGCTTTCGAAATTGCTTATCGCGTCTATAGCCTGGTACTGCATGGCAAGGGACACAAGGTCAGCCTTGAACAGTTCGCGTCCTGTGTCGCTGTTGGTTACTGTTCCGATATATCTTTCGCCGAAGATTCTGGCAACGTCATTCGCCCAGCCGTCCATTACACGGACCACGCGGTTAGAAGTCCAGTCTTCAGATACACCGTCGCCGAAAGTAACAAGGCTATTGATGTCAGTCAAGACGCGGGCTTTTCCATTATCAGCATAGAAAGCGAATTCGCCGTTCTGGATAGCCGCTTCATACTGGCTTTTAGTGTATTTAATATCAACGTCGACAGCTCCGTCATAAGCGACATTGGTCAGCGATTCGTTGACTTCCGCGCCAGCAGACGCGCCAGCAACCCAGGCGACGGCCTTATCTCCGGTGATTGTGGTCCCGTCGGCCAGGATAACACCGTTTTTGACGTTAATCAGACCTATGTCGTCGCCGTCATACTGATAAAGGACCCCGACTATCTTAACGCCGTTATCGTAGCGCAAACGCTTCACGAAGGCGGCAATAAGCGCCTTAATCGTTTCGTCGGTGCCAGGGTAGCCAATCACGTTAAAGGCTTCGACCTCAATAGCGTTCAGGAAGTTCGAATAAGCCGTCCCGTCAACCGTTCCGTTAGAACCACCGGTCAAGGCGGTTGCAGAAGTGGGGGTTAAGGTTTCGGCTTCTCCGAAGGTAACAAAGTTATTGTCTTTAAGGTTTGCGGAACCGGATTCTGCGGAAACGGTTTGTCTGTCGACTTCCATAGTCCCCAGATAGGTTACAACGTCAACCTTTGTCGCGTCGTCAGCGTTGGTCAGGATAGCAACCTTCAAGTCATTTCCTCTGGTGCCGCCCCATTTTGCAGTTACGGCCATTCCTCCGACCGTTGCAGAAGCCTTCTGTCCGCCAGAATTCACGCGATAAGCCAGAAGGGTTTTAGCGCGCTTCAAGGCTTCCCTGACAAGAAGAAGGGACGTGTCCGTTGGATCATAACCGAATACGTCGATCGCGGTCCTGTTAAAGTCTTCTGCTGTCACAGCAAAGACCTTGTTTTCAGGTCCCCAGTTCAGTTCAAGGGGAAGGGCGACAACGCCACGCGAACCAAGCTGGGCCGCGCGTCCAGCGCTTACAAAGTTGATATAAGCGCCAGGCAAAATCTTATTCTGTACTGTAAAAGTACCTCCACCGATAGGGGCCATTTACATTCACACCTTTCTTTTGAGAAATTCGGACACAAGTTTTTCAACCTGTGCTTTGGTATAGGTTTTATCAGCGTCCAAGATCGCCATAAGAATGTCCTTCTGGTGGCTGAACGCTTTACTGTGGACCAGTTGTTCTTTAGTGAAAACAGGTTCCGCCGGCGTGGACTGCGCTGTCTTACCGGCGGCTTTCTTCTTGCTTGCCATTACTTCAATTCCTCCTTCTGGGTAAGATTTTCCATGAACTCAATAGCTTCAGGCGCCATAACGAAGTTAATATTAACGTCGAATAAGAATTGAAAAACCCCTGATTCATCTTTCCTGGCCGTTTGGCCGGTCAGGTAAAGTCGGCGCGTTTTATTCGCGCCTTCTTCGACGTCAAGGGTTTCGAAATTGTCGTACATGGTATCGGCCCAATCATTAAAGGCCATATTGTCGTCAGACTTTAAGAAATAAAGGACCTCAATCTGACAGGAACGCCTCCTTCTCCGGTCCAGTTTCTTTTCCTGATTTGTTTCGATAACCCCAACAAAGAAGTTTCCGTCGGCGCCTTTAGGAATTTTATCAACGAAGACATTTCGATCCGGCCAGATTTCGGATAATTTCGAAGCAATGGCTTCCAGGATTTTATTAACGGTCATGTTTTATTACCTCCGTTTATCCGGAACCACGCGGGGATAACCTTTCCTGAATAATCTGGTCAATCTTACGGGTTAGGCGGGCGTTCTGGGTGTCTTTAGTCCGTCGAATGGCCCTTAAAAGGGTAAAATGCCCGCGTACATAGCCACCGTAAGGTCCGACGTACATTCCGCCTTCCGGATCGTTCTTCTGATAGACGAAAACATGGCCGCTCCAATGTCCAGGGACGAAGTGACTTCTGAAGCCATATTCAAGGGGTTTCGCATAGTTCAGGTTATTATAAACGTCAATCCTGTAACGTCTGCCGGACCGTTGCGGCCTGCTTCCGTCGTGATCATTGTTATTTTGGTGGGTCAAGGCTTTATTGCCGGCGTGGAAGTTGTTCCGATAATCACCGGTGTTCATTATATCGGGGACGTCATTTTTACAGATATGTTTTGCCTGTTTTACTGCATAGACGCCTTCACCGATAACCAGTTCTTCCATGATGTCCGGAACTTCGTCCCTTAACTGTTCAAGCTGTTTTTGAAGGTTAATTAAGCCTTTATTGTCCACACTCACGCCAGATCACCGTCCTTGACCCTTACTTCCTGGTGTGTTGCATAAACATTCGGCCGGCCGACTACCTCAAAGTTATAAATGATCGTGCTGTCTGGGTTATCCCTTCCGAACCGTTTAAGCGCGATTTTATCCCCAGGAAGGATCGAAAGGGAAGGGGGAAAGAAGATAATGGCGTCGTAGTCGATTTTATTTTGTGCCTGCATTTGCTGGCTTTTGTCAGAACCTGAATACACAAGCGCGCAAATGCTATCAGTATAAATGTCTTCGGGAACGTGCTTCGAAATATTGTTTATCTTCTGTAGCGTCGTTCTTGAAACAGTGGCGGTGTCTTCGTAGGTTCGTTCTATAGCCATGCGTTCTGCGGCAGGATTACCGAATCCCATAACTGATCACCACCTTAATTTCCTGTACTCATTGAGGACTGTCTTCCAGCCGAAAAAGTCTCCGTTGTCTTGTCCCAAATTAAAAGTAGGGGCCGATCCAGAAGCGCCTGCCGCATTTGCAAAAGAAGTCTGAACATCACCACGGCGAACAGATGTCACGGGTCCAACAGCGGCCTGTGTATCACCAAGACCGGCACTTTTATAATAACTAACGACCATGACAATAAGGACTTTTTCAAGTGGTGCCGGAAGCGTGTCCTGTGCGGTGTAGGACAGGATCATTTCTTCGATAGTCTGGATTGTAAATTCAAGGATCGCGTCCTGTTCTTCACCGGTAATCCCAAGAAGTAACTTGACTTTATCAAGTCTGGAATAAGTGGGTGCCATAAGGACCCGAATAACTTCGTTTTTTTCAAGGTCAGTCAATTCTTCCAGGGAATTAAGAATGTCTTGTAATAACACGCCATCACCGCCTTATAAGGGAGGGGACGCCGGCTTATTCGCCGCGCGCCCCTTTGATCAAAGTAATTATTTCCGCGTTTGTGGCCTTTTCTGTGACTTCAAGGCCCATCTGTTCAGCCAAAGCCAACAGTTCGGCCTTTTTCATGTTTTCCAAAGGTTTTTCCTCGGCCTTTTCCTGGTATTCCTCATATAAAGGGGAAGTGCGAAGCTGATTTTCAACAATCGCGCTTCTCGGTTCCAGGATAGCGCCCGTTTCTTTATCCCTGAATTTCATCACCGGTCACCGCCTTTCTTACGACGCGGCGTAGGTGAAGATAAGGTCAGGAGTCAGAACTTTTGTTCCGTAATCATAGAACAAGGACACGCCGTAATCGTTGGAAAGAGGAATCTTTTCTGGTTCAGTATAGGGATAAGAAACCACGGGTTGAGCGATTGCTCCATCAATCATCAATACGGCATTCTGACCAGCAGGAAGATTGATAGAAGAATACACCCTAACGCCGTGGAACATTCCGAAAGATTCAGCTACAGTGTCTACATTCGGATTAGGAAGGGTGTCCAAAAGATTTCTGATCTTTCCGTAAAATGCTGGGGAACAAACAAGGTTCATGATTTCACGGGGAACGCCACGAACATAGTCATTTTTTACAGTTTCCAGCGTCTGAATATAGGCTTCTAAGATGTCAGCCAAGTTAGTTAACCCAGCGTCAGGAGTGAATGCAGTCCCGCCACCTTCAGCAAAAGCGGCCGCAAAAAACGCGACGTCAAGTTCGCTGGTCATTGTGCGAATGTGGTCGTCGACACGTCTTGCCATAATGCCACCCACGCCGAAGGTGTCAAGGTCAAACTTTGCGCATTCCTCGACTATTTCCTTATGCTGGTCAAGGTTTACAGTTATAGGCGGCGCAGTGATAGCGTCACCTTTTCCGGCGGCCCTTGCAGTTCCATAGTCTTTCGAAGTACTGTTTTTAAACCTTCTGAATTCCACGGAACCAGTGGCAGGGTTGCCAGTGTACGCCTGGGATTTAAGGGCAGAAGAAAGCGTGTTCTTCTGAACGTTTTCAATTACATATCCGTAAAGTTCTTTCAATTCGGCCTTTAAGGTTCCGGAATTGATAAGGCTAATTGCGCTGGTTCTTGCCATTAGAAATCATTCCTTTCTTTTTTTGATAGGTTATGGTTGTTAAAATATCACAGGTCCGCCCTGTGAGTCGATTTTGGGAGTTGCGCCAGGTTCAGCAGGCTTTGCTCCCTTAATCTCTGGATTTTGTTCCTGCGCCCTGAATAGATAGGGTTTGGTTTCTTTAATAGGCTTGATAAGGCTTTCCAGGTCACTTTTCAGGTTTCCTGATTCGTCCACTTCGATTTTTTCAAGGTCCAGAAGCGAAATGATGTCGGCCGGATCGTGCGCCTGGCCGGAAAGGGCAAGTCTTAAAGCTGTGTTCTTCTGGATTTTCTTGATTTCTGCGGCGTGGTTGTCTTGCAGGTTCTTAATAGTGTCCTGGGCGGCTTTAACGTCGTCAGCGATCTTCGCCGGATCGCCAGAACCGCCGATCGTCTTTAATGCGTCAGCGGCGGCCTTTAATGCCTTTTCGGCGCTTGCACTTTGCGACTTCAAGGCTTCGTATTTGTCGGCCGGAACATAGGACCCGTCGTTTCCGATCACCAGATCGACGTCTTTTCCGTCTTTGCCTTTACCTTTCAGGGCTTCCTCGACCTGTTTTGTCAGGTCCTCTCCAAGAAGTTTTTTGATTGATTCATGGATCATGGTTGACATTCTCCTTTCTCCGCTGTTTTTAACGTGACTTCCACACGCTTTGCGGTCCCGTCTGTTCGCCGGAACGGGTACGGCTTATTTTGGATATGAAAAAACGCCCGTGAAGGCGTTCAATCAACAAGTTATTCGGTTACTGTAACAGCTTTATTCTTTGATTTTTTCTTCTTCGTCTTAATGCCCTGGACTTCGGCCCATTCCTCATAAGTCATGTTTTTAGGCATTTTCTTTCCGGAATTGTACCAGTCCATTTCATCATGGGGATCATATTCTATGGTCGTGGACCGGCAATTCGGGTGCATAGGCGGGAAGTTTGTTCCTGGTTTGGCTTCATCTAAAGCAAAGTTTTTCCCGTCTAGACTTGCACAGACTTCACTTGTCCGGCTGTCCAGAGTAGCGACGAATTCATATCGCTTCACGCCTGCGGCTCTGTAAGCGGCCTTTTCTGCTTCGTTGTGGATATGGTTTGTTTCTGTCCTGATAAGCCGTTCGGCATTTTTATAAGACTGGCCCATTCGTGCCGATATTTCCTTCGACATGGCGACAATGCCCTTGCCCTGGATAAGTCCCTGGGTCGTAACCTCCCGAAGATGAAAGAGAAGGGCCTGTTTATTTTGCCATAGCCGGTCCGAAAACATGGCGCCGGACCAGGGATAAGAAACAACGCTTTCAATCATGCCGGCGTTTATCTTTGCGAACTCGTTTATAAAGCCGGCGCGGGCCTGTAGGTGATAGACCTTCTTATAATAGGCTTCGGTGAAGTTTTCGCCGAATTCAGCTTTCATCTGGGCAACGCCTTTAGTGAATAGGTCGTTCAAGATCATGTCTATTTGCGCGTATAAGGCTTCCAGGCGTGTTATTGAACTGCTATAGGATAAAGCGTCAAGTTGTGCCGTTAATAGGGCCTTAATGCGTGGGTCTGGTTCCTGGGCTATTTTGTTGACGTAGTCGGCCAGACTTGCTTTCCATTCCTGGAACTCTCTTTTGTTCAGAAGGCGAACGGCTTCTTCATAGGTCAGGCCGTGTTTGGAAGCATACCGGTTATAGAAGTCGTTAACTTCCTTCCGGATTGCTCTTGCGGCTTTTTGGTATTCCTCAAACATTTTAGCCGATAGCCTGGCGCCGCGAATATAAGATTCTTCTTCCAGGACTAAAGCGCGTCTTCTCCAATATTCCTTGCTTCTCATTCTTCGTCACCGCTTCCGTCGTCTTTCTCGTCGCCTTCATTTCTCACCCCCAGGTCATTATCAAATAAGCCGCTTCCGAATTCCTCCATAGCCTTTTTCCGTTCTTCCTCAATCCGTTTCAGTTCTTCGTCGGCGTCAGTAACCCACGGGTGATTCTGAATCTGTGTCCGTTTAGAAATGATTCCTTCGCTGGCCCTGATGTTGTTAATTATTTCAGTTTCATTGACCGGCATATCGACATTAAAGATAATGTCGAACTGTTCCTTCGTGAAGTCACCCTTGCCGATAAGCTGTAAGTAAACATCAATGAACAGCTTCAGGCGCTGGAAGGTTTCTTTCAGTTCGGTTCCCAACGCGTCACAGCCAGCGTCCAGGTCCATATAACGGAAATTGATAGCTGTTCCGGAAGCGTTCCCCAGGTCTGGGTCCTTCGTGTCGACGGCCGAAGCGAAGTCGAATACGTCGCGGCGCTGTTTATCCAGGAAGGCCATAACCGCGTCAATATTAAGGTCGGCCTGTAGCTTATCAACGCCACCATCAGAAGTAACTTTGATTGCCAGGTGTTCCTTCAGGTCCTTAATAAATTCGCCCAGGTCCTGGCCGCCATAGTTCTTCAGGATATATATAAACTTCGCCACGTCGCGAAGCACGTCGGCCGTTACTGATGTCTGCCAGTTAATATCGTCGATCAGGTCTTTCACGAAGTAACACAAGGGAAGTTCTTCGTCGTTGTATCTTAACCAGGCGATAGGGACTTCCTCCCAATTATAAGCCTTATTCCCGACGACAAAATGGCTTTCGGTATAGTCGTTTTCTTCGGTGCCGTATTCCTTATCGACCATGAACCTAAAGCCGCCTTCCAGACCGGTAACGAAGCGCTTAACGCCGCCAGGATACCAGAATTCGGCCCGTGTGATTGTGTGTTTGCGTGTCCCGATATAAACTATCTGGTCATAGAAGCGGATAAAAGCGTCAAGTTTTGTCCGTTCAGAATCGCGCCATAAAGGGATAATCTCGGTCGAAGGAATAAGCATAAAGGCCAGCTTGCCGTCTTCGTCAAAATAAGGCTGTATCCAGGCGATACCTGATTTAATCGCGTTTTTCCCAAGACTTTTAATTTTCTTGCGGAACCTTGCGTCGAATATTTCGCCCAGCGCTTCCGCGTATGCCTTATTACTGGTGTCAACGGTCCAGGGCTTCGAAAGAAGGTAATTGACCTTTTGGTCCACCAGCTTTTTAAGGATCGGGTGTTCGATTTTACAGTTTGACCGGTTGGCGACGTCGTTCGTCTTCCTCTGGACGTCTGACCGGTTCCTGTAATACTGTTCAGCTTCGACCATGATCTTGTATTGCTCGGACGACTTGAATTCTTTTATTTCTTCACCGACTATCTGGGCCAGCGACATAGGAACCTTTTCCGGATCGGAAAGGATCATCTTTATTTGGTCCATCTCGGTTAATGCCATGCTTTACACCTCACTTCAAAATCTCGATTGCGGAACCGCGGCGAATTCTTTCAACAGAATAGCGAAGGGCGGCCATAGCGTCGTCCATGAATTCGACCGGTTCGTCTATATACAACCCCGTTGTAGGGTCCTTTTTCCACTTCCATTGTTGAATTTCTTTAAGCGTGTTCACACAGGAAGGGTGAATGTGGATTTTTCGGCCTTTCAGGAAGTCAATCTGGGCCTTAACGCTTCCTTGTTCCTTCTTAACAGGGTAGGCCCTGAAGCCAGCCTTTTGCCAGGTCCTGATCCTGTCCGGCTCGGCCGAATCGCAGAACATTTCAACCCTGGGGTCAATGTTTGCTTTGCGGGCCAGGGCGATAATTTCTTCCGTGTCCTTCTCAAAGACGTATAATTCGGACCGGATATAAATTTCGCCGTCCTTGAAGCCAATACCCAGGATCGCGTTCGCGTGATTGAAACCGAAGTCCTGACCGTAATAAACCGAATCGAAGTATTCTTTTCCGGTGGGGAAGTCGTGAACCTCGAAGTTCGTCAATATCAGGCCGCCAAGTTCTCCCCATTCGCCCAGGCCATACACGCGATAACCTTCTGGGTCTTCAATCTTCCTGCGTTCCATACGCCGATAATAACCAGGGTCTATAAACCGGTTATCCTTATAAGTGGAATGGTGGGTTAAGACCTCCGGATCGGACCTATCAAAATAGCGCGCCTTTATCCAGTGGGTCGCGCTAACGGGGTTGAAGGTCATTGTTATTTGATAATATAAATTCGGGTTCAGGTCCGACAGATCACCACGAAGACGGTCGTCCAATATGTCAACGTCTTCCGCTTCAAGTTCTGTCGCTTCCTCAATCCATATCCAGGTCAGCTTCCCTTTTTTGAAGGTTATCGACTTAACCTTTTCGCGCTGTCTTTGGTCCTTAACCCCGCGGAATATGATCTTGTTTCCGGTAGTTTTGCATTCCAGAGATAAAGGGTTAAGGGTTATCTTCCAGATTTTCGGCGCGTGATTGCCGAACATTCTGTAAATGGCCGCCTGAAGTTCTGCGAAGGTACTATCGCGGTTAGTTTCCTCGACCTTACGAACAACAAGAAGGTTGGCGCCTTCATAAGCCGGATCGGATAACTTCGCGATATAGTCCTGGGCCACGTTGACCGATTTTCCGGAACCGGCAGAACCTTTTAATATACGGTAGCGGCCGCGCCACTCATTAACCGGTTTGAATATAGGGTTAAACTTTGCCTTTGTTATTACCTTAACCTTCGTCGCCGTAGTCATAGTTAATCACCACTGTAACGGGGACGTTGGATTCAGGATCATTATTGAACATTCCCAGATGTTTACCCAGCAGTTCAAGGGCTTTCAGCTTATCACACATTCGGATTTCGCGCTCCACACCTTCGCCGGCGTCCGTTGGTATGGTCTTAACCCTTACCGAAGCAATGGCCGCGGTATCATCTTCGGACGCGTTTTCCGATAGGGTGGCACTATCGAAGTTGATCACGTCGGCCGCGTTCACAAAGGCAATTCGGGCAAGTTCACGGACCACGCGATCCGCATTTATCCCAGTTCTTTTCGAACGCTCGGCCAGCGCTTCTTCTACACGCGCGCGAATGTGGGGTTTTGTTAGGTTTTCACTTCCTATGTCCCTTGCGCTGTTAGGACTGTAACCGGCCCGAATCGCGGCTTGTGTCGCGTTCAGGTCGATAAGGTATTCCTCGACAAACCGTTTTTGTTTCGCGGTTAACTTCGCCACGATTCATCACCGACCTTTCATATATTTTCACGCTGGGAAACAGAAAAAGACGCCTATTTAAGACGTCTTCTTCGGTTTCCCTATATTAAAGGAGGGGGGACCGCCCAGTCCCCAGGATAATATTACCATAGGGGTTTTTATACGAACAATGGCGTATAACTGCATACACTTGCAATCATTTGCAATCAAATTTTAACGCATTTTTCTTCATTCGCCGGAAGCCTGTTCTTTTCAGTATGCCAGAACCTTTTGACCAGGGAAGCAATTGCGTCTTTTCTTCTTCTGGCTATAGTCGAAACGTCGACGTTAAGAATTTCGGCCGCTTCCTCATAAGTGCGTTTCGGATAATAAAGGGTAAGTAAAACACATTTTGACTTCGTGTCCAGGCTTAATATGTTATGATAGACTGCTTCTATCTGACGCCTTCGTTCTTCCAACGCGGCGATATTTCTTTCCGCTCTTTTTCGCCTGCGTTCAATCGCTTCGACAATGTGAACCATTTTGCTGTCCGGATCGGAAGTGGTCTGAACGCGGACGTCGTCATATTTGATTGACGGGTAGGCCCTGGCCCTTATACTTTCCAGGTCCGCTTCCAGCGCGGCGCGTTCTGCTTCGATCTGCGCGTCTATGGTCATAATCTCCTGGTCGTGGTTCTGAAGTATGTCTTCAATGTTCCTGCGGATTCGTCTTTCTGCGTCCACGTCGATTCCCTCCCTTCTCCGGCCGGCCCGTTAAAAGGGGCAATCTTCGTCCATGTCCACAGGTATAAAATCACCGCTTGCGATAGCGTCTTCGACAGGACTTTCAAGCTGATTATCTCTTTTGGATTCGGCGAAGTAGACTGAATCGGCGATAACCTCGACTTCGCGGTGTTTCTTGCCGCTGTCGTCTTCCCAGGTCCGCGTTTGTATGCTTCCGACCAGGGCGATCCTGGAACCTTTCTGAAAGTAGTTCGCGCAAAATTCGGCTGTATTGCGCCAGGCAATAACCCTTATATAGTCTGTTTTATCTCTATTGAAGCGCCTGTCCACGGCCAGCGTAAAAGAACAGACCGGCGTTCCCTGTTGAGTATATCTCAATTCAGGATCACGGACAAGGCGTCCCAGAAGTTGACATTGATTCATTCGATTTCCTCCCATCTTCTAAAAGCGTTTTATTTGCCATTTAAGGGCTTCGTTTTTGCTCGGTAATATATTTGGTCGTCCTCGGTTGTTTTCGACGCTCCTGCGGCGTCCTGTGCGCCCAGGATTGAAAATATTTCTGTGCTTATAATGTTTCATTTGTTAATATCGTTTTTGGGGGTTCTGGTATGGGCATCCAGTGGGTAATTTTTACGCAATTTTCGCCAACTTCGCCCCCGGTAAACCATCCCTCATGATATAATTGCCTTTCGCCGTTTTGGTAAATGCCAAATCCTACTCTTCCTTTGGCGTCAAGACACAACACGATTTTGGAAATTCCATATTTCTCTATGCATTCTGGTAATCTGTCATTTACACTTATCCATTTCGTTTCCTGATTCTGCATATATAACACCACCTTACCAGGGATATTTTTGAATCAGGTTGTCGCCCCAAACCGGACGAAGACTTTCTTTCATAAAAACTGCTTCTTCTGTGCAAGCAAGGACTATGCTTTCAATCCATTCTCGCTTCGGGATTTTTTTATCTTTCCTGCTTCCGGTTTCTGCTCCAATAATGATCCACGGCGGCATGAACCCCAGATTTATTTCGCCGTGCATTGGTTCAATACTGAAATAAGTGTTGCAAGTCTGCGGCAGGTTAGCCAGTCTTCGCCAGACCCTTTCATAGTCGGTCTGATTCGTGATTGTAGTTCCATACCAGAAGTTAGGTTGTTCAGGAAGTTTGCCTTTGTAATATAGGTTTAAGTATCGTTCTGGATTCTTTGTCAGGAATAAATATCTATGGTGCGGGGCTTCTTTACAGGATTCAAATACCCTCAATATCCACCCGTCCGGAACCCAGTCGCCAAAAAGATCGCACATTGACCCGACAAAGATAACCTGGGGTTTATTTTTCTTTACCGGTTCATCAAGTCTGTATTTGTGGAAAGTAGGCATAAATCCCGCAGGGAAGGCATGGTCGCGGCGTTCAGATAATTCCAGAAGGCCATCTGATCCGACGCCATCAAGGCCGTGGAACCTTTGTGCGATCCTTCGCGCGTAGCAATAAGGGCAATCGTGAAGACAGCCAGTGACAGGGTTCCAGGACATAGTCGCCCAGTCAATTTTTGTTTTATTCATTTGCGCAACCTCCTTCCGTGGCGGCGGCTTTGGCCGTCATGATCTCTATTGACCGAATAAGGGTATATTCTGAAAATGCCATTTCGCGGACTGTGTCGGCCGTAAGTAGAACCAGGTATTCGTCGCCGTAACCGTCGTCACCATACTTCCGGCCGGCGCGCTCATTTGTCAGGTTCAGTTTGCGGCGTGCGTAGTTTTCGTCCTTTTGGAAGAAGACGGGACATATTTCAGTCCCGACTTCTTTTTCGACCCTGGCTTTAAGTTCAGAAGTCGTTATCATCTTCGATAACCTCCTTTTCCGTGCCTATTCGCCTGAACAGTTCTTCCACAAGCTGGCGCGTTGTGAAGCCTTCAAGCAGGGCGGAAGGGGAAAGGTCGACTTCGTCTTCTTCCAGTTCGACTTCGATTTCAGATTCCACATACAAAGCCGGCCGAACGCCCCCGCGGCCGAAGTACGCGTTGAGGCTGTTCAGCGTGCCGCCCGTGTAGACAAGCCGCGCGTTGCTCGAAGCGCCGGCGTACGGGGTTATAAGCCACCACCAGTCGTCCAGGTCAAGAAGTCCCTGTTCGCTGTACTTTCTGAACATGGCTTCAGTTAGCAGGCCGATTTTGTCAGTAACACTTCCGTAAGTGTTATTGCCGGCGCTGTCGGTAAGGTCCCATTCTGCCGGAATGATGTTTTTCGACAGGATCGGGCCGCCGGCTTCGTCAAAACTATTCAGGAAGTCACGGTTCAGATCGGCGCGAAGGGTGCTTGTCCGCCAGTTGTTCGCTTTCCAGTCTTCAGGCCGGTTCGGCTTAAATGGCTGACAAGTGAATGGCCGGTCGGCGATACACTCATCAGTTATCACCAGGGTTTTACCGTCTGCAAAATGTTCCAGAACTCTAACGGCCACAGGGCCGGCATGGAAAACAGTACCAGGTTTCAGGTGCTTAATTTTTACCTTTACGCTCATAACAAGGTTTACCTCCTTCATAATCTTCGATTACCACTTCAACCCGTGGATTTTTGGGGTCTACGGCGAAGCTGTCTGTAAAATATTCAATGTGTTTCCAGCCGTCGTTTTCCAGGACGCCCATCTGGACAAGGCTGTCCTGAATAAATTTCTTTGCAAAGGCAATATTATCTTTATCACGCCTTTTGTTAGGCTCTATCCAGGTGTAATGTATAACCACCGGTCCGGTGAAGCGGACGCCGCGAAGCTGGGATTTTATCATAAAGCCGATAACGTGTTCAGCTTGCTTCTTCATAGACGCCGCTTTGTACTTGCCTTTTTTGCCGCGTTCGGCTTCGATATATTCGTTCAAACCTGGCAGAAGGCCAGGGATAGTCAGTTTACAGCGCAATTCTTCACACCCTTTCATTTCAGACCAAGAAGTTTTTTGGCTTTATCTCTCCGTTCGTTCGCTATTGTTGTCCTTCTGGATTCCCCGACCAGCTTTAGCCGAATAGGACACATTTCCAGGACGCGATCATATATCCGCGCGTGGCCCAGGGAAGGCGGGTTCTTTAAGTCGTCCATTGACAGGTTCGTTGTAATGATCAACGGCATTCCGGACCTGGACCTGGTGTCAATTACGTTGTAGACTTGTTCGGTAGAATACGAAGTGTCCCGCTCCACGCCCAGATCATCAATCACCAGCAATTTATAACGCTGTAGCTTGTCAATGAATTCCTGACGTTCTTCACCGAACCCGAAACCCTGAAGTTTATTCAAAATCCGCGGAAAATTCGTAACACTAACCGGAACCAGCTTTTCTATAAGCGCGTTTGCTATGCAACAAGCCAGGAAGGACTTTCCGGTCCCGACACCGCCATAAAACAGGATTCCGATATTATCCTTAAACATTTCGTCCCAGTTCTCGACGTAACGCCGGCAGACTTCGGAAACCTCTGGGTTCCGGTTATCGTCCTGGTCGAAGGTGTATTGTAAGTACGCCGGATCGGTGATCCCGTCGCGGCGAAGGACTTCCATTCGCTGAAGGAATTGTCTTCGTTCTTCAGCCGCGCGTTCTGCTTCAATTTCCTTCTTCCTGCATTCGCATGCTATTCCGACGCGAATAACCCTTTCGGACTGGCCCCCGAATGCTGGAAGGGTTATGTCTTGTTGTTTCCTGGTGTGACACTTACCACACACAAGGAAACCTTCTTCGTCCAGGTAGTCGTCTTCATTACGGTTCTGAAGACTTGCGGCGACCAGCTTGTTCATAACCTCATTCATACCATCACCCCTTTAGGAAGTCTTCTCCGTCGTCGTAGTTCTTAAATGCAGGAGGGGACGGTCTTGCTTTATAACCTCCGCGGTCCTGTTCTTTTGATAGCCAGTTATTGATAAACCGAAGAATCCCCTTTTTGGTTTTTCGCTTTGAAGGGTTAGCGTCAAGCCAACCCTTCATTTTTCGAAGTTCCTGCATGACATCAACAGCCGGATATAGCTTTGTCCACTCCTCGACTTGTTCTTCCGTAACCGGATATTCGGTTTTATCATTTAACGTCAGTGTAATAATAGGAGGCGCTGTCGGCTGGCATGGAGCGGCTTCCGCTCCGTGCATACTTTCTGTTTCTTCTTCTGGTTCTGGTTCTTCTTCTGGTTCTGGTTCTGTATTTCGCAACCCTTTATGTAACCGTTTCTTAACTGCTTCCTCAACTCTTTGTAAAGGCTTTTCTAACGTTTGAATAAAGGTTAAAAAGTCGTCAAAAAGGCAATTATCTTCAAGTTCATTTATTTTTTTAACTGCCGCTTTTTGCATATTAGGGTTTTCGATAGCATTATGACGAAGAAACTTTCGAACCAGTACAATAGAAACGGCTTCATCATAGCCTATCAAACCGACTTCGCATAGCGTTCCTAACACTTTCGAAACCCTTTCGACACTCCATCCTAAATCTGCCGCAATGTACTTTTTGGGCAGACGATAAAAGCCGATAATGTTTCGGTGCGGGCAGGTGATTAGGTAGAGAAATAATAGTTTTGCTTCGTCGGGCAAATCCTCTACTTTCCTATCTGTCCAGAATGAATCGTATATTCCTGTATACATTGATACACCCCCTTTCGACCATTAGAATAATTACGCTTTTCTCTGGCAGGAACGGCACAATTCGCGGCCATACTTCTTCATGGAATACTGCTGTTCGGCTGAAGATATGGGACCACCACATTCAGGGCAAACGGGGCCGCTGGACGCTCCCTGTGGGGCCTGCTGGGCCGTTTGTCTTCCTGCCTGGGCGTTTGTATTAGCTGAAGGTCCTGGCGCGTTTGTGGTTGTTTTCTGGGCGTTCATATCAAACCTGACATTGCCGTTTCGGTCTACAATAACCAGTTCTGATATTTCGCGGCGGTCGTTATAGCCGATATGGGCCACAGAAAAGCGCGTACTCGGAAAACATCTGTAAATTTCCTTTTGGCCTTGCCTTTCGACGTAATATTCAGAATCCACAAGTTCAACGTAGATGAAAGGGGCGGTGTAAAGTTCACGGCCGATCCCCACGTTGAAACCAGCGCGCTTAAAGGCGTCCGAAGCCTGGCCTTTTTCCTTTTCGGTGTTACTCTCGACGCCGACGTCCTGTTTTCTGATCCAGGCTTTCTTCGTGTCGTCCCAGATGTCGATATTACAAAACAGGTTTCCGTTTATAACCTCATGGGTTCTTTGCCAGTTGGAAGGTCCGAAGACTTGGTCAAGAATCCGCATATCGACGCGGGCGTCTTTATAAATCAGCAACACAGCGCCGACGCGGCCGGCTTTATTCTTGCTGACACTCTGAACACGACATTCAACATCTTTGGCAGACAGCAAAGGAATTTCAAACTGCTTTACTTCCGCCATTACCGTTCACCACCTTTTCCCTGTAGTAATTACAAAATTCACAAGCCGCGCAGTAATCAATGCACTTCTTGTCCTCACCAGGGCGGACCTGAATTTCGTCGCCGCCATTTTCGGACATCCATTGTTTAGCTTCCTCCATGCTGTCAAGGACGCGAAGGGCGGTCTTACGGCCTTTTCTCAGAACCGCGAACTTGTCGCCGCTGTTAAACCTTTCTTCTGGCGTACAGATCGGAAGTTCGTCGTCTGGTAGTTTTTCAGCGGCCGCGATTTCCTTGAATTTAGCTGTCAGCCATTCTTCACACTCGGCAAAGTCAGCGTCGGTAAAGGTAAACTTTACAGTTTGGACAGGATAAGGCGGATAATCGGCCTTGATTTTAGCGTCGCGCTTGCTGTGGTCTTTTAGGAAGGCCACCACCTGGGCGCCCTGGGCGTCAAATCCGATCTTGCGTAACATATAGCAGTAAATAAGAAGCTGACGGCGCCAGTCCTCAAAATCTCCGAATATGATCTTCCAGACCGAAGCGGTCTTGTAATCGGTAACTATTTTTGTTTTGTCGTTATAAAGGTCAAACTGACCGGACAGAATATAATTACCAAAAGGAATTTTAATGCGTTCTTCCTTCAGTTCGTGTTCGCCTTCCTCGTGCCTTTCAAGAACGGCATGGACGGCGGTTCCGAACAACAGCCAGACCATATCCGACACGTCACGCTCGATCTTTTCGTGGTGTCTGCGTTCCAGGATCGTTTCCCTGACGCCTTTTAGAAGGGAAGTGACGCGATATTCGTTTGGCTCAAAGATATAGTCACGCTGGGCCAGGCTGACAAAAGGGGCGGGAAGGTTGAATTTATTCGTTATGATCATTGTCCTTGCCCCCTTCCTGGGTCTGGCCGGCGGTCAGCTTTGCGATCTGCTGTTTCAATTCGGCGACGCGTGCTTCGGCCTTATCGGCGCGATCTCTTTGTGTCTGGTAGTCCTTAAACCACATATCAGAAGAAGTTTGGGCGGTTTGTAATTGCTTTTTAAGTTCCTGGTTTTCGACCAGAATATCGAAGATGAAAGCCTTTACGGCTTCGGTATCATATAGATTCAACACTTGAAAAACCTCCTTTAATTCGATAGAATGAAATAAAACTTAATTCTTTTCTTTAGGGTTAGGACCGTTGCGCTTTGTGGTGATTGCGTAGCGGTCTTTTTCTACTGTTTCAATAGTGATATGTTCTTCGCCCAGAAGCAGAAGGGCTTTGACGACCTGTGCGACCTGAACCGGCGAAAGCGTCTTCGGCTTGTACTTCATACTGCTTGTCCCTCCTTTCCGAATATTCTTCAAACCCTCCGGCCAGGTAAGTAAAGAGGACCCACAAGGCCAGGAAGATTATTGACCTGATAGTTCCTTCGAAAAGGGGAAGCGTGTCACATTCAACCGCTCCAACAGTCCCGTACATAAGAAAGAACATAAGGAAGGCGAAAGATCCGAACACTTTCTTTTTATGTTTCTGCCAAAGTCGTTTCAGGATGATCACCGCCTTCCTCTTTTTCGTAATAAAAGCTGATTATGCCATCTTCGATTCTTGCTGGATACTTTTTGTTAATGGCAATGTGAAGGCTATTTATAATTTTTCTTGCACTTACTTCATACTGGCAACCGTACATAAATCCGGCCATTCCACGACCGTTTTCCCCTGGCATAAGGAAAATTCTTTTTGAATCTTCGTCAACCCCTATAATGACACGGTCGTGGAAACCAAACGCGTCCCTGGCATACGAATTAAATCGAAACGTGTTTCTGGTTACGGTTATATAAAGTTTTTTTGAATCTGGCGCCGTTTCAAATTCAGAGTATGGCGACACATACCATTTAATAGGCATTCCTATTCAACCCCCTCCTTTTCGCGTTCACGCTTCCATTCTTCAAACCGTTTGTTGACCTCTGGGTCACTAAAGTATTCAGCTACAGCGACGATTAACGGCTTCGCCAGGCGATCAAGTTGATAGTTCGGTATATAGATTGTCTGTGCTTGTCCCACAAGCGACCCCCCTTTTTTTATTTTGTTCGCCTTGCTTCTTCAAAGGCTTCCAGGTCTTCCGGCTTCACGCGATAGCCCTTACCGATCCTGATTGCAGGCAATTTTTTTTCGCGTATCCAAGCCCAAACGGTTATAACCTTGACGCCGTATCTTTCGGCTACCTGCTCACAGGTCAGGTATTTTTCCATTTTTTAACCTCCTTTCTGTTGACTTTACTTCGGTTTACTTATATAATAGAGTTGATGAAGACCTATTTTATAAGTTAAACCGAATCCGACAGATGTGTGCTTTTCTGTTGGCTGATTTTGTTTGCCCTAATTTCATAGGGTTAACCTTATTATAATTCGGTTTACTTGAATTGTCAATAGTATTAACCGAATTTTTTTAGTTAAGGTGGTGTGTTTAGTGAAACCAGGAGAAAGACTTGTTTTGGTGGCAAAACAAAAAGGGATAAGTCAGAAGGAATTAGCTAAAAAACTGGGGGTTTCTGCGTCGACAGTTTCAGATTGGGCGAACGGGAAAACCGAACCTAAAGGACCTAACCTGATTAAAGCGGCTGAAATAATAGGGGTGTCAGTTGACTATCTTGCTGGAGGACAGGAAGTTGTGACGGGTAATGTTCATACAAATAACGGAATTATTGGACACGCTCATGCGCCGGTAACTATTATCAACGGGTCAGAAAGATTTTTGACCGCTAATGAAATAGAACTCTTGAACATATTTGCTGAACTTAATGCTATGAATCAGGCGAAGGTACTTGTTTACGCTAATGAATTAAAAGAGAAGCAGAACAAATAAAAAAGACCACCGAAGCGGTCTGAAAGGAGGTATATATGGCAAGTGTAAAGAAGTTTGCAATATATGCACTGCGTGTGGTAGGGGTTTTATGGATTTTGTTCTGCATACCCGGTGCGTTTGCTGTAGATTATATTTTTTTAATTGTTGCGATTCCTGGACTAATACCGTTCTTTATAAAGGTGAGTTCCAAGGCGACAAAGGCAAAGATAGATCCCATAACACTACAACGGATTGCTCGCGAAAAGCAGATTTATTCTGAATCTGTTGACATCATGAAAAACACGAAAAGCATTCAGACATTCCTCCAAAGGTATTCAGACGTAGAAAGGACGGCAAGGAATATAATTTCTCTGTCAGGTGGTTTTGAACAATTCGATAATGTCAGCCTATTTTGTGACATTCTACCGAAAGTCATAGAAAAGGAAATACAATCAGCCCAGGCATTGAAAACAACAAAAGGCAGAAAAGACCGGTTGATGAAGATAATAAATATGCTGGAAGCATTTGAAAGAGAAGATGATAAAATCGACGAAGCAATTTCCGCCCAGCAACATAGAATATTCCTGATATTAGAAAAAGACGTGGATTGGTCAAATGAGAAAATGCCGGACATATCATTTACAAAAGAAAAAATCGAAAAGCTGATTGAAGAAAGGGCGGCGGAGCTATTAAACGGGCGTGGTGGCTCCCTATGAACGCGGTTATCTATGCCAGGTATTCGCCAGGGCCTGACCAGACAGACCAGTCTATCGAAGGTCAGCTTCGCGAATGCTATGAGTTTGCGGAACGAAATAACATAAACATTGTAGGCGTTTACACAGATCGCGCCTTAACCGGAAGAACTGATCAGCGCCCAGATTTTCTTCGCATGATAGCAGACAGCGAAAGCCGGAAGTTTGAAGCGGTGATTGTCTGGAAGCTGGACCGTTTCGCGCGGAACAGATACGACAGCGCTATATATAAGGCAAAGCTGAAGAAGAATGGTGTCAGGGTTATATCGGCCAAAGAAAATATATCCGATACGCCGGAAGGTATTATTCTGGAATCAATGCTGGAAGGAATGGCCGAATATTATTCCGCCAACCTCTCCCAGAACATTAAGCGCGGCATGAAGGAAAGCGCGTTAAAATGCCAGGTCACCGGCGGGAATATAGCGCTGGGTTACAAAATAGGACCTGACAAGAAGTTCGTTGTCGATCCGGCAGAAGCCGCGATCGTCAAGGAAATATTCGAAAGATACGCCAACGGACAGACGGTAACCGAAATAATCACCGAATTAAATAATCGCGGTTGCCGAACGTCGCGGGGGAATAAGTTTGGCCCGAATAGTCTTCATAGGATTTTAAGGAATGAAAAATATATCGGCGTCTATAAGTGGAACGACATTATAATTGAAAACGGCGTGCCGGCCATCATAGACGAAGACCTTTTCCGAAGGGTTCAAGAAATGCTGGCCGTAAATAAAAAAGCGCCGGCAAGGGCGGCGGCTAAAATGGACTATTTACTTTCAACAAAGCTGTTCTGTGGTAAATGTGGAACCAATATGAACGGCGAAAGCGGGACAAGCAGAACGAAAGGCAGGAAATATTATTATTATAAGTGTGCGAAGGCCAAGCGCCGGCGCGGCTGTAATAAGAAGCCGGTCCGTAAAGACTGGATCGAAACCCTGGTCGTTTCAGAAACCGTCCGCCGCGTCCTGGTTGATGAAGTTATCGAAATGATCGCCGACAGGGTTATTGAACTGCAAAACCAGGAACGGGACAAAAGCGTCCTTCGCGCTCTTGAATTAGAACTGGAAGGCGTTAAGAAGTCTATCGCTAATCTGATAAAGGCTATTGAACTCGGTATCTTTACAGAATCCACACAGGCGCGCTTGTTGGAATTGGAGAAAGAGAAAAAGGACCTGGAAGCCAGGATCGCCCATGAAGAAATAGTCACACCAAAGGTAACCAGGGAACAGGTTGTCTTCTGGCTAAACCAGTTCAAGGGTGGTGACATAGACGATCCGGAATACCAGCGATTGATTATTGACGTCTTCGTTAAAGCGGTTTTCGTCTATGATGATCATATAACGATTACCTATAACTACATTGATGAAAGCGGGCGGCCGCGTACCGTAAACATAGAGGACAGCGGCTTCCCGACTGATCCGGTGAAGGGTTCGACTTTGAAGTCCAACCCTCCACCAACATGTACCTTGAAAACTGAACAATGAAGAGAAACAGCGGTTGAAAGTTGAAGGAGAAAGGTTGAAGGTTCTAGGGAGTGCCTTTGGGGTTAAAACCCAAAAGATAGACCCCAAAACATTCAACATACAACCTGCAACATTCAACACAAAACAAATACAATTTCTGGTCAAGTTATAAAGAGCATAGGGCGAATGCCTTGGCACCAGGAGCCGAAGAAGGACGTGGTAAGCTGCGATAAGCCTCGGGAAGCCGCAAGCAGGCATTGATCCGGGGATTTCCGAATGGGGGAACCCAACTAGGGTAATACCTAGTTGCCCACTACTGAACAAGTAGGTAGTGAGGAGGCATAC